>CAYSWC010000001.1:0-137050 GCA_964434715.1 uncultured Candidatus Saccharibacteria bacterium
GGGCTATGCCCGTCTTTGGGGTAGGTACTAAGGTATTACTAACTCGTTCGCCACTCTAGAAGCTGGACTCTAGATGCTAGACTGCTGGATTATTTCCACTGTTGCTTAAGACGCGTAAGTTGCTTACCGACTATCTCATATTCCGTTATAAATGATGTATATATTTCTTCCTTTAAAAGACCGATATTGCGCGCGTCTCTCAGATGACTTACAAGTTCATCGCATGAACCAATTGCGCTCGCGAGGTATCGCTTAAAATCATTGGGTGTTTTACTATATCCTTCAGCAATATTCGCGTGGATCGAATTCGCAGCTCGTATAATCTGACTTCCAAGTTCTCGCTGATCAAGTTGATTCCATGCCCGAACTATTCGGTAAACTTTCGGAAAAAGCGCGCTTGCTCTTTTATATACATCAAGTTCTTTAAAGTTTTGCACAATGTAATTATCCAGATTCTAGTCCCCAGAGTCCAGCTTCCATCGTTCGACTTGCATGCCTTATCCACGCCGCCAGCGTTCATCCTGGACCAGGATCAAATCCTCAAATTAACCAGATATCAGATCTCGGATTTCGGATATCAGATTCTCTGATTTCCGATTTCTGATAGCTGACATCTGAAATATTGGGACAACTATAAAATTCTCAACCATATTAAAATTTCAACGTTCAGTCAGCCAGCCGTAACGGAAATTAATACACCCGTCTCTATCCTAAATGCTTATCGAATTTCTTAGGACAGGAACGGATGTATTGGAAGCGACTATTCGGTTATAAAGATTCTAGTTTAGCTCATTGCTTTACATCTTTAAGTATATGGGCAAAAAGGGCTTTGTCAAGAGGGTTTATGCACACCTCCAGCTATTAAAACTGACTTGCCAAACTTGGGGTTTTCGTCTATACTGCCATTACTATGAAACCAGACATCCATCCTAAATACTACGATAAAGCCGCTGTGCGCTGCGCCTGCGGCAATAAGTTTACGGTTGGCTCAACCAAGCCGGAAATCAACGTGGAAATCTGCTACAAATGCCACCCATTTTATACCGGCAAGGAAAAGCTGATTGATACAGCCGGCAAAGTGGAGCGCTTCCGCGCCCGCCGCGCCAAAGCCCAAGCAGTTTCAAAAATCACAACTAAAAAATCAAGAAAAAAGAAATCTTAATTTTTTAGAATCGCCCGCCACTCGGCGGCTCTTGTTTCAGCCACGGAATAAAATTCACATTATCCGAAACCGGATTGCCCAAGCCGCCGGGGTTTAAGGTCGGATGATAAGGGCCGGTGCGATGCCCCCACCAGTTGTTTTGGGCAACTACGGAATTTGAACTTGAGTTGTAAATTCCATAAGCGTTATTCCGGTAAATCGAGCTTCGGGAAACGGTGGTGGTGCCTGAAATCTGATAGATGCCATATTGGTTGCTACTAATTATAGTATTGTCAATATTAACATTCCCACCAAAATTTCTAATCATTCCATCAGCTGGTTGCCAATAGGCACCGCCGTATCTTAAAACCACATTGTTGAAGAGACCAGTGGAGTTAGTGCCGAAATAAATGCCATGATAATCTCCAGGAGCGGGAGCAGTGGCATTGCCGTCGCCGTTAGTGTCGCCGCCAACGGAGTCGTCTTTTAAAGAGGTGAAGTAGATTTTGTTGGTGGGGGTAGTTTGAGCGTTGAGGCTGCCTAAGATATTGATGATTCCGCTAGCAGGAAACTTAACTATGGCTCCGGGTTGGATAGTCAGACTTTTGCCTGAAGCAACAGCAAAGTAGGAAGGAATAAAAGGCACGCCGGGATTCCAGATTTGATTGGTTGGTGAAATACCAGATATGAAAAACCCTTGAGCGGTAACTCCGCTGGTAGTATTGCCGGAGTTGATAAAATCAATAGAGCCGTAGGAGAGATAGGCGTCGCCAGAACTGTTGTTAGAAAAAGTGTTAAAAGTGAGGGCAAGAGTAAGGAAGCCGCCGCCGCCCGTAGATGCGCCTAAACCAAACGAACCATTGCCACTAAAATTGCTGTTGGCGATGCTAACACTTGTAGTGGCGAGAGAAAGAATATTGATGCCATCTCTAACGTTGTTGCTGATTAAAGAAGAATTAATGGTTAATTGACCTATTGATTGAGTTGTATAGATAAAGATCCCAAAATATCCGCTATCGGTGATCTGACTGTTTATGACACTAACATTTCCCCCAAAGTTGTTAATCATCCCATAGCCATTTAAATAATAGTTCCCGCCGTAGCGCAAGACTGAATGGGCAAAATTGCCGGTAGAATCTTGTTGAAACCTGATGCCGTGATAATCTTCGGGGGCGGGGGTGGTAGCACTGCCATCGCCATTGGTATCGCCGCCCACAGAATCGTCAGTAAAAGAAGTAAAATAGATTTTTTTGTCTGGAGTTCCTTGGGCGTTCAACGTTCCAGAGACATCAATAAAAGCATCTGAATATAGACTGCTGGGAATGATTTTTACGATAGTGCCGGGTTGAATAGTTAAAGTCCTGTCTTGATTTACTGTAAAGACATAAATAACGAAGGGAACTCCTGGGTTCCAAACTTGATCTGTTGGCGAAGTTCCGCTTATATAGAAACCTTGCTTAGCGGTACCGCTGGTGGTGTTGTCGGAATTTATAAAATTTACATCGCCGTTAATACTAGCGTCGCCCGCCTTATTATTAGAAAAAGTGTTAAAAGTGAGGGCAAGAGTAAGGAAGCCGCCGCCGCCCGTAGATGCGCCTAAACCAAACGAACCATTGCCACTAAAATTGCTGTTGGCGATGCTAACACTTGTAGTGGCGAGAGAAAGAATATTGATGCCATCTCTAACGTTGTTGCTGATTAAAGAAGAATTAATGGTTAATTGACCTATTGATTGAGTTGTATAGATAAAAATCCCAAAATATCCGCTATCGGTGATCTGACTGTCTATGACACTCACATTGCCCCCAAAATTATTAATCATTCCGTAGCCATACCAATAATAGTTGCCGCCGTAGCGCAAGACTGAATGGGCAAAATTGCCGGTAGAACCTTGTTGAAACCTGATGCCGTGATAATCATCGGGGGCAGGGGTGGTAGCGCTGCCATCGCCATTGGTATCACCGCCCACGGTATCATCTTTAAGGGAAGTGAAGTAAATTTTGTTAGCCGATGTTCCTTGTGCATTTAACATTCCGTAAACCTCCATATAAGAATCACTGTAAAAAGTGCTGGGCATAAATTTTACCACTACACCGGGTTCGATTGTTAAAGTCACCCCGGGATTAACGGTTACGGAAGATTGGATAACGTAAACATTGCCGGCAGTCCAAGTCGTGTCTTGGGTAATAGTGCCGGAGACGTAAACTACGAAATAGTTTTTAGAAAGCACTAGAGTACCTTCACAAGTATCGCACAAAGATTGATCATCCATCGGGTCTGGTGGAACAGAACTACTATTTTGATATAGGACGAAGTGCAGATGGTTCCCCGTTGCGTCTCCAGTCATACCGTTATAACCAATAATCTGTCCTTTCGAAATTTGCTGACCAACCTGTATGCCGGGTAAGATTATGGGGTCATACTTTAAATGTGCATATCTACTTGTAATTCCGCTACCATGATCTAACAAAACAAAGTAGCCGTACCCCGACAGAGGATTCTGCCCGATAAAAGCTATGGACCCGGAATTCACTGCACGTATTGCTTTGCCATCGTCGTTTTCTATCTGGAGACAATTCTCGTCGAAAACACCATTGAAATCGATAGCATAAAAATCGTTACCTGTATGACCTGGGGGGTCGCCATAATAAGAACCGCCGCCATAACATCCACTCCCAGCAATCCATCTATAACCACCATTCCAAGGCGCTGATACTGGAATAGGTGCAGCGTAGGCTATCAATGTTTTAAGAAAACTTTGTGTTTGCTTATTAAAAAAGTTTAAGCTTAAAAATTTCTCAATTAGATCAGGTAGTTCTTTTTCATAATTACGGTCGTCTTCTTTTGTTTCCTCAAAAAAAACAGCAAACCCCAAAATAAGGTTGGGGGCTTGAAGGTAAATATTAATACGGGAGGGTGTTAGGTTAATGCTGGAATGACTATATAAATATCGCTCTCCAATGAAATCTTGAAATTGAATAGGTTTCTTATCAATTAAGAAATATGGATCTTCTCCAGAATATCTTGCTAACCAATCGCTAATCGGAAGATTTTCAAAATTATCTAAAACAGCTATAGCGAGCTTTGCGCCTTTTTTTAAATGATTGACGTTCTCTGAAGAAACCTTGGGTGTTACCCAGCTCATATAGTTTTCGGCTTCTTCAGCTTTAATCCATTCTCCTTGAATATTAATGGGATATCTAAATCTATTATTAGAGGCTACAACGCTTTGCTCTTTAGCGTCGCTAACCATAAAGTACCAAGATCCGAAACTGATAAAAACTATAATGAAAATTGCAGGATATTTTTTCATGGATAAGGATGATAGCTTCATTAATTGCTCAAATACTAAAAATTTCTTTCTATAAAGGAGGCGGCTAGATCGGTTAACTGCTTATTATAATTCTTATCTGCTCCGCTATAAAATACCACAAAACCCAAAAGTCGATCTGGGGTTTGGATGTGTATGTTAATACGCGAGGGTGTTTGAGTACCGAAGTCGTTGTAAATGTATTTCTCACCATTGAAATTAGCAATCTGAATTAGTTCTTTACTGATTAGCGAATCGGGGTTGTCTCCTGAATATCTTTCTAACCATTCACTAATTGAAAGATTTTCTGGATTCTGGGATATTGTAATTGCAAACTTGGCGCCTTGTTTTAAATGACCATCGTCTGAGCGATTAGCTTCTGGCGTGAACCAGCTAATAGAATTACTCGTTTCTGCTGCTTTAATCCATTCATTAGGAACCGTTACCTGATAAAGAAATCCCCCGCTTATGTCGCTATGTAATGATCGCTCATCCGGCTGATTATTGGCCGGTTTAGCGAAAAATAATAAATAGCCAACTATGACCAGAATAATGACGATGATTAGTATTATTAATTTCTTCATCTTAGCTAGAACTGGGAGACGAACTAGATAGATGGTTCTAACGCTGTTGAGATTCTAATTTGACAACTCGCTCTTCCAGCCTTCTAACTTGATTGGCAAGCACTATCAACTCTTGTTCCTGCTTTTTCATAAGTGTTATAAAATCATCCAACTTAGCGAATAGCTGGCTCACATTATCCTTCATCCATTTTACGTCTGCTTTTAGTTCGGTCACGCCAAGCTCAAGCCTATCAAGCCGAGAATCAACCTTATCAAGTCGGGAGTCAACCCTATCAAGCCGGGAGTCAACCTTATCAAGCCGCGTGTTGACTGTCTTAAAATCCTCTTGAACCGCCTCCGCAAACGGCTCAAGCGCCTCAACAACGGCTTCCTTTATGTCTTCTTTGGTTACTTCAGCCATATTTTAATGGTAGTGCAGAGATTAAATATGTCAACTATTCCTTAACCTCACAAAAAACCGCGATCCCTGTCCTTCTCCCTCACTTTCTGCCCAAATTTCGCCGTGATGGGCGGTAACGATTTCCCGGGCGATGTAGAGGCCAAGGCCGGTGCCTTGAATTTCTTTCTTCACGCTCTCATCGCGGGTAAATCGCTCAAAAGCTTGGCTTTGCATCTCTTTGGACATTCCCCGACCGGTATCCTCGACTGTGATAAGCACAGTTTCTGGTTTCTGGTTGCTGGTTGTTGGTCGTTGGTCAACGGTTACTTTAACGTAACCGCGATCTGTATATTTAATGGCGTTATCAATGATATTTTGAATGACCTGCCGGATTTTTTCCGGATCAGCTTTGATTTTGATGGACGGCAGGGGCTGGTTGGTGATGGATAGTTTAGCATCAGCGCTTATTCTAATGTTCTTAAGAACATTAGAATAAGCTTGGAACTGCAAATCCAAACCTTTAGCCGCTGCCAAGGGTTTAAATTCCTCAACCATGCTAGAGAGCAAGGCCACAATATCAACCTCTTCAAACTTATATTCCATCTTGCCCTCTTCAATTTTTCTTAAATCCAAAAGATTATTGACCAAGACAATAGTCCGGTCAGCAGACTCTTTAATCTTCTTGGCTTTGGCTTTGGCCTCATCCGAGACCGGCCCGTAAGTGCCGTCAGAGATCAGCTCGGCAAAACCCTTAATCACCGCCATCGGCGACTTCACCTGATGTGAGGCAAAACTCAAAAACTCGGATTTTAACTGATCTAACTCCCGAAGTCTTGCATTCGCCGCTTCCAATTCTTTTGTCAATTTCTCTAATCTTTCCCGCTGTTCAACTTCTTTGAGTACGCTTTTTATTAGAAAAATACCAAAAGTAAAGAAAAGTATAAATATGACGATTCTAAGTATCAACTCAAAAGTATTTTTCGCTACGAAAATCTCGAAAAGCGAAACAGACAGAATTACAAAAGTAAGGATCTCAGTCGCGATTGCTTTAACATTCAATAAATGATGACGTAAAATTGCATAGGCCATACCTACAAATGTTGGCAACATGAAAAGGGGCCCATAGATTATGAATGATGTATCTTTTAAGAAAATTACGAAAAGAAAATTGGTTAATATCAATAGGAAATAACTAAGAGAAACTCCAATAAGCATGGACCTCCATTGCATTCTTTCCAGGGTTTGTGCTTTTATAAATTTTCTTACAATCAAGATGATTCCAGATATTAAAGAAATTACGACGACTAAGGCGAACAAAGGCATTAATGGTCCGGCTATTGGGACTATTCGATCATCAATCGCTTCAATCCTTGTAAAGACATAGGGCGAGACAGTTGCACCCATCGTTATAAGTAAAAGTAATAAGCTTGCTATAAATAAAGTTCTTTTAATCACTAACCCTCTATTGGGAAAATTGTAAGTAAAGATAAAGAACAATACTGCATGGGGTGTAGCGAAAAATAACACAAGTCTAATCCAAAATAGTACTTGTGGTGGATTGATGTTTAAAGAAAAATAATTGGCGATAGCCCACAATACAGTTGCGAGGGCGATAAGAAAAAAAAGGATATTACTGATGCTTTTCCGGTCGTGAAAATAAACGACAATACCAATGAAAAAAATCCCGAAGGCACTTACGAGTGTAATAGCTAAATCTGTAGGCATTATTTAAATTATACCACAAAACTCGGTTTGGGTTATAAAAAGGCGGCTTTTGGCCACCCTAAGATTTTGGAGGGTTGGCGAGAAGTTGACGATTGAGTCTAATCAAGCTTATAATTAATATTAGCAACTTAATACTAACAAACCAGGTGCAATAGCCCGGCTCACCAAGAGAAAGGAGTGAGAAATGCCTAACTATTTTACCCCTAAGGATTTTGCCAAGTTACAAGAGAAAATCCGCAAGACTGAAGCTAAACTAGATGAAGCGAAACTACAGATAGGAGAAGCCTGTAACCAAGGATCGGATACTTTCCATGATAACTTTCCTTACGAAGAGGCTTTGCGGCAAGTAGCTTTTTGGTCTCGTAGGTTACAGGAATTCATAGATCTCCAGTGTGATGCTCAAATCGTTTATCCTAGCGAAGAGACAATAAGAGTTGCTATTAGTACAATAGTTACAATAGAAGATGTAGCTACACACGAGGAGGAAACCTATAGAATTGCTAGCTTCGGGATAGCGATTTACTCTGACGAGAAAGGTGTAGTCTCTTATAACTCCCCCCTAGGGCAATGCCTCCTGGGTGCGTGGAAAGGTGACATAAGAACCTTACGTCTTGGTGAAAAGATTCGTCAGCTAAGGGTGAAAAAAATCCAAAGCGGTGCTTAAGTACTTAACAACTTGGTGCCGCTTATTTTTTAAAATATGATCAGCGGTAAGAATTTAAGATCATTTAATAAGATCGTTCTAGGTCATTTATGAGATGATTAAGAACTAGCAGAACATTAACCAACTTTTACAATTGAAAATAGACATGGTATTCTAAACTAAACCATTAAACAATTTCAAAAATATGCTGAACAAATTAAAAAATCAAAAGAATATCGAGATCGAATATCGCTCAAGATTTAGTGAGGTCGATTATAAAAGACTCTTTGATTTCCTTACTCATCATGCCAAAAATCTTGGACAAGACGATAAGGATGTATTTTTTTTCATTATGCCAGATAAACTTCTCAAGGTGGTAAATGAGATTGCAAAAAAGAAAGCGAAGATTGTTCTTAAACTTAATAAAATCGGTAAAGGAAGCGATTTTGAAGAATTGGAAATACCAATTCGGCAGGATAGCGTAATGCCGGCAGTAAGATTATTCAAACACCTGGAACTGACTAATAATATCATGCATTCATTTCAAAAGAGGCATAATTTCTTTTATAGGGGGGTGGAAATAGCGCTTAAGCATAGTGATGAATGGGACTATCATGCTGAGTTAGAAACTGTTATCAGTAATACTAAAGATAAAAAAGATGCGATTGAGAAAATAGCTAAAGTTACGAAAGAATTAGATATACGCCTGATGTCAGAGAAGGAGTTACGAGAATTTACCCGTAAAGCTGAGATTAAATACAGGAGAAAAAGAATTTGATAGAGCAACTATGAAATTTGTAAATTATAGTTCGCTAAAATCGCGGGAGAAAAGATTAATGAAAAAGGCTTTTGAGGCCGCAAAACGTTCTGTGACCTCTGCTAAACATGAGGTTGGATGCGCTATTTTAGACAACGAAGGTAACATATTCCTAGGCGCAACCAATGCAAGATCCCGAGCAATTGGATCAACTTGTGCAGAACGAATGGCGATGGATCAACTATATTTCCAGAGGGGAGGGGCACCAATATTTCTAGCTCTCGTTGGTAGATTTAATAGAAAGGGGTGGAAAGAAAGCTACATATGTACGCCTTGCGGTGTATGTCTAGAAATGTTTTCCGAAGTGATGCGTGATTTTCAAAAAAGGGATTTTAATTTTATCTGTCCTGCTTGGAACAAATCAAAAATTTTAAAAGTTTCCTTAAGCGAACTTTATCCTCAAATTGGCAAAGGTGATTGGGAAAGATTATAATAACCTGCTAAAATGGTAAGTCTCGTCGATTTCGCAAAGAAAAATGAATTACCAAGTATTCAGTTTATGGATCCGGCTACCTTAGATTGGATTAACTCTAACAGACCAGATGAATTAAAAAATTCTATTAAAAGATATTGTCCGCGGCCAGACCTTATACCTCAAATTGTAAAGTTATTACCTCTAAATGAATGGTTCTTTAATAACGAAATAATTGATTCCATCCATGGCTTAAGACATCTTTTAAGGGTAGCTTTTCTTGGAGCGACACTGGATTTAGAAATAAAGCTTTCTCAAAAAAATATCATAAACATAATAATTGCGGCGCATCTACACGATATAAGGAGAATAGATGATAAAGGCGATCCTGGTCATGGCGAAAGAGCTGCCGTATGGTTTAAAGATAATTTAACAAAAATTACCGAATATTTCTCTCTAAATCTTGAAAGTGAAGATATTGAAGAAATATTCTTTATGATCAGGTATCATGAAAATCCGTATACGGAAATATCGCATAAAGATGCTTATAAAAAATACAAGACTGTGATAGATATTATGAAAACAGCAGACGCTCTCGATCGATATCGTCAACCAAAATTAAAATGGTGGATTAGTGATAATTATCTTGCATTAAAACCTAGCCTTTCAATGAAAAAATTCGCTTATGACCTAGTAGTTGGAAGCGAGAGATTAAAATTGGATGGATTAGATAATACATCAAGTGTTTTAGATGCATTTAAAAAACTTCTATGCTAGAAAATTTACTTAATAAATGGAGTGATGTTCACGTTTTCTATAATACCTTCACACACTCCTTGTCTCGTAATAAAACACGTATTGTTAACGACGAATTCCTCTGGAGAAATAAAATCTTTCAAGCAACTCATGGTCGTCTCTTAATCGAGAATAATTTCTTTAAATCTCTTAAGCAAAATTCGAAAATCTTTTTAGCCCACATTACTCCTAATTTACATAATATTCTTGAAAAAAATCATCTCTTCCCAAGCAGTGGATGCCTTGTTGGAAGTATCTATTGCACCCCAATAGATCTTTCTGACGGAAAACTTAGACTCCACAATCTTGGCGAGTTTATTATAAATCATGAAATGCCAAAATTCTTAGGAAAAGAGTTAATTGCTAAGAATCAGCTCGGAATACTCGTGATTAGAATAGACTTGCCATCGCAAGCCCGAAATAACTTAATTGGAATTGACTATCTGCGGCTTGGGGAACTACATCTAGAAACATATAAAAATCTAGAATATCTCCTTTCTCTGGGCGAACGACATTTATTGGAGGATCTTTGTGCTGAACGTATTAGGAAGGCATCTGATTTTTTGAGTTTGTGTAATCGTAAATATTGGCTAAATGAAAATGTTGATTCTGTAAACTTTCTCGATATGATGGTTAAGACTACAGAATATTTACCTATTCTCGGTTATTTTTACTTCGAAACTCTGGCTGAATTCTTAATGCTTTATCAAGATTGTAAAGAGGCAACTAACTACGATTCAATTGGAGAGTTTTGGACTCCGAGCCATAAGAGGATGGTGTTTTCTTTATTCCCACAACTTCCAAGTAATTTCAGCCTTCGCCTTTTTAAACCCAAATTCCTAGATGTTGTTTCGTATTTGAAGCGTTATGGATTTTTTACGCATTTTAATACTGATGAAATATCAAAATATCTATGTGATAGACTGGCTTTCTTAATAAACGCTCGATTCTTTAAAGAAGATGCAAAACTCATAGAATGGCATAAATTAGAATGGAAGTTTGACAATCTTACCCAATTTTTTGGTCCGCTACTAGGACACCTTATTCATCGCGAACTTCGTAATTTCGGGAGATATCCTCATTTCTATTTCTATTTTGATCAGTTTAAAGCACTACAAATCTGGAATTATTGGAACTATATGCATATCGCAATCCCCTTTAATGGTGTCTTTCCAAAGGGCGAAGTTGGTATTAACCCCGCCTATCCCGATCTTCGATATCGAATCTACCAAGGTAAACCCTACGAGAAAAACGGTTATATTTATCTTGAAATTGGGAAAGAATTGGATATCGAAATTGCTCCACAACTTATTAATTTGAGATTCACTACAATGCGTAATAAAGACATGCCCAGTGCCCGAGCTAATCTTCTTGAGTAAAAGTTAAATATTATGAAAGGTAAAAAAAATCAAGAAAGTAAAGCTCTTAAAAAGATCGAGAATAATTTTGCCCTTTTTAAAAAACATGAAAACATTACTCATGGCTTTGGTAGAGTAGTCCGGAAACTTGAAAAGGAGATAACAGTACTACGCAGTCATTTAGAAGGCAAAGGCAATTGGGAAAAACAGAGAAAACACTTAGGCTCATCTGCCTTTGAATGTATACAAATCGGTGGTGGTCAGCATTACCTCCAAGATTTTCTAAATATCGATATTTTCCCTCCAGCCGATCTTATCTACGATGTTAGACAGGGCTTGCCCCTACCTGATAATTGTTGCACCTTTCTATTCTGTGAACATTTACTTGAGCATATTGATTACCCTGTTTCTATAGAAAAATTTTTATCAGAGTGTTTTCGGGTACTTAAAAAAGGTGGTCGTTTTGTGATTGGTGTACCAGATGGAGAGTTGGTTTTAAAAAATTATTGTAAAAATGATCAACTTTTTAAGGAAGAAATCATTAAGCGCTGGTACGGAAGACGCAAAATATCAAATTACATAAACAGTTATATAGACCTTGTTAATTATCATTTCAGGGATATGGATGACGATAAAATTTATAATCCTCATTTGTGGGCGTATGATTATAAGAATTTATACTCATTGTTGAAAAAGGCGAGGTTTTCAAACATCAAAAAATGGAGTTTTAACAAACTCATCGCAAATCCCAAGAGAAAATGGGGGAGTCTTTATGTCGTCGTAAATAAATAAGGTCAAATTATTGTAGTAAAATGGTGAGAATTTTTCGCATAAATAAAGAACTATTTACCACTATTTTCCGCACTAATCATTGGGGATCAAAAGAATCTGTATCTGGTCCCGGTGCGGAAATGAAGCCGACGAGAAAAATAAGAAGAGTACTCCCCAAAATAATTAAGCGTTATCATATTCGAAGTATGCTTGATATTCCTTGCGGTGATTTTAATTGGATGAAAGCTGTAGATCTTCGAAGATTAGATGAATATACCGGTGCCGATATTGTGTCCGAACTAATTGCGTCAAATATTAAAAAATATAGCGACGGACAGAAAAAATTTATCGAGTTAGATATTATAAACAATCCCTTACCAAGGGTTGACCTTATTTTCTGTAGAGATTGTTTTGTGCATTTAAGTAATAAAGACATCTGCAAGGCTTTAAAAAATATAAAGAAAAGCGGTTCCGCATTTCTTCTAACTACTACGTTTATCCGTGAAGACAAAAATAAAGACACCAGGGAAGGTAAGTGGAGGCCTATCAATTTGAATATAAAACCTTTTAATTTAGCTCCTTTTATTGAATACATTAATACAGACTTTAGGGATGGAGGGAGAAATCATCCTGGGAATGGAATAGCAATTTGGAAAATCTCCGATTTACCTGATAACTATTAACTAACACATTTTTTCTAGGGTCACTTCCCGGACAATTTTAATAAGAAAAAGGAGGTTCTCTCACAACCTCCTTTTAATTATTTGGGCAAGCTGTTCGGGGGCTTTTTGCGGCATACCGTCAATATTCTCGATGTGATGGGAAGGGATTCTAAATGATTCAGACGCCTTCAACATCACCTCAGTAGACATAAGTTGTGCTCTTTTTATAAAATCAATCTTTTCTCGCAAAGATCTCTGTTCATTACTAAATAGACTACGGTTGATCCTTTTATTGATCAATTCATCATAAAGAATCCGCCGCACGATTGATTCTGGGTTACCAATCAAAAGTATAAGTACTCTACAATAACTATACCATAGTCCATAGCTGGGAGCAATCTTTCCATTAAACACTTTGACGTAATGGGCTGTAACTATGGTTGTTTCTACCCCACTTTCTTTGCTTAAAGCACAGAAAAGATCTGTAAGAGCTCTTTCTTTCACTTTCTTTGGAAGAATTCTTAGCTTGACGTAATCGCCGTCAGCGATACCAAGCCACTTCATGAGCTCTGAGGAACCGTCCAGTACACGCACCGATAACCTTTTCCGAAGCGCTTGTGCAATTGAGGTCTTACCAACGCCATTAACGCCGCCTAGAAAAAGCAAACCCATTTTATCCTCCTTTTTGTAAATGTTCGTATAAACTAATATAGCACGGAGTTCTAAGCATTGCAAATCAAGATTATTTCCTTATCTACTTTTATTTGCTGCCGGGTTTGAATTAACCCCTAAAGGAGTTACTGAATTATCGAATCTAATTTTAAGCTATATCTGCCTGAAGGTGTTTTTTTGCCGGTTGAGATTTGACGAATGAGATAGCACAAAACAGCGCCGCGCAGAAAGGATGATTCGGCCAACTGCGGTATACCGGCGAGTTTTGAACCAACGAGCAAAAATGACTTCTTTAATCTTTGGGTAAGATATTTCGTCCCCATAAAGTCTCGCGCCAAAAGCATTTTATTCTTAAAAGGCAAAGTTTTCAGTTTATCGCTCTTTGCAATATCAATTATGGATTGCTTAAGATATCCGCCTAAAAGCGGCAGCTCTGGATTCTGGTCAAATCTTTCAATATCAATAATCACATTCGGGCCGTTGCCGGTAACCATCACAACCGGGATTCGATACTGCCTGGCTTTTTCTCTTATTAAAATTTTAAGCCTTAAATTATCCATCTCTTCAATTAATACATCTGTCCTGGGCTTTAAAAGGAATTCTTCTAGACTATCTGGTTTTATGCCGTCTCTAAAAACTTCTATTTTTGCGAAAGGATTAATTTCGTAAACTTGCCGCGCGGAAAGCACTGCCTTATTTAAACCGAGATCAGTTATGCTTGCTCTAAATCTATTAAAATTGGTAAGCGATAAAACATCATTATCAGCAAATTTCATCTCAAGCCCTCCGCCTTCTAAGGCAAGGCACACTGCCGCCGGGTTGCCCACATTTAATCCCGCGATGCCGATTCTAAATTGAGCGAACTTTTTTTGGTCAGATGGTAAAACTAAATTTTCATTTCTTGAAGTCTTAAGGCGAAGATAGCTATCTTTTTCTAGTACATGAACTAAAGACGACTGCCATGAATAGTAAATCCATTTTCCCTGTTTCGGATCATTGCCATACTTTCTAGGTTCTCGCGTAAGAAGTTTAGGATTTTTAACTAAATCCAATTCTCTAAGCTGTTCAGAAAATTCATCTACGACATTTACAATCTTTTTCTGCTTTAATAAATTTCTTACCTTACTAAGATCGTTAACTTTTTTAAAATCAAAAATCAACGGTTTATAAGAGTTATCGCGTGAATTTAGAAATTTACCAAAAATTTTCATGGTATCAGCTTTGCCTCAACCGGATGACGCAAATTCGGCCTCTGTTCAAAATTCATATAACCGACGCAAAATAAAAGCTGTGCTACGAGGCCAGAATTTATAACCTTTTGCACTTGCTTGTATAAATCACCTATCTCTATTGAAGCTACAAAAATTGAGGTTTTGAGTTCCTTGGAATTTAATTCCAACGTTATCCGCTCAAATAATCTCCCCACCTCTAGCCAGCTTAAAGGAGAATTCTCTTTGGAGCTGATGATTAGGACGAGCGGTGCGGAACTGATACTTTTGTAATTAAGCGCTCCCACCGCTTTTCCGATATTAAAAAAACGGACTAGAGTAGGAAAAATCAGAGAAATCAAAGCCGGCATTCTTAAAGAATAACCGGGTATGCCCTCTCTCTTTTTTGAAAAACTGCTGTTCATCCAAGAGGACATCTCTTTTCTAAAATTAGAGCTTTGGTAGGCAATTCTTAAACCTTCGGCGGTGAGTGTCGCTAATTTATTTATTTTTTCCTTATCGTGAACTAAATCGAGCCGTAATTCAGGAAATTTATTATCGAGCGACTGAATTTTTTTAATAATTTCTGATTCAACTGGTTTCTGCTCAAAAATACCTCTGACATTAACTCTTTTTGGTACGGCATCCAAAATATCTGCTAACTCTTTGCTAATTTGTATATCTTTTCTCTCTAAATCTCCGAAAGTAACTTCGGCAACTAAATTATCCTTTAAGATATAATTCAAATTTCTAAAAACTTTAAAATAACTTGCAGCCACAATAATATTTTCCAAAAGACAGCCAAAACTTATATAGAGATCTCGCTTAATTGGATCGGCTTCCTTGATTGTATATTTCTCGGAGTCATAAAAAATCTTGCAAGAGTCATTTTCTATTTTAAAAAGCCAAGGTTGGCTATTATGCGTTGAAGGGGCTAAAATGCCGTATCGTAAAATAAACTTTATTTTCTCAAAAGGAGCCTTGAGTTTGAAAAAATCACCCTTATTTATATTCCGAAGTTCAAAATCTAGATTGGACATTAATCTTATTTCTTTACCCATTTTTGTTTGATGCCAGGTTTGAAGTGAAGCTGATGCTCGGCGGGCCAGAAAACGAGCTTGGGCAGGGCTCGCTCTTTTAAGAAGTTATAGAGTTCGCGGTATTCCGAGTTTTTAAGCCGGAGATTGGCAACGACCTGGCTCAAAAGTATCTTCTGAACTTTTTTGGGTATCTTGCGATGTTTGCGAAGTTCAAGATTGACTTCCAGATATTGATTTTGCCGACGATCGTATTTGGTAATCAGGGTAAGCTTTCCGGTAAGGTACTTATTCATCGGCGGTTCAATTAAAACCTCGCGAATCGTCTCCGGATAAACTTGAAGACCATAAAGAGTCGTTGCCATATCAACTCGCTCATAGATATAGACGAAGGGTAATTTATATATAAAATTTGCTATGCCGTGTGCGCGCGCCGACTTAAAGAAATCAATGCCGTGATTTCGGCATTTCTCAATCGCTTCTTTTAAAGTAAGCACCCCGCCGTGATCCCCGATGCCGTAACGGATAAGCGGTATAGCATTATCGCCAGTAAGAAAAAGTTCCCCTCCCTGTTCATCAAAACTTATGAAACGAGGAATATATTGGGCCAGCGTTGGAGTACGCTGGATTTGATGAAAAATATCGGCAAATAGACGCCAACGTCCCATGGCAAGCTGCCGAATCAAAATACTCGCCGGAGTCTCAAATGCCATCACGCCAATATCGGCGCTGCCGTATATATTCATGGTGTCAAGGAGAGGATTTGTTATATTGACATGTTTCGCTAGATAGTCACGGAATTTTTCGGTGAAGGCTTCAGCTGCAAAAATAAAGCGAATATTCAACTTCCGGATATTGATACCGTTATGCGGTGCCTCATCAATAATATCCTTAAGAAACGGCGCGTAACCTACTAAAATAATCTCTTTGAAATGATTCCCGATCCGCCGTAAGGCATTAAAAATTTCACGCTTGTTAATGCCCGGCGTAAGTATAGAAACCGGATAGCCGGCCTCGCGCATAAACTCAAACGACTGATAAGTGATCACCCCGCCAATCCAAACACCCATCCCAAAACAAACCAAAATAAGAGTTGGTCCCTGCACACTCTTCTCGCTATTCCGAAAAAAAAGCTCGTGCGTCACCGCTGCCTGCCAATCAACTCGATAATCGCGGGCAAAGTAGAAAGGTTCGCCGGTCGAGCCGGAAGTTGCGGTAAAAACAAGTGGATGCTTAAGCGTACCATCCCAGCAAAGTTTTTCGAACGGGTATTCGCGGAGATAATTTTTTTTACTGGTAGGCGGTACTAAACGAAGATCGCCTGAAGTCTTAATTTTATCGGGTTGAATCTTGTTTTTCTTCAAAAAATCGCGATAGGCCGGCACCCGGCGCGCCGCTTCGTGAAATAATTTTATCGGTCGCAACGCCTGCTCACGCAGCCAAAAAGACTCGGGTTTCCGGCGTATAAGCTGGATTACAGCATTGGTGGCTGTCTGAACCTGATTCACTTTCATTAATCATATTATGCCACAAAGGAGGGGGTTTTTCCATTGAGAAAAATGTCTTCAGCCAAACGATCGGCAACTCGGTAGGGCGGCTCTCGCCTCTGCTGGGAAAAGAGATAGATGGTGCGGAGCGTATCCCTAAGATGTTCTATCCGGTGCAAAACTCGCTTTTTGTTATAGCCGCCTTCATCCCGTTCATCCATAACATTGATCAAGCCGCCGGCATTGGCCACGTAATCGGGGACGTAGAAAATATTTCGTTTAAAAAGCAGGTCGCCGACTTCTGGCGACGCCAATTGATTGTTGGCCGCCCCGCAAATTATCTTGGCGCTAATTTCATAAACATTCTTGTCGGTAATATCATTGCCCAACGCGCAGGGAGAAAAAACTTCAGCCGGCTCTCCGTGAATCACCTCGGGATCAGCAACTTTAACTTGAGGGAATCTTGCCTTGACTGCATCGGTGACTGCGGTTTTTATATCCGCAATAACGACTTCAGCGCCGGCTCCAACAAGAAGTTTTAATAATTCGGCGCCTACTTTACCGATGCCTTTTATCGCAATCCTGATGTTGAAAAGTTCATTGATGCCGGTAATTTCAGCAAGAGCAACCTGAATTGTATAAAAAGTGCTTAGGGCGGCATAAGGCGAAGGATCGCCGGCGACCCCTCTCCGGCCGTTAAAAAAATCGGATTCTTCAAACATAATCTGCACATCATCTTCAGTAATACCTGAATCTTCGCCGGTTGTAAAAATTCCTTCCAATTTATTGATAATACGTGCGTAAGATCGAAGTAGTTCTTCGTTTTTATCTTTATCGGGGTTGCCGATAATCACTGCCTTGCCGCCGCCGTGGCGCACGCCGGCCAAAGCACACTTATAAGTCATAGCGCGGGAAAGTTTTAAAACATCGGCTAGTGCTTCTTTTTCGTTCGCGTAAGGAAACATCCTCGTGCCGCCGGTGGCTGGCCCTAAATTATCGTTATGAATCGCAATAAAGCCGCGCAAATTGTTTGCGGCATCTTCAAATCGGTAAACCGCTTTGTGGTTATCAAATTCCTGGATATCGGCAAGGTTTTTTACCGGTTCCAAAATAGCAGCCATAGAGAATTAAATCTTTATTCGAGGATAGTATAGCACAAAAAAGGCGGCTTTGGGCCGCCTAGGGTTTTTGAGGATTAACATAATGGAAATTTCTACCTATATCCTCTCGCTTGCGGTTTTTAGAGCCGGGGTGGGTTTTTTATTTTGAGGTGCATTTAATTCTGGTAAGATGACCTAACTAAACTTCTAAAAATCCTCCGGATTGGTGACTCCACAGTTTAGCGTAAAGCCCTTTTTGCTTTATGAGCTTATTATGAGTACTGTCTTGGACAATTTTTCCTTGGTTAAGAACAATAATCCTGTCCAAGTGTTTTATGGTTGATAGGCGGTGCGCAATGACTAGTGCTGTCTTGTCTTTCATTAGTTCCCACAAGCCCTCCTGAATATACTTTTCGGATTCCGAGTCCAGAGAACTCGTGGCCTCGTCCAGTATCAGTATTGGAGAATTTTTAAGTAAGGCGCGGGCAATGGCTATTCGTTGTCGTTGTCCGCCGGAGAGTTTAATGCCACGCTCACCAACCAGTGTCTCGTAACCTTGCCTTAGTTGCGCTATAAATTCGTCGGCATGGGCAAGTTTGGCCGCCTTTACAACGTCTTCTTTTGAGGCTCCTTCATTGCCGTAAGCAATATTCTCAAAAAGCGACCTATGAAACAAGAGGGGTTCTTGCGGCACGTAGGCAATCGTTTGACGTAAAGATGCTTGCGTCACCTCGTTAATATTTTGCCCATCAATAGTAATGCTCCCAGATTGCAAGTCAACAAATCTTAGTAAAAGCTTGGTAATGGTTGTTTTGCCTCCGCCGCTTGGACCCACTAAACCGACTTTCTCTTTAGCTTTAATATCCAAGCTAAAATTATTTAAAAACGAGCCTTTTGTGTTTTGGTCCCCGCTGTATCTGAAGTTAACCCGGTTAAACTGAATACCGGCAGTAGTTACCTTCAAGGATTTCGCGTTCGGCCGGTCTTGGACCGCCGGCGGATTAAGAAACATTTGAGTAAATTCGGCGGCTTCACTAATGGAGGACTCAATGTGCCTGTAGGTCCTGCTAACCTCCCATAAGATTCGCGTGACGAGGGAATAGTATGAGAAAACAACGATTATCACGCCAGCTTGCAGTCCCAGCCGCTGTACAAAAAAGATGGCCAAAATCAACCCAAAAACGTTGGTTATTACGTAAATGGGCGACATCAGAATGTCAAAGCGGAGATTTTGGTAATCCGCGGCTTTCTTAAACTTGGAAGTAAAGTCGTCTACGTAACGTCCATACGCGTCATATTCCTGCTTCTCTTTAGAAAACGACTTAATAGCCATCATATTTGTCATTGAATCTGATAACCTGCCAGCTGTTTTACTGCTGGCGTCATGCCGAAGAGCGACGAGTTTGGAGCGCCGGCGAATAATTGGCAATCCGGCTGTAATCCCAATTACTATCCAGAGAACCAAAACAAGCGGGATCCAGGGAGAATAACGCCATAAGACTACTACCGCAAAAAGTATCGGGAAGATGTTGGTGACAACGTTAAAGACCAGCGTATCTGTGAATACTTCAAAACTTCGCCCGAAGGCCAACCCCTTTTTAGTTAACGAACCGACGAAGTTGTCGGTGTAGAAGTTGTAATCACGCTCCATGAGTCGATGGAAAACGGTTCTGCTCAAACTGTTAATTCCTTTCGTTTCAATCTTAATCAAGAAATTCATACCAATTCGCCAAAAGGCTTCGCCCAAGAGCCATAACCCGCCAAACAGCAAGATATAACTGCCGGCAGTATTAATTGAAATTTCGCCCTGGGCTATAAAAATATTTAAGAGTCTCGCCACTATGAGTGGAGGAACAAAAAATACCAATATTGTGCCTATGGCAGGCAAGAGAAAACCAATACCTACGTACCAAGGATAAGTTTTATACTGACGCCAGTAATCACGCAATACCTGGCGTACTGCTTCGCCTGTAATAACTCTTTTCTTCATATTGTTACGTGGTTACTTTACTAAAAAAGCGCGCCCGTTGCCACGGCGGCGGCCATCACACTCAAAATAATCAAAACAAACACCCTCGCTTGGTGCGGTTTTAATGCCTCCTTAATAACCGCAAACGCGGCTTTAAAATCTTCTTTGCTAAGCTTCTGTCTTGCCATATTATACAAACAATATAATTCCTGCTTTATTAAAGCAATGATTTCATATTTTAATAAAAAAGACCCGTAAGGTTTGACCTTAAAACGGGTCTCGACATCGCTAGCACCAGCCAACAGGGGTGGTTCGAACGGTGGAAAAATCGCAAACCCATTCGCCGCAGTGCTTGCACCGGCGGCTCTTATGCGGATAAACGCGGCCGCCGCGATCACTGTGATTCCATGATCCTTCACACTGCTTCTCTTCTCCAAACTCATGTCGCTTGGCCGGCGAGCTCGGACACTCCGGACGACTGAACCAACCGGTCATTTCCAAAATCTCCTTTGTTTCCCCTCACACCGAGAGAAAACTTCCTTCATTTTAAGGCTGGTGTCGCCTGTTTTGATTTTGGCAAAGAACAAACTAGCCCCCGAACTGTTCGGAGGCTAGTTAAAGTTTTTCTATTTTGTTAGGACTTAGTATTTAGGGCGCTTAGCAAAACTTAAACCAACCTCCGAACCGCCGTAGAGGAAGTAAAAAATAAACCAGAAAATCATGGCAAATCCCGAGGTCTTTATGAAGTTTTGTCCAATCAAGGATTTCATACCGGTTTTTTTAATTGTATCAATGTCTATAACGAAAAGCAAGTCAATTAGTTACCTATTGGCTCCGGTTGACAACTGGAGAAGATCAAACCAAACTTAGGCTAGAACTGCTCGTTAACATAGACATAAAGGAGGTAAACTCTTGAAAAAGATAGTGGTGATTTGCGGCGGTAGCGGCGCTTTTACCGAACTTAAGGGACTCCGAGACCTGCCTGATCTTGGGATTACGGCAATGCCGCATACGTTTGATTCGGGCGGAGCACAGGCGCTTTTTTTGAAGCATCACCCGGGATTTGTGGCTGGCGCTGATGCCTACAAGTGTGTAGTGTCGCTTGCTCAAGATCCGATCGGGGCAAAGTTGTTCAGTTTCCGATTTACCGGCAAGGAAACTGATGGGCTCGCGGAACACAATCAGACAGTCGGCAACATTTTGTTGCTTGCTTTCGAGAAGATGCGTATACCTCTTCGCTCGGCCATTGCGTATATGGCAGAGAAGCTTGAACTCCAGCCCCACCATCGAGTAGAGCCAATAGCCATCCAGCGTGCTGATGCCTATTTTCGTCTCCAAAACGGTCTAGTAATCCGCGGCGAAACGCACATAGACATTCCCCAACACGATGGCAGCATACCAATCAGCGAGACTTGGCTTGAGCCGCCAGCAGAAGCAAGCCCGATAGCTCTGGAGGCAATCGGCGATGCCGATCTAGTAGTAATCGGGCCGGGCGATCTCTACTCCAGTCTGGTGCCGTGTTTACTGCCGCGAGGGGCTAAAGAGGCGATTCGGACTGCCAGAGCCAAATTCGTCTATGTGATCAATCTCATGACTAAGTACGGCGAGACTACGGGATTTAAGGCTTCGGATTTTGTTGACGTTGTTGAGCGCTATACCGGTCGGCCGATGGATTTTGTAGTTGTAAACACCGGCCGTCCAAGCCCGGAGCTTACTGAACTCTACACCGAGGAACATGCCGTCCCGGTAGAGAACAACCTTGCCGATCGGCCGGGACAGAAAGTGGTTGCCGCTGATCTTTTGGACACGAGTGAAGGTCCGGCCCGCCACCACTCCGAACGGATTGCTCAGACGCTTTTTTCGCTCCTTTCTAACTGATGAGACCTCGGCGGAGAAAACCCTTCTCCGCCGATTTTTTATTGATAAAAGTTTAAATTTCGCCGATTTCTTCTTTGACTCGTCAAATCATCAATGTCTCACCGTTTTTGTTAAAACCACCCCTAAATTAATAAATTTTGTGGCTTCTTCCACAAAAATAGATTATATTGAATTTATTGTTACTAACTCTAGAATATTATAGATTAGATGAAGCAAATTACAAGGCAGTATACAATTATCAAATCAAATTACCGTAAAGGCTTAATTTCTCAAAATTTCGCCCGCAATGTTCTTTCGGGTCTTTCAAAAAAGCAAAAGGCTATTGCTTCAAAATACTTCTATGATGCTCGTGGTGATAAAATTTTTGAGCGCATTATGAAGCTTAAAGAATATTATCCAACTAGATGCGAATTAGAAATTTTAGAAAATTTTAAAGATGCGATTGCTGATTTCTTGCCCTATCAACGTTTTAATCTAATAGATCTTGGTCCGGGTGATGGAAGTAAGTCAGAAATCCTGATTAATCATTTTCTAAAAAAGGGTTTGCGCTTTGATTATGTGCCGATTGATACGATTGTACATTTCCACGCGGGAAATAGTTTCCGAATTAATCCGCGCAATGAAATTGGGATTAGCCGCAATCCAATGAGCAACTTCACGTTCTTCTTGAGCAAGTGCCGGGAAAATTGACGTCATAAACCCTGCTTTCCATCCTAAAGATTCAGCCTCGCGTCGTGTCGCGACTAATGTTTCGCAAACTAGGGCATCGAATTCGTCCTTTTCTTTCCCTACCGCCCTCCGAATTTCCCCATCTTCGCTTTCAAGATCGGCTATGAGAATGATGGGTGACACGATTTCAAAAACTTCCTTAACTTTTTTCAGGAATTCTATCTGTTTTTTTGAGAGAAGCGAAACCCCGCCGCTTAGGCCCCGAAACGTGTATCTGCCTTTAGTGTGAGTGTAATCAGGGCATGATGGCGCCAGGATTACCGGCGGATCCATAAGCAGAGCTCTTCCGATACGCAGGGCCATTTTTCTGCTGCCAGAGAACCGGCCACAAACGCTGATCAGCCGCGGGAGTTGGGTAATGATTGCGTCGACACCCTCCGCTCGCAGATTCAAACGGCGTATTTCCTGAAGCAGTGCTTTTTTTAACCGGCATTGATCTAAAGAAAATGCCATTGCTTTTCCTCCTTTCATCCTTAAAAGCACTCCCATTTCCGTGTTGATAAAGTGCTGTCCGCGTTTTCCTAAAGAAAACGCCCGCTTTCGAGAAGCGGGCATTATGTTGCGTAAATCTGGTTTTCAATAAAATTTATTTAACCAGCACAAAGCTCGCTCCTCGAAAAAAGAGCGAGTACCACCAAGACTGTGATTTATTTTTCCTGTAATTATACATTTTATTTCAGTATATGCTTAATCATTTGCTCTTGTCAACAACTACCAGTAATCAATCATCATAGCGGCTTTGACGGCCGCCAATGTTTTGTGCGCAACTTTACGACCTTGTTCAGTTCCTGCTTTTAAAATTTTCATCACTCGCTTAGGATTTTTGGCGTAAGCGGAGCGGCGTTCGCGAATCGGTTTTAAAAATTTATTCAGGGCCTTAAAAAGTTTTTCTTTGACTTCCACGTCGCCGACTTTGCCTTTTCGGTAGCGCGCTTTAAGTTCGGCAACTTCTTTTTTGTTGGGGTTAAAAGCGTCGTGATAAGTGAAAACTGGGTTACCTTCCACATGGCCGGGGATGTTGGCGCGGATACGAGTCGGATCAGTGTACATTTTCATAACTTTCCTCCGGACTAAGTCCTCCGGATCAGAAAGATTAATAACATTGCCCAAGGATTTGCTCATTTTTTCTTTGCCGTCAGTGCCGGGAAGACGCGGGAATTTGGAAAGCAGGGCTTGGGGTTCTACTAAAGTCTTGCCGTAAAGCCGGTTAAAACGCCGCACAATTTCCCGCGTCTGCTCAATCATTGGCAATTGATCCTCGCCTACCGGAACATAGTGCGCTTGGAAAGCAGTGATGTCTGCGGCTTGACTCACTGGATAAGCCAAAAAGCCGATTGGCACGCCGCCTTTAAAGCCGCGTTCCTTGATTTCGCTTTTGACAGTTGGATTCTGCTCCAGCCGACCGACAGTAACGAGATTTAAATAAAAAACAGTTAGTTCGGCGATTTCCGGAACTTGGGACTGAACCACAAAAGTTGTTTTCTTGGGATCAAGACCAACGGCCAGATAATCCAAAGCCACTTCCAAGACGTTTTTGCTTACCTTCTCCGGCGTCTCAAAATTATCAGTCAAGGCCTGCACATCGGCAATTAAAATGTAAGTTTCGTATTTATCCTGAAGCTCCAGCCGCTGTTTAAGAGAGCCGATATAATGGCCAAGGTGGAGCGGGCCGGTGGGACGATCACCGGTTAGGATTCTTTTTTTCATTGCTTTAGCAATGTTTTAATTTTCTCCGTAATAATATCCAAATCTTCGGTTTTGCTTAAAAATTGGAGCGCACCCAGTTCCTTGGCAAGTTTTTCATTCTGCTCCGGGTTAACTGCCGGCCAAGGTTCGTTAAGACCGGTTAAGAAAACGACTTGGATGTCTTTGGTTTCTGGATTTTTCTTTAAATCCAAAACTGCCTCGGTGCCGGTCTCGCCGGGCATATCAATGTCCATAAGAATAAGATCGGGATGCAAATTGCCGGCTTTCTCCACCGCCTCGCGGCCGTCCAGGGCTTCGGCTATCAAATATCCGTTTCTTTTAAGTTTGGCTCCGATAATTTCCTGAAAACCGGGATCATCGTCGGCTATCAAAATTAAAGGCTGACTACGCATAGGCATGGCGCTTAGTGCGCCAGGAAGGCTTTGGTTTTTTGAACAATCTCTTCCAAGTCCTGACTTTTAAGCAGATATTCGTAAGCGCCCAGTTCTTTGGCAAAACGCTGGTCGTTTTTATAAATCTCGGGTTGGGGATCGCCAAAAGCGGTCAAAAGTATAATCTTGATCGTTTTGGTAGCCGGATCTTCGCGCAGTTTAAGCATGGCCTGAATGCCGTCCATTTTAGGCATCTTAACATCCATCATAATAATATCCGGCAGAAAGACCTTTGCTTTCTCTATGCCTTCGCTTCCGTCATAGGCTACAGCAACCTCAAACCCGCTGGCTGTAAATTTAGTCGTCAGCACCTCGGTGAAATCCTTGTCGTCGTCAACAATTAAGACCTTCATAAGACTTTCCGAATATACGAATCAAGCGCTAATATACGAATTCGAATATTCGAGCTATATTCGAATATTCGGAGAGTTTATCTGATTGAAATCGGCCTTTAATAATGATACCCTAGTAACCAACTAATCACAAATGACCTATGACTAATGACAATTATAACACTAATAAGATAATTCTAGAAATAAGGGCGGGAGCGGGCGGCGATGAAGCCGCTATTTTTGCCGGGGATTTGGCGCGGATGTATCAGAAATACGCGGCGCGGCGCGGCTGGGGATTTTCGGTTTTGGACTCCAACCAAACAAGCTTGAATGGCTATAAAACCTTAATTGCTGAAGTAAGTAATCCTTCGACAGGCTCAGGACAAAATCTCTACGAGATTTTGAAACAGGAATCCGGAGTTCACCGCGTCCAGAGAATTCCCAAAACTGAAAAGTCCGGACGCATTCATACTTCGACAGCATCAGTCGCGGTTTTGCCGGTAGTCACTCCCAAAGAAGTGGAAATTAAAGAAAGCGATTTGGAGGTGAGCTTTTCGCGCGCCGGGGGCCCCGGCGGACAGAACGTTAACAAAGTTGAAACAGCGGTACGCATCCTGCATAAACCAAGCGGCCTGGTGGTGGCTTCGCGCTCCGAGCGCTTTCAGCATGCTAATCGCGAACGGGCGATGGAGATACTCCGCGCCAAACTTTATGAGATGCGATCGGTGGAGGAAAAAGAAAAAAGGAAAGAGGAGAGGCGCGAACAAATCGGCTCGGGCGAGCGCGCCGAGAAAATCAGAACTTATAATTTCCCGGACGACCGGATCACCGACCACCGGATTGGGAAAAAATTTCATAATATTGAAGATGTCCTTGATGGCAATCTGGAACCGATTGTCAAAGCATTTAGGAAGAGTTCATTTTAACTATTCAAAATATCAATGTCCTGCTGAAACTCCTTTGCCTTGGTGATCACGCGGTCGCCGTAAGTCCAAAGATAAGTTCTCCACCTGCGGCCGGCATAATAGCGGGCGGCGGCGATGCGCTCGCCGCTTAAAGCAGCGCCCGAAGCGCCGGCATCTTCTAGATATAAAGCCGTGCCCGCAAAAGCATCAGCATGCCGCCAAGGAGAGGGCGGACTATTGCCGGTAACCGCGGCAATCTGGGCTTTATAAAGTTTCCAAGTTGAAGGAATAAACTGCGCCGGTCCCATGGCGCCGCCGTAGGCGCCGTCGCGATTAGGGCAGGAAACCGTAACCGTGTCCGGCCCAATGCCCAGCTCCTGGACAATCGCCAAAAATATCGGGATATCCCGTGTGGGATGCATAGCGGTCCGGTAAGAACACCGCCCCACGTTTTGCCCTAAAAGCGATTCTTTATCCAAGACCGCCAAAATCAAAGCGGCGCGGACGCCGGTCGCCCCCTCGGCCAATTTGGCAAACTGATAGGCTTGTTCAAAAGTGAGTTCGCCGCCGCCCAAAAGCTGGAATATCCGGCTTCTGATTTGAGCGGCGGTTTTTCTAGTCTCAAGCAGAATTTTTTTAAATTCTGATTCTTTGCCTTTGGTTACCGAAAGCAAAGTGGCTTTTTCTTTTTTAGTTCCCTCAAGGCTGGCTTTTTGAGAGTCCTGATAAACTTTAAGGGTGGAAGCGTCATCGCGCTTCAAAGACAAAATTTCTTTTTCCTCTACCAGCTCATTTTTGAGCTCGGTAATGCGGTCAATGGTTACGGTCAAACTATCCTGAACTTCCAGTAAATTATTAAAATCTCCGAAAAAATCCGAGAGTCGCGGATTCCGCAAAAGCACCTCCATCAGTCCCAGCTCGCCGTTTTCATACATCCGCTGGAGCGCCTGCATCAAAGCTGATTTATTAAAACCGATTTTATTTTCTTTGTCTTGGATGTCCAGTTTTTTCTCCTCAATTTCGCTGTCCAGCTTAGCGATCTGAAGATTGATGGCTTTGATCTGTAAATTAATTTTGCCCACTTTGGCGTTTAAGCGGCTAATTTCCGACTGCAGACTTTTGCCTTGGGTGCGCAAATTTTCTATAGTGGCTTCGTGCTCGGCGATCTGGGTCTCAAGTGTCTCCAGTTCCTGTTCCAGGCGCCGTCTTTCCTCATCATTGCTTTGGGCTAAAGCCAAATTAAAAAGCAGGGCGGCTAAAAGCAGTCCCACCAGCATAGACTTGAAATGAGATAACATTTATTAAAGAAAACGTTTTAAGGAACTATTTATTTCGCCGCCGGCTGTTTGGGCGGAGTTTCCTTAGTCGACTTAGTCGGCTCTTCGCCGGCGGTCTTTTTAGCGACTCGTTCGGCTTTCTTCTCTTCAGTCTCAACTTTTACGGATTCGAGAGCCGCCTCCGGCGCGGCCGCTACTACCTCTTCGGCTGCTCTTTCTTTAACCGTGGCGATTACGGTTTCCGGATTAACCAGTAATTTGATGCCCTCGGGAATATTTAAATCTTTAACGTGAAGGCTTTGATTAAGATCGGTGAGTTTTAGAAGAGATGCCTCGAGGCTTGGAGGAATATTTTGGGGCAGGGCTTCAACTTCAATCTCGTGCATGGCTTTGATCAAGACGCCGCCCCGCTCCTTCACCGCCGGCGCCTCGCCGGTGAAATTCAAAGGCACCTTAACTTTGATACGCTCGTCCAGCCGGACTTGATAGAAATCAATATTTAAAATCTCGTCAGTTAAGGGATGGCGGCTAAGATCGTGAATCATCACCGGCCGTTTTTCGTTTTCCAAAACAATGTTGATAAGCGTGCTTTCGCCCGCCTGCTTGAAAACTTTGGTGAATTCCTTGGCCGGCACGGACAAATGCAGATTCTCTAGGCCATGGCCGTAAAGTTCAGCCGGAATAAGCCCCTCGCGTCGGAGGGCTTGTGTTTGCTTGCCGAATTTTTCTCGTTTTTGGACGATTAAATCCATGGGATTTAATATTAATGATTTTGAACTTCCCGATCAAGATACATCCGCGGCAACATCATGTGAGGACGCCATTCCTTTTTAAGTTTCGTGAGTTCGCTTGCGTGCTGATATTTTCCTTTTTCAGCCACGTAGTCACGCTGGTTCAGAAGCGGCGCCACTTCATAAAAAACCATCTGGGCAATCCGGCGGCCGACGACTAGAGGAATGGTAAAATGCTGGGAGTTATTGGTAATCTCCATGGTCCAACGGTTGATATAGCCGATATCGCCCCAGCCGGCGTCTTTGCAGACTTCAATAAAATTTCTGCCTAAAGATGAGCGGGCGTACATTTTAGCCACGCAAACCTCGCGGCCGCCGATAAACTCTTGGGTGTGGCCTAAAATAGTTTCTCCGGGAGCAAGCATAATCACGCGCGTATTTGCTGGCACGTTTACCAATTGCACGCCCAGCCGCTTTTCGACATCCCGCGCCCGTTCAGCTTGAATAGGTCCATTCCAGATAAAAGAAATGGAATTCTTATCATAAACATTATGAACGGTATTCCGGCCGCGGGGATGATTTTCCCGCCAACACCATTCGCCCAAGGAGACGTCGTAGCTCGTGGTCTTAAGATTGCTTTTAATAAAAGGGTCAATGACAATATTGCCCTTTTTGATGTGAGTTAAGATGGCATCCCGAGAAAGCAGCATATTGAAGCATTATAACCACAGCCTGCTCATTTTTGCAACTTCTCCTTGAGTTTTTCTACTATTTCTTTCTCTTTGACGGCAATACGCTCTTCGGTGCCGCGTCGGGCAATCGAATAGTCGTTTAAGTCCACTTGAATAGCCTGAGCAATTTCCGGAAATCTTTCTTTGACCAGTCGATAAATTTCATGTTCAATGTAGCGATAATCGGGATGTCCCTGCGAGATGGTGCGGAGTTCAGTTTCCCAAAAAAGCTGTCGGAAGTTTTTCCATTGATAAAAGCGCATCCGATAGGCTAAGGGCACCGCATATTGGGCGAACTCGGGATCATAATTCTCGATTTTTCCGAAAAGCGGCCGGATGCTCTCGAGCGCGCTTACAAATCGCTCGATCAGTCCGGCTCCTTTAATTTCCGACGGCACATCATAGCCGTGATGAAGGGAGAAAAACTGTCGCTCTTGAGTCATCATGCGGTGACGGTGAAGATCCCGATAGCTACCAATATTCATCGTTATCTCAAACCTTAAATAAGAACTTTCAAATGCCCGGCCGACCTTGTACCAGCGGGCACTGCGGTCCTTGAGATACATTTTGAGAATCTCGTTTTTTTCCTCCGGTTTTAAACTCTTTACCAGCTCAAACACTTCCGACCAGCTTCGGTGAAGCAGGGGGAAAAGAATAGCGGTCACAATCTTAATCGTCGCTTCCGGATCATATTCTACCAATTTGACGACTGGCTTTGATTCCGAAGTTGCTCCTTCCAATTGCCACGTTTTGATTTTGGGAGCCGCGAAATGCCGGCCTCGTAAGGAGCGTTTACCCAAATATTCCTGATAATGCTGCGATTTGGGATCGGAAATCCGGAGAAGCAGCGAGGGGATTTCTTTATCTAATTCAGCTTTTACGGCTTCGGCAATCCAACGAAACTCGCCCAAGGGATGCTTGGCGGTTCGATTAATCAAATATTCCCAAGCTTGGGCGTTGCCTCGAAAAGCCACTTGCCCCAAAGTCGCGGCTGGCAGCAGTCCTCGCAGAGTATCAAAAGCTTTTTTCTCTAAAATTGATTCCTTCTCCGCGTAATTGGCTTTAAGGAAATTCATCAGCTCGGGAAGCAAGGCTAGATAAGTTTCAAAAAGGAAATCTAAAGCTTGACGGTATTCTCTTAGAAGTCTAAAGTGTTCGAGTTCGGGCTTGGGCGTGTAATAAAGATATTGATCGTTAATCTTTTTCCCGAAATGAACGTAGCGGGTAGACTTTTCAATCGGCTCCAAGCCAATCCGCTGATCTTCCAGATATTTCATCGCCACCTGCGAAATTCCCCAAAAGACTACATGACTGCCGGCCATTTGGGCAATGGAGTCGTCTCCGTACTGTGATAGCCATTTAGCGTAAAAAGCTTGGGCGCGCTGGTTGTTTAAAATATTTCTAAAGCCGCGCTGATGGAAAAATCGGATCGTATCTTCAAGTTCCTTGGCTAATTCTTTGTTTTCGCCGTCAGCGATCGGATAAAAATATTCTTTAAGCAAAACCCGGAGCAGTGAATCAGCGGCGCGGCTGGCCCGAGAACAGAGAGCGCCTACAATTTCGGGTGGGAGATTTCTAAGCACGTGAACATGGCCATCCAAATTGGTGGCAAACGGTTCCAAAAAAAATCTGTCGCGCTCTGACCATGGTTCGCCGGGAAAATCGGGCGCGTAGAGAGACATGTCTTCCATAAAGACTTTGATCAATTAAGCTGGTTGAAAAGCTTGAGACGCCTCACAATAACAGCCTTGATTTGCTTTTGTGCTTCTGCCATTAGTTTATAAGGCGTAACTTCTTCCGGCTTTTCCTCGAATCCCTCTTCTAAGCCCCGGCGCCAAGCCACACGGATTTCAGTATTGATATGAATAATGCTTATTCCCGCGTCAATAGCCGCTAGAAAATCTTCGTCCGAGATGCCCGAGCCGCCATGAAGCACCAAGGGTATGCCGGCCGCCTCCCTGATTTCTCTAATTCTTTTAATGTTGAGGCGCGGATTGGGAGCGTTTCTAAACATACCATGGATATTTCCCACGGCTGGCGCCAAGAGATCAATGCCGGTTTCTTTGACAAATCTGGCGGCCTCATCGGGTTTAGTCAAATCCTTTTCTTGAATCGCCGCCCCCTTCGGAATCTCTTTTAAAATTTGAGAAGAGGTGCCGATATAACCCAATTCGCCTTCGACTAAAATGTCAGGATTCTTTAACTTTACGTATTCAACTACCTTTTTGCTCTCACGGATATTTTCCTCTAGCGGCAACTTGGCACCATCGAATAATATGGCATCATAGCCGGCTGCTACTGCCTCTTTAACTTTCTCCAATGAATGAGTGTGGTCGGCGTTTAAGAAAACCGTAAGACCATGGTTTTCACGGAGATCATGCACTGCCGAAACCGCCTCATGAACATCAATAAATTCCCGTTCGCCCTCCGAGGTGCCGATAATAACGGGCACATTTAATTCTCTGGCTGCCTCTCCAATCGCGCGAAGGGTCGTCAAGTCAGAGATGTTGAAATGGCCAACCGCCACTTTTTTCTCCTCTGCTCCAATTATGATTTCCTTTAAGGTCTTCATATTTTAATAATCCTCCGCATGGCTTTAAAAATTATCTCATGAATTTCAGCGATTGTCATAAGGCGGCCGGCCCTCATGCAATTTATGATTTTGAATTCTTTAGGAAAAATCCGGGCAACTTCTAAATAAGCGCGGCGCGAATCATGAAGATATTTCTCGCTCATCTCATGGGCGTCGCGCTTCCTGCCCCTAAGATAATGCCGTCGGCTTTTCTTCCCAATAAGCTTATAGGCAATTTTGGCCGTGAGATCAAGAATGATGCTCATATCCGGTTTGGGAATTTTAAGAATCCCGTATTCAAAATTATAAAGCCATTTGATAAAAGCGCGACGCTCGGTCGTGTTTTTTATCTTGCCTCCCTGATGACCCAAATTGGAAGCAAGATACCGATCGGCAATCACGACTTTGCCGCGCTTTAGCCAATCTCTAATTTTAAAGCTTGCTTCAAAACGATCTAGGGCAAAGAAAACCGAAGGCAGACGCGAACCCAAAAAATGAATATCGCCGTAGCTCCCGCGAAGATATTGTTCTATAAAATAAGCTGATGGTTTGCCGTACTCTGGGAATCCAATGGTTTCAACTGGAACCTTGAGCGCCTTGAGTCTCCTTACCAAAAGTTCAACTTGCGTTCCTTTGCCAGAACCGTCAATGCCTTCAATAACCAAAAACCTGCCTCTCATGAGTGAGAAAGTTCTTTGGGCTGATAATCTTTGGGAGCTTTTTTTAAGTAGCTTTCAAGTTGCCTCTGCGTCAGCAGTCCCTCGCGGGCGCCAACGTATTGAACCACAGACATAGAATTAATTGGCGCCCAACGTAGGGCTTCGACTACGGAGAGCCCAAGAGCTAAAGCGGCGGTGAAAGTTGAAGAAAAAGCATCGCCAGCGCCAGTGCGCTCATAGGGCGGCTTGGAATCTGGATAGGGCGGCATATACCACATCTCTTTTCCATCGTAGGCATAAGCGCCCTTGGGGCCGTTGGTGATTACGACTATTGCCGGACCTAAAGCGCGGATGCCTTTAAGCAGTGTTTCCAAATCGGTTTTTTTAACTTCTAAAATCCGCTCGGCCTCATCTTTGTTAGAGAAAAAAGCATCCGCCCGTTTATAAAAATAAGCCAGCGCCTCTTTGCCGAGCTTAATTTGGTAAGTGCCCGGCTGAAAAGCCAGCTTTACTTCTGGATGATGTTTAAAGTAACTCTGGAGTTTTAGATACATAACCCCGGCATCAGCGCCCAATGATGAAAGATAAACCCATTTAGGATTGCCGATCTCGGGCAATGCATAACTGTATTTCTGGTGCTTGATTAAAATGGTGCGGTCATCCTCATACCAAAGCACGTAGTGATAATTGGTTTTGGTTTTCTTGTGGGTTCGGATAAATTCGGTGCCGACTTTTTCCGTCTTTAGGGTTTGAAGACATTCTTTGCCGTAATTATCAGCGCCTAAATTAGAAACCAAGGCGCTTTTAAGCCCTAAGCGGCTGGCCGCCACCGCGGCATTAGCGCTATTCCCCACCGCCGGAATCACATAAACATTCTCATAAGGAATCTTGTCGGCAAAACGCATGCAGATCTCGCACCGCTCTCTGTTGATGGTGCAATGGACTGACGCTTCTTTGAGCCGGATAAAGGCGTCGGTTACCGTGTCGCCGATGGCGATAAAATCGTAGTTCATTTTTACGAATTGATTTCGGGAATCACTAGAATCAATAACGATTCCCGAAATCTTAAATTCTTGACTCATTTAATTATAGCAGTAAAACAAATAAAAATCCCGCCTAAGGCTGGCTGCCCTCGGCGGGAAAAAATACATCAGGATCTGCGCTTCCGGTTCTTCAATCTTCCGCCCCGGCGCCGTGGCAGCTGCGCTATCTGCCAGTTGATACGTCCGGCGTAAAAGGCATTACCCAGGCTCCGCTCGGTGGTTTTGAAGCCTTGCTCTTGAGCCAGCGTGAAAAGACGTCTGATCTCCTGAAACGCATCCGGCGTTTGGAAATTAGCGTTAGCATCCACGAACTTAGCGAGAACCCCACGCGCCAATTTGACTAGCTTGAGTTCGGTTGCCGGCGCTTCGGTTGCTTGCGGTTCGGGTTCGACTGCCATCCTAATAGTCTCTGCCTCTCCGGCTGGCGGCGCAACCGTTGCGATCGCCGGCTCCGGACGCGTTTCGACTGCAGGCTTATCCACGATCTTCGCCTCCTTTCTGGCGTTGGGTAAAACATCGGTTAGTTGGCCTAGCACTTCACGTATTTGTCCGGTTTGCAAAGGAAACTGGAGGACTAAAACATCAGACGGAACGATTTTTTTGATGCGTCTATAAATCTTATGCTTTATGAAGCGGGCAAAAATGATGACTACCACATCGCTGGGTATTTTGGTTTTATGCCGCGTATCAGGATCAACCGAGTCCCAAAAAATAAATCTGGGATGTTCTCGCAAGTTCTCGGTGAAATTCGTGGCGCGGCCGCCGATAATTAAGAGTTTGCCGCCGTCATTACGCATTAAACGCGATTTAGTGAGTTCTAGGGTTGTCGGTCGAGTCACGGCTTATACTTCCTCTCAAAATTGAGTTGTCAACGAACACGATTAGCCTCGCTAATCTTAATCCTAGCTTAGCATATACCGCAATTAAAGTCAAAAAAGCAGCGGCTGCTGCCGTACTTGTAAGCAGATAAGCGGGGTGCTTCAATTATTTTCTTCGTAGAACTTTCTTCACGGCGGCCTTAATATCCTTGACTCCCATTCCGTATTTTTCAATCAGTTCTGCCGGCGCGCCTGATTCGCCGAAAGTGTTTTGAAGTCCGATAAATTCCATTGGCGTGGGCAATTTTTTGGCTAAAAGTTCGGCAATCGCGCCCCCTAATCCACCCATTACCTGATGTTCTTCTACGGTAACCACCGCGCCGCATTTTTTTGCCGCTTCAATAATCTTTTCTTCATCAAGTGGCTTTACAGTATGGCTGTCTAAAACCATCGTGCCAATGCCTTCTTTTTCTAAATCGCGAGCGGCGAGGAGAGATTGATAAAGTAATGGGCCGCAACCGATAATAGCTACTTGCGGCTTTTTAGAAGTCCATAAAACCAGTGCCTTCCCCGGCACAAAGGGAGTTTCTTCGGTGGTGACAACCGGAGTTTTCTCACGGGCAAATCTCATATAAACTGGTCCCCAAACTTTGGCCGCGGCCACAGTCACTTTTCTTGCTTCATGAACATCGCAGGGAGCAAAAACTCTCATATTAGCCATAACGCGCATAGTGGCAATATCTTCAACTGCCTGATGAGTGGCGCCGTCCGGGCCCACCGAAATTCCGGCGTGGGCGCCCGCGATTTTCACGTTGGAATCATTGTAAGAAATAGTGGTGCGAATCTGTTCCCAGTTTCTGCCCGGTGAGAAAACGGCATAAGAAGAAATAAAAGGAATTTTGCCGGAGATGCCCAAGCCGGCGGCAATGGCGGCCAAATTTTGTTCAGCCACGCCAATTTCAAGAAATCTTTCAGGAAATTTTTTAGCAAACGGCTCGGAACGCGTTGATTCAGTCAAATCAGCGCAAAGCACCACCACGTTCGGGTCTGCCTCGCCGGCAATCACTAATCCCTGTCCGTAACCGTCACGGATAGGTTTTTGGTCAACGTCGGGATCAAACAATTTAGGATTTAGCTTTGCCTCGGTATTAATCATTTTCCATTATCTTTTTGGTTGTGGTCTGTAAATCTCCGGATCAATAGTTCGTTCAAAGCAGTGTCGGCCGGCTGGGTGACTCCAGCTTTCGGCTTGAGCGCCAAATGGTCCCTCAACCGGAAAAGGAACCGCTGGTACGGCAAAACGTTCCTTGCCGCCAATCTGACTTTCTTCTGAAGACAAATTAAATTCAGCGCAGAGTTCAAAAGCGAGCGCTTCGGTCGCCTGATATTCATAAGTGGCGCCGGTTTGGGGATCAAGCGGAGGCCGGAAGCCGGAAATATCATCAATCAAATCATCAAGTTTTTCCGGCAGTCTTTCTTTTTGCTGCCAGTAATTTACGATTTGCCATTGGATGGTTTGAAGATCGCCGACTTTTTGGCTGTCAAATCTTACCAAACGCTGTTTGAAGGGTGAGCCGGCCACAAAAAAGCCGGCGATGATGGCTACACCAACAACCGTCGAGACTGCCCAGACAAAAATTTTGGCGCGCGGCGCAAATTCATCCGGCTTTTTGCGTAGATCATAAAAGTAGTACCAAAAGACAGCGAGAGCTGTAACTAAAACCGTCAAAACTTTGAGCAAAAACCGAAGCGTGAACTCGCCTTGGAGGAAATTAAAAACCAAAGCCACTAAATCGCCGATGATAAGCGCGGCCGCGGCAAAAAGCGTAAAATAAATCAGCCATTTGCGGATGCGGAGTTCCGCTTTCTCCGGTGCCTTGGCAATATCGTTATTTAAAAATCGCGAGCCCCACAGGAAAACCGGAAAAATCACAATTAAAGCGGCAATCGCCCAGCGCATCGAGCCGCCGGGATCATAATGAGGATTTAAAGGATCGGGGAAAGCGACATTCACGTACTCAAAAATCAGCCGGATAAAATTAAAGGCGCTGAAATAAAGCGTGATAATAGTCAAAAGATGGAGAAAGACGTCACGGGGATAAGTTTTTTGGATTTGATCCATAGATTTTTTACGAATGGACACTAATAAGTGACTAATGGACACGAATCACGAATCCGGATTAGTGATTTGTGTCTATTCGTTCTTCTATAGTTTATTGATGTTCCGACTTAATTCGACCTTGTAATGTTCTTAGCTCGGCTAGCGCTCTTTGGGCCTCCTCGGCATTGGGGGGTTTGCCATGCCAGAGGTAATCGTTTTCCATAAAACTTACGCCTTTGCCGGGAATGGTGTGGGCAATGATACAGGTTGGCCGCTCGTGGATGGCAATGGCTTCATTGACGGCATCCACAAAATGGGCAATGTTGTGGCCATCAACATCTATAACGTGCCAGTTGAAAGATTCGTATTTAGCTCGCAGAGGCTCCAAGGGCATGATGTTTTCCGTATAGCCGTCAATTTGGATGTTATTTCTGTCAATCACCACTGTTAAATTGCTCAATTTATTTTTCCCGGCAAACATTACTGCTTCCCAAGTATTGCCGGCATCATGCTCGCCGTCAGAAGTTAAACAATAGACGCGGTATTTCTTTTTATCCAATCGCGCGGCGAGCGCCACGCCAATCGCCTGCGAAATTCCAGAACCCAAGGGGCCGGAAGTGGTCTCCACCCCGGGGAGAGTAGTGCGATGCGGGTGGCCTTGAAGACGGGAATTAATTTTGCGGAGTGTTTTTAATTCCGAAATTGGGAAATAGCCCGCATGTGCCATAGTAACGTAGCGCACTGGACAGATATGACCATTGGATAAAAGCAAGCGATCGCGATCCGGCCAGTCGGGATTCTTGGGATCATGATTTAAGATATGAAAATAAAAAGCCGTAAAAATATCAGTCATACCCAAGGGTCCGGCCGAATGCCCGGAGCCGGCCTCAACCAGCATTGAGATAATATCTTGCCGGATTTGGTTGGCTTTTTCTTCCAAGAATTTTAGTTTTTTTTCGTGCAAGGATTCTATCATAAAAATTTATGAAGCTGCTTTTAATAATTCTTTAAAAGAAAATGCTGGGTTGCTGCTTTGAGAAATATAAGAAGTGGAAACCGCAATGTCGGCTCCGGCTTCTTTCACTTCACGAGCTACTTCCGGATTAATACCGCCGTCTACTTCTATTTTAGCATGAGGCAACTGTTCTCTCAAAAATCTAATTTTGTTAATAACATCAGCATTAAATTCCTGATCAGAGGGGCCGGCTTTAACAGCCAGAATCTGAAAGTATTCGAAATCTTTAAAAAATGGCTTAAGTTTCTCTACCGGCGTTTCCGGCTTAATAGCGATCATAACTTGAGCGCCGTATTCTTCGCATTTTGCGAGAATTAATTCTGGATCAACTATCGCTTCCTCGTGAACAATCAACCTGCTTGCTTCGGCTTTGAGCCAGTCTTCAATAATTCTTTCTGGATTTTTCACCATTAAATGAATTTCAAAATTAATCTTCCTTAAAGGCAAATGTTCAGCTAAAAAACGACCCAAGTCAGAAGGATTGCTCCAAGTGACATTTAAGGTGAAAAGTCCGTCAGTAACATCAATATGAATCCAACCATCCAGCGGCAAAAATTCTTTAATCATAAGTATTTTCTCCTTCACGGCACCGAAATCTGCAGCATTGATACCCGGGATAACTTGCATATACCCTATTATACCACTTAAACAACAAAAAAACGGCTCAAGAAAACTTCATGAGCCGCAGTTGCTCTATCAGAATTTTTCAATCCTCCTCTGATGACGTTCTTCTCTTGAAAAAGGAGTTTTAAGCCACAGATCTACTGCCTCTAATGCCTCTTTCTCCGCAAGAAAGCGCGCCCCCAAAGATAAAACATTGGCATCATTATGCTCTCTCGAAAGTTTTAGAATCTCCTCGCCCCTGCCCGCCGAAGCCTTGGCGGAGGCGGGGCCGTAGTAAACCGCCGCCCGCACACCTTTGTAGCGATTAGCCACCATTGCCTCGCCTTGACCAGAACCGCCAAGAACAATTCCTCGGCTATGTTCGGGATCGTTCGCTACGGCCTCGGCGGCTTTGCGAACAAAATCCGGATAATCATCGTCCGGATCAAGTTTATGGGCCCCGAAATCTTTAACTTCGTAGCCGGAATCAATAAGAAATTTTTTAATTTTTCCCTTGAGTTCGAAACCGGCGTGGTCAGTAGCGAGGTAGATGATCATATATATTTTTTCGCACAACATTCTAACATTCTCAAGAATGTTAGAATGTTGTTGGGTTTAATTCTTTTAAAATTTCTTTTTCCAGTTTTCTCATAGCGCGAGTGTCGTTCTTTTTCCATTTTTTGTGCGGTTTGCATAAGCCACAGGTTGAATTTCGTTTTTTCATAATCTAATAAGTTTTGCTAGTTCGCCGTTCAACTCTAAAAACATTAATTAGCCGCTTAGGCGGATAGATTTCATAAAAAATGCGATAAGAGCCCACTCGTCGACGCCATACGAATTCTTCACCTTCCATCTTTTCGATATCGCCTTCGTAAGGATTAATTTCTAATTCCTTCAGTACTTCGAAGATTCGATTTCTATCTGGTTTCGGAAATTTTCTTAATTCTTTTTTAACACGCTCAGCGACTAGTACGAGCCAGTTCATGTCTTAACTCTTTGAGAGTAAAAAAGTCTCCGTGCGCTAATTGTCTTCTGGACTCCATTAAGGCCTTTTTTTGTACTACAGTCGGTTTAAAGGTTTTTACTTTTCTTCTACCATACAAAAGCGCCTCGTATTCTTCTCGAGGTATGAGTATTAAATCTCCTTTTTTGGCTAATTCTTTTGGAATAGTAACTGTTGGCATATAATCTAGTTTAACATTATTTTAATCAACAAATCAAGTTGGGCAATATGATAAGAAATTTTTTAATTTTTTCTTTAAGCTCGAAGCCGGCGTGATCCGCGGCTAAATAAATGACCATAGTTAAACCAAGGCGGCTACATTAAGGACGTGTTTCACCAGTGTTGCTGCGTAGCCATACTCGTTGTCATACCACGAAAGAATTTTTACCAAATCGCCGTCAATGACTTTGGTAAACTGGAGGTCAACAATGGCGCCGTAGGGCTCGCCTAAAATATCCGAAGAAACCAGTTGTTCATCGCTTACTTTAAGTATTCCCTGCCAGCGCGGTTCGGCAGCGGCTTGGCGGAAGATGTCATTAACCTCTTCCACTGTGGTTTTGCGCTTGGTCACAAAAGTAATATCAGCAATTGAACCGCTCACCACCGGCACCCTCATCGCAATGCCGTCAAATTTGCTCTCCAGTTCTTTAATTACGCGCGTGATTGCGATGGCGGCGCCGGTAAAAGAAGGCACAATATTCTGGGCCGCCGCCCGACCGCGCCGAAAATCTTTGCCTTTGGTGGGCCCGTCAACGATATTTTGAGTGGCGGTGTAACCGTGAACCGTATTTAAGATGGCTTTTTTCACGCCCACGGTCTCGTGCATCACTTGAATCACCGGCGAGGCGGCATTGGTGGTGCAGGAAGCATTGGAACTTAAAGCAACGGTTTCAAGTTCGCCGTGATTGATGCCCATTAAGACGGTTTTGCCCTCCGTACCGTCCGGGTCTTTGGCTGGAGCCGTGATAATCACGCGCTTAGCGCCGGCTTCTAAATGCATTTTCGCTTTCTCGTATGATTCAAAAACGCCGGTTGATTCAACGACTATATCAATACCTAATTTCCCCCACGGCAATTGCGTCGGGTCTTTGATTTGAAAGAATTGAACGACTTTGCCGTCAACAACTAAATGACCATTCTTAACTTGAACGTCTCTATTAAATCGGCCGTAAACCGTGTCGTATTTAAGCAAGTAAGCGAGATTTTCTTGATCTCCCAAGTCGTTCACGGCGACAATATCTAAATCTTTTTGGTCTAAGGCCTGACGAAAAAATATCCGTCCAATTCTTCCGAAGCCATTAATTGCGATTCTTGCCATAAATTTTTTTAACTACTAGCTCTACTTGAGCGACTCTTTGCTTAAGCTCGGCGAGTTCTTCAAGATCCGCCTTTCTGCCCAAACGGTTGGTTAAATCTTGGATTGCGTCATCAATGCGGACTAAATATTCTCTGATTACCTTAAAATTGTTCTCCGTTCTGGTTGCGAAAATCACCAATCTCCCATCGAGATCGGCCAAATCCTGGGTGAGGGTTTTAAAATTCAAACGGGTCTCTGTCCTGAATTCGCCAGAATTATTTGCCAAATCATCAATCTTCTTATCAAGAACTACGTGGCCTTCTAAAACCAGTTCAAATTTCTTGTCAATCTGTTCAAGGAGAACGTTAGCTCTGGAACTATCCGGTGCTGTTTTAGTAAATTTAGCTTTCTTGGTCATATCTTAAATTATACACCAGCACGGCCGTGGTTCAAACTCAAGAAAACCACAAGTCCAACAGTCATCATAATAGCGCCGTAAAGAAAAGCGTAAATGGCGCCGAAAGAAGTCCAAATATAGCCGCCGGTAAGGCCAGCCAAAAACGAGGCTATGCCGATAGTCGCGCCTAAAAAGCCCTCGCCGCTTGCTAAAAGCCGCGACTCAACCAGTTTGCTCGCAATGGTACGGCCAATGCCGTCAGTCATAGCCGAGTACAAACCGAAAATGATAAACCCGAAAGCGATGCCGGTAAAGCTTTCCACCCGGCTTAAAACTAAATAAGAAATAATAGCGGCGATAAAGCCGCCAGCCATCACCTTGCGGCTGCCGATTTTATCGGATAGCCGGCCAAAAGGAATAGCCAGCAAGGCAAAGGAGAGGCTGTAGATTAAATACATAAGCGGGATGCCGATGCCGGTAGTATGCGTATCTTGCGCTTTAAGAAGTATTAAAGGAATAGGCATGGCGCCCAAACCAAAAAGAAAGACTGAAAGCAGGAGAATCTTAAATTTTTTAGGAAATGCTTTAAGCGAAAAACTTAAACGCGGCGGATTTAAAGGATTGGGCGGCGGCGCGCTTTTTGGTTCACGCACGAAAATAAAAAGCACCAGCACTAAAATTCCAATTAAAAACCCGATTAAAAAAAGATTTTGATAATTGTAAGCGAGAATCGGCAAAAGGATGACGGCTAAAAGCGGCCCCAAAATGCCGCCCACTTGATCCAAGGTCCGCAAATAACCAAAAGAGCCGCCGACTGCCGGTTTTTCGACTGATTCTACGAGCAGGGCGTCGCGCGGAGATTCGCGCACGCCTTTGCCAACTCTGTCCAGCACGCGAATTCCGAAAACTTGCCAATAATTGGTCACAAAAACTAATCCTAAACGGGTAAGCAGTGAAAGGCCGTAACCGAAAACCGTAATATTCTTGCGCCGGCGAATACGATCTGAAAACCAGCCAGAGATAATTTTTAAAAAACTGGCGACGGCATCGGCAACGCCCTCAATCAAGCCCAAAACAATCGGCGGCGCGCCCAAAACGCCAACCAAAAAAGCGGGCATGACCGCGTAAATCATCTCGGCCGAAAAATCATTGAAAAGACTGACAAGGCCGAGCAAGATGACATTTTGCTTCATATCAGGGGATTAAAAATTGAGCCATATCGCCGGCTTTGATTCCCAGGGCTTGGACCATGCCGGCCTTGACTTCCAAAACCCGATCCACTGGAGCGGGCGGGTAATAGATTTGGGGCGAGGAGGAATTATCCGGCGGCAGGTTTTCCGCAAAGCCAATAATCTCTTCGCCGCGAATCCAAATTATGTCAATAGAAAAAAACATGCCCTTCATCCAAAAGCCATAGCGATCCGGAGTGTCAAAAACAAAATACATACCCTCATCGTCCTTTAATCCGGCGCGGCCAGCTAAACCCTGTAAGCGTGTCGCTTCAGTCACGGCCACTTCAACAAAAAAGATGTGCTCGCCCACGAGCACCCGCGGCGATTCAAGAATTCTTTTATCTACATCTTGATTGACTTCTGTCCCCTGCCAAAAAATCAGAGCTAAAGCTATTACAATGGTTATTGCGAAAAAAAGTTTTTTAAGCATATCTCAATACGTCAAATGAAACACCGCTATCCCAAACGCGACAGCGACATTCAGCGACTCTTTCCTGCCACGCATCGGTATTTCTAAAATTTTATCAGCTTTCGCCAGAATTGTCTTGGGGAGACCCCGAACTTCGTTACCGACAATTAAACACAATCTAGAATCTAGAATATAGAATCTAGAAAGTTTATAGTACGGGATTGATTTTTTTGATTGTTCTATGGCGAAGATTTTGCAGCCATCACTTTTGAGCTTATCAATTAATTTTGATACGGAGCCAATTTTCTCCCACGGCACATAACGCTCGGCGCCGAGCGCAACCTTGGCTAACTGCGGATGAACTTTGCCAAAGCTATCCACCGGAGCCGGCGTAATGCCGCAGAGGTAAAGTTTTTCAATGCCAGCGGCATCAGCTGTCCGGAAAATTGAACCAACGTTATGCAAACTGCGAATATTATACAAGATTGCAATCATTTTTATATTTCTATATTATAGCAGGCAGTTCGTTGATTCTAAGGAGAAACGCGAGTGCCCTTAAAACTTGGCTTCATTGACTGGAACGGAACACTGATTGATGACTTTTGGCTGATCTATGAGGCTACAGCAGAGCCATTTAGGACTTTTGGCCTTGAACCTCCACCGCCCGAGGTCTACCGGGAAGAAATTGAATCCAACCGCCCCAAATTCTATCAAGACTACGGCATGCCCGCTCATAGACTTGAAGAGGCAAGAGCAATCAAACGCAGGGTGATTATGGCGCGGTGGCCGGAAACCAAACTCCGCGACGATGCCGTAGAGACGTTTAGAGCCTGCCGCGATCTCGGTCTTAAGCTCGCCATAGTGAGCGGCGAAGACCCGACGATTCTTTACCAGCAGCTCAATCGCTTCGGCATCCGGCGTTTCTTTGACTATGTAAGGGGCGGCGCCTGGCCCAAAGAAAGAGCATTTATTGAAGCCATAACGCTCTTCGGCTTGCGTCCGGAAGAAGCTTTCGCGGTTGAGGATTTGGGAGTAGCTATAGAGATGGCGAAACTGGTTGATCTCACTACCTTTGGCTTGGTTAATGGCCATTCAACTCGCGCGCGTATCACTGCCGCTGAACCCAACTTCGTCATAGAAACGCTCTCCGAAATACCTCCGATCGTCGCCCGAATCAATCAGGGGCGATAACCGTCTTCTCTCAAGGCCGTGTAAAACGGCCTTTTTTTCTGGTATAATTAGCTTATGCTTAAACTCTTAAAATTTTTATTTTCTCTAATACTGATTGCGGTTATCGCCGTTATTGTGGTTTATTTTCTGCCGGGGACGACTAAAGAGAAAATCCTTACACGGGCAACGGGCATAATACCGGAAGAAATAAGAGAAAAAGTAAAAGAAAAAACTGAAGAACTGATTTTAACGCCGCCGGAGCAGAGAGAGAAACTCATTGCCCAACTGGAGGATAAAATCACGCGCCTGCGTGAGACCTCGCCTACTCCCGCGGTTCACACAATAATTCAAGAAACCGAAAGCGTGATTGCCAAACTTAAAGAAAAAAATGACGACGCCTCTTTAACCAGCATCGTCACTCAAAAAATCGTAGAACAGTTCATTGGCGAAGAAAAACAAACCTCCGAAGAAACTCGGTGCCTAAATTAAAATGTTGACATTATAAATGATTAATCATTTATAGTGTCGACAATTGGGGGTTACAATAGTCTGGGGAAAACTTTTCTTTTCCTCGAAACCTCCGCAGCCGCGAGAGCATGGTCCGCCGTTACACTGCGGAGCAGCCGGCGGTCGAGCGGCGAGGACAAGCGAGCGAGTCGCTGGACGAGCGAAGCGGGTTGAGAGAAAAGAAAAGTTTTCCTAAAGAGGTTCTGGTTGGTTTTGGGTGTTTTGGGCCGTGGGTTTGAGGTTGATTTCAAAATCTTGAGAATTATTATCGGTGTCGCAGCCGTTGCCGGAAAACTCCCCCGCTCCTTGGGCTGAAAGACAACCACTCTCTTTCCACGCCTTTCTTTCCAAACTCTGATCAACGGGCGGGAGAGGCGCGGCTCCGCCTTCCGGCAACATCAATCCTGAACCAGTACCGTAAGCCAACCGATCAACAATATTTGGATCATCGGCGCCGGTGATAAACGTCTGATCATTAACTAAGAAAATGGTGGCGCCGGTATTATTCAAGGCCTGACTCCAAGTCATATCAGCCGGAACTTTATCCTCGTAGTCGCCGGTGCCCACAAGATAAAATGATCGGGCTTTGATCACGGCGCCGCTTAGGAAATTTTTCTTTACCACACTGCTGATAGAGCTCGCGCCGCCGGATAAATACTGCAGAGACCAGCCGGAAATATCAACTGTGTCTCCGATTGGATTATAAATTTCAATAAATTCTTCAGTATCAGAACCAGTCATATCAGCAAAAATTTCGCTAATCACCAAATGAGCCACGCCGCTTAAAGCCGGCGGCGGAGGCGGCGGCTCTGGGGGCGGTGGAGGTGGTCCGCCAGTTGGCGGAGGTGGGGGTGGTTGAGTTGGCGGAGGTGGTGGCGGTGGCGGGTTTGGAGCTGGCGGAGGAGGAGGTGGGTTTGGCGGTGGCGGTTCGGCGGAGCTCACCGCAGGCGGTGGCGCCGGCGGAGGCAACGGCTGAACTGCCTGCCCCGAACCTTGCTGAGGGGGTGGCGGGGGTGTTGCTCTAACTACGCTTACGGCTGAAGCTAATCCAGTTGAGGATTCGGGAGTTCTACTTGTGCTTACGGATAGAAGCGGTTTTGGAGCTGGTTTTTCGGACGCTGGAGGCGAAACAATTGATTCAGTTTTAGCTTCAACCGGAATTTCGTAAACGAGCTCAAATTGATCTTGAGGCGAGAATTGAACATTGGGGTTATTTTTTAAAATCAAAAAGCTGCCGCCGAGGATAAAAGCGGCTCCCAAGAAAATCGGAAAAATTAACCGGCTAATCATAAAAATTATTGCTTATTATTTTCGGCCGCCGGACTGTGCTTTTCACGCTTGAGCAAGTAAGAATAGGCCGCCAAGGCGGCCTTAACCGCGTCGCCGGCCGAGATATTGTTCTGTTTATAGGGATCGTCAGTAATGTCGCCGGCCGCAAAAATTCCTTCCTCGGAAGTTGTAGCATGTTTGGAGTCAATTATCACCTGTCCCCATTTGTCTAAGTTCACTAAACCTTTGACCATTTCCGAATTAGGCACTGAACCGATTTCCACAAAAACACCTTGAACTTCAAGGGTTTTTTCTTGATTGGTTTTGCGGTCAAGATATTTTAAGCCACTAACCATCTGATCTCCCAAAACTTCTTTGGTTTGGGCATTTAAAATAATTTCCGCTTTGGGATTTTGTTTAATTTTCTCCTGCGTTACCGGATCGCCCTTGAGCGTATCGGCAAATTCCAGCAAGTAAATTTTCGTCGCGTAAGGGAAAAGATCAATCACGGCTTCTAAACCCGCATTGCCGCCGCCAACCACGGCTACAACTTTGCCGGCAAAGATGGGAGCATCGCAGGTGCTGCAAAAAGCAACTCCTTTGCCGTCAAACTGATCTTCGCCCGGGATGCCGAGGCGCCGCCGGCGCGCGCCGGCTGTCAAAATCACCGCTTTCCCTTGATACTTACTGCCCTGGTCGGTTTCCACTTCAAAGTCGCAGGGACGAGTGCCATTGACGCAGTTTATCTTTTGAACCTTCACTCCCTTTTCCGGCATTTTAATATCCGCGATGTCTGAAAAAGCTCGGACGTGTTCTTCAAACTTTTTTGCGAGGTCAAACCCTGAAATATGCTGTTCGCCAATCCAATTTTGAATATCAGCTGAAACAATAGACTGGCCGCCGAAGGATTCGGTTATTAAAAGAGTTTTAAGTTGCTTACGGGCGGCGTAAACGGCGGCGGCAGTACCGGCGGGACCACCACCGATTATGATGAGATCGTACATATAACTTTAATTCAAAATTAAAAATTCAAAAATCAAAATGACAATGTAAAATCTTAAAATGGAGTAGAAATGATTTTAACATTTTGAACTGTCATTTTTAATTTTGAGATTTGCATTTTGAATTTATTTCAGCCCTAGAGCTCTTTCTAATTCCGACCGATTAAATCCCACAATAATCTCGCCTTCAATATCAATGACCGGCACGCCTAATTGATGGGATTTTTTTACCATCTCGTCGCGGGCTTTTTCATCTTGAGCCACGTTATGCTCGGTGTATTGAATATTGTTCTTCCCGAAAAACTCCTTGCTCATCTTGCAGTAGACGCAAGTGGGGGTGGTATAGATGATGACTTTTTTCATTTTATTGGTTTATTGTCTTGGCCGAAGATTCCCCAAAGACCGATAAGGGCAATTACGGCGCCGCTTATAATATTACTCCATAAAGCCGGTGCCAGACTAGAGAAACCCAAAAGCCACGGGGATATCAAAACCCAAATGCCGACAATTATTGATAATCTATATAACCAAATTGACATAAATAGACTCCACGAATATACGAATCTAGCTCGAATATACGAATTCGTATATTCGTGCTCTATTCGAATATTCGGAAAGTCTTCTCTCGACCTGTTTATAATTATAACATTTCAAGGTAACGCAATAAAGCAAAACCCCGCACTTATAAAATGCGGGGTTTGCTTTTGACTCGAAAAACTATCGGTTAAAGCTGGGACGGCGGAAAGTCTGACGGCGCTCTCGGTGACAGTCGCGGCAGAGCAGCTGGTCAATTCTTGACGGATCCGGCTCAAACGGCAATTCGGTAATGGCGGTTCCGCATTTGGAACACTTCCAGTTGCCCTGATACATCTTTCGAGGTCCTTGGTTAAAATCCATTTTGCCTCTAATAATTGATTGATAATAATCGCCCTTTCGTTAGTTTTACCGATCTCGATAACTCGCTATATCGCTATTTCGATATTTCGATATTTCGAAGTGGCACGAGGCAAAACGGCTTAATAAACCTCTTTTTGACCTCAAATACTAAACTAACTAGAGTATAGCTTATAACTTCTAATAATGCAAGAGGGGTAGAACTTATGGTCTCGGTTTACAGGGATCATCGCAGTTCCAACTTGAATATATTCCATTGAGGGTTTTAATGGATTTACTCTTGCCTTCTCCCGAAGTTTCCACAGTAAATTGACATTTTTTGTTTGAGAAACACCAGCGGGTACAAAATCTTATAGCATCGGGATCTCCATCCTTATCGCAGTCAACTGGAATTTCACGGGTGTAAGGATTGCCCTGAGAATTACAGTCGCAAAGCGGAGTCGGGGGCGGGGGTTTCTTTTTTGACGTTGATTGCGAACCCGGGGGACGAAAAGAACCTCCCTGACCCAATAGCAATTCTCTATCAATGCTTGTAAAACTTTCTCTTAAAGAAGAGAAGCTTAAAAAAACAACTATACCTACTGCTACAATTATTAATAAAGCGCTTTTCATTTTTTACTAATCAGAATATCTTTGCGAACCGACCTTTTTAATATTAAATATTAATTTTGTGCTAACGCCTCCTCAATGGCGGCTTTAAAGGCCTCATAGGGCAGGGCGCCGGGGAGATATTTTACAAACTCGCCGCTTACGATAAAGTTGCCCGGAGTGCCGGTAACGCCGGCGGCAATACCGTCTTGATAATCTTTCTCTACTTCATCCTTATATTTTCTGGTATCAACGCACGATTTAAATTGAGCGGTGTCCAAACCTAATTCTCCCGCCAAGATTGTAAAATCCAAACTGGCCAGCTCTTTTTGTTTTTCAAAAAGCGCGTCGTGATAAGTCCAGTATTTACCCTGATCCCGGGCGCATTCAGCCGCCTCGGCTGACGGCCGGGCAAAAGGATGAATCTGGTCTAAGGGAAAATCACGATAGACCATTTTGAGTTCTCCGGTTTTAACGAATTCCTCGCGCAGCTTTCCTTCTGTCTCTTCAAAAAGTTTTAAGCAAAAAGGGCATTGGTAATCTCCGAATTCAATCAGGGTTACCGGCGCCTTTGGGTCACCCAAGATAACATCATCATCAACTCCGGGAGTTGTATTATTAGTATTGGGATTGGCGTCACCGCCTTTTAAATTGGCACTGTAGATCACCGAACCGCCGACAATAACCGCGGCCGCCAAAATACTAATGGCTAAAAAATTGCTTTTTTGTTCCATACGCTTACGCTACATAATACCAATATACGAATTAATGCAAATGATACTAATCATACAAATACGAACCGATTAGTATTATTTGTATCATTAGTATGCATTAGTATATTGGTATCACATTTATTATCATAATACCCATTATAGGAAACGATGTTTAGACCAGTCAAGCTCCAGCAATTTACTCTCTTTATAGGAGATATTTTAATCCTTTATCTCTCGCTTTTCCTTACCCTTTTCATCCGTCACGGCCAGATTACCGAAGAAGTGCGCCGCCTGCATTTCTGGCCCTTTACCATTCTTTTTCTTTTCTGGCTTTTGGTTTTCTACATCACCGGTTTTTATGAAATCCGGGAGCTTAAAAACAACGCTGATTTCGGCAAAAAATTCTGGCTGGCAATACTCATCAACTTTCTTTTGGCGATCAGCTTTTTCTATTTTCTCCCCGGCTTCGGCATCACTCCCAAAACCAATTTGTTCATCTTTCTCGTAGTCTTCGGATCGGCGGCCTACGGCTGGAGAACTACCTACAACAACCTGCTTAACAGCCGGTCGCCGGCGATCAAGATTCTCCTGGTCGGCTACAATCAGACGGCTCAGGAATTAGTCAATCACTTAAATCATCATCCGCAACTGGGCTACGAAATCAAATTTTGGATGAAGGAGGGACTCGCGGATAAGGAATTCAAGCATCTCTCGCAAATTATTATTGCCAATCAAATCAATCTCATTGTGGTGCCAGCCCATATAAAAAAGAGCTCGCGGGCGGCGCGGCTGATTTATAAAAATCTGGCTTTAGGGATTGAAGTCGTTGATCTGGCGACTATTTATGAAAATGTATTTCATAAAGTGCCGATTGCCGAACTGGAAGAAGTCTGGTTTTTGGAAAATTTGACCAAAAGCCACAAAATCTACGACACGACAAAGCAGCCGATTGAAATGATACTGGCGCTATTTTTGGCAGTCATCATCCTGCCGCTCGCACTCCTCATTGCTGTTTTGATCAAAATAACTTCTCCGGGGTCGGCTTTTTTCACCCAAACGCGGGTGGGGAAAAACGGTCAGATTTTCGTGCTTTGGAAATTCCGAACCATGGTGGCTGATGCGGAAAAATCGGGACCACGCTGGGCCAAGCCCAATGACCGCCGGGCAACACCTTTGGGCAAATTGCTTAGGCGCGCCCATTTGGATGAACTGCCGCAACTTTGGAATATTATCCGGGGCGACATTTCGCTTATCGGTCCGCGGCCGGAACGACCGGAGTTTGTAGCCACTCTAGAGAAAGAAATTCCCTACTATGAACTCCGCCACTTGGTGCTGCCGGGCCTTACCGGCTGGGCGCAAGTCAATTACCGCTACGGCGCCTCGCTTCACGAAGCTTATGAAAAACTCCAGTATGATATTTATTATTTAAAGAACCGCTCCTTCTGGCTGGATCTCTTAATTTTTATCCGGACGGTTAAGAGATTTTTTGCGCCCGCGAAATGAGCTAATTTATTAATTTACTGATTTATTGGTTTATTAATAAAATAATAAACTAATAAATTAATAAATGTGCTTACTCGACTCAAATCTTTTTTGCTCCAAAATACTAGCGTAGAACAGACGGTGGCTAAAAACGCGGTTTGGCTTTTTTTGGGGCAACTCTTAAGCCGACTTTTCCGGGCGGCGATTGTAATTTATGGAGCCAGAATTTTAGGAGCCGAGTCTTGGGGCGCTTTTTCCTACGCCTTGGGCGTGGTTACTTTTCTTACTATTTTCTCTGACATCGGCATCAATGCGTTTGTCACGCGGGAGGGGGCGCGTCTTGCCGAGATGAGGAATCAATATCTGGCGACGGCGTTTTTTATCAAGCTTGGTTTGATTTTAATAATCGCCATTGGAATGATTATTTCCTTTCCTTACCTCTCGCGTATTGCCGAGGCCACGGCTTTACTGCCAATCCTGATTTTTGTTTTTATCTTTGATACTTTAAGAGACTTAGGTTCGGCGCTCTCTCGGGCCTTGGAACGCATGGAAATTGAAGCCGGCACCCAAGCATTTACCAATTTTTCAATCGGCGCTTTGGGGCTGATATTTTTAAGTCTCACGCCGGCGAGCCGCTCTTTAGCTTGGGGTTATGCTTTGGGCAGCGGCTTAGGACTTATCTCAATTATAATTACACTCCGCTCTTATTTCCGGGAGGTTTTGAAAAATTTTAGGGGCGGCTTGATTAAAACTATTCTCTCCGAAGCCTGGCCATTTGGTCTCTTGGGCGTCACCGGCATTGTGATGTTAAACATTGATGTGATTATGCTCGGCTGGCTTCGGGCACCGGCCGAGGTTGGTTACTATTCGGCGGCGCAAAAATTGGTTCAGCTTTTATATGTCTTCCCGGCACTGGTGGCTGCTAGTCTTCTGCCTAGTCTTTCGCGTCTAATTAAAACGGAACCGGCTGTTGCTAAAAAGAATTTAGAAAAAGCCTCGGCGCTGGTTTTTCTTGCGGCAATTCCTTTAGTCATATTAGGCGTAATTTTAGGCCAGCCGATAATTAAAATAGTTTTCGGAAGCGAATATGCTCCGTCAATTCTGACTTTTCAAATACTCATGCTCACTATCCTCGTTGTCTATCCTGCTTCAATTTTAGGACACGCCATCTTTGCCTATAATCAGCAAAAGCAATTTATCTCGTTTGTGCTGACCGCGGTTTTAGGAGACATTGTTTTTAATCTGCTTTTAATTCCGCCTTTTGGGATTGAGGGCGCTGCTATTTCAACGATATTTACCCAACTGGTGGCCAACTTTTTGATTTGGCAGAAGATGAAAAAAGTTAACGGCCTTAGCATCTGGCCGCAGATTAAGGGTTGGTTGCGGTCTTAAAGTTTAAACTTGGGCTTACTGACTGGATTGCCGGAGAAGCCTAATTTGTTCAAGTAAAGTCTGTATCTTAGCTTGAATTTCCTGAATGCTAGACTGGGGGGCAGCGCGCGGAGCCGGAGGTGGAGCTGGAGTCGGAGTCGGAGTTGGCGCTGGAGCAACTGCCGCAGCACTTAATTCGTTTAACTTCCTTCTGGTATTAGGACCGACCAAGCCGGCACCGAGAGCGCTTCTACTCGTGATAATGCCGTGCTTGAGCTGGAATCTTATAACCGCTTCTCTGGTGAGGGCTCCGTAAACAATTGTTTCCTTACCGGGCGAACCCGGGCCTGATTGAGCTATCCGTGTAACAGGATCGAAATTTAAGATTTTCTGCAAATCCAGAACAAACGAACTTCTCATACCCGCTCTTAGCGGCGCCGTAAAGGTTACCCGCGGCAACACAACCGTCACTGCTGGCGGCGGAGGCGCTAAAGCCAAAGGCGACGGTGGAGGCGGGGGTGGAGGTGGAGGCGGTTGAGAAGGAGGCGGTCCGCCGCCGCCACCGCTCGACGGAGGAGGAGGTGGAGGAGGAGGGGGCGAATCGCCGCCGCCGCTACCGCCACCTGGCGGCTGGCAGACAGTGCCGGTTGGGGTTATCGCCATACTACCGCCGCCGTTTAGAGTAAGGGTCGAAGAGGTGCTTCCGCAATTAAATACTGCACTTATACCAGTGCCGTAAGTATAAGTTGTCTTATCATTAGAAGTGATAACGAAACTAGAAGTTACAGCTGGAGTAAACGTGCCGCCGGCCACTTCCAATGATTCCATGTTGCCGCTTACGGTAAACTCTAAAGCGCTTCCAGCGGTAACGACCATGGTACTGCCGCTCCCAAATTGAACATCACTATCCGCACCGAAGACAAGCTGCGGCACAATCAAAATCAAGCCCAGAAAAATTAGAAGTAAGTTAAAGATTGAAGTCTTAATTAGCTTCATAAAATTAAACTAAATGAATTTTTGATGAGCTTGATTACTTAGGACAGGCAACGACTTTTACTGTAAGACCGACTCCAGCATCAATAGCCGTAGCACCTCTGGTAGCCGTAATAGAAACGCAGCCGCCGCCATCAGTTGATCTAAGTATTATTTGGCCGCCGCCCCCAGCAGCCACATTACCGATGTAGATACTGCCAGTAGCACTGTTATTGCTGCCTAACCCAAAGACGCTTAGTGTCGGATCTGGATTCCCTCCGGTAAGACCCATAACACCGCCATCCGGAGTGGTGGTAGCGCCGATTGAAACTCTGCCGCTCTCACCGTCCATGATGAGCGTTGTTGAAGCCTGGAGCCCGAATTCACTAACCGTGGAAGTGGCAGTTGTTGAAGTCGCATTCAAATAAGAAGCGGTGATGCCGCCTTCAAAAAGGGCGCCACCGCCAACAGCAAATTCTGCGCCCGGCGAGGTAGTACCAAATCCAGAAGCAGTGCCAGTCGAGGTAGCCACTATATAATCAGCCCAGACAAAACCATCAAATAGACCAGCGCCACCTACTGCCGCTGCTGCGCCTGGAGTAGTGGTACCAATACCGAGGTTACCAAATAGCCAGGAACTGTTAGTTGAAGTAGAAGTGAAGTAATTGGCAGAGACAAAGCCATCGAAGAGACCGACGCCTCTAACGTCTAACTTACCTCCGGGAGTCGTGGTGCCATGGCCGAAATTGCCACCCAAAATCCAGGAAGTGCCGGTTGAAGTTGAGGTGAAGTAATCGGCCGAAACAAAGCCCTCGAATAGACCCGCACCTTTGGCACTTACTGCGGCGCCCGGCGTTGATGTCGCTACCCCGACGCTGTCGGTATCAATATAGGTGATGGCTCCGGCCATAAATGCCACTAAAAAGACCGATAAGACGACTGAAGCAATAAAGGTTAAGATCTGTCGTTTATGAGATAAAATAAATGACATAGTTGTTTGCCTTATTAGTTATTTTCGACCAGGGAAATAAAAAAATATCTTTGTATCATTATAGCACAGGTATTGTGGGGGGGTGTGGATAACTTAGTTTAGTAGCTGAACAAGTAGGTTTAGAGCTCGTCTAGAATTTTTTGATAGGGTTCTGGATTAGGCGCTACCTTAATTATTTGTAGAAGTATGGCTTTAGCTTTTTGCGACGCACCAGCCCTCATATAGAGACCAGCAATTCGATCCAAAGCATTAATATAATTGCCCAAAGCACGGCCTGCCATTCGAGCACTAGCTCCCAACCTTAATTGATCAAGCTCATTAATTGAAGCTGCCACTAAATCATCGCGCCCAATTAATACACCCATCAGAGCCTTCACGGTATAGGGCTCTGGGTTATTGGGCTCGAGCGCAATCGCCTGATCTAGGAGTTCAAACGCCTTAGGAATTTCCTGGCTACGGAGATAATTTTCCGACAAGACTAAATAAATCTGCTGTTTCTTGGGACTCAACTCTAAAGCGGACTGCAGGTGGTCGCGGCCCTTAAAAAGAAAATTTCCTTCCACGGCGCTCGCATTTTGGTAGAAAGTGCCAAGCATAAGCTGCACCCTGATGTCTTTGGGAAATTTTTCTAGATAATCTTCGGCTCGGGAAGCGGCAAAATTAATAAAACTTAATTTATTCTCGGTGGGGAAATCTTGTCCGACAAGCAAATCACCTACCCTCAAAAGCTGTTCAATAGTTTCCGTGTTGCCAAAAGTATTAAAGCCGAGGGTTTCTTTAAATGACTCAATGGTACTGCCGATTGGGTCGGTAGTATTGGTGGTAGCCTGTAACGATTTGATGATCCCGCGCGCCTGCTGCCAGGGTCTCACATTCACAAAATAGATCACGCTTACGGCGACTGCGACTGCAAGGCCGGTTACGACAATTGAGGTGGCAAAACTTTTGTTGGCAACCGTGCTGGTCTTATCGGTTTGGCCGTGATGACCAACGGTTTCTCTGCTTAAATTATTTACATAAGCCAAAAGGGTGAAGAAAATTACATAAGTGTTGAAATTATCAAAAACAAAAATATTTTGAATAAAGTAGGCAATTGGCAAAACCAATAAAATTAATCCCTCTTTTTTGAGGATGACATTGCGCTTCAAAATCTCTTTAAGACTCACGTAGAAGACTACAAAAATTGATATGTAAGCGATGAATCCTAAGAGACCAGCGCTAATGAGCCAGTCAAAAACAATGTTGTGGGCCCGATCAAACCAAGGCTCCTGATCGTAGAGCCGCGGATCAAAATATTTGGAGAAAACCCTAATATAATTTTCCTGGCCCCAGCCCAAAAGCGGACGTTCTTTGAAGCCCTCAAAACTCATATTCCAAATCATGAAACGGGATCTCACGGTTGTTTCCCCAAAAGAAATGGAGGCGAATCGTGAGAGCACGTCGCTTTCCTGAATAAACCGGGAATCTTTAAAAAACCAAAAGACGATTGGTAAAAGGATTAAAACAATCAAAGTTCCCAGCGCGATTTTTTTGTAAAGTTTTTCTCGGTTATCCACGCCTTTAAAGAGTAGAAGATAAAGGATCAAAAACAGCGGCAGCGAAACCAAAAGCGCCAAAGCAATGCCGCGGCTCGCTGTAAAATACATGATGATAAGGCTGAAAAGAATAGCGGCGCCGTATAAATATTTCAAAAAGAGGCGCCGAGCATTTAAAAAAAGAATTCCGGTAAGAGCGATAATCAGTAATAAGTAAGCGGCCAGGTATGTCGGGTTGCCGATGGTGCCGTCAATCCTCACGTCACCGCCCTGAATCGCTTCTTTAAGCCCAAAAACTTGGAGCATGCCGTAGCCGCCAACGAGTATCCCGGCAATCAAAAAAATGTTAAAAAACATAAGCCAGTCCTTTTTGGTTCGGAAAACGCTCGTGAGCATCAAAAAATAAGCCACCAAATGCAAAATCATCAAGTATCCTTCCATACGCTCATAGCGAGACCAAAAGCTGTGATAAGGATCAACGCCTAGCATATCAGCCAAGCCGACAACGACTGTAAAAATAACCAACGCCCAAAGGAGTAAGCTCCGCCTCGGCCGGTAGCTTTTATCCAAAAAAATAAGGCCGATCCAGAGAGCTAAGGCTAGCTCTACCAAAATTCTAAAACCGAAATTTCTGCCGGTGATGTAGGGGAAGTAGAGCGACCGGGCAATCCATAAAGATAAAAATGGGATGACAAAAATAAGGAGCTTAATGCCCCAGGTATAAAAATTAGTAAGCGATCTAGGATTCATGACAATGACTATGTGACTAATGACGCTAAGGCTAATTTAAGTATACGGGGTTGACTATAACATACCTTCGGCCATTGTCATAGTCATAATCAAGGATCATTGTTTAGTTCGGTGCTTTTTCCTTTTTTCGATCAATTCCAGTTCGTTAATATGTTTACTCACATCCTCGATGGTTAAGCCTTGCTCGCCTAAAATTTTCTCATTAAAACGCCAATCGGCTGAAATAAGTTCGTAGATGTCTTTAAGATCGTATTTTTTGACAAGGGCCATAAAAGCGGCTGTGTCTTTTGGAAAACAAAATCCGCCCCACCCGGAATAACCGCCGTGGTTCACATCCAAATGAGAATCCCCGATCCGGTGGTCAGCAGCCATGGCGCGGCGCACGTTTTCATAATCAGCGCCTAATTTGGCCGAGGCCAGCGCGAGCGCGTTTGCCCAATTGACTTTACGGACAAAATGGAGATTGCCGGCGTATTTTACAAATTCAGCTTCGGTAGCAGTAAGACGAATTGGCTGATAAGTCCCTAATCCCCAAGGCGACATAAAAGGCGCTTTGGGTAAGAGCCCTAAAACAATATTGGCGGCATCAATGCTCTTTTTGGTAAAACCCACGATTTGGCGATCAGGACGAATCATATCTTCCCAAGCGCGGGATTCGGTCAAAAACTCCGGATTGAATAAAAATTGATGTTTGGGGTATTTTTTTTGAAAATATTCGGTGGTACCGGGCGGAATGGTGGATTTAATTACTAAAATCTTGCTTTGATTGCCGTTTGCGGAAATTTTCTTGATCGCGCCCTCCACGATTGAAGTGTCACAGGCGCCGTTTTTGGGATTGCGCGGCGTGGGCAACGTTAAGAAAACGACATCCGCTTGACTCACATCATCAAAATAATTTTTCTTGACATCAATGTCGTACAAAAAAAGATTTTTACCGCGCTGATAACCTAATTCTTCTTCAAACCAGCGCTTTAAGGGCGCGCCCACCATACCGATGCCCACGATACCGATCTTGGATTTCTTAGAAGTTGCCATATTTATCCTATGTTAAGTGAGCTAATTTAAAAAATCAAACTCATTGGCCAAGCTAAAAGTTTCTCTTAAATAAATGATCGCACCGCAAGCGGTGAGGTATCACGGATTATATGACCCCAGCACCAATTTTGCGGGATGGTATATGGCGAAGCGCTTCGCCCATTAAGGAATGTGCCTATTCGGCACACGCGCTTCGCCCAAAATTATCATGTCTTTTGATAAGAACGTTACTTTCGCAAACTACCAAAGCAAAATTGGTGCGGGGTTATTTTTATCTTTTTATCGTATCCCCGCAGCAAAGCTGCGGGGTATTGTAGATAAAAATAAAAATGGCCCCGCCTAGATTTTTGCTCTGCAAAAACCTCGGCGGGGCCGGTTGCCCAGTTGCTAAAGAACGAGATGAAAACTGTCAGGCGGCGCGGGTAGCGCTTGCCGCCTCGGAGATCGCCTCGGCGATCCGAGGCGCCGCTGGTTCGGCCGAGTATCTCTCCTTTCCCCGCCTCGCCAGCTCACGGATTGGAGCGAGCCGCAGAATGGGCAAAGCCGCGATGTAGGCCCAGAGTTGTTCCCGGCTGGTGCAGACATCGGCGGTGCCGTCAGCGACAAAGTCAAACTCCCCGACCTTGATGCCGCTGCCAGCCAACTTGGCCAGGTTGAGCGGGGTGGCCACGATCACCTGCGGGATGCCGCCGTAGACCGCGGTCCAGGTTTCGGTCGAGCCCGGCCCCATGACGATCAAGTCGGCTGCCGCCATCCGACGCTGGGAGTCGGTCTCGGCGTTTCGGAAGACGGGTTCAGGGATGTGCCGCACCAGGCTGCCGTCGAGTCGGGCGAGCACCGGGTCGTAGGGAGCCGAAGGCCTGGCAACCCACGTGCCCTTGGTTGGGCCCGGCGCATAGGGAGCATCCGGATCCTTGGGGTGGAAAGTGGAGATGAAAACGAGATTCCTCGCTTCGCTCCGGAGAAATCCTTCCACTACCGGTTCGAGCGCTTCGAGCACCCGGTCACGATCAGCGCCGCAGTTGAAGAGAAACGCGATCTCATTCCGACCGATGCCGAGCTTGGCGCGGGAGCTGACTCGGACTCCTTCCCAGTCCCAGTTGGGGAGATCGTCGTAGAAGCCGGAACCCACGACTTGGACTCGCCTTGTCGATCGATCTTCGACCACTCGAGCGGTCATACGGTCAAACATGAGAAGCGTGAGCAGTTCCCGACTCCCCGGATGAGCCGAAAGCTCCTCGGTCCAGCGTGCCACGCCCGAGTAGTCGCGGTAGAGAACCACCGGGATGCCGGCATGCATGACCGCGAGGCCGTAGCGCAGTTCGAGGCCAGTCCACTTCGGGTTGTCTCGCTCGAAAGCGCTGGCGCCCACGAGCACCACGTCCGGTCGGAAGTCGGCGATGACGCCTGCCGGATCTGCCTCGGCCGTGAGACATTCACGCCCGGCAGCCGTAAGACTACTCAAGGCCACGTCCGAAGCCACGAACTTGAGCGTAGCGCCGTGGTCGGCCTCGAGGATCCCCAGTGAACGTTTCAAGGCGTTCACTGTTCCTGCCATCTCCAAAACTACCAAGATCCGCAATCCTTGCCGCACTGCCTTTTCCTCCTAAAAACAAAGAGCTCTTGAGCTAAACCCCTGTGGTTTAGCATCTCGCGTATATTAGCAGAGTATCAACTACCTGTCAAATCAGAGAAAATATCTTGGGCTCTCTGCTATAATAAGCCCATGACTAAAAAAATTCTGATCGCAGTTGACGCGCCCGGGCCAGCGGCGTTTATCGCGCCAGTGATACCGCTCCTTAAAGAGGAAAGAGGAAAGGGAAAAGTGGTAAGTGAATTAAGGATCATTACGGTTAAAGAATCGCCGACTAAAGTCCTAAAAAAATACCAGCCGCTCCAATGCGACAGTAAAAGAGAAGCCGAAAAAATCTATCGGAATTTTAACCCTGATATTCTTTTAACCGCTCCGAGTTTATTGGAGTTGGGGCCTTTTGTAATCGGACACCTTAATAAATTGGCTCGCCAAAATCAAAAAAGAATCATCGGCTTTCAGGACTTTTGGGCTAATCACCGCTGGAAAATAAATTTCAAATGGCTGAAGGCGTGGGAAGCGATCTTGGTAATTGACCAATTAGCTAAAAAGTTAATTTTAGAAGACGGCTTCAGGGGTAAGACAATAGTCACCGGCAGTCCGGCTTTTGATAAATTTCGGAGTGTAAAGGTCTTCCGCGAACGTAAACGGTTAAGAGAACTCTTTAAAATCCCGGATAAAACGGCGGTGCTAATCTATAGCGGCACCGGCACGCCCCAAAGCCATAAGGAGGATGAAATTACTTTTAAATTTCTTGCTCAAGCAGTTAGAGAATTAAAAAAGAGGCGGGAGATAATTCTTATTGTCCGACACCATCCCCGAGACGAAAACCCAAAGCGCTACCTGAAAATCTCTCCTGATCTTGAGGAGTTGGATACTTCAAGCATTGAATCAACTGATGAACTTTTGCCAATGGCTGATGCGGTTTTAGGAATGTATGCTACCAACCTGGTTCATGCCTGCTATCTAAAGATTCCGGGGATAAGCATCCTTTTGCCCCGGGGCGGCAAAAGGCGTTTGAAGAAAATAAGATTAGACGATTTCCCTCCCAATAAGGTTGGCGCTACGGTCGGCATCTACAAAGAGTCGGTGCCGTTACTCAAAAACGTTATCGAGAAAATCTTGGATCAACCCGTCTTTAGAGCAAAGCTCCGGCAGGCGCAAGCAAAACGTTTTCTCCTGCCTAGGACTCCCGCTGCTTTTAGAGTTGCTCAAGTAATAAGGGCTTTAATTGAGCTAAGCTAAAATTTCTTCGGTAAGCGGCTCGTATTTTTTGAGCGCTCTTTTGCATTTCCGGCCAAGAACTGATTCGTATCTTTCCGAAGGCAGACCATTAGCTAATGCCTGCGGGCGCATGGCATAAACCATTTGAGCGGTAATCATTGTGCCGGCTGGAAGATCGCAACCGGCCATCAAGGATTTTCTAAAAAGCGGCCTGAAAGCCTCCTCGTCTGCTTGTAAAACTTTGGCGGGACTGCCGAGACAACTTTGGGCAAAATCGCGCTTTAAAATTTCTTCCTGTCTTATTGGATTATTCTCAAACAAATGTACTTCCCGGACTAAAAGCTTTAGCTCTTCCGGCGTGAGCGACACTTTATGATCCGGTCCCCAGAGAGTGCGGGAAAGAGAAAAATGTTTTTCCAAAATCGTAGCTCCCAAAGAGACGGCTAAAAGCGCTGATTCAATATCGAGCGAATGATCAGAAAAACCAATGGGGAGATTATATTGCTCCCGAAAAAATTCAATGGTTTTCAGATTTAAATCTTCCTTGGGACAGGGATATTTGGAGACACAGTGAAGCAGGGCAACTTTTTCGGTCCGCTTTTTTAAAAAGCCGATCGCCTGCTCCAACTCCTCTAAAGTACTCATGCCGGAGGAAAGCAGTATCGGTTTTCCGGTTTGGCTAACAAAATCCAAAAGCGGAAAATCCAAAATATCGCCAGAGCCGATTTTCCAAATTGGCGTTTGAACTTCCTCAAGGCGTTTGGCGGCGCCGCGGCTCATGGGCGTGGAGAAAAAAATAATGCCGATCTCATCGCAATATTTTTTAAGCGGCTGCCAAAATTCATTAACCGGGGTCGCTTTAGTACTCCGGCTAATCCAGCTGTGGCGGTCGCCGCTTTTCGAATCGGGAAAATGCGGCGAGACAAACGGAATATTTAAAATTTCATCCTCAACATCGTGCGTTTGAAATTTAATGGCGTCTGCTCCGGCGTCTTTGGCGAGTCGCGCCAGTCTCTCCGCGTTTTCCAGATAAACCGCCACTGGCTGATCTTCTTCAGTCTCTATGAAATTCTTGCCAGCTTCGGCAACAACGAAAACGCCTCTGCCGGCTGGCGGATTGATTTTCTCCCAAATAGATTGAGGGGTCATTGAATAAGATAACTGATTCAGCGAATTTTGAGTTACCCGAAAAGAATTAATATCACCCCAACTACGGCAACGGCAACTCCTAATAACTTACGAGTCAAATTGCGCTCTTTAAAAAATAACCATCCCCAGAAAGCGCCAAAAAGTACGCCGGTGCGTTTGATGGCGATAGTATAGGAGGCTGGACCCGCCAAGAGCGCCGAGTTGTGCAAAACACTGCTTACTCCTAAAAATAAGCCGGTTAAAACAAGAAACAAGGCTTTTGGCATTTTAAGAACCATTGGCTTTAAATTTGCTTCTTCATCACTGACTTTCTTAGTAACTAACAAGCTGCGATGTCTTACCAATAAATAAATGAAATAGCCGATGGCCATCAGGATGTTGGCCGCGGCTGGGGCAAGGAAACGATCAGAATAAAGAGTGGCGAGTTTATCAAAATTAACGCTCACCGACCATAAAAGGGCGGCCGAGACTCCCAACCAATTGCCTTTAGTAAAATTCGGCACGGGGACACCCCGCTGATTGACGCGCGTTACAATCCCAAGACCGATAGCCGTGAGGATTACTCCGATTATCCCTAACGAGGAGGGTGTCTCGCCTAAAAAAATAAAAGCCGTAATCAGGAGAAACACTGGCGTAAGTAAAATCATCGAATAAACCGATGAAAACTCGCCAATCTCATAAGCTTTAAGCATGACAGGAAAGGTAATGAGATTTAAAACAGCGGTTACTGTTACCGCTCCCAAGAAACGGTCGTCAATTTCCGGAAAACCAAAAACGAAATAGGAAAGCAGAAAAAGAGCAAGGCCGCTGGTGCCGGTAATGATAAAAGCAATGGCAATTTTTGAATAATGAGTGAGGCTCACCGCCCATTTTGACATGGTCTGAACCCAGGAATTGGCAAGCGCTGAACCTAAAGCTAAAAGTAACCAAATAAGCATAGTTAAACTTTTTCGTGTTTAAAAATCCAAAATTTGTAAAAAAGAAAGTTCCAGATGACGACCGGCGGGGCGGCGATAACTTTGGCAATGTTTTCCCAGAGCGCCGGCGAGAGCGTCCCCGGCGGCCCCAAAATGGTGGTTAAAAAATACACTAAAGCAGTGTTTAAAGTAACGCTTACAATTGTTACGCCGGCATACTGGGAAAATTCTCCGATCTGCGGACGGGAATTTTTCTCAAACGACCAAAACTTGTGGAGAAAATAAGCGTTAGCAAGCGTGATGGAAAAAGAAATGATATTAAAAACCACGATCAAGAAGCCCGAGAAGGTCTGAGTAATAAAGCTTAATAAATTGAAAATGCCTAAGTCCATGGCGGTGGCGAGCGATCCAACGGCAAAATATTTAGTGAATTGCCAAAAATGCGGAAATTTTCTCGCGATGCGGCTACCGATAAATAATCCGAAATTGGCAAAAATGATAAAACCCAAAACTAAAGCTAAAATATTTCCGAAGTTCAAATGCCAAAAACTAGGCTGGACATTAGTAAAAATCGGAACCAAAAAAAATCCGAAGGCGAACCCGATTAAAGTAACAATACGGTAATCTCTTGTAGTAGCTAATGAATTCATCTATGAGTCTTTTAATAATACTTGATTGCTTTGAGATAAAAAAGAGCCGACATAAAGAAAAAGCCCCCGACAACGGTGCCGGGGGCGGGTGCGAACCTACTTTAGAACCCAAGGATCTCGAGTTGCGTTGAGAGACGTGTTGGTAGATCGTCCAAGGAGATGAAGAAGGCGCCGGCTACGATCAAAACAGCTGCCCAGAGCCGCTGTTTGAACTCCGCTTCGTGGAAAAAAAGATAACCTAGGATCACGCTCATGAGGATACTGAAACGCTTCAGAGTCCCCACGTAGGCGACGAATGCCTTGTTATAAGTGGGCTGGATGAGCATCCAGTGGAGCGACCAGAATATCACGAAACCGGCAAGTAAGAGCCACAAGGGGCGACTCGTAAGCACTGCCTTAACCCACCCTTTCCGCTCATCTCCCCTGGCATCCGGCCGAAGCAGGTACCAGATGAGGTAGGTAATGGTAAGGAGTCCCATCATAGAGGTTACGGCCAGAAAAATTCCCTGAAAGTCCACGCCGCGCCGCGTGTAGAGGCCGTCAAAGAGCAGACCCACGGTGCCCATGGTTGCCGAGCCCAAGGCGAGTGAGACCACGATCGTTTTTTGACGTTCCTCCGGAGAAAGATGCTTGAGTATAAAGAGGTAACGCAGTCGCCGGATCGGTCCGAAATAGTCGTACCAGTGCTCCGGCGTCTTTTCCCAGAGGAGCACATAGGAGCCACAGATCATGAGCAACACCCCGAAGATACCGACTCGGCTGGGGTATTCCCTAAGTAAGAGAGCCAGTCCAGTAATGAGTCCGGGCGTCATGGCCTGGAGCGGCGCGGTCAAGGATACCTCTCCTTTAGGCAACGAGGCGGCTTTGGCATTTAGGAACTGGATCACGAAGTTCGCCGCCGTGCCGCAGAAAACCGCAGTCCAGAAACCGGAGAGAAGTTTCGGCGGCAAGGTGAATCCCCAACTGGAGACATAGACAGCTCCGCAAAAAGCCGTCGCAAGCGAATAGCCGAGTATGAGAAACTGGAGCGCCGAGAGTTTCTTCTTCTTAAAGAGTCCGCGCCGACACACATTCATAAGAGCGATGCAGAGCGAGCCAAGCGCCACCGGCAAGAGAACCGAGAGCCAGAACTGAAACATGAGTATCTCCTTCGGTTAGTAGCCTTATGTTGTTTTGAAGAACAAAAACTTCTAGGGTTACTAGAAGACTGGTAAGAGGCTAGCAGATAGCTAAAAATATGTCAATGAAAAAGCCCCGACCTTAGTCGGGGCATACGGACAGATTGCGAAAGGAGCGGAGGCTAGAACGACTCGGCGAGAAGGCGTCTGGCGACAGCCATGGGAATGCCGCCGTCAGGACCCTGATGAGCGCCCACGGCCTGAAGTCGCGCCAGTGCGTTGGTTATTCCCAAGGCTCGCTCCGCGAGCGCCACGAGGATGTGCACCGAAAGCGCCGCGTTGTCAGCCGAGGAGCTGGGCAGATCAATCGGAACCTCGCCAGCCGCCTGCCGGTAGTTACCGACTTTGAGAAAATCCCAGGCGCTGTAAACCCGAGCCCATTGGGGGTAGCGGCTTCCAGTACCAGCTTGGAAATCGGCGGCCTGTGCTTCAAGCCACGCCCAGCTCACTTCAGGGATGCCTGCGATCCGAGCCATCATGAGCGGCCAAGAGATGTGAATTGCCGCATTGTCCACCATCCAGTTGGGGTATGGAGAGACGACGTGTGCCACGTGCTCCCGGGCCGCAACGAGCGCCCGGATGGAGCGGACGATCGCAACGTCTTCGCCGGCCACGAAAGCAGCCGTGACTCTCTCGACTTGAGCAGCGAAGATGCCCACGAGCTGCTTGGCGCGGTCACCCGAGAGGCCATACCAGCCCGAGGACTGTAGTTGAGCTTCAGCCGCTTCCTCGTACCAGCGAAGGCCACGCTTCACGAGCGCCACGTTGTAGAGAACGTTGCCCAGGAGGCCGAACTTCTCTGACGTATTGGGAAGAGCGGCGTTTGCTTCGCGCGCGATCTGGTCAAGCCTGTCAGCGAGCCCGACCATGTCAGCGCCTCTGGCGCGCCGCATACCGTTCACCTCTTCGGCTCGGCAGGCAAAGCGCATCCAGGGCGAGGTCGCTCCTTCCGAAGCCAGCTCAAACACCTGCGCGTACTTCATGGGGTCGCGTTCCTCGGTCTTGCCGGTAAGGAGCGTTTTCCCCAATATCCCGACCTCCTCGGCCGAGAAATCGACGCCGTCCGGAAGCCCGAGGATCAAACCCGCGAGCTCTTCGGATGAGGCTCTAGGATTGAAACTGCCCATTCCCTGACTCCTTTCCTAAATCAAAGAGCTGATGCCCAAAGCATCCCAATGATACTTCAAAAGAGCAAAATCAGTATATTCCAAAGAGCGGAAACGCGCAAGGGTCAAGATCTTTTAGGAATTTTGATAATGGCAAGCCGGGCAACGCCGGCGCACTTATGCTGGTGCGGTTCGCCGGCCGGAATCCAGAGCCAATCGCCGGGCTTTAAAATGACTTCAATGCCGCCTCTGATTTCCTTGGCTTTAAGTTCACGCACATCTTCCGTGCCGTCAGGATTTTTCTTGGCCCTTGGTTCGACAAGCTCGCCGCCGTAAATAAAAGTTACTTCGCCCTCCAAACACAGCCAGAGATCGCCTTCGTGTTTATGAACTTCAGCATCGTTTACAACTTCCTTATCCTCTAAGATATTTAAGGGCAAATTATGGAGCGATGCTAAAGATTTTAACGGCTCAAGGAGTTTTTTCCCGATCGCCTGCACGCTCCTCAAAGTCTTATCAACTTCCCCTTTACGGATAACAAAACAACTGCCAGCAAGGTCGGCCATAAAAGTTAATTACCGCTAGAAGAACACAAAGCGCCGAAATTAGTGCCGCCGGACTGATCGTACCAATAGCGGTAATTAAGACTGCCGTCATCGTTAACATTAATAGGATCCAAGGCGCCATAGATATTATTGTGCTTCCAGAGTAAAATTCCTTGATAGCAGGGAATGACGATATTTAACGCCGTACTCACTATACTGGCGTCTTGGTCATAAAGCCTGACAAAATCGGTGTGCTGGGTAAAGGCATAATTGCCGGCATTGGTAAACTCACAGATATTGGTAATACCCGTATAACCGCCGATGCGGATGTCTTCGCAGGGAGAATACCCGGCGGCACTGACATTGGCGATTGAAGCCGGTTCGGTGCCAGCCGGATAAATATAACCCCGGTTTTTCTGACCATAGCCGGCAGCATATAAAAACTCGGCTCCGGCGATTTTTAAATACTGACTATCCCTTACCACGCCGGTTCCGGTTTTGATCAGCTCGCGCGGATTAGGCGGAGGCGGAGGCGGAGGCAAAGCAGGCGGAGGTTCATCGGCTGGAGGGGGCGGGGATGACATTCCTAGCTCTATTGGTTCAACAATTTCTCTGGACGCCTCGATCGCGGCGGCGGTCCGGAGTTCCCGAAGCTTGGCCCGCGTGATCGGTCCCACCACGCCAACCGGATCAATGCCGTATTTGGTTTGGAAGTTTCGGACGGCCTTTTCGGTTAAACGCCCGAAAAATCCGGTCGCCAATCCTTCGGGGTAAATTTCCGGATCTTGGGCCAGATATTTTTGAAGCGTTCGCACGTCATCGCCGCGCCGGCCTAAGGCAAGACTCCGGTTTAAATCCGGCGGCGGCTCCAAAATTGATTGGGCAACTGCCCAGCTATCAATAACCAGCAAGAGGCCGAAAATTAAAAGCAAACTGACTGCTAAGATTGACGCTAAAGATCTCATAAATACATTATAGCATATTTCATCTGGGTGTATAGCCTAGCTGATGTCCAATCGGATTTCCCGGTCTTTGGTCACGAGATGCGGATAAGGCATCGGGAAGAACAGCTTTCCGCCACCTTTGAGATAAAGACGTTCCCGCTTAATAAGCTCGTCTTTAAAAAACCAGATCAGGGCAACCATTAAACTGGGGTTTAATGCTCTTGCTCTTTCTTCAGAGATCAGTTCAATGTCCGTCCCCAGTGTCCGCAAACCAACTTTTTCCGGATTGCGATCGCTAAGGTAAGGAATAAGACTTTTATCTATACCAAAAAATTGCAAGAGCACATTCCCTTTGGTTGATGCTCCTAAACCTATTACGGAGGCGCCCTTTTTTCTCTCGGAACGAATCAGATCAAGGGTAATTTTTTTAAGCCGATTGATCTTTCGATTAAATTCTTTATAGGTTGATGGATTAAAGGGCGCGAGCTTGTTTTCTCCGGCTTGAATTTTCTTAACTGTTGGCGAGATTGATCTTTTTTCCTCCGCCCGAGAAACGAATAGCCGCAAACTGCCGCCGTTCACGTCATTTTCGGAAGCATCAAATATGCGCAATTCATGCCGTTCCATCAGAGCAGCGAGCGTCCCCAAAGAATAATAAGCAACGTGTTCGTGACAAAAATCATAGAAATTCAGTGTTCTAAGCGTAGCTGGAAGGTAACTTAACTGAATGCACCAGATGCCGCTGGGCGCGAGAACCGATTTAACCTCGGAGACAAATTGATTGGGATCATCAAGATCATAAAGCATGGCTATCGAAGCAACGATTTTGAAAAGCTTGCCGCCGCTCGCCTCTAAAGCGCGTTTTTTGGAAAAATAATCTTCTAGGACGATAATTGATTTATCTAGTCTACGGCGGTCAATATTCCTGGCCGGATCAATGCCGATTCTCTGCGTGTATTTAGGGAAATAAGCAAGCAGGGTGCCGTCATTGGCGCCGATATCAAGCACCGCATCGTCAGCTTTTAATGATGTTCGTTTTAAAATTTCGGTTGCGATTTCTTTCAAAGCTTGCCGCATCATCGGGTTGGTAAAAGAACGATAAAAATATCGCCGGTACATAAAATCACGATCGACGGTTTCTTTAAGCTGCAGCAGGCCGCAGGCGGTTTTATTTGTCCTCCGGTCGCAGAGTACCGCCGTAAGCGGTATCCTGATTTTTGAAAGTTCATTGTCTTTGTTGCTCGCCACAAACGCCGATGCCAGATATTGCTTGCCGAAATTCAAAACTTCGGTCAACTTCTTATTGCCGCAGACCCGACATTGTTTTATGACTTTATACATTTTTATACATTAAAGTTGTTTATTAAAGAATTCTCGTAAGACCACTTTTAAGATTTCCCAGCCGGTCTTAAACGGCTTCATTTTTCTTACGCCGCCGATTCTTTTGGGCTCGTCAGCTGGAATCTCGGCAACCTTTAGCTTCCGCTTAGCAAACTTGATCGGCATCTGAATTGACCAGGACAAACCAGCCGCATCCATCTTAAGCCCGTCAAACGCCAATTTTCGATAACCCCGAAAACCTATTAAAACATCCGTGTAATCGGCCCGAAAAAGCAAATTCACCAGCTTGGTGAAAATCCAGTTACCTTTAGCAGTCAGAAAATCATCATCATAACTTTTGGCGCCGCCTAGGTAACGGGAAGCAACGACAAAATCATAGCCTTGCTTGAGTTTGTTAACCACTTCCGGAATTTTGTCAGGCGGGGAATTGCCGTCTGCGGGGAATTCAATAATCAAATCCCCTTGGGCGGCCGAGGCCCCTTCTTTCATGCCAGCGCCATAGCCGCGGCTCTTCTGGCTTAATACCCGGTAGCCGTGCTCGCGGCAATACTCGATCGTGCCGTCAGTGGATCCGCCGTCAATAATCAAGATTTCATCCACCCACTCTTTTTTAATTTTCGGCAGTATAACTCTCACTGCTTCTATTTCGTTTAAAGTCGGCGCGAGAAGGGTTACTTTCATATTCGGGCAAGATACCAGTCGATGGCGTTTTTAAGCCCTACTTTTAAAGGGACGGCTGCCCGAAAACCGATTTTCGCTTCGGCTTTTCTCGTGTCACAGGTGCGGCGGGGTTGACCATCGGGTTTAGAAGTATCAAAAATTATTTCCGCTTTGGAGCCGGTAAGTTCAATGATGAGCCGCGCTAAATTACCGATTGATATTTCTTCGCTGCCGCCTAAGTTTAAAGGATCGGCAACCGCGTATTTTTCGCAGACCTCCAAAAGGCCTCGCGCGAAATCCGTAACATAGAGAAAGGAACGGGTTTGGTTGCCGCTGCCCCAGACCACGAGCGGATTCTCTCCGGCTATGATTCTTTTCACGAGTCCGGGAATAACGTGGCTCATGGCGGCGAAAAAATCATCTCTGGGGCCATAGGCGTTGAAAGGCCGGGCAATGGCGATCTTCATGCCAAATTCCTCTGTATAGGCTTTGCCCAAATATTCTTCCATGCGCTTGGACCAGCCATAGCCGGCGTTCGAGGGTTCAGGAGCGTCTTTAAAACCTTCCTCTTCCGGCGTCGGGTGAGAAGTATCCTTGGGATAAATGCAGGCAGAGCTAACAACCAAAAATCTCTCTACCCCGGCAGTCCGAGCCGAGTCTATCACATTTAAAAACGGAGTTAGATTATCCCTAAAAAGACTGGCTTGATGTTTGATGCTGTTTAAAATGCCGCCGCCCTTAGCGGCCGCGAGATTTAAAACAATCTCCTGCCCTTTCATGACTTTATCGGTAGCGGCGCGATCTGTTAAATCAGCCTGAACAATGGAGATCTTATCCCGAACGCCTTCTAAGAAATCGAGTTTGGTGTTGGTACGCACCGGAATCGTGACTTTAGCGCCGCGGGCAACCAAAAATTCCACCAGGTGGCTGCCGATAAACCCAGCCCCGCCGGTTACTAAAACTTTCTTGCCTCGATAAAAATCATCCGTCATAAGTTAAAAAAGGGTAAGGCCGTGTTCTTTAAGATCATGCTCCAGCATAATCCTAACCAATTGCTTAAATTTCACTTTCGGCTCCCAACCAAGTTTTAACTTCGCCTTTTCATAACTGCCGAGGAGTGTTGGCGCCTCGGAAGGACGATAATAGCGCGGGTCGGTCTCAACGTGTTTTTCCCAATCCAAGCCGGCGAGCTTAAACGTCTCTTCCACAAACTCTCTGACCGTATGCGACTCGCCGGTGGCCACCACATAATCATCGGGTTTATCCTGCTGCATCATCCGCCACATGGCATCAACGTACTCGGGAGCATATCCCCAGTCCCGCACTGCCTTGAGGTTTCCCAGTACCAGTTTCTTTTCGAGGCCGGCTTTGATACGGGCGACCGTATGGGTAATTTTTCTTGAAACAAAATTTTCCCCTCTCCGAGGCGATTCGTGATTAAATAAAATTCCATTGACCGCGAACAAACCATAGGCTTCACGGTAGTTTTTGGTAATCCAAAAGGCGTAAACTTTGGCGCAGGCGTAAGGACTTCTGGGATAAAAAGGCGTATTTTCGTTCTGGGGAACTTGTTTGGCAAGACCGAACATTTCGGACGAAGACGCCTGATAAAACTTGGCTGGAATATTAGTGTCGCGGATGGCGTCCAAAAGCCGCAAGGTTCCCAGGGCCGTAACATCCCCGGTATATTCCGGGATGTCAAAACTAATTCTCACGTGGCTCTGCGCGCCCAAGTGATAAATTTCATCGGGTCTTATGGTTTTAAGAAGTCTATTTAAGGCGCTGCCGTCAGTTAAGTCACCGTAGTGGAGATGGAATCGGCTTTGAGGATCATCAAGCGCATGCGCAATGTGGCCGATTCTTTTGGTATTGAACGAACTGGAACGCCGCATCATGCCATGCACCTCATAGCCCTTGGCGAGTAAAAATTCAGCCAAATAAGATCCGTCTTGTCCGGTAACGCCGGTAATAAATGCTTTTTTCATATCCTGCTTACTTATAATTTTTAACTCATCGCTGTTTCTTTGTCAACGGCGGATTTTATAAATCTCGACGGAGGAATTCTGATACACCAGCATCAGATTTTTGAGTTTTGAAAGATCTAGCTCAATAAGGTGTTTTTCTAACGGGCCGTAATAAACATAATCGCCGTCAAAATCCGCCCACTCCGTCTTCAGTTCACGATACCGAGACAATAATTCTTCCGCCTTTGCCAATCGCTTTGCTTTCGGAGCTTGCTGCTCGGCTTTGGCGATAAAGTTCTTGAAACTGCCGTAACGGCTGGCAAAATAATTGCCGTAAAGATTCCACATGCTGTCATTGAGATTACTGCCTTTATCCGGGAAGCATTGGTAATCGCTGCAGTCAAGAGGCAGTTCTCCCTTGAGCCGGGCGCGGAGCGTCTGCTCCGGCACGCCGAAGAGTTTATGACTGATAAGATAACGTTCCTCTATTTCGGCCATCGGAAGAAGGGTGGTAAAGGCAGTGGGCATAAATGGCCGCACCGATGTGTAGGAGGCAAGATAAAATGAGTTTAGGGTTGAGGGGGAAATAACCCGCGGTTCGCCGCTTAAATTGTCGTTAATCCAGCGCCAAGACTCTGCCACTCCATTGGGAAAAGTGTAATAATCCACCAAATGCGGCTGAATGTTTTTTTTGATGGCAAAAATATTAACGGCTTTTTTTGCCACCACAAAAACAGAGAGAAGGATCAGCACCGCAACTCCAAACCGCTTCACTAATGGATAATTGCCGGCGCGCACCCGACCAAATAAATAGTAAAGAAAATCAAACCCAATAATGAAAATGATCGGCGATATTGATCTCCTGAAAAAATGGGGCACGGGAACATAACCGATTACAAGCTGGATATTCCAGACAGCAAACATCGCCAAAATTAATCCAAAAAACAAAACTGCCTTTTCACGATTGCGCTTAAAGTAAAACAGGTAAGTCAAAATTATGAGCGCGAGATAAACTATCAAGTCAGGGGCGTTCTCACGGCCTACTCCGAGAGTGTGTCCAAAGGTAACGCCGGCTCGCCAAACAAAATCCTGGGCAGTATCGAGATTGTTAAAAAGAAAATAGGTAACGAAATAAGGGATAGTGATTATCGCCAAACAGCCCCAGAAAATGAGAAAGTTTTTAATCAAAGCCTTATTGGTTCGATAAAAAATCAGAACAAGCAGAAAAACTATGCCCAAAACTATTATCCAGTAAACCCAGTGATGGAAATAAGTGTAGAACAATAAGCCGGCGGGAATAGCGGCAAATACGCCCAAGCGCGGAGACGGTTTTCGCCAAAAAATAAAAAAGGCGGCAATGGCAAACAAATAAATGGGATAAGTTAAGAGCGGCTCATCAATCCTCGCTAGATACAGTTGATCAAACTGGGTTCTTATAAAAGGAATGAAATTGTTCAAAAAAAACGCCTGAAACTCCGCGAAGCCCTGCCATTTATAAAAGGGCAGTTTTAGAGGAATCGGCGTCAGCGTTCCGACTAAGCCGAAAAACATGGCCCATAACTTGGAACGCCACAAAAGCCATCCCAAGAAAGCAAAGAGCGAGAAAATGACTGCCGAAAAAAAGAACTGGGCGCCTAAGTAGGCAGCGTTAAGATTGCCTTTAAATAAATAAAGGAAGCCGGCAAAAAAAAGAGGCGGCAAGGGATTCTGAATAGTTGGCGACGATCGGTCTTCCCCGTAAAGTTCGGCCGGCGGGAAATGGCCATCGTAAATTTCCCGCGCCCGCGGCAAATAGGCTTGCAAAGAATCGCGGTAAGTTTTGTATTGAGCGAGCGCAAACTCGTTGCCGGCATCCTTGAAATTTTTCCAAATCATGAGCGGCGGACCAATATGAAGTAAACCCACTAAAACCGCCGCTAATAAAAATAAAAAAATATAGCGCATCGGCTTTTATCCTATCATAAATTACCTTAACTATCTTCCTCGAGTCTCTAATTATTGCAAGTTTTAAAAAGCCAACAAAAAAGGGGAGGGACGAATCCCTCCCGTGCGTTCTTCCGAATCACTCCGCTTTTCCGAGCGGGGCGTCGGGCGTGAACACGAGCACCTTCCCTGTCTGGAGAACCTGCTCACATTGGTAGAGATATTCCCGGTGGTTGGGAATCATCGGGGGAAGCTTGTCGAGCGGGAAGAAACGGAATAGCGGCGTTTCCGTGATTGCGCCTTCCGATTCCACGAGGAAGACGGTGGCGTTGGGGTGGCACCACGGATGCTCTGGCCAATTGAGCGACGAGATGATGCGCACCGACTTCACCGTCACGCCGAGAGAATCGCTGTGCTCCCTGAACTCCTTCTCGGTAAGAAGCTCACAGATGCTCACGGGGTCGGAAGGAAAGCCAGGCCGGAGCATGCCACCCATTACATGAAAACCGTCCCAGTGCTCATCTTTGCGGTAAGCAAGCAGATACTCAAAACAGTCATTTCTCTTCCGGTAGAACACGAGCTCGTAGAACGGCGTCGTAGTAAGACCGAAAAACTCCTCCAGGCATTCCCGCGGAATCCATCCCCCTTCGGTTTTGAGCTTCGCGAGCAATTCCTTGAGTTGCAGAGCTTCTTCTTTTGTCAAAGAGCACCTCCTGTGGTTTGTTTATGCCTAACATAGCTTATATTATAATTGATTTTCTGTCAAGGGGCGTTGGTCTCATTGAGACTGTCCCTGTAAAAAATGTTTCCTGACTAAATCAGCGATAAAATCTTCAGTAATAGCCATGGCTTCATAAGTGGCGCCGCCGAGATGGGGAACAATGATAAGATTGTTGCTTTGCCTCGCGTATGCTATCAAGGGATTATTCTTAAGATGACTGCCGTCGCCGGCCTCATTCCATAAAACGTCCAAGGCAACGCCGGCAAGCCATTTCTTCTTTAAGGCCTTGAGGAGCGCTTGCTCGTCAATAATTTCTCCCCGAGCAGTATTGATTAAATGAGCAGTGGGTTTCATCAGCCGAAGATGTTTTTCCCTTACCAGGTTGGTAGTCTCCGGAGTTAAGGAAGTATGGATAGAAACAATGTCGGACTTTTTAAATAAATCCTCCATACTCACCCGATGCACCCCATAGCGCTCAAAGACTTTCGGTGCCAAGTGCGGATCGCAGGCGATGACCGGCATTCCAAACGCCTTAGCATACCTCGTAACAATCTTCCCCAGCCGGCCAAAACCTAAAATACCCAAGGTTTTGCCAAGCAGTTGGTTGCCTTTAAAAAGGTTCCGGTCCCAACCGCCAGAGAGAACATGGTCAAAAGCCCAGGGCAGTTTTCGCATCGAGGCCAAGAGGAGCGTCATTGTTTTCTCGGCCGTTGAGGGAATATATTTTAAGAAACTGGTCCGGCCGCGAAGACTGATTACTTTAATGCCTCGCTTTTTTGCCTCTGCCACGTCCACGTGATTCAAACCGGTAGTCGGCGTGGCAATAACTTTCAGATTAGGCATTTTCTCCAGCCATAATTTGTCTATCTTATAAGCCAAACGCAGTACTATCACGTTTGCCGCTCGCAGTATTCCCTCGCGTTCGGTTGTCTTTAATTCAGGCCAAAGATAAACTTTGCCCAGCGAACGATAAGTATCGAGAGCTCTTAGGGAATAATCTTGGGGTTCAGTAATTAAAGTGATTAACTTCATGTTGAATTTCTGCCTTCGGCGCCCAAGCGCTTTAAGGCTTTTTCTGCCGCTTGCCAGTCTTCGGGATAATCTATATCAACTACATATTTCAAATCCATAACATAGGGTGCGGTAGTTTCTCCGTAAAAGTTTGGTTTTTCTGGGTGGAAAAGCAGATCGGTTCTGAATAAATAGATGGATCCGATACTCCAATAAGTCTTGCCCAGATCCTGCTTGCGCGGAACACGCTTATAGATAGGGCTGCCGTTCATCAGTCTCAATATTCCGTCCTCGGTTGTCATCATCGCTTTATGAGGACTGAAATGATCTGGAATTTCTGCTACGCTTAAAACCGAATCGGCGCCGGTTTTTAAGATGAGTTCTACCGCTTCTTTGATATGAAACGGCTGACGCAGCGGCGAAGTCGGCTGGAGAATCATTACATAATCTGGTTCGTAACCTTCATTATCTTTTAGCCATTTGACTGCGTGCTGCATTACTGGAAGATGCGCGGTCTTATCCTCGGCCAGTTCCTGCGGTCTCATAAAAGGAATTTCGCAGTCATATTTTTTTGCCACTTCGGCAATAGCCTCGTCGTCAGTCGATAAAATCAAGCGGTCAAGCGCGCCGGATTTTTGGGCCGCCTCAATGCTATAAGCTATCAAAGGCTTACTAAGTAACGGCTTGATATTTTTGCCCGGGATGCCTTTAGAGCCGCCCCGGGCGGTAATGACTCCTAGAATTTTAGACATCATAAAACTTTTTTTGGGAATAAAGTTTAACCTTACTTAAAACCTCAACGATTTTTTTGCTGGTATTGGGTTTAAAGTAAATATCAGAGCTCGGATAGGAACCGTGAGCTAACTGCTGTTCTATGGCTTTTTTTATATTCGCCGGTTTGTAAACAACGTCCATGACGTTCGGGCCGCGCAGACGATGCTGTTGGCGAGTGCCGACATTAACAACCGGCACGCCTAAATAAGAACATTCTTTGACGCCGGTTGAAGAATTACCCACCAGCACACGGGCACGCCTTAAAAGGGCGATAAAATCTTCCGGCAATATGTCGGTTACAAAATGAATCTTATTATTTCGGAGTTTTCCGTGTTCGCGGTAAATTCTAATCGCTTTAGCAATCTCATTAGTACCAGCATCGCTATTAGGCCAAAACCAGACAGTGGGCGTATTGAATTCGTCAATCACCTGAAGCAACGATTCCGCATAACGTCTGTTATTTTTCTCGGTGGTTACCGGATGGAGCATGACCATTAAAAATGGCTTACCCACATCAATGCGCATGCCCAAACCGGCGGCATTCACCGCGCTGCCATCAAGATTTTTGGGGACTAATGCCGTGAATTCGACGTCCGGCGATCCGACATTAAAAACTAATCTGGGATTCTCCCCCATCTGAATCACGCGGCGCCGGGAATCCGCATTGGTAACAAAGTGAATATGAGCGAGCTTGGTGATGGCATGACGCACGGACTCGTCAATGGTGCCGGAAAGATCTCCTCCTTCAATATGAGCAATGGTCTTATTTAAAAAGGCGGCTACCATGGCAATGGCTAGCTGTTCAGAACGATCGCCGCGAATGATGACAATATCAGGGTTTAACTTGTATAAAGTATTGGCGAATTCAAGGGCGGTCAGTCCCGCGGTCTTGGCCATGGTCACATGATTGCCACCATCAATGACATTAAATAATGTTTCATGAATCGGCAGACCCGATTCCTGCATGGCTCGTAAAAACCGCTCGCCGTATTTCTCTAAGAGGACCGAGCCACCGGTTACGAGCTGGAGTTCAAGCCGAGGATGCCGATGGATTAAATTTAAGAGGTGTTTCTGGCGCGCGTAATGAATGCGGCTGGTAATCGGAAAACAAATTTTGCGCTTGATGATACTCATATAAATCTTTTCCTTAAATATCTGATCAAAGGATTATAACCCGCGAATCACCGCTCTGGTTTTAGAATTCGCCATTATTTAAACAAATTAATCCGATAAAAATTGGTTGGCCGATTATTAAAACCTAACGCCTCGTAAAGCTTCATGGCCTCTAGGCGCTTGGAATTAGTCCGCAAACTTAGATGACGCGCCTTTCTTACCGTGGCGAGTTTGATAACTTTCTCCATAAGCAGCCGTCCGATGCCGAAATAGCGATAAGGTTTATCCACGATCAAATCTTCTACCACCGCATGAAGGCCGCTCGGCAGACCCACAAAGTATAAGCTCACCATACCAATGATTTTTTCGGACTCGCTCCGGGCGGTGAAAAGATAAAGGCCCGGCTGCGAGAGCATAAACTTAAACTTTTTAAGTGAGATTTTTTTAGGCCGCATCCTCGTTAGACTCATTTGAGACATTAAGTGATTGATTACTTGAAGCGCTTGGGGGTCAGCTTTTTTTAGGAGTTGAATTTTAATCATAATCAGAGAATTTTATTAGCTTTTCATTAAATTATACGACTAAATCCGCGGTATCGTAACGCGGTACAACCCAGGGTTCGTCTTGGGCGCGCACCCCGCGCCTTTCTATAGTCAAAGCGTAGCGAAAACCAGCCTCTTTAACTGCTTTTATGGCGGCCTTGCCGTAACGTCCATGGGGGTAAGAAAAAACTGTCGGCGCTTCACCCAGAAAATCGGTAAGAATTTGTTTAGAGAGTTCAATGTCCTTTTTTAATAAAACTTCATCGTCTATCGACATCGCATAGTGACCGTGGGAATGGGATCCAACCGTCATTCCAGTTGCCTTCAAATTTTTGATTTCTTCCACACCCATAAATAACTCTCGGCTTATCTTTTTCTCGTTCAAACCGTTAACCTTAAAACAATGTCTTAAAAATCGGCCGCGGATATCCTCCGGCAGGACAATGAGCGTTTCTTTAAAATTAGCCGTGGAAATATCTTCGTGTAGTCTCCTGTCAGTTAAACGCTTATCTTTGGGTATACTATATTGGATTTGCAGGTCGGGATAAAATTCCGACATGAATTTGTGGAAGAAATCAATCATTTCCTCGACGGAAAATCTGGAAAGCAGGACGTGGACCTTGTGAGCCGACGGCAGACGACCTTCTAAAACTGAAGTTATGGGGAAGAACGCCGCTGTGACTGAATGCTCCTTTAAAATCGGCAAAGCATTTTGATATTGATCTTTCAAGCCGTCGTCAAAAGTAATAGCGCAGAGTCGCGCATCTTTATCAGTTCTGGCAGATTCAAACACTTCCGGCACCGAAGCGATGCGGTAATGCTCTCGAAGGAACCGAACCTGTTTTTCAAAAGCCGCCGGCGGACAAGGGTGAATGCCGGTTTTTAGTTCTTCCACGTAGTGATAATTTACGATGACGTATTTGTCTCTTAGAGAAAACATTGTTCTAGAAAATCAACGCTCCGTTGGTACGCTAAGCCGTCCGTGTAGCCGACGTAATCAACAACAATTTTTTTTCTGCCTTCACGGTCCAAAGCTGGATTCTTAAGATACATATTGATAAATCTGGTTAGCTCTTCGTCGGTTTTAGCCACCCGAACCGCGTGAGCCTCCACAATCGGCCGATAATGATCAAAGTCATAGGCCAGAGCAAAGCGATCTAAATAGCCGATATTAATAATGGGCTTGTCAAAGATACAGGCTTCAATAGAAATAGTTGAAGCATAGTTGATATTCAAATCAGTATACTTTAAGGAATATTTAAGATTAAGCAAATCGGCATAAGTCATTTCAATTTCTCGATCGGGCGATTGAGTCGCCTTCTCGATGCAGCAATCCGGTACCCCAAAAAAATCGGCATAATTTTCATAAATATCCAGCGGGTGGATCCGAATAAATAAATTGACGTAGGGAATCTGATTTGATCCTCTAAGCTTGATAAGGTCACGAATGTATTTTTTTTGAAATGGGTAGGCCTTGGTAACGGTGGTGTGAAAAATAGTTTTGTATTTTGGATTCAGGCCCTTGAAGCGCAAAAATTCTTCGCGGCTGGGCTCCCGCCCGCCAAAAAAGCGGGCGAGGCTCGCCCCGACCGCGGTCGGGGCGGCATCTATATCAGTAAAATAAGGATCAAATCTGGGCGTGCCAGAGACAAAAACACGTTCCTCCCTAAATTTATGAATATTTATGGCCTCTTGTTTGATTATTCTATTCCAAGCAATAAAATAATCGGTTTTGCGAATATGTTTGACATTCATAGTCATATTATCAAAAGTGGCATTGACCGCTATAGTAGGGAGTCCGGCTCTCTTAGCTAAAATAATAAACTCGGCTTCCAAGGGATTGAAGCCGGGAGTGGACGTGAGCATAAGGAGCGGCTGGTAGCGTTTACAATAATCTAAAAATTTTGGAGCGCGGGGGAGGAGAAGATATTCCAAACGGGTAAAAAAATTAGCGGTTAAAATTTTAGCCAGGGGTTTACCCAAGAACCGCAGCAGTCTTCTTTTACGATTTTCGAGATAGTTGGGTCTCTGGTACCAGTATTTAATGGATTTGAGATAATCAAACTCATTGACCAAGCTCACGCGCAAGGTTTTAAATAAGTTCCAGAAGCGGGGATTAGTTAAATCCCACTTCTCATAGATAACATTCGGAGACTTAAAATAATTCTCTTTCACGGCTGTCTCTTCGCTAATAAAAGGCGTAAAAACCACCAGCCTGTATTTTTGCGATAAATATTCAATATATTTAGTGCGCAGGAGGTCAGAAATAAAAACTTGATTCGGGACGATTAAAAAAATAGTTTTAGCCATTCCTTTTGGACTTCAAAAGATAAACGTAATGCCTAGTCAAATGTAAGTTAGGTGTGGGATTCATGATTCTTCTCCAACACAAAAAAATAATGATAGTAATTTAGGGGCGGACGCACTTCTTTGACTATCTTAAAATAACCAGAAAGTATCCGGCGGAGTTTCCGCAAGGAATACCGGCCGCCATCAATTTCCCACCAGTGTTGGCCAGAGGTTTCAAAGCCACCGAATTTAAGCGGAATCCTCAAAAAAATATCAAAAAAAGATTTTTTAGCCAATGATCTAACTAAAGGGAATTTAAAAATAAATTCAAAACCAGTTGAACGATAAGGAAGGGAGATAATCACATATTTTTGGCTCACGCGCTTAAGTTCCTTAAGAACCGTCTCTAATTCTTCAAAGGGCAGGTGTTCTAAAACTTCATAAGCTGTAATTAAATCAAAGGCATTGGCCTTAAACGGTAATTTTCTAATATCGGCCAGTTGGTCCGGCTTAAGTTCCGGATCAATATCAACCGTAGTTATCTGATAATCCAGTTTTCTTAAGTAATCGGAAACTGTCCCGTTGCCTTTGCCTACCTCAAGAATTTTAAAATCCTCATTTTTCGTATTTTCGTATTCTTTCGTATTTCGTAGCTGATTAACTAAATCTATCTGATAAAAGTAGGAAATAAATCTATTGAGGTCGTCGTATTTTTTTTTGAAATAATGTTCTTTGTTTACTTGGGGAATCATTGTTCGGGTCGCGGTCCAACTCTCTAAGTTATTAGCGAAAAACTCCGTAGGTTTTTAATAATTTACGGATATCCCCTGCCTTCTTTATTTTAGCCATAGCCTCGATTTTTAATTTAATGTGGTAACTTTTTTCTAAAGCGTCAACGAGTTTGACGGCATTAAAAGAATCCCAACTCGCGAGAGTCTCGGGGCTGGTGGAGTCGGTAATATCTTTTGCCCTGACTCCAAATACGCGCGCTAAAATTTGTTCAAAAGGTGGTTTCATGGTTATTTCAATTTTAATTGTTCCGGATTCATTTCCGCATCCATGGTAGAGAGATCGCCGGCTTCCTGATTAAGTTCTTTGGCCCGCAGCACCCGACGCATTATTTTGCCGCTCCTAGTCTTGGGCAGTTTAGCCACGAATTCAATTTCGCGGGGCGCTTCGTGAACTGAAAATTGCCCCTGAACATGCTTGATAATTTCCGTTTTTAAGTCTTCGCTCGCCTCATATTCCGGCTTCAAGATGACAAAAGCCTTAACAATACTGCCGTACAAATCGTGGGGCTTCCCGATAACACCCGCTTCGGCAACTGCCGGATGGGTGAGCAACGTGCTTTCTATTTCAAACGGACTGATCCTGCCCGCGGCGCTTTTGATCATATCATCCTCCCGTCCCTGGAACCAAAAATAGCCGTCGGCGTCTTGGTAGGCCGTATCGCCGGAAATATACCAACCTTTTTCGAAATAAGATTCAAATTTCTTCGGGTCTTTCCAAATTTCTTTCATCAGGCCCGGCCAAGGAATTTTAACAGCCAACCGGCCAACTGAACCGCGCGGTACCTCACGTCCCTGCTCGTCAATAATCGCGGCCCGGATGCCGGGAAGACATTTTCCCATTGACCCCTTGCGGATCGGGAGAGAGCGGTAGTTATTGATCAGCTGGTGGCCGTTCTCCGTCATATACCAAGAGTCGTGAATGGGAATGCCAAGATTTTCCATGGTCCAATCAATCAAGCTGGGATTAAGCGGCTCTCCGGCGCTAACAATATGACGGAGATGGGGAAGATTTTTCCGATTAAGAGGAGCATTGTAATAACGGAGTAACCGGAAAGCCGTCGGCGTACTGTACCAAACGGTAATGCCGTTTTTTCTCATAAAATCAATCCAAGCAAGAGGATGAAAAGCCCCTTCATAGATGTGGACGGTAACCCCTAAAAGCAAAGGGGCAAAAAAATTGTAAACCATGCCGGTCACCCAACCGGGATCGCCGCTATTCCAATATTTATCCTCCGGATGAAGATCTAAAACATACTTGGCTGTAACCAAATGGCCGATCATGGTGCGCCCCGCGAGCAGAATGCCTTTTGGCCTGGCAGTTGAGCCGGAGGTGTAATGAATAATAAAGGGCGTCTCCAAATCTCCGAAATAAATAGCGGCGGGATCGGGGTCAAGGCTTAACGATTGATCAAGTTCTTCTTCTAAGAGTGTCACCTTCAAGGAAGGAATTTTTTTAAAGCTTACGTTGGGGAACAAATTTTTGGTTGTGAAAATCCAGCTGGCTTCACAATCTTTTAATCGATCTCTTACCGCGTCGGGGCCGAAAGCTTCAAAAATCGGCACGGCAATGGCCCCCGCTTTTATGGCTCCCAAGAGGGCCACGGCATAGGAAATGGAACGCGGCGCATAAAGCGCAAAACGTTCTCCCGGCTCTAGTCCCCGCGATTTTAAAAAAGCGGCTAGCCGGTCAGTTGCCTCGGCTAATTCGTGAAAAGTGATGCGCCGAGATCTACCGTCTGAACCGCAAGAAACAATGGCTGGATTTTGGCCGTACCGCCGAGCTTGAACATTGGTAACTTCATAAGCATAATTGACCCCTCCCGTTTTATGCCAAGAAAAATACTCGTGCCAATCAAGCCAGGAAAAATTTTTGCAGGTTTTTCCGTAATCCCTTAAATTAGGAAGCAATTTATCATTGCCCATAACTAAATGATATTCAAAATCTTCTTAAATTCGTGAAAGGCTTCTAAATCAGATGCCGGCTGGGGCGGGCATTTCATCAAAAAAGGACAAACTTTCCCTGCGTCTCTTTGTCGGCCGCGGTCAACTAAAAATTTTGCCATGCGGATAGCATCTACCACCACACCGGCGCCATTGATGCTGATTTCATCTTCAATAGTAGAAGTTATAGATATCGGAACGCGTCCAAATATCTCTCCCTCTATTTTAAGATTCACCTGTTTGTGACCAGATGGTTCTCCGGTATAAAAAAACTTTACCGTTGGCTCCGCATCTTCCTTTCCCAAAAAATGTTTTAAAGCCTCCCGCTTTGATTTTTCCTTTGATTTAGAACGATATAATAGATTAAAATGGTCGGCATTGCCGCCTCGATTCTCCTGTTCGGATTTTACCACATTGATACCCCGCATTTTTACCAACTCCAACAAAAAACGATTAAGCATAGTCGCTCCTAATTGGCTCTTGATGTCATCGCCGAGCAATACTAAGCCTTTAGCCATAAATCGTTCGCGCCATTGGGGGATGGTTGCTAAAGGAGTTGGTATGCAATTGACAAAACTGCAATCGGCCTTAAGCGCCGCTCGAGCATACATCTGGGTTGCCCGCTCGCTGCCGGTAGGCACTAAATTGACAACCACTTCGGCTTCGGATTCTTTAAGAATTTTGGCAACGTCCACCGCTGGAGCCCGACTCTCTTTAATGAATGAATTTCTCATTTCATCGATAACGCCGTCAAGCGTCGGCCCTCTTGCGACTACGACCTCGTAAGGAGGGGGGTCGCTTATTTTCATAGCCACATTCGAACCGGCGAAAATCGCCTCGTGTAATTTCCTGCCCACTTTGCGCTCATCAACATCAAAAGCCGCAACAAAATTAATATCCTGAACGCGATAGTCTCCGATTAACGGATTTATTAAACCTCTCCGCTCATTGGGATTTTTAGTGTAAAAAGCAACTCCTTCTACCAATGCTTTGGCAAAGCTTCCTACGCCGACAATAGCCACATTAATCTTTTTCATAAAACCAGTTTATATTATTTATATAGAAACGGTCAAAAATTCAATTTTGTTTTAGACCCTTAATAAGCCCTAACCTTAAGAGGGGTGGAGTATGTTTTTAATGTCACTGCTTACTTTTTCCATCAGCTTAGCGGGAATGGCCTGATGAATAGGGAGCCAGGCAACCTTGACGAACCCCGGATTTAAAAGATTCCGGTGTTCATCAAAATGATAGATACCTGAATATATTCGCGAATCCCGGATAACTTGAACGAGGCGTGAAAGTTTATCCAGGGCGGCGCGAATAGGAACCACATAAGGAAGCGCGTCTTCGGGAAGTGAATCAATCCAAGGATCGCCCTTCAAGACCCGTTTTACAATACTATAGTTCTCTTGACGACGCTTAAGAGTATCAAGACCGCCGGCAATAAGATTTTGTACAGTTCTCGTCATGGCAGTGTGGTATCCATATAGAGCATAAGATGTTTTTAACAATTCTTCCGCCAAAGGAGAACGGCGACTAGCTTCATGAAAATACTTACTCCAGAAACAAAAAAGACCATAAAGCTTACGCAGGACCCGGAGGCGATCCAAGAAATAACCGCGCGCCTCCTGGTCTTGAGTAACAATGGCGCCACCCATAAGCGAGGGCAGAAATTTGGAGAAACTGAATATTCCATAATCACCAATGGTGCCGACTCTAGAACCTTGATAGCTGGATTCAATCGCGTGGGCGCAGTCCTCAATAACAATCAGGTTACGCTGACGCGCCGTCTTAAGTATGGCGCCCATATCTTGCGGAAACCCATATTGGTGATACACCCAGATCACCTTAGTCCGAGGGGTAAGAACCGAGTTGGGAAACGCATGAGCATGCATGGTTTTATAAACCCAGGCGCCCAGCCATTGGGGAACGAGTATTTCCTCCGTTCTAGAGGTCAGCCGGCCGCTATAACGCAACCATTCCAAAACAAGATGCATAGCGGCTTTTCCTGAAGAAGCTGGAATAACAAAATACCCCGGCTTCACAGCAAAATCTAATGCTTGGCGCTTGGGCAGTAAAAAGTTATAGATAATACTCTTAAGAGACGGCTGTGGAACTTCGTAGAACATAGATATAGATAATGAGTTTTTACCCCGTTAGAAATCCTACCAGCGCTATCAATGTCCTAAAATAGGTTTGCCGATCAAATGTATTTATGAGGTAATACTTTATCTCTGGGATTTCTAACGGGGCTTAGACTCGGCCTATCACATCACACATGGCGCTTAATTCATCATCGGTAACGTATTGATGACAAGGAAACGCCAGACATTTCTTATAATGCGGATCAAGGATATTACGATTGACATCAAAATGAAGGATGTCGGCTACAATATTCTTGGCTTTAAGCATCGCCCGAGCCGATTCAAGTTTTGACTCTGAGAAAAAGATAGGGACGCAAAGCGGCACAATATCGCATTCTTCGTCAAGTTCGTCTGGATGATATTGTTTGCCCGCCTGTTTCTTCAAAGTCTTAAATAAATATTGTCTTCGAGCGACAGCCGATTTTAAATCAGCTAAGGTCTCGGGAAATCGCCGCAGAGCGGCGGGAGCAACTCGCGGGAAATGAATGCTCTTAATATAGACGGCATTTAACAAGAAAGGGGGTTGGCGCAGTAAATAATTCTGCCGCGCCGCCCTAAGCGACAGCTGATCAAACAAACGATGACCCAGCGATTTCGGCTTAAGTCGGACATCGTTGAGGTGCGAGATAATATCGTCTCGCCTTGAGAGCACCGCGCCGCCCACATAGGTCGGGAAAAATTTCGGCAGACTGACAACGGCGGCATCCCCAAAAGTACCAACCAGTTCTCCGCGATAAGCACTGCCAAAAGTGTGGGCGCAATCCTCAATGACCAGCCAACCGCGCTTTTTCGCTTGCGCCATAATGATATCCATGCGCTGGGGATAACCCCACTGATGAAGCACGAATACGGCTTTGGTGCGCGCATTCGCCTCTTGGACGGCAAATCCCTGCAAATTAAGTATATAGAGCGCCGAACGACACAGAAAATCAGGAATAAGAATATGGTCGGTACGAAATAAACCAAAATATTTTATGATCTGATAAATGCCGGCCCGAGCAGAACTCATGGTGGCCGCCTTAATGCCGAAGTGGTCTGAAAGAAGTTTGTCTAATGCCGCTTCCTTGAGGGCGGTGTGTCGGCGAAGGATTTTTTTATTATAGGGATAGATGTCAATCATATCTTAAATCAATTTATATTTTTCCCAAATAAATTCAAAGCTTTTTTTGCCCATACAAAAGCCGGGGTGGCATAACGACACATATAAATATCTCTTACTTCCCCACCAAATGACATTTTAAAGTCCTTAATGCCGCGCTTTGTCGGATCATCGGTAATGCCGGCTAAATCAAAAATTTTCCTGCTGTTTGCCTTGCCCCATTTTATCGCCTCCCAATTAAGACCCCTGGTCGCCTGAGCGACAATTCGGGGATCAGCTATTACTTTCCGTAGCGACGCAATATGCTTGGCTCTGATAATCTCACCATTGTCATAAAAAGACGTGGTCACAATCATTTCACCTTTAAAATAAGCGTTAAAAAAGAGGCAGTGCTTAAATTCTTCTCTGATATCCGGTCGAGCACCTTCTTCGCGTTTTACTTTTTGATAAAGCGAGTATGATTTGTCAAAATCATTATCTGCTGCCACTAGCTTTAAATCGGGATTTCTTTCGCCGCGTCTTATGTGTTTTTTACAAGTGTCATTAAATCTCTGAAAAATCTTTTCTAAATCATCCGATAAATCGAAAATTGGCGTCCGCTGTATTCTTACGTCGAAACCGGGGAGCTCTTCTTTAAGAAACGTATAAATGTGAATATACTGGTATTTTTTCTTTAAATCTTTGGCGTCCTTGCTGGTTATCTCTTGAGAAAGAATCCGCGCGTATCGGAAACCGAGGAAAGTTAGATCTTGTATTAAATCTTGTTCTCTCATTAAAAGCAACAAACTTGAGTTATCTCGAATATATCTAAGAGCGCATTTTATCTCACTACAATACAACCCGGACTTTAGAAAAAAGGTACCATCACCATGCGGCTCGCTCTATAATTTCATCAACTTGGCGAGAAATAAATTGTCCGATTCTTTGCCCAGCCCGGCCATCCAGTTTCCAGCAGTAATCCCTAAGCATTGCCCCTCTCGCGGTCTCGTCTTTTTTCGGATCCTCTAAATAGCCGCGCAGATATTCTAAAAGTTGTTCCTGGCTTTGCGCTGACCGCAGAGCACCGCTTTTAAGTAGCGGAGCTGGATGGTTGTACTCAACACACCGACGCATGCTCAAGTGATATGGTTTGATGCCGTAGCCATCAAAATGAATAATAATGGTCGGCTTGCCAAAAATTGCGGCATCAATACCAATAGAGGCCCCGGCCGAGACAACTACATCAGCATGATACAGACAATCAGCCAACCATTCCATATCGGCTCGTCCTAATTCTCTATCTCGATAAACATTATCTCCAAAAAAATGGCCAGGATCATCTAAATAAAAATGTTCGTCGGGTTTAAAGCTGCCGAGTGGAACGAAATCGTTCGGGGTATTACGAATTAAGACGCCGGCGTCTGGTATTTCCTTATCCTTTATGAACTTCTTCAAAATATCCATGATTTCCCAGTCGGTATCGGTAAAACGCTGGCCCGCGGGCGCTAAAAGAATCAGTTTTCGATTCGGATCCAAGCCGATTTTTTGGAAAAATTTATCCCGTGGCAGACGCTCACCGACAAGATACCGATCGTAATGGGGAAAGCCGCTCACAAAAATCTTGGCTGAAGGAACGCGGCTAAACTGATTGGCCTCTTTTTTTATAATCTCGTTCTGAACAATCAAAAAATCCGGTTCGATTCTTAAAACTCCTTTAGTAGTAAAATTATCCCAAGAGCGAACCATACCGATTGTCTTGATATTGTTTTTCTTAGCCTCGACGAGCAGGTGAACATCGTCATCATTAAATACGTCAGCTGCAAAAATCAGCAGCGGCCGATATCGCTCAAACAAATGATGATAATAATCCTTGCGCATGGTGAGATAATCACTAAGCTGGGAGAGTTTAATCATACCGGGTATTAATCGGATGACCCGCATCAATATAAAAGAAACCCAAAATCTCAATTTTCTGCCGCCTTTGGCTAATTGTTCTTTTTTATGCAAGAGCAAAGTTTGCGAAGGAACCAAAGAACTATTGATAAATCGGAAAATGGTATCTTGGCGTGATATTTGTCCTGCCTGAACGCCCTGAATAATTACCTGATTATTGCCAATTTCCTTTTGGAAAAAATCCTTTTTATATTCAGGCACTAAGATCACTATTTTGGAAAGATTTCGAGACAATTCCTTTAATGAGCCGCCAATCAAAACATTCCGTAAAATAAACGGATTGAAGGCTGAGATAAAAATAGTTTTATCCATAAATGTTATTGGGCTAGCTTAATCCTGAACGATGGCAATGGCTATGGCATAATCCTGTTCATGTGATAAAGAAACTAAAATTTGACTCTTAACCATTGACTCTTGACTCTTGACCCGTGGTCTTCCGTCCTGATCGTTTAAAATCTCGAACTGTTTTAGCCGGTAAACGCTCTTGCCGAGCGCTTTTAGAACCGCTTCTTTACCAGCAAAACGAGCGGTGAAATGTTCGTAAGGATCAGTTTTGGATAAACAATATTTGATTTCTCGAGGGGTAAAAATTTTCCTGTAAAAAGACCGGTGGCGTCCGTGGGGCAGTTTCCGAAATCTTTTTACCGCCGCTATATCAATACCGACATTTTTTATGGTCATATAAATTCATATAAAAAATTGGCAATACGTTCGCCGGCACGACCATCTAAACGCCAGCCTTGTTCGCGGACTAACCGACTTCTACCACCTCTATCAATGGTCGGGTCTTCCAAATAGCGGTTGATGGCTATGATAAATTGTTCTTTGTTTTTAGGGTAAACAATTCCTCCGGAGTTAACGGCATTCTGATAATGCGTCATTTGGTAAAAATAAGTCGGGGATTTTGACATCAATTCTTTAGTCCTTACTTCAAAATCAATATTGATGACTGGCTTGTCAAAGACGGCGGCATCGATACTCATGCTTGAGGCATAACAGATGAAAAGATCGGCGTTTGCCAAAGTGTCGGTAAGACCTTTGATATCGTGAAAACTCATATCCCAATCAACGCCGCGCTCGGCGGAGAAACGTATGCCCGGCAGATCATAAACAAGCCAGGGGCGCTTTTTGATCTCTGTCTCATCAGTGAAATCATTAGGCTGAAAGCGTACGAATAGTTGCGAGTTATGAGTTATGAGTTTATGAGTTATTGCATTATTGAGTAAGTCAATGATATCCCAGTCAGAATTGCTGAAGGCCTTGCCCATCGGGGCATAAACTATCAATTTTTTACTCGGATCCAATCGCTTCCTCCTAAAAAAGTCGTCGCGGCTTAGTGGCTTATAATTTATATGCCAATCATAGTTGGGAATACCGGCGATAAAAATATCCTCGCTCTTCATATCGGCATGTTCCTCGGCTTCCTCTCGAACTAAATCATTAAAGACAATTAGCTTGTCCGGAAGGAGCCTTATCACGCCGCGAGCCGCCGTTAGTTTATCCCAAGAATTGATAAAGCCGATGACTGGAATACCACGATGTTTAGCCTCGCGCAACAAATCAATCTCAAGATCATCAAAAAGATGAGCTAAAAAAACCAAGTCGGGCTGGTATCTTTCGAGGTGATGTTTAAAAGTTTTGCTGCTTACCAAAAAATAATCCAGCGCCCGCGTAAGCTTCCTTATCGGACGGTGTGCGAGTATTCGGTTTAAAGCTAGGTTCAAATAATAGCTTAGATAATTATGATTTTCTTCCAGGGCCATACGCCTTCTTAGGTCAACTGTATCGGTAGCAAGAAGTAAAAATTTCAAACTGGAAAAAAAATTTTCAAACAGATTTTTTTTTCTCTGACCGACAACTTCGTAAAAGATATTGGGATTAGAAAATTCCTTCCGGTAATAGGCGGCGCGCTCTGGAGTGCCAACAAAAAAAACAAGCCGCACGTCGCCGCGTTCAATTAGTCGTCTATAAATGTCTGTCCGCAGGATGTTTTTTGCTTCAACACCCTGAAAAATCGTGATAAAAATTGTCTTCATTAGCCGACAATTAACCCTCTAAATCTTGAGGCGAGGCAAGCGAAGCCCTAGTGGGGCCCAAAACCGCATAGACTGGATAATCTTTAAGGAATTGGTTAAGCATGGAGGAAAGATAATATTCGCCGTCAGGGTGACGCCTTGGCCGGTACTTGAAAATATTGGTATCAACCACCATCACGCCGGCCGCCACCAAATCTGATACCGGCCGAGGCGGTTTTTCAATAATTTCTAAAATGCGCCCTTGGGTATTCAAAACCATAACAGCGGAGGCGCTGGGATTAGTAACCCGGAAAGCTAAAGTAGTAAATGGCTTGCTCAGGCACTCTTTTATCTCTCCGGGTTTAGGCAATTCATCGCCGTAGATCACGAGAAATCGTTCTCCCTCGGTGAAAATACCCTCGGCTTTGGAGCGAAGCAGGGCGTGAGCCGTCCCCCGCGGTGGATCTTGAATAACGTAACGAACTGATCGGCCTTTATAGGAATTGCCGAGGTACTTCTTAATCCGTGCTCCCAAATAACCGATAACTAGAACCACTTCATTAACCTCTTTGGGCAAGGCATCAAAAATGTGATCTATTATTCTTTTACCGGAAAACTTTAAGAGGGCTTTGGGGGTCGTGAGCGTAAGCGGTCTCATCCTTTTACCCTTGCCAGCAGCCAAAATAACAGCTTTCATAATAAGTAGTGTGTTGATAATATTACTTACGGCTTAAACTTTTTAAAAGCTCGGCCGCTTCGAGCAGGGTTTTGACCCGATAGTCGCTCGAGATTGATTGATTATAATCCGCATCAATGAGAATTGTTCTGCAGCCGGCTGCTTGTCCGGCCAAAACATCTTTCTCGGTATCGCCGATGAGATAAGAATTTTTAAGATCAATAGACCAAATTTTAGCGGCTTTAAATAAAAGACCCGGCTGGGGTTTGCGGCAAAGACAATTGTCAAATCGCGTATGATGACAAATTAAAACGTCATCAAACGGCAACTCTTCAACCCGGGACTGCATTTTCTTCCAATCGTCATAAGTCACCTTACCGTAGGCAACATCGGGTTGATTGGTAACCAAGATTTTTAAGAAGGGCAGCTTTTTAAAAAATACGAAGGCTTTCTCGGCATCCTTTACCAGCTTAAACTCTGAAAGCGTAAACGGCGGCGTGGGCACAGCTTCACCCGGCCGCGTCACTGCCTCAACAATCACGCCGTCCCGATCTAAGAATACGGCGCGCTTGCTACCTCGGCGATTCTTTGGAAACACACTGCTCATGCCTTTTTAAGCGATTCCCATTTGCCCTCATTCACTCGGAATTTCGGATGGGAGACGATGAGATGCCAAATAACAGCTTGAAAGCCTTCGGTATGCGGCGTCACGGTTTCCGGATTCACCACCGGAACCACCACGCAGGCGTGAGCTACCTCTTTGGTATAGCCGCCGTCGCGGCCCACAATACCCAAAATTTTAGCGTCTACTCCGCGCGCGAGCTTGAGCGCCTCAACGATGTTAGCGCTCACATTTTTTTCGACATTGCCGCCGCCCACAGAAAAAACCATAATCGCGTCTTTGCTGTTCAATGAGCTGACTCGCAGCCAGTTTGCGAAAACCGTATGCCAGCCTTCATCATTGGTGCGCGCCGTGAGTTCCGGCACATTGTCAACCGGAGTGTAGGACTCAATGCCGGCGAGCTTGCGGAAATCATTGACCGCGTGACTGGCGTGCCCGGCCCCACCGCCGACTCCTAGAATAAATAAACGGCCTTTCCCGTCTCTAACGTTCTTCAGTATTCCAATCATGCGATTCAAAGAATCGCGGTCAATCCGGTCAACAATTTCTTTCATTTCAGAAAAATATTTTTTAATGTAGTCGTGATACATGGGATAGAGGCTCTAATTTTTAGAGGGTGTAGCCAGCTTGCTTACCATCTTCATAAAACATCTTAACTGTATCCAAGGAGAATTCGTGATGGTCATAACCGATCTTATCAATTTTTTTTAAAATATCGTGAATCACGGTCACGATATCGGCGCCAGCTTCATCGGCATGATAGATATTCAAGAGCTCACGCGGGCTGGCCCAGAGCAGTTCAACATTATTGTACGGGGCGAGTAATGTTTTGGCTGCTTTCATGATTGGCATTGGATCAGCGCCGGTATCGGCAATCCGCCCCGCAAAAACAGAAATTATGGCCGGCACGCTAGCTCGTAAAGCCGGTAGAATATGCTTTACTTGATCTAGGGTCAAAACGGCGGTGATGTTCAACTTTATACCGTCCGAGGCAAGCTGCTCCACTAAATCGAACGAGGATTCTCGCTTGGTGTTGGTAATAGGAATCTTTACGTAGACGTTAGGAGCCCAAGAGGTAATGAGGCGCGCCTGCCGCTCCATCTCTAGGAAATCGTCGGAGAAAACTTCGAAAGAAATTGGCTTCTCACGAATTTCAGCGAGGATCTCTTTGGCAAATTTTGCATAATCCGCCACGCCGGCTTTTTTCATGAGCGTAGGGTTGGTGGTAAACCCTTTAATTAAAGGATTGGCGGCAAGCGCAAGTATCCCGTCTTTATCGGCGCCATCAGCAAAAATTTTGACTCGGAGATCCTCGAGACGTTTCGTCATAATAATTAAGATTACGACAAAATTTTTCTTAGGTCAATCAAGAAAATGCCGTTCTTTTATAAAACCCCGTTACATCCCTATAGGTTTTCCCACCTGCCGACAGGCAGGTTTCTCTGATGTAACGGGGTAAAACTAAACGGTACTCAAAAAGTTTTCCGGACGGCTATTTTTAATACCAGTTATAACCCCGATCCTGGGGTTTTACGCGACGGTAATTATAAAGATCAGAAGACATAATTTCCTTCAAGTGTTCCGGAAACTTGACGTAATTATCCCAGACCGCCGAGATAATTTTGCCGGTTAAGCCGTGAGCGGCGTCCGAGGCTAAAAACAAGACGAGGGTAGCCGCTTTCTCCGGCGAGACGCCGCCCTCGCTTTTTTGCTTGACGGCCCGATCGTAATTCGCTCGGCCAGCCTTCCCTGGCCCGGCATAAAGCAAATCATCAAGCATTTTGGTATTGACGGCTCCCGGCGCAATAGCATTCACATCAACACCCGAATCTTTAAGCTCGACCGCGACTGTTTCGGTTAAACGTCCGATACCGCCTTTAGAGGCCACGTAGGCCGAAAAGTTTGGATAAGCGCCGTCGCCGCCGCCCACAAAATTAATGATCCTGCCGCGCGACTTCATGAAAGGCGCCAAGGCTCTAATCATTAGGAAGGTACCGAAAAGATTAACTTCAATAACTTTTTTCCATTCCGCCGGCGAGGCCTCAAGAAGCGGACCAATAGGCCCCAAAATACCGGCGGCATTAACTAGAATATCAACATGGTTCCAAATTTCTTTGATTTTGCGGGCAATTAAATCAACTTCCTCTGCCCGGGAAACATCGGCCGCCAGCGTCTCAACTCTCCCCAAATTTAATAATTCCCTCTGAGTTGCCTCCAATTCCCGAATGTCACGGGCAACTAAAAAAACGTCAGCTTGATTTTCCAAGAAGATTTTAGCAATCGCTTTGCCGATACCCCGACTGCCGCCGGTAATTACGGCTTTTCGGTTTTTTAATTTATCTTTCATTAACCTAAAACGATCTTCTGTTGCTCTAAAAGACCCTTGCTTTGTTTTAAAAACTTTTTGGCCTCGGGGTATTGCTTAACCCAAGTAAGATATTCAAAAACATTGTCTCGCAAGGAATATTTCGGCTGCCAGCCGAGTTTTTTTAGCTTGCTTATATCCATAAGCTGATGGCGCGGTGCATTGAGTCGATACAGGCCGCCAATAAGGGGATTATATTTAACTTGGGCGGCTGCCGACACTAACTTTGCTAGATCAAGAACGGTCGTCGGCTTGCCGCTACCGACATTAAAAGCCTCATAATCAGCTCGCTGATCCTCAAGAATCTTAATGAGGGCGCTCACGGTATCTTTAATATTTATAAAATCTCTGATTTGCCGACCGTCTTCATGAATACTCAGGGGCTCGCCCGAAAGAGCTTGAACCGAGAATGCCCGCAGGGCGCCGGAATAAAAATTGCGGAACGACTGACGAACTCCCTGCACGATAGAGAAACGCGCGATACTGGTTGGAACTTTATATATTTTCCCCAAAAGCACGGCTACTCGTTCAGCGGCTATCTTGGAAACACCGTAGGGAATTTGAGGTAAAGCAATATCGTCCTCTTTTTCGGCTACCGGCTGCATCCTAATTCCATCCTGAGGACAAATCATTTCCCACTGACGTTTTTTTAGCTGTTCTTGGCTGCGGGGCGCGAGATAAAGAACGCTGTGTCTCGGACACTTGTATTTGCCTTCGCCATAAACCGATTGTGATGATGCCAAGACGATTTTTTTAACCGGCAAACTCTGCTCTAAAATAATTTCATAAAGCCTGGCTGTACTGGCGGCGTTAGTCAAAAAATAAGTAGAGAAATCCAAATGATAGTCCATGTGGGCGGCCAGATGGAAAATATAGTTCACCTGGGTCATCGCTTTCATCAAATCCTTTTTATGCCGCACGTCTCCTTTGATAAATTCGGCTTTTTTATTAAACCATTCCGGCAGTTTACCGCTATGGGTTGGTTTAACTAAGTTATCTAAAACCCTCACTCGATAGCCGGAATCGAGAAGGGCATCAGTGAGATGCGAACCGATAAAACCGGCTCCGCCGGTTACCAAAGCCAATCCTTTAGTTTTATTGATTTTGCGCATAAATTCTCTCTACAATTTTTAAAGCTTCGTAAGCATCGGTGCCTGTCGTAAGCGGCTGCCGGCGCGTCTTGATGGCTGATACAAACTCTATTAATTCTCTTTTCAATGAATCCTCGGCTGTTTCCTGATTAAATTTAATCAGTCGCTCTCTGGGCGATTGTCCTGGAGTAAAACTACGCTTACCAATAATCAATCTTTCAGGGCCGCCGTAGCGAGTATCAAGGCCTTCAATAATAAGATAGCCGGCCGAACCCATAATCTCAAAAGAATGCATCCATTTCCATTGGGTCAAACTTACATGAATGGTCGCTACTTTACCGGCTGGGGTCTGTAAAAGCACAAAACCATTATCTTCCAGGCCGCTCTTATTCTTCCAGAAAAGATTGGGGGTAAAACCGATCGCCTCGCTAAACCCGCCCAAAAACCAGCGCGCCAGATCAATCATGTGAACGCCTTGATCTATGAGTTCTCCGCCGCCGGAAAGCCTCTTATTGAAGCGCCATTCTTTGTCATAGCCCGGCCGGCCGCCAAAGCCGTAGCGCGCTCTCACGAATAAAATATCGCCGATGCGACCTCGATCAACTAAATCCTTGGCCTTTAAAAATCCCGGATGATAGCGGTGGTTAAAACCGATCATATAGCGAACGCCGCTTTTTTTAGCGGCGGCTCTCGCGGCCGCTATCTCTTCTACGTTTACGCCTCCGGGTTTTTCGCACAAAACATGTTTTTTAGCCAGCATCGCCGATCTGGATATGGGAGCCAGAAACTTATGCGGCGTGGCTATTATCACCGCGCTTATGCGAGGATGCTTTAGGATCGCTTTCCAGTCAGAAACTGCTTGGCAATTTTTATAAATACTCGCCAGACTCTCGGCTTTAGCGATATCTTTATCGGCAACTACGAACAATCGCACCGAACGAACGCCGCTTACTGCGCGGGCCCATTTAGAGCCCATGCCGCCGGCTCCGATTAAGCCCAAATTAATTGCCATAATGATCAAAGAGTAACTGAAGTTACACGCGTTCCTTGATAATCAATATCAAAAGGGATATGCCGCAGTCCACGCTCCTCCAAAACTCGCTTCAGCTGTTTTATAGACCCCTCTCGGCAATAAAACATGAAATAGCCGCCACCGCCAGCTCCAAGAATCTTGCCTCCCAAGGCGCCATTTTGGAGAGCCAAATCGTAAATCTTATCAAAAGCTTCCGAACTGATTTTCCCGGACATACCCTTTTTAACCTGCCAATGCTCATCCAAAAGACGACCGAAATCGTCCAAACGGCCGCTCGTAAACGCATCGAGAATCTGCCTACCGATTGTTTTTGTCCGGTGCTTTAATTCCAAAGCTTTCTCCCGGTTCTGCTCTAACAAAATCGGGAAACTGCGCCTCTTGACGCCGGTGTAAAAAATCAAGGTTTGCTTTAAAAATTGAGCGATCGCAGCTCGCGCAATCGGCGGATGCGAAGCAGTAACCGCGCCCGTGGAATCGATTTCTAAAACCGTAAAACCCCCGAGGGCGGCTAAATATGGATCCTGCTTGCCATCGGGCCAGTTGAGTCTTTGGGTAAGCTGAAATGACTGTTCGGCCAAATCAGCTTGACTAACTTTCCTGCCCTCGAAAGTATGGAGAGCATTCAAGAGGCCGACGGCGCAGCTGCCGGATGAACCAAGTCCGGTGCCGGCCGGCGTTTCGGCCTTGAAAACCACATCAATATCATTGTTGATGCCGGCGAGCGCTAAGGCCTCTCGACCTAAATCATGGAGCAGCATTTCGCGGGAACTCACGATCTCATAACGGGTGTATTGGAAATGGATATTATTGTCAATCACGGGCCGGCGAATGAAAACATCCATATAAATATTCACGGCCAGGCCGAAGATAAAGCCGCCGAACTTTTGATAGTACGACGGCAAATCAGTAGACCCGCCGCCCAAAGGCAAGCGGAAAGGCGTGCGACTCATAATAATCATAAAAATCATAATAGAGGATTATAAAAATTTTTGCAATAACTCGAATTTCATAGTATCATCCTAAATATGATTTCCGTCGTGGTGCCCCTCCGCAATGAGGAGAGTACTGTCAAAGAACTACACCAACGTCTGCTCCTCACGCTCGAGCGTCTCGGCCGGCCATTTGAGATTATCTTGATTGACGACGGTTCAACCGACCGTACCTTTGAGGTAGCCAAAACGGTTACGCCGGTAAAAATAATAAAATTCCGGAAAAACTTTGGGCAAACGGCGGCCATTGACGCCGGCATTCAGGCTGCCAAAGGAGATATTATCGTGACTATTGACGGCGATCTCCAAAATGATCCGGATGATATCCCTCGCCTAGTTGCCAAATTGGAAGAGGGGTATGACGTCGTGGTCGGCTGGCGTAAGCACCGCCTCGATTCTCTCTTAAGAAGATTGTTTTCCCGCCTAGCTAATTGGATTACCTACCTCGTTACTCGGCTGTATCTCCACGACCATGCCTGCGCTCTTAAAGCTATGCGGGCGGAAATTTTTTCCGACATCCATCTCTACGGCGAAATGCATGTGTTTTTAGCTGCCTATCTCCATAGCCGAGGCGCCCGCGTCACCGAAATAACAGTTAGCCACCGGGCCAGGGGAACTGGTATTTCCAAATCTCATTTTACTAGGGCGGTCAAGGCTAATTTTGATCTGCTCACGCTCAGATTCTTAAGCACCTTATCCCGACCAATGGTGGTTTTTGGGAGCACCGGCGCCATCTTGTTTTTGATTGCTCTCTTAATCCTCGCGATAACGCCTTTCTTAGAAACTCGTGATTCGGATTCCTCCCTGCTCGCGCTTATTATCCTCACGGCGGTTTTTGTAGTGGGCGGTCTCATCTGCTTTATGATGGGCTTCTTAGCCGAGCTCATGCTCCGCATCTATTACGAAACCAAAGCTACCCGGCCTTATGTCATTAAGGAGGTGAGAGAAAATAAGTGACTGGGGCGGCGACTTTATCCCCCACCTATGCATAGGTGGGGTGTTACGGCAGATAATCAAGAAGTTTAAAGATACCTTTTCGGGCGCCGCGCTGATGAATAGATCCGCCCTCTTTCATTTGCCCTTCACGAATATACCAATCGTAAGCTGACTTAAACATCTCTTCGTTGCTGTGCTTGGGCTGCCAACCAAGCTCGGTTTTTGCTTTAGTCACATCATAATAGGTGTCTAAATGAAAAGTGCGGTAGTGGAGACTCACAAAAGGAGAAAGTCGCAAGAGATCAAGCAGTCCCAAGCCGAGTTGGGCGAGCGCCGTGGGCACGAAGACAATCTTTGATCGGCTCCCCGCCTGCTTCACCAGGCCGGCGATGAGTTCTCCGAAACTGGAAAATCTATCAGTACCGATATTATAATCAGAAAAATCTCCGTGCCGGCGGAGCGAGAGCGAGGCTTCGACTAAATCGTCCAGACTCACGTATTGGACCCGATTCCGGCCGTTGCCGATCAAATACACATTTTTCCCGGCCCGAATCCAGTCAAAGAGCAGTTTGAAGGTTCCCAAACGACCAGGCCCGACCACGGTGGCCGGACGAACAATCGAAACATTCAACCCCTGCTCTCGGAAAGCCCGGCACAACTCCTCGGCAGCATATTTTGACTTGCCGTAATAGCTAAACGGTTTTTGCGGATCGGTTTCTTTAATGGGCATCCTGGCCCTTAGACCATAGACCGCGTGTCCGGAAGAATAATAAATGACTTTTTTCAGACCGTTCTTTTTAGCCGATTCAAGGATCTGGCGAGTTCCTTGAACATTAACTTCGTAAAAATCTTTTTTATCCCGAGAGAGGGGCAGAATTCCGGCCGCGTGATAAACCATTCGGCAACCTTTAAGAGCCTGCTCCACCACTCCCCGATCCCGAACATTCCCTTTTATAAAAGCCACCCGAGACCGGATTTCGCTAGCCGGTGGAGCAAGGTCTAAAACCCGAACTGATTCGCCGTCGTGAACTAAGCGTTTTACCAAGGCCGAGCCTAGGAATCCTGAACCGCCGGTAACACAAATCATAGTTTGCTAAAGTTAGACTTAAACGGGTTTGCGACCGATGTAATAAAACCCGGCGGCGAGATCGCCCGCTCGCTTGTAGCTTATAAAAATGAGATCCAGCAGCTTTAAGGGGAAAGTTACTAAAACCATGATGAGCCAAATAAAATCTTTTAATAATTTGCTATTGAAGGAGAGCACTAAGGAAACCCATTCTTGAATTACCAAAAGCAATGCCGCCGTCGGGCCAGCATTGGGTTCTAACTCTAAAAGTTCAAAGTCTTCGAGCAGGACTCTTAAACCGTCAGCTGTCCAGCGATGGTAATCGTGGGGTGAAGAATGATAAGGAATGATAAAGTTGGTGGCAAGATAAAGATAGCCGCCCGGCTTTAAAACCCGGAAGATTTCAGAGATCACTTTATCAGGATATTTCAAATGTTCAATCGTCCAAGTGGTAATAACCCCGTCAAGACTATTATCAAGAAAAGGCAGATCGTGGGCGTCAGCTATAATATCAACATTAGCCCACGGATAAATGTCAACATTAATGACGTTGGGGCCGGCTTTTTTACTGCCCGAACCAATATCAATTACCAGCGCCTTGGGCGGCAACATTTTGAGGATTGCCCGAGGTGATTTGCCTAAAAATAATGCTGGGCTTAAAACGTAGAAGAGTGTGGTATAGAGCGGGGAAAATTTTCTCAGCAACGTCTTGAGCCGATTTAAAAAACCGGCATCTAAATCTTCTCTAAACCTCTTAAAATTCTTATCGGCGAGGAGAAGCGGTTTGCCGTCAATCATCTCAAATGCCGCTCCGCAAGCCGGGCAAGTATATTTTCCTGCTTGCAAAACCAGCTGTTTACGGCAATGAATGCATCGCAAGCTCAAAAAGTCAAGATTGGTCACGGTGTAAGTATTCTAAAAACTTATATTTAAAGAGTCAAACCAAGAAAAAGCCGCCCCATGGGAGCGGCGAAGAACTTCTCTACGGTCTGAGGTGCCGTACGGTTTCACGGTGTGGCCACGGGAGTACCAGCGGCGTGCCCTCCAGGAGGCAGAGTTGCTGATCTACGCCCCACTGATTGAGAATTGGCACATAAACGGCATAGAGCCAGCGAGACTGTTTGATCACGGCGCCGATCATGTAATCAGGCGCCAGGCCTTGGTCGCTCCGGAATCGATCGGCATAGAGTTCCGTGATGCGTCCAAGTAATTCTCCCAGAGATTCTCCGGGAAAATCCGGCAGAGAAAGCCCGGGTTTCCGAACGATAAAGCATTGACCAGCGCGTATGCCTCCAACGAATGCCGCCAGTCCATGGTGTTCAAATAAACGCAGCGATGGATTTTTCTTCCATGCCTCTCTGAGTTCAAACTCGACCTCTTTCTCACTCTCGGGCGCGGCTCGAGAGGAAGGAGGTTTATAGAAATTCCAGTGAAGATGAGACTGGGTTTGTCCGGCTAAAGCGCCGACATGAACAGCAACGTAAAGGCGCTCGGAAGGCGTTCCGCTCCGGCGAACCTGACGATCGACAACATTCAAGGCGCTTAGAATGCCGGCGCGTCCGCCCAAACGCCTCATCCGATCTTTGTCCCAATGCTCTTTAGGGAGGACCATCCGATGAAACGAAAGTGGAGTGAAAAGGTTTTCGATAATTCCCCACCATTCTCCACCCTCACGTTCAAAACCGACTTCCTTTTGTACACGAGTGCATAACTGACACTCTGCCGGATCGCCTTCAATATCTCTCTGCCAAGGCCTTCTGAGCTTAACCTGTGTCCGCGTTCCGCCGGAAAAAGTTTCTAGTCCGCCGGGCCAACACTCAAGAAAAACGGGTTTCACTCCGTCCACGTATCCACCTCCTAGGTAATCTGGGTTTGGCTATGAAGAACTGTGAATAAAGTAGCATAATTACCATACCCTGTCAATATGTAACTTCTTGCCCTCCACTAATCAATGGTGACTTCTTAATTATAAAATTAAGTTGCGAAAATAATTTTGCTGCCTTCATGGGTAAAATGAAATGGATATTCTGGCGCACCCATTTTATTTAACCCTAATGCGATTTTCTTTTTAGTCTTAAGATCTGGGCAAAAAAAGTAAATAAATCCCCCGCGCCCGGCTCCAACAATAGTTCCGCTCAAGGCACCCAATATCTTACCTTTGGCTATTAAATCATCAATACGTTCATTACTATTATCAAAGACTTTCTTCTCGATCTCCCATAAGTCGTTAACAAGATTGCCAAATTCAAAAAAATTCTCTTGCGCTAATGCAAATTTCATCCTGGCACCCACATCTCTAAAAGCGTGTAACCCTTGAATGGTTTCCGGATGGAGTGTTTGCAGCCTTTTTGAAACGGAAGAAAGCGCCTTTGATGCTGAATGGTTCATTCCGCTGTAAACTAAAAGCAAATGATTTTCTAATTCCTTTTGTTTGGCTGGTGAGGGCCGAAGTTTTTTTATGACAACCCTGCCGTTACGCAAAAAAAGCAAATCGCAGATACCACCAAAAGCCGCCAAATACTGATCATGTTTTCCGATCGGATTTTCAAGTATTTTTATCTCAAGATGCGCGGCTCTTTCAGCTAATTCTCTGGGGCTAACTTGAAATCCTAAGAATTTTTTAATGGCGTTGATTAGGCCAACCGTAAATGCGCCGGAAGAACCCAGCCCCGAAGCAAGGGGAATATCGGTAAAAGAAGCTATGTCAATCCCGCTTTTAATGCCGCTCCACTTTAAAACGGCATTAACGTAGGGATGGGCAATATCTTCGAGTCTCACGGCCTCTTCCGTGCCAAGCGCATAGTGAAAAATTATTTTTTTATCCGGTCTTTTTCGAATAACAATGGTAACATATTTATCTATGGTTCCTGAAAGTGCCTGTCCTCTAAATCTTTTGACATAAGGAATAAGATCGGTGGCGCCAGCTAAATTTAGACGATAGGGCGTCCGCGAAATTACAACTGAATATTTTGGGTTCTTCATAATAATTAAGCGTGTCATCCAAGATGTTGAAAGACAGATTTTGGTTTATTACGATGTAAGTATTCTAAAAATTTATATTCCCGGAGTCAAACCAAAAGAAAAAGCGGTCGCCGCTCTGGCGACCGCTAGAACTAAAAGTCTATAGACTCTAGATGTTTCCCTCCTTAGAGAGTTCGCTTCGGCAAGGCAGTAAGATCGCCCAAAGCATCCTTGGCCCGTCGGTATTCGGGGTCGCGATCCTTCACCTCGCTTCCGCCAAGTTTACCGGTCTCTAGCCACTCGCGATCGCGCTCACCGATAAGCGGGTGGGACGACTTCGAGCGTCGAATCACTGCTCCAAACCGTTCCGCGGTTCCGAAGAGAGCGAGTACGAGCTCGTTGAATTCACGGTAGGTCTCGACGCCGGTTGTATCGCCGTCACGCCACTTGCGTTTGAGCTCTTGGCTCAAGGCGCGGAACTGGCTTTCGTTGAAGTTAAGAAGTCTGCCGAAGGCATGTCCCAGACGCAGGGGCAGACGCTTGCCGTCCACCATGCGCGAGCTAAGCTTGGCAAACTCGATAAAGGCGAGTTTTTCCGGATCGTCCCTGACCCAAGGCGTCAAGAGCTGCTGACGATTGAATTCGGCCCATTCTTCAAGCGTACGCGGCGGCTCAAATCCGTGCTTCAAGGCTTCGTCATAGAGCTCGGTGCCCGGATAAGGAACGGCTACGTAAACTCCGGAAACCATGGCTTTGGGATTTTCTTCCAAGAGACGCACGGCGAGATTGAGCGTCGCCTTCATCTCATCCAAGGTCTCTGTAGGAAAACCAAGCATGAAGTTGTAGAGCGGCCGGAGGTCAACCTCGCCTAAGGCTCGGTTCGCCTCAAGGTAGAGCGCCACGGTCTCCTTCTTCTTGATCAGACCCAAAATCCGATTGCTGCCCGATTCAATGCCCGGCTGAAGCGATTCCAAGCCGCTTTCAACCAGAAGCGGGAGATGATCCTTGAGCCGCAGGAGACTGTCCATGCGCGCCTGAATCCACCAGCGGAAACGGTCCCGGCCCCCGAATTCGGATTTAAACGCTTCGGCAAGCGTTCTCACTCGCCGGGGATCGATGGCAAACTCTTCGTCATGGAATGCCACGGCATCAATACCGTAGGCGTCCACGAGTTCGCCCACCCGCCGGACGGTCACAGCCGAATCTTCAACGTTCCAAGTACGGCTCGACGGCATGCCCGGCATGGTGCAGAAGGTGCACCGGTAGGGACAGCCGCGCGAGGTAAGCATGATGAGACTCTTGGCGTCCGGGTCCTCAAAACGCCCCTGGCTCCCGATGTAGATTGGCACACCGGCGGCAAGCAGTTCGTAGGGCAGTCGCGGCATCTGATCAAGCGTGAGTCCGTCGGACGGCGGCGGGGTTTCCACACAGCGACCATCTTTGACGAACGAAAGACTGGGCACTTTACGGAGATCGGCTCCGGGATCCTTAGCCAAAGCGCGGCAGAGTTCGAGGAGTGGAACCTCGCCTTCGTCTCTTACCACCACGTCGACAAGCGCGTTGGTTAGAGTCTCTTTGGCCATCAAGGTGGGATGCACCCCTCCCCAGACAATCTTTGTTTCCGGGGAAAGCTTCTTCGCCAAAGCACTCGCCTCCAGTCCGTAGAGGATCTGGGGGCAGGTCATGGAGGACACTCCGAAGCACAGCGGCGCGCTCGTGAGTTCCTCGCTCAATCGCTCGCGCCAGTCGGGTTCCACCCGCTGGTCAATGAGCACCACATCGAACTCGTCTCGGAGATAGGACGCGAGATAAAGAATCGCGAGCGGCAAGTCTACGCTTACTCCTACGACGTCAAAACCGGTGTTGGGGAAAAACAGCACGACCTTGCGTCTATCCATGTTTTCTCTCCTTGTCAGTTGCTGGCTTTATTGTTGATGGGAAAGAACAGAAAGCTAGTTTAAGAATACCGTACCCTACTAGTCTAGTCAACCAACAACGAGCTCTGGTATTAACAGCTTCATCGCCGGATTTTGTAAATTTTTACCGAGCCGTTCTCATAAACCAATGATAAGTCAGGATCTTGGCTAAAATCGACATCGGTAAACTCTCGCTCCAAGGGTCCTAAATAGACGAAATCGAGGTCCAGATCTCGCCAGTTAACTCTAAACGCTCGGTAGCGATCTAATAATTCGGTGATTTTATCCTCTGGAATGGCTCGATTAGGCGGATCGGCCGGATCCTGAAAATAAAGCTGATAGAGGAAAAATCTGGTCGCGAAGATATTGTTTATGATATAGGGTTTATCGCAGTCGGATAGACATTTGAGCCCCTGACCGTCGCGGAGTCTTTTTAGAAAAACTTCCTCGGTTACTTTAAAAAGTTTATTAGACCAAAGAAATCGCTCTTCCATTTCATAATTGGAAAAGGGCGTAACCCCTGACCAAGGAAGTATTGGTCTTGCCGCAGTCATGCCAGTAAGATAAACAGAGGTCACAAAAGAAGGGGAAACCACATAGGGTTCTCCGGACTGTTTTTCCATCCAGTCAAAGGAATCCAAAAGATCCTGCGGCAAAGTGTATCGCGTAAGTATCTTAGGGGGCGGATCTAAAAAAACGAAAGCATTTACGGCTTTTTTAGCGATGAGTAACGCCGCGGCTAAAATCAATACTGCCGCGGTAATTTTTTTTATACTTGGCCAGAGATCGGCCAGTTTGGTAAGCGCCTGATAGCCGAGCATAAAGATTGTCAAAAATAGAAGCGGGTTTATGGCCCTCGGCCAGTGATCCGAGTGCGGCACAAAGCCGGTAACAACCTGAATATTCCAAACGATAAAAGCAGCGATAAGAAATGAACCGAAAAGCAGGAATTGAACCCTGTCCTTTTTAAACGACCAATAAACCAATAAGAGAAGAATTGAGTAAATCAGATAATTAGGCCAAGCGGTCAAATTTAACGAATGTCCCAGCTCGAGCGATAGCCTCTCAATGTAGTCAGCGGCACCGGGCAGGGCCTTAAGTCTAAAATAGTTTACAAAGTACGGAATACTAATAAGCAAAATTACGGCTATGAGAATCATAAAATTTTTGAGCCGCTTTTTGTCAAGGCGCAGAAAAATCAGAGTCAATAGAAATAAGACGGCGATCACGACAATCCAGTAGGTCCATTTATGAAAATAGGTATAGAAAAGCAATCCGGCTGACCCTCCGGCTAAGAGGGCGTTACGAAAGTTGGGATTCCGCCAAAACATAACGAGGAAGACAATAGCCGGGAGATATATCACGTGAGTTAAGAGCGGGTAATCAACCCGGCCGAAAAACAATGCTGGAAGCGGCGTATTGACTAACGGATAAAAATTTTTAAGCACAATATTCCCGAGGTTGGCTAAACTCATGAACGCCTGATCAGTAAGCAGCGCCAAGGGCGTGAGCGTGCCGACCAAACTAAAAACCAAGGACCATAACCATTCTTTTTTAAATAGGAGTTGTCCCAACACAAAAAAACCAATAAACAAAATGGCGGTATAGAAGAACAGCGCTCCCACATAGGCGAGACTTATATCTTTGAAGATGACGATTGAGGCCGCGAGCAGCGCCGGCGGTATCCAAGGGTAGATATTAGGCAGGCGCTCCTTAGCAAACATGTCGCCGGGCGGGAAATGTCCTTCAGAAACTTCACGGGCAAACTGAAAATAAGAATCGCCGCCGTCATCCAAAGTGATAAACTGGGAAGCCACAAAAGTTTGGCCAGAGTCTTCCAGATTTTTTTTAATAAAAAGCTGGGGGGCGATATGCAACGCGCCCACTAAAATCGCCGTAAGCATAACGACGAAGGGAAGAAATTTTCGCATAACTAGTATAGCTACAAATTTAATGCTAGATAATGCGTTCTATAAAATCAACGGCGCGCTTATAAGAGAGGCCGTCGCGGTACGGTATGTAGAGCTGGGCCACTCGTTCACGATTCTCGCGATCAAGTTCTGGATGCTTGAGATATTCTTTGATCGTCTCCAAAAGTCCCTTGAGGTCGTGAGCGACGCGTACCGCGCCAAATTTGACTAGCGGCCGATAGTAAGACGCTTCCTCATAGTAGTACTTGTTTTGAAAGGGTCTCGTGGGGTCAATAAAATTTATAACCGGCTTTCCAAAGAGACATGATTCGAGCGAGATGGTTGACTTGTAATTTATGTTGACGTCGCTATAGAGGAGCGTGGCCTTGAGATTCATAAAATCTTCATCGTCCATCTCGATTTGAGTCCGACCGGTATTTCTGACCAGAACTGGCTTTCCAGCTGCTTCCACCCGAACCGCCGGCAGATTCAAAAACTCGGCGTAGCGCTCAAGTTTATCAAAGGGATGAAGCCGGATTAAAAGATTTAGCTGCGGGAATTCGCGTTTACGCCAATCAAGAATCGCCCGAATATAATCTTTTTCAAAGCTCTCGGCTTTAGCGCCGACGGTGGCAAAAAGAATGGTCGGCTGGTCCGGGCCAAGACCTTTCCCACGGAGAAATTCCTTCCGGCTTGGAAGAGCAATCTTATTAGTAAAGTACCGATCAAAACGGGCACTGCCGGTAACCAAGACGCGACTCTCTGGAAATCGGTGAAGATTAACGGCTGCCTCACGCACCAGCTCGTTCCAGACAAAAAGATAATCCGGCTTACGGATGCGCACCGCCTTAAAACCGGTCAAATTGTCCCAGCTGAAGTTGGTGGCGAGCGTGGGAATACCGGCTTTCTGTGCCAAAATAATAGCCTCGGCATCGAAAACCTGAATCCCCGGCGTGGCAGTCATAACCAAGGCCGGCCGGTAACGCGCCAGGTAAGTTTCAAAAAGGGGGGAACGCCTGGTTAAAGCCGACTCAAGTTTGGTTAAGGTGTCAATAGTTAGCCAGGGAGAAAAAGGATAAGAAAGCGCGCGCAAGAGCCGGGCGCGCTTATCTCTAAGAAACGCCTGGGACTGGTAATAGACTGAAACGCCGGTTAAATCATCAAGTTCGTGAAGCGCCGCCGAGCGCAACCGCTTGAATGTGGCAGCCAGCTTGGGATTCTGCAGACGCCAGGGCAGGTATTCAATATTCGGGCCGGAAAAATAGCGACGTCCTTCGCTGCTTTCGGAAATCGAGCTGGTAAACACCACCGCCCGATATTTACTGGTTAAATACTGGATATAGCCGGTTCTAAGCAAATCGGATATAAAAAGAGGGTTTTTGAGAAATAAAAAAACTGTCTTCATTTTGATTATCTGGCAGTCGTCTCAAAATATTACCAGCTAGTCCAGCCTCCGTCCACCACCAGATTGGCGCCGGTCATATAACTTGAAGCTTCCGAGACTAGAAATAAAATCGCGCCGTTATACTCGTCCCGCTTAGCCATCCGGCCGAGAAGGGTGCGGGCGCTATAGGCTCGCAGGAAATCGCGATTATGGCCGGCAAAAACTCCTCCGGGCGTAAGCGTATTAACCCGGATTCCGGTCCCCCGAAGGTAGGATGCGAGCGAGCGTGTAAAGTTGGGTACGGCGCCCTTGACAGTGGCATAGCCGATTGATTTGAATTTGCCGCGATCGTAGATACGATTGTCCGGCCCTACTAAACCATAGGTGGAGCTGATGTTAATAATTGATCCGCTTTTCTGTTTTTTCATAATCGGGATTACGGCTTGAGAACATAAAAACATACCCGTCAAACCCACGGCTATTTCCCGCTGCCAAAGATCTAACCGGTAACGCTCATAAGGACGGAATTGTTCTCTGGATTCAGCTGTCCCGGGAACCGGATTTAAAGCGGCATTATTGATAAGCGCATCTAGACGGCCATATTTATGAATAATTTCTTTTATGGTCTTACGGATTTCGTCTTTTTTGGTAATGTCAACCTGGCGGTAATCGTACTTTTTTAAAGCGGGATTTTCTTTAACATCAAAAATCACAATGCGGCCGCCCGCTGCTGATAGCGTCCGCGCGTACTCAACTCCGAGCATGCCGGCTCCGCCGGTAATAATTATAACCCGGCCTGGCAAAGAAAATAAATTTGGCAGTTTCATAATATAATCTTTTTCTTGGTTATCGAATCCTTAATGGCCAAGGCCATTCTTAACACCTCCCGACCGGTACCGAAATCAACGAGTGGTTTTTCTTTGCCTCGGATACAGCGAAGGAAATGCTTCAATTCTTCCAAAAACATGGTATTCCGTTCAAAGCCCTTTGACTCGCGCCTGATGCGGGGAACGGCTTTTTGTTTAAACGGCAAGAAGCTCAAGGTTTTATCTTGATAATCCCAAATCATTCGCCCCTTGGTTCCCACAACTTCAAACCGACGCTTGGGCGGTCTTTCCAGATAATCCATTGATAGAGTAGCAATCAAGCCGGATTTAAACTCAATGACTGCCTGTGCTAAATCCTCAACATCAATATCTAAATCGCTTTTACGACCACCAAAAGCAACAAGTCGTTTGGGTTTCCCAAAAAACCAATAGAGATAATCCAGCTCATGACTTTGGGTTAAAACCACGCCGCCGCCCAAATCATCTCTTGCCGCATAGGTTTTCCGGTAATCTTCCCAGGGGTGCCAATCGGGTAAGTATTCGCCGATTTCAGCGTGAGCGGAGACGGGCCTGCCGATTTTACCGGTATCCAGCCATTGCTTCATTTTGCGGAGCAATGGGTGGAATCGAAAGTTATAACCGACGTAACCAACTAACCGTTTCTTCTTAGCTTCATCAATTAATGTCTCTAATCCCTCCAGTCGGTGAGCAAGCGGTTTCTCGGTAAAAACATGCGCGCCGCTCTCAAGAGCGCGCCGGGCTATGGAGATATGTAAGGCGGTCGGATTGGTGATGATTACGGCATCGGGCTTGAGCGTGAGCGCCTTTTCTAAATCATAGAAAATCGTCGGCTGAAATTTCTTGATAAAGGCGGCGATAAAATCCGGATTGGCGCCGCGGCCAGTGCGATAGACAAAAATATCGCCGGCGCCCAAGGCAAGAAGATTCCGGTAATGACGCTGCCCTATTGAACCAAGTCCGGTGATAAGAAATTTCATGAAAGTTTCAATTTTTTTAAGGCGGCGGCGACTGTTTTTAGGTCTTCCGGGCTGTCAAGATCAAGCGAGCGCTCGGGGTCCGTTATAAACCCACGCATATCAGGCCCGAAAACCCGACCTTGTTTTATAAACTTGGCGCGCGTAGCATCAACTAAGCCGTTTTGCCAATAAACCTTAGGCAGGAGCTGTCGAGGAACATCCGTGCCTAACTTTTTGAAGTAACGGGTAGGCAGAAGCGGTTTCATCTTCTTAGTCTTATGTTCCAGAAACCACATTTTAAAAGGATTATGCGGATAAGGCAGAGAGACTGATTTAACCGAATCGCACTTGATCTCACGCATAAACCGCACCACGCCGTCGATATCGCGGTAAGTTCGGAGCGGCGAAGTCGGACGGAGAATCACTATTATCTCCGGCTGCCAGCCCCGATGGTTCGCTAGCCACTTTAGAGCATGCTTTAAAAATTCAATGTCCGGCGATTGATCGCGTGCATACCTCTGAGGACGGATAAAAGGAACATCGGCGCCCCAATATCGCGCCGTCCTGGCGATTTTAAAATCATCGGTTGAGACAATAAAGGCGTCAAGGAGTTTAGACTTTTTGGCTTCCCGAATCGTATAGTATATTAGAGGCTTGCCGAGAAGCGGAGCGATATTCTTATAGGGAATACTTTTGGAGCCGCCTCGAGCCGGAATAATTCCTAAAATAGCTACGGATTTTCTCATTGCTCCATACTATAACATCTTTGCCGCTTGGTCGGTTGCCCGATTAGATGCCGCCTAAACCCAGATGAAAAATAACCGAAGAATATTCGCGTTTCAAAATAAGCTCTACTATTCACTCAACCGCTATCTTAACTCTGAACAAGAGAACGCCGAAACCGCTAGAGAGATTGCCGAAGGCTATAAGAAACTCTGGCCGTTTTTTAAAGATATTCCGACCGCGCCCCAAACAATAGGCGCGCCTTTTTTGCGTCTTGCTGATTATCAACATACTCCCTATCGCCAAACACTAACCAAGTTGGCTGACTTTGCACGAACCAAACTAGCGCCCTATCTAAGAACCTTTTTTATTCACGGCAGTCTGGCGACTATGGATTTTGTTCCGGGATTTAGCGATCTTGACACGCTCCTGGTTCTTAAGCAGGAAATTTGTATTAATTCCCAAAGATTGGAGAATCTCCGGCAAAAAATACAGGCGGCAAAAAAAATGTTAAGGGTGGTGGATCCGCTTGAACATCATGGATTTATTTTCTCTAATGAGCAAAATCTTAATTATTATCCCCAACACTATCTGCCGATAACGGTTTTGCGGTATGCGAAGGTTTTAGGCGGGACCCGGTCCCTGACTTTCAATCTCCGCGATTCTTCGGAAGAGGCAAAAGAAAATTTTTATCACTACTACAATATCTTTAAAGAAATTGCAAAGACTGGCGTTATTAAAAACAAACCGGGGGGGCCGGAATACCAGCTCAAATGGTTTGTGAGCATGCTCCTTCTGATGCCCAGTTTATATCTCCAGGCCAAGGGGATTTATCTTTATAAAAAATATTCTTTTGATCTCGTCAGGCATCCCTTCCTGGATAAATTACAAAATGCCAGAAAAAATTTTAAAAATGCCGAAAAGATATTGGGCAGAAATTATTTTAAGCAAGCGCTTGATATGCTTCAGGAATGGCGCCGAGATCTTCTGGCTTATGAGAAAAAAAGAAAATTCATAAATAATCCTAAAAAACTGCCGCTCGTGATCTATCAAAAAGCGCGCCGGGAATTAATTGGGCATTTCCGTAAAAATTCCGACGTTTTGGCTCTCTACGAATATGGTTCAGTCAGCGCGCCGGGGATCAGCGATTTAGATCTGATTTTGGTAACCAGAGAAAAATTAAAAAATAAATTTATTTATCCTGCCGGACCGAATATCGACAGAGTCGCCAAGGGGACGCTGATGGTAATGCCAAAAAATCTTTTCGCTGATATTAAAATCTTTGACGCCGTCAGATTAAAAAAAGTTTTCGGGGAAAGGATTAAAATTAAAGAACTAACCAAGGTAGCTCTGAAATTACGATTGGTGGCGAGCGTTATTGACTGGCTGCCGGAACGTTTAATTCGCGTTACTTCAATGTTGCATCGCAATCCTTTGGATATCCAGTACGCCCTCCGTTATCTCCGTTCTTTCGCCTACTCCGTCGAAAACGCGCGCAAGCTCATAAATTTCCACGGCTATCCGGAATTTATGAGCAACCTGCGGGAGATGAGAAAAAATTGGCAACCGCAAAGAAAAAAAGAGCTCTTGGCGCTGATCAAGCGGGCAGTCTATTTGGGTTATGAAGCGCTTTCCGCCTTTACGGAAAAATACGCAAAAGCTTGGCCGGGCGCGGCAGGCGAACTTACTCTCTTCAGCGGCCAAAAAATCATATTCACCAACCAGAGAGAAAAAATTGACCCGGATTGGGCTATGGCCCAGTCAACACCGGCATTAACCAAGGTTTTTGTGAGCGCCAAGCTGCTGCCGCATTTCTTGCTTTATAGCAGGCAATCCGGGACGCTGGCGGCAGAAATGAAAAATAAACTCGCCGCCCGCGGCCGGGGAATTATTAAGAACGCTGCTTACGAACTTTTTTTGAAAAAGAAATTCGGTTTAGCTACAAAGTGTGCAGAATTTTTAAGGCAGAATGGATTTAAGTCCGGCTTATACCGGTTCGGCTTCTACTTTAAACCGAAGTAGGCCAATTTAAAGCTTCTAGCGGTATTAGCGTATCCTCGGTAATTCCAAAGGGGGCGATTTTGCCATATAACTCGGTTAGATATTTGGGTTTTAGGCCATTGCCCGGTCCTTTAACCGCGAGCATCTCCGCCGTTATTAGAGTTCCTTTGGTTATGGAGGTCTTGGCCACAATGCTTTTGGCTAACCGAATTCTGACCTCTTTTTCAGCTGCGCTGACAACTTTCTCGCCGGTGCCCAGAGCCGATTCCGAATGACGGATATATTTAATCATTTTCTCCAATCCCTGGGGTTCGAGCGAGGCGGCATGATCAGGGCCAATCAGGGTGCGGTCAATAGTGAAATGTTTTTCAATAACATCGGCGCCCAAAGCTACCGCTACTGCCGGAATGGCTACCCCCTTATCGTGACTGGAATAACCCACCGGTAGCCCGTATCTTTCTTTTAATTTCTTAATCGCCTTCAAATTAACTTCCTCGTCCAGACAAGGATAATTGGAAACGCAATGGAGTAAAATCAGCTGGTCGTTATATTTTTTGATTGTGGAGACGGCCTCATCAATTTCCTCCATTGTTGACATGCCGGTTGAAACCATAAGCGGCCTGCCCTTTTTGGCTACGTGCTCTAATAATGGCAAGTTGGTTAAATCAGCCGAAGGAATTTTAAAGTAAGGCACGTCTAAGCCTTGAACAAAATCAGCGCTTTTGGGATCCCAGACGCTGGCTGAAAAAATAAGTCCCTTACTTCGGGCAAAATCGTTTAATTCCCGCCAAACGTCTTCTGACAATTCCAGCTTGGCCCGGTGTTCTCCATAAGTCGGGGCAAGAGCCGTGGGCTTAAGATAGGGCGAATTCAATGCCTCTTTAGTTAAAATATCTTCATTGGTTCTTTTCTGAAACTTAACCGCATCAACTCCCGCCTCGGCGGCAATAGCAATAAGTTTTTTAGCCAGAGCCGGGTCGCCGTTATGATTGACGCCGGCTTCAGCCACGATAAAACAGGGCTGACCGGCGCCTACTGGACGGTTTCCAATTTTTACTACCGATTTCATATTAAATCATCTATCTCAAGACCGTGGGCTTTAAGAAGCAATTCTGCGACTTCGCGGACCGCATGATTCCCGCCGAGGGAACGAGTGGTATAATCGGCAACTTGCTTTACCGCCGGATGAGCGTCGCCAACAGCAATCGCCAGCCCGACATAATTTAAAACTTTGATATCGTTTAAGTCGTCACCGATATAAGCAACCGTCTCTCGGGCCAATTGTTTCTCCCGAAGAAGCTGTTTTAGAATTCCAAGCTTGCTGGAACTGCTTTCAAGGCCCTGCCAATAAGGAATGCGGAGCTTGCGGCAACGAGCCGAGACTACCGGATTTTTTTCTTTAGAGAGGACGCCAACCAAAAAACCGTGTTTTTTGAGGAGCTCAATACCCAAACCGTCTTTGCGACTGGCACGCACCGTCTCCCGGCCGTTTTGATCTACATAGACAAAACCATCGGTCATCACGCCGTCAAAATCCATAACCAGCAGTTTAATATTCCTAAATTTATTTTTCAGCTTTAAATTCATCTCTTTGCAAAAATCAAACTCGGCTTAAATAAACTCCAATAGTCATAAACGAACTCTACCTTATGTTCTCCTCTTGGAACAAAAATTCCCGGAAAAACGGAATTGACCTTATAAATCTCGGTTTCCTGCCCGTCAATAAAGGCGCGCCAGCCGGGAAGGTAATTTTGGGTGAATATCATAAATTCATCGGTTGCGAGAGAAGTATTGACAACCACCCGGCCATTCTCTTCTAAGATTATTTCCGCTTTTCCTTCGCCGCTAAACTCTTTATTATCGCAATCGGAACATTCCACAAATATATCTTTAAAACCGCCGGCTTTAAAGGCCTGATAAGCCAAATCGCTGTTTTCCCTAAAACCGGAAATTTTAGTGAAGTAAGCGAGCGGCCGCGGGGAAGGAATTTCGTAAATCGTAATGGGCATAGGCGGCAAACCCTGGCCCATGATGTTTAGTGCCCAGCGGGCGCGTCGGGGCAACTCTACGCTAAATTCTTCAAGATTGAAAGCTGAAAGCACATACCGGATGCCTAAAAAACTTAATAAAGGCAACCGCTCTTTAAGTAATTCATATCTCACTTTAGGAGAAGAATCAGTTACTTCAATAACGACTACGGATTCCTTCGAGCCTTGGGCGGGAATTTCTTTTGTTACTTCACTGGTTACATAAATTTTATTTAATTTCTCTTCGCCGCCGGTAGTAACCAACTGTCGGGTTCCCAAGAGCGCCATCATTCTTCCCATAGAAATATTCATAAGCGGTTCATTGGCTTCCAAATTCGCCACCGGCATCAAAAGCTGCATATTGGGGAAATAAGTTTCCCTTAAAAGCTTAAAAAAATATTCGGCTTCTGCCGCCGGCGGAGCCGATTTTTCAAACCACTGCTGAAAATAGGCATCATCCCAGTCGTCAACAAAAAGAGGCAAAATTCTGCCGGGATTTTGTCCTAGAAATTCAAGCGTCGCCGGCTTTACGTCATAATCCGCCCGAGCTGTCTCTTGGGGCGCGTAAAAAGCGCGCAAGGCGTAAATAAAATCTGCCGCGGTTATGATGACGAGTATGAAAAGCAACGCCGGCTTTTTGAGAAAAATCCTGAAAGCTAAATACGCCAAAATAAGAAACGCTCCCCCAAAAGAGACGCTAACTGCCACTGCCGGGCTCCAAAGAATGATCAAAGCAAGAAGCATTAAGCCGGCGATGGCAACGGCTATGCCGGTAAACCAGCGCTTTAAACGGTGAACCTTTGATTCTCTAATCTGTCCGACTAGATATTCAGCGCCGAATCCAACAAGAACAGCGACTGCCAAGGCGGCGAGGATGAGAAAACGCGAGGCCCCCTGAAAATAATTAAAGACCGGGAGTTTATTGAACAGCCAAAAAAGCGGCGAGCCCTTAAAAGCGATTATCAGGGCAATCACAAACAACCACCGGAAAAACTTGGCAAAAGGATTTTTGCTCAAAAAAGATAAAACGAACAAAATCAGAGGCACAACTCCCATATAAAGATAGGCCTCTAACCCCCTATTGGGAGTAAGGTGAAAAAAGTGCAGCAATTCTTCGAGGCCGATCGCATAGCCCTGGGCCGCTTCGTAATCCAAACCACCGCTTCTGCCGGAAAACTGGGCGATCACGTAAGTCGGGATGATTTGAAAAAGACCGACGAGCGTACCGATTGCCCAAATCAAAAAGAAGCAGACTAACATTTTTTTTGCGGCGGTGCTGTTCCTCAAAGCCAAAAAAACGGTAAAAGCAAGACTGGCGCAAAAAATATAGACGCTGTACCAGTAACCGATGGAGAGCCAGCTCAAACCAACGCTCGCACTAGCTCCAAGAACAGCAAAAGCCAGAAATTTGAATTTATCGCTTTTGAATATTTTGATAAGCGTCCAGAAGATAAATATCTGACCGAATAGGCCGACAGCCATAAACACGCTCAAGGTATACCACATGCCGAAGATTAAATAACTCATGCCGCCGATCAAGGCGCCTAAAGGCCCGATCCCTAATTCTCTAAGAAAGGCGATAGCGAAAAACAAGGAAAGCGCCACGAGCATCAAGAGTGTCCAATAGTGTGCTTCAACAGGCCCAAGTAGATACGCTAGCCAGACGGTGGGCGCGAAAGGATGCGTAATATCAACGAAATTCGGAAAACCTACGGCAAGATGAGGATTCCAAAACGGACTTTCTCCCGTACTAAAAGCTTCTTTGTAGAAGGCGAGCTGCGGTATGAATAATTGAGTCGCATCTTGCCCGAAAACTTTACTGCCGTTTAACGCCGGCGTGAGCACAATTGCCGTGAGTACGAAAGAAAAAATAAATTGAACCCACCATTTAGACAAGTATTGTTCTAAGACGGGAATCATGTCTCTTTATTGAATAATATTATAAACACTGGGGTTGTTAAAAAATTTTTCTAGCCGCCTCATGAACTTTTTTAACCATATAATCTAAATTTTCTTTAGTAAGAGCAGGGTAAAGCGGCAACCGGACAATGCTTTGACTGACTAAGTCAGTATTGGTTAATTTTGCTTTTGCCCAACCTAATTTCTTGCCTAATGGAGAAGAATGCAAAGGCACATAATGAGAGAGGGTTTTAATGCCTGCCTGTTTTAAAAATTGGATAAACTTTTCTCGTTTTTTTGGATTAACCAACAAGGCAAAAATGTGCCAGTTGGAGTCAGCGTAGGGCTTTACCATTGGTAATTGCATTTTTGTCTTTAAATCCGCGAGTTTCCTCAATAAATATTGGGCGTGTCTTCTCCGCAGGGCGGTGATTTTATCTAATTTCCTGAATTGGGCAATCGCCATTGCCGCCAATACGTCAGACAAGAGATAACTGCTTCCCAAACTAACCAAAGAATATTTATCAATTTCTCCTCTTATAAAGGCCGAGCGATTAGTTCCTTTTTCTCTCATAATTTCGGCTTGCCTAAAAATTTTTTCGTCATTGGTTACAAAAGCCCCGCCTTCGCCGGTAACAATATTTTTGGTGCCGTGAAAACTATAACAACCGATGTTCCCGATTGTCCCTAGGTATTTTCCTTTATACTTGGCGCCGATGGCATGACTCGCGTCTTCAATAACTTTGCAGTTGTGTTTTTTCGCTAATTTTAAAATGGCAGCCATGTCACAAGCGTGTCCGGCATAATGAACGACCATAATGGCGTGCGTCCGCGGGCTAATAGCTTTTGCGATAGCTTCAGGATCTAAACACAAGGTTTCTTTTTCAATGTCCGCAAAAACCGGCTTAGCGCCGGCCCTTAAAATGGCGGTGGCGCCGGAGGCAAAATTAAAACTGGGCAGAATAACTTCATTCCCCTTCCCTAAACCCAAAGCCATAATCGCGAGCTCTAAGGCCGCGGTGCCGGAAGGAGTGGGTAAAACATATCGGACTTTTAACTTTTTCTGCATTAATTCCCTTAGTTCCCGGCCGTAAAAGCTGTCACCAGTCGTTTGCCCGGATCTCATCGCGCGCACAACCAGTCGTTCTTCTTCTTTGCCTAAAAACGGCTTGTTAAACGGTATTTTATAATCAGTCATAATTAATATGCTTTTTAAATCTTCGCCGAAACCTTAATAAATTAACAAAATAGTCAAAACTATCGCTCACTAGTTTAACGGTTGTTTTTTTATCAGGATTTCTAATAAATAAGACTGGCAGCGAGGAGATTTTTAATCCGTTTCGATGGGCATAGGCGACAATTTCTGTATCCCAGAACCATCTTTGATTTTCCACTAAATCCAAAATTGGCAAAACCTTCTCTCTCAAAAAAAATTTAAATCCCGCTTCGGTGTCGTGAAACGGCAGGCCAAGCAAATGGCGGGTTAAAAAATTATAACCTCGGCTTACGATTGTCCGCGCCATAGCCTTTACACTTAGTTTGTAGATGCGGTGGGCCATGACGAAATCCGCATTGCCCACTTTTATTAAATTTACTGCCGGTAAAATATAATGGGCCGCTATCTCAAGATCAATGTCGAGGAAACCAACTACGGGAGCGGCTGCTGCCCTAAGTCCATCAACAACAGATTGGCCACGACCATAATTTTTGTCATGAAAGATAGTTTTTATCCTTAGAGCTTTGTTCTCATTAATTATCTCCTCAATTACATTTCTCGTCCGATCTTCGCTAAAATCATCAACAAAAATAAACTCGTATTTCCACCGGGTTTGATTTAAGGTATTTTTTAAAATGCTAAAACTTTTCTTGAGGTGCGGTGCTTCGTTATAACAAGTTATGATTAAGCTTAAGTCCATGGCTCACAGAATTAATATCATATTATACTAAGCTCTTTTGGTGGGCTTATGCAAATACCACTACTTTCCGCTAATCAATTCCTTAAACGTCCAGAATTTTCTGCCGTGTTTAAGAAATTCTTTCACTGCTTCTTTTGTCGGCAGGGAAAAATACGACTCGCTGGATGTCTTTTTCTGGATTGATGCGGGAACAACGTTTAATTTTAGTTGTTCAATAAGATCAGCTATCAAATCAAAACCGGCTTCAGTGCATCTAACGTAGAGAGAATGTTCGGAATCACCCCTCAAAATATCCATCTCTCTCTGCGCCACCATTGCCCCGCCGTCAATTTTTGCCGCTATTTTGTGCAGCGTGATCCCGGTTCTTGCTTCGCCTCTCGCCAGCGCCCAGAACGTCGGACTCACTCCGCGATAAGCCGGGAGGAGCGATGGATGGATATTATAGGCGCCCAGCGCGGTTTCTCTGATAAGGCGTTCTTTTAAAATTTGATTGCAGTAGACGGACAAAATCAGATCGGGCCGCACCTCATGAGCTAACCATTCTAAAAATTGCGGACTATTTATGTTCGCTGACGCTACGAATTTTTTAAGATTGGGGAGACGTAAAAATTTGTATGAATAAAATCTATGGTTTTTCGCGCGGAGCAGGCGCAGGAAGAAACTAATTAAACGGGAGAGTGTTGATTTTAAGACTTGGCTCCCAACATATCTCGCACCGGAAATTTTAAAATATTTCCAAAGCGCTCCGAATCTGCCGCGGCCTGATAATAACACTGTTGATTCTATAATCACAAAAACATCGTCGCTAAAACGGCCAAGAATTTTTTTGATCAGGAGGTTCGCGTAAATGTGATTTTTGACGGTTAAAATACAAATGCGCATCAATAATTTCTTTTGTCTAGATTTTCTTGGCCTTTACCATCCACATGGTTTGCCAAACTGATACTGCTTTAACTATAGAAAGTCCGCAAATCTTCGCCAGGTGAGCAAGTTCCTTTTTGGAAACTACATTCACAATAGGCGGCAGATGGAATAACTAGCTGTGTCCACTTTTTAATAATATTCCGCCTCAAATTGTTTTTGGTAATGATCCCAAACTTCTTTTCTGTTTAGAATTTTAGTCCACCATTCCTTGTTATTAAGATACCAATTGACAACATCTTCAATGCAATCATCAAAATGATAACGCGCCGACCAACCTAGCTCTTGCCTGATTTTCGTAGAATCCGGCGCGTAGCGATTGTCGCCGCCCGGCCTGTTCTTGGTGTGCAATTTATGCGAGTCCAGATCTTTATTCAGGGCTTTTGCCACCGCTCCTAAAACTTCAATATTCTTTCGCGAAACGTCGGAAACGTTAAAAACACTGAAATCAGGCCCTTGGTGCATAACTATATCGATAGCAGAACAGAAATCCAAAACGTGAAGCCAATTGCGAACCTGCTCGCCAGAGCCGTGAACCGGAACTTTTCTGCCCATAATAAGATTAACGATTGCCAAGGGAATAAATTTTTCCGGATACTGAAACGGACCGAAATTATTTGAACCTCTCACTATCAAAGCTGGCAGTTTGAAAGTGCGCATGTAGGATTGGACCAACAAATCCGCGGCCGCTTTACTGGCGGAATAGGGATTTGATGGACAAAGAGGTGTTGTTTCGGCAGCAAACCCTTCTTTTATGTCACCGTAAACTTCGTCCGTGGAAACTTGAATAAATCTAGGCACTTTATAAGTTCGGCAGGTGTCAATTAAACTGTGTACGCCGCTAATATTGGTGTGAATAAAAGCAAAAGAATTAAAGATTGACCGATCAACGTGAGTTTCAGCGGCAAAATTAACGACCGCCGCAAAATTATATTTGCTGAAAAGATCGGCTAAAAGATTACCGTCACAAATGTCTCCGTGGATAAATTGGTAACGCTCCGCGTCTTTAAGGTCAACAAGATTATCATTATTGCCGGCATATGTGAGGAAGTCCAGATTAAAGATTTTATATCCTGGATATTTAAAATATAAATGCCGGACGAAGTGGGAGCCAATAAAGCCCGACCCGCCGCAAATTAGAACGTTAGTGTAGGATTTTGCTGCCATTGTTTTGGATGATTTAACATTAATTTTTTGAAAAAATCAATCCTGCGACAAGCTTCGGGTCAAATAAACTCCAGTAGTCATAAATAAACTCTACTTGGTGATCGCCGGCAGGAACAAAAATCCCCGGGAAAACCGAATTAACTTTGTAAATCTCGGATTCTTCCCCGTCAATCGAGGCGCGCCAGCCGGGAAGATGATTTTGGGTAAAGACCATAAACCCTTCGGTTTCCGAAGAAGTATTGGCTGATACCCGACCGTTCTCTGCTAAGACTATTTCCACCTTGCCTTCGCCGTTAAGCTCTTTACTACCGCAACCGGAGCATTCCACAAAAATATCCCTAAAACCGCTCTCTTTAAAGGCCTGATAAGCTTCTTCGGAGTTGTTCTTAAAGCCGGTAACCTTGCCAAAATAAACTAACGGTTTCGCATTCGGGTTTTCGAAGACAAAAATAGGCATTGGTTGTTCTGACGGCCCGCCGATGTCCAGAAAACGATAACCACGGAGCGGCAATTTTATGGGAGAATATAAAGTTCTGTTTTCAAAATGGCTTGAGCTTAAAAAATATCGAATGCCCAAAAAATCGGTGAGCGGCAAACGTTCTTTAAAGAGTTCATACTTCTCCTTAACAGAAACGTCGGTGCCATCCGCACTCTTCTTGTAAATCTTATTGAGTTTTTCCTCGCCGCCGGCGGTAACGAGCTGGCGCGTCCCCAAAAGCGCCATCATTCTACCCATGGAGACATTAAGGAGCGGTTCATTCGCTTCCAGGTTAGCGACCGGCCACAAAAACTGGGTATTGGGGTGATAGCTCGCGTGGCGAATCCGGTACTCTAAAAATTCCGGCGGCAGATCCTTCTGTTTCGGAAAATTGAAAAAATATACACCGTCCCAATCCTCCACAAAAAGCGGCAGGATCCGGTTCTTAGAGGCAATGAAGAGCTCCGCATCCGTTGGCGGCGTTCTATAATAAGATGCATCAAAGATCGTTTTAACATTAAATCGGTAGGAAATCGTCACGAATTCCACCGCTGCGATCACCGATAAAAGCGGCAGCACCAAAGCATTCCTGCTCACCTCGGCAAGGCAAAAAATGACGGCGCCAACGGCCGCTATTAAAAACACCCCGGAAATCATTACGGCTTGAGGAACGCCGTCTTCTCCGGAAAACAGGGCTGCCATGAGGAAGATAAAAATCGTGAGAGTTATGAAAGAAATGATGATTTTCCACTTGTCCGGCTTAGCGCTCCGGAACGCAGTTTCCAAATAGTCGGCGCCTAAACCGATCAGGACCGCAGAGGCGAAAATCCCGATAAGCATGAAGCGCGCTGCGCCTTGGAAAAAATTGAATACCGGCAGTTTTACTATAATCCACCAAAAAAGCGGCGATCCTTTTATGGAAATCGCAAGTGAAACTAAAAATACGCCCAAGAAAAATATGGCTGCTGAATTTTTTTTAAAGAAAGCCAAGGCTATGAGCAACAAGGGCACCATGCCCATATATAAATAAGCGTCCAGGCCCCGATAACTGGTAAGAAAGAAAAAATGAAGCAGTTCCCGGAAAGTAATGGCATAGCCGTCTTGAACCGCCGGCTCGGCAAAACCCTGACTGCGCTGGGAAAACTGCGTGATTACGTAAGCCGGCACAAGCTGAAGAGAGCCGATTATGGTGCCGACCGCAAAGATTACCAGCAAGGCCGTTGATAATTTAGCACTGTGCCGCCAGTCGGCGCTCCTTATCCCCAAAAACAGAACAAAAGCGAGGGCGGCGCAAAACAAATACAGAGTCGGAAAATAGGAAGACATAAGCCAGGCATAGCCGATAAGAAATCCGCCAGAGAAGATATACAGAGAGCGAGCGCGCGCCGAGGTACTTTTATGTATCCGGATCAAAATCCAAAAAAGCGTGGGGTATACAAAAAGCGCCGTTCCCAAAGTAAGGTCGCGCGCGAAATGAATGTTGCCGGCGAGATAGGCGAGGGAGCCGATAAAAGCAGCCCAAGGCCCTAGCCCTAGCTCACGCAAAAACAAAATAAAAAAAAGCGCGCCCAAAGCAAGGCTTAGAAACAAGGCCCAATAGTGGGCAAGGTGAGCGGGTAGGATATAAAGCAAAAAGTGGAGCGGCGCATAAGGAAACCCGGCCACCGAGATAAAATTGGGGAAACCGACTGCCAAGTAAGGATTCCAGAACGGGCTTTCGCCGCTCGTAAAAGCGTGTTTGTAAAAAGCAAGCTGGGGGATCAAGAGCTCCAGCGAGTCCGTGCCCATCACTTTTATCCCTAGGAGAGCCGGCGCCAGCGTGAGAAAGACCAAAAAGGCGGCGAGAACGATGACTCTGAGCCAGGTACCGAATCGTAAAATTAAGTTACTCATGAACGTTTCCGCACAATCACGTAAAATCCGGTCACCACGACTTCGGCGGTGCGATACCAAATAAAGATGAGATCGAAAAATTTGAGCGGGAAGGTAAGGAGCGTAAAAACAATCCACAAGAAATCCTTGAGCGGCCTTATATTGAACGAGAGCGCTATCGCCAGCCACTCCTGAACAACAAACAGGAGCGCACAAGTCGGACCGATAATCGGCTTGAGCTCAATTATTTTCCAGTCGGAGAAAAGCTCCCTTAGTCCTTCCACTGTCCAACGATAATAATCATGAGGAGAGGGATGATGCGGCATGATAAAATTAGTGGAAAGATAAAGGACTCCATCGGCTTTGAGAGTACGGCGGAATTCCCCGACGGCGCCTACCGGATCGCGCAGATGTTCTAATACCCAAGCGCACACGATGCCGTCTAGTGATCCGTCGGCGAACGGCAGATCGTGCGCATCCGCCAAAATGTCGACGTTTTCCCACGGGTGAACGTCAACATTCACGATATTGGGATCGAGGCGGCGATTGCCCGATCCAACCTCGGCAACCAGTCCGCCGGCTGGCACGAACTTGTAAATTGATTTTGGCCCCTTGCCTAAAAAAAGCGCCGGAGCCAAAACGTAAAAAATTATTCCATAAAGCCGGGAAAATCCCCTCACGAAAGTCTTGAGCCGCACGATAAAATCGCTGGCGGTAAAATCGGCAACGACTTCTCGATATTCGTCGTCGGCAATAAACAGCGGCTTGCCTTGGACCAGACGAAGCGGTGGGCGCCTAAACTGTATGTCCGAAGGAATCACAAAAGCAATTATAGTTCGTAAATCTTACGATAGGCAAATGCCGCTTTTTGCCAGCTCATTCGTTTTGCAAAATCTAACGATGCCTCGGCAAATTTCGAACTCAAACTGTTGTCTTTTAAAATTCTTCCGAGCGCTTCGGCGGCAACTCGGTAATCTTTGGGCGGGACTAAAATCCCGTTTATGCCGTCTAAAACAGCGTCTTCGGCGCTCGTCTCTTTAGTTGCGACTATCGGCAATCCGCAGGCGGCCGCTTCTAAAAAGACCAACCCGAATCCTTCCATGTCTTTACCCACATCCTGCGGCAGAAGAATGAATAGTTCGGCATTTTTATAAAGCGCGATCAAAAAATTCTCTTCGACATTATCAAAAAATACTACCCGCTCCATATTTTTTTCTCTGGGACCATTGCTGATAATTACATAATTGAGCCTTGGAAACTTGGCCTTAATTTCGTTAAAGGCGGCCAACGAGTATTCAAGGCCTTTTCTCGGCTTCCACGCCCCGATGCTTAGAATGTAGGGTTTTAATTTCTCTATTCTCTCGTACTTTCCCGCTGCTCGCCGAAATTTGTCGAAATCAACGCCATGACTTACTACTTCAATCTTCAAATTCGGGATCACCTTTAAAATTTCCTTCCTAGTATTGTTACTCACCGCCGTAACTAGATCGGCCTTTTGATAAGCCCATCTCATCAACCACTTTTTTAGCGGTCGATAAAGCGGTTGGATAGCTCCCGTGCCAATGGCGGTAATAATTATTTTTTTTCCAAGTCCAAAGCTAGAGAGCGCCGCAATCACTCCATAAGGCCAGCCGTCAAGCGCATGGATAATGTCGCAATCTTTTAAAATCGCTCTGATTTTAGGTAACGCCAATAATAATCTAAATTTATTAGGATAAATAACTGGTTGTTCTTCTGTATATTCGTATGATTTTTTACTTCGTAGCCCGCTCCCGGTTTCACTGGTTAGAACAGTAAATCTCACCTCAGGTGCCGCTGCCTTCATGGCGTCCATAAGGGCAGAACAAAACCGGCCAGCACCAGTATTAGACTCGAGGTTATGATTGAGATAACAAATTTTCATCTGGCAAATTGCAATTAGATTGTTTAGTTATATCTCTGGGAAATTATAAAAATTTAAGAATGGTATCGGCTAATCTTTGACTTGATTTACCATCCAATTTAAAACACCGCTCTTCGATAATTTTCTTCCGACCGGCTTCGTCCAACTGCGGATTAACTAGATACTCTTTTACCGACTTAACCAGTTGCTCCGGCGTTTTGGCCAACTTTACGCCGCCGGTTTCTAAAATTGACCGCTGATGATCATAGTCGTAAAACCGGCGCAGGCTCTGCCAATAAGGACGGCTACGTTCCCCATCAAAGCCCACAAAGACCACGGGTTTATTAAAAACTACCGCATCAATGGATAGGGTTGACGCAAAAGCGACTACGACATCGGAATGATACAACAAATCAGCCAAATGGGCATCGCCAGCGGTTAAATCAGCTTGCATAAAATCAGCCCCGCTCCCTGGAGTATCAATGGCGATTTTTTGGGGAATCGGCTGGACATCGCCTAGATTAACTTGACCGACCAGATATAATCGTAAAAGCAGTTGAGCATCAAGAGGGCGGAGTGCCGCTACGACTTTTGGAGTAATCGGATCGTTCTGGGTATAGATGTCGCTCGGTGGCGCGAAGAAAATGGTTTTTTTATGTGTGTCTAATTTGAGTTTCTTAAAAAGCTCGTGCCGGGAGATTCGCTGATCAGTCACATAGCGGTCGTAATGAGGAATGCCGACTACAAAAATATCTTCTGGATTAACATCATCATATTTTATTGCCTCTGCCCTGATGTCTGGGGTGTTAACAATCAATTTATCTGGAATAATCCTATTTAACCCTTTGGTGGTAATATTGTCCCAGGAACGGACCATGCCGACGATAAAAATCCCTCGCGACCGAGCTTCCCGCATCACATCTAAATCATTGGGCTCAAAAATATCGGTGGCGAAAACAAGTTGAGGACGGTATTGGTTAAAATACTGGTTGAAACGGTCTTTGGATAAAAATTGATATTCAGCCCAGCGCGCTAGTTGTCTAATAGTCGCTAAGTATCCTAATTTGGATAAAAGCCAGTAGATCGAGGCCGAAAGATAATTTTTACTTTCCTGGCGATGAATCAGGCGATGAATCCGCCAGGCTCGGGTATCGGAGAAATTATGAAATAAAATCGTAAACCACCGTTCCAATTTTGTTGGCTTTCTAATTTTTACCCCTTCGACAATAACATTGGGACCGCCAAATTCTCCTTGATATTTTTCTTTTTTATTTTCCGGCGTTAAGATAACAATTCTTAGATTCGGCTCCATCCTTAAAATCTTTAGGATGTCAGTGGCCAAAATATTTCTAGCAATTAAGCCAAAAAAGCTGGTTATGAAAATGGTTTCTTGACTTCTCATCTTTATGATATGTTTATATAATAACTCGAATCTGTCCAATTAAAGTCTTATGCGCTATCTCACCACTCACGAATTAACCGAGCTTCACAAAGATGAAGCTCATGAAATTTTAGAAAAATGTGCCGGTAAAAGCGTCCGTGATCTTTTTGCCATAAAAGTTTTTAACAATTATTTTGATAAATCATTTAACGATCGCGCCCAAGCTAAAATCCTTGATTTGGGTTCAGCGAGCGGCGTTTTTGTTTCTCAAATTAATCAGGTGGGTTATAAAAATTTTTATGGAGTTGATGTTGATAATTATTTAACTCAAGAAAATCGGCGTTTATTTAAGGAGTTCAGAACCGCTGATTTGAGCTGGGATAAAATTCCTTGGCCCGATGACTCTTTTCAAGTAGTGACCGCCTGGTGTGTTCTGCCTCATTTGGAAAATCCTTTTAATGCGATTCGTGAGGTTCATCGGGTATTAGCTCACCAAGGTTTATTTATTTTTACCGCCCCTCATCTTACCTCTAAACCGAGCATCGATTATTTCATTAAAAATAGAGATTTCGGCAGTTACCGAGGCACTAATAATCACCTGGTTTTATTCACCAAGGGTGTACTTCAAAAAGCGGTGCTTAAATACTTTGATTTATTGAGCATCGAATATCATGTGAGACCGAAAATCTTTAAACGCGGCCTACCTGGAAAACTAAGAAAATTTGTATTTGAACTCGCACGGAAAGTTTCACCCGATTGGCGGAAAAGGCTTGAGCATCGCTGGGCTTACAATGCGGTTTTTATTCTACGCAAGAACAGCTTAAAAAACAGGGGGGTTGACGAGCGACGTTAAAAAAGGGCAAGTTATAAAGATTGTTTTGCGGTTTTCCATAATTTATGGAACAATTCGTAATCAGTTTTATTAAATTTAAACAGCTCGGAAAACTTCAGTTTAAAATCCGGGTGTTTCTCCGTCAATTTTTTGTAAAAATAGGGAGCTCGTTCCCAATAGATTAAATTATAAACTACCCCGGCGCCCGGTAATCCCAAAAGCGGCAGAAAAACTGCTGCGCCGATCGGAATCACCAAAACCTCCCGTAAGATGCGCAGAGCCATAATTTTGTATTCTTGAAGGATTTCTAGGGTTGATTTGAGCACTTTATAAACGCCGTAGAGGGGAAAAGCCAAAAGCATCACGGAAAGGATTGGTAAAGCCGGGCCGTACTTGGGGAAAATCATTGAAACCAGCGGCGGCAGAATCAGTAAGCCGATAATCATAAAAATCACGCCAAGCCAAAACAGATATTTAAAGGCATGCTTGAAAATAAAGGCTATTTCCTTGGGCTTTCCGGCCTTAATCAGTAAAATCGAGGAAATCCCGGCCATGGGCATTAATTTCTCGATAAAAGCGACTATATTGATCGCCAACGAATAGTAAGCAACGCCTTCAGTATTGGTGAATAACTTAACAAACCAAGGCATAGTATTTTTAGTGATTCTAGAGAAGGCATAACGAGCGGTTACCCATTTCCCGTGAGTTTTAAAAAGATTCCATAAGAGCGGCTCGGCAGCTGCTCGAACTGATCCGACGTTGCGCCGATAAATCTTAATGAAAACAAAAGCCGTTATCAATCCCACGGCCAACAGTTCGGCGGCCACGTAGGCAATAATAACTGTTAAAGTATTCAAATAATAGAACAGAAGCGCCCAGGCAATAATCAGTAATTTGGAAACTTCCCTGATAGCCGGGAAACTCCAGTAAGAAAAGTTCATCGCCGCCTTTAAAAATCCGACCTCGACATTGAAAATAGTCCGGGCGATGAGCAGTATGCTTATAATCCTTATAAACAAAGCTACGTCCCGACCATAAAAATTAGCGATAATCTCCGACCCCCCGAATACTATTGCGGCCATTATGACGGCGATGCCGATCTTTAGGGTTGCGCTTTCCCGAAACAAACGTTTCATAAATCCGGCTTTTCCTTGATTGAGGTAACGCCGCATATTAACCGTGACCACAGTGTCAAAAACATCAAGATTCAGGCTCTCTAAAATATTAATAAAGGCCAGCAACAGCTGAATCAGGCCAAAATCAAAAACCGTAAGATAAGTAATGGTAAGATAGGAATTAACAAAACCTACGCCGGTTGCCAGAACGCCGTAGATCCGTTTGGTAGTTTCGCCTTTAAAAAATAATTGAGCTAACGATTTGCGTTCCATTGGTTAAGCATTAATCAGTTTAATCAATTTTTGGGAGAGTTCGGTCAAAGAATGTTTTCGCACAATCAATTGCCGCATTTCCCGACCGATCTGCCGTCGTTTCTCCGTCGGCAATGACAAAAAATCTCTGATTTTGAAAGCCAAATCTTCGGCATCTCCCTCCACAAACATCTGCCGCCTCACTAAAGCGGCCGGGAAAATCTCCAAGAAGGCTCTATTGCTTACGATAACCGGCAGTTCACATGCCATTGATTCAATAATGGCTTTATCCAACGAGCCGGAGGGAGTCATGTTTACGGATATTTCATGGGTATTATATAATTCCGGCGTCTTATAATTCGGCACCGCGCCTAGGAAGACAATCATTTTTTGATCAATAAGCGGCTGCGTCCTGTTTTTCATTTCTTCCGCGTATTTAAATTCGCTCGCCTTGCTGGGGTTGCCGATTATGGTAATGGTAAAATTGACTCCTTCGCTCTTAAGTATCTCCGCCGCCCCCAGTAATACTTCTAATTTTTTGATTGGTGAAATGCGGCCGATATACAAAATTGAATTGCGTTTTTTTGCTGTTCCTTCGAGACGGCGAAACATATCCACGTCAATACCCACCGGCATCGGTCGGGCTTTTTTATACCTAGCCGTGAAGGCGGCTGGCGATGTGTAGAAAACGCTGTCGGCAAACGCTATCGCCAGACGCGCTCGCAGACCGCCCAGCGGGTGGTTATACCAAAATAACAGTCTTTTCCTAAATAATTTCCACACTACCGATCCGAGAACAACATATTCCGGATTCATATGAACAAAGACTACGTCGTATTGCTTTTTTAATCTAAAAAGGTATTTATAAAAATTGATAAAATATTTAATCCTTGACCTGCCGATCTCCTTGCCCAAAGAATAGACGGCAACGTTTGAAGGCAATTCCACCCGGCCGCGATAAAGACAAATAACTGAAATTTGAGGAATTCTTTTGGCTAACTCCTCAAGCCAACGGTGATAAATGCCCAAAAGGTCGTCGTCTTTATCTACCTTTTGGGTGATAAACAACAATTTTGCCATGATTGTTTTAGCTTTTGTAAATAATCATCTAAAGTTGGCCAATATCTAAAAAAGGCATTCTGTTCTTTAATTATTTTTTCTCTGGCGATTTTGTTGACAATTAAATCTTCTAAAACTTCGGTTAGGACTTTTATGTTTCCGACTGGAATTACTTTCCCGATAGCTACTCCCACATCAGTCATTACTACTGGCAGGTCGGCGGCTGCCGCCTCTACCGCCGTGAGTCCATAACCTTCGTAATTAGAGGTGAGTAGCAATAAATCAGCGGTTTTGTAATAAGAAATCAAATCACTGCTCCAAGGCTCAAATTTTACACTATTCTGAAGTTCTAAGTTGTAAGTTGTAAGTTGTAAGTTTTTTATTTCCGGCCCATCTCCTACAATCAGTAATAAAGGATTTTTGATATTTGATATCGCTTCTATCACCATTCCAATATTTTTCTCGCGTGTCAAACGCGAAGCCATCAAAATGATAAAATCATGATTTGGATATTTTTTATGAAGATCTGTCTTGACGGGGGTGTTTTTGATTTTTTGAACATCAACAAAAATGGGAAGAATTGTAATTTTTGATCTTTGATCCCTGATCTTTGATCGCAAAGAGTCAGCGATTCTTTGCGAGACGACGCGGATGCCGTCGGCTTTGGGAATAAGCCATTTGGCTAGAAGTACGCGCAGTTTATTTTTAATTGACTCGCGCCAAAAATACGGGCTTAAAAAATCAGTGTGAATCTGGATTTGAAGCGGTAGCTGAAACTTGCGCTTAAGCAAATAACCGACCAAGCCGGTTTCGAAAGGGTCCTGGGCAGTAATAACTGACAACTTACGACTAACGACTAACGGCTTGCTAATTTTATAGGCGTCCCGAAAATAAAAAAATTTGAATTTGCTGTTGGTAGGATAAATAAAAACATTATCCGTCAAAGTTGTTGGTTGTGAGTTGTTGGTTGTGAGTTTGTTTGTGTAAACAATAATATGCAACTCATCTGCTATGGTGCCGTAGTCTTTCATCCGTTCGCGCGCGGCCGAGTCGGTTTTAAAAATATTTTGATCGGTTGATAGCATTAAAACTCTCATAAGATATTCTCGCTAAACAAATCGACTAATTGATTCGTAGTTTTTTCTATAGAAAATTCTTTAGCTCTAGCTTGGGCGTTTATAGAAAGCTTTTCTCTAAATTTTTGGTCGGAAGTAATTTTATTCACTGCCTTCAAAAACTCTTCTTTGTTGTCCGGCTCGATTAAAACGCCGTCTCTGTTATTGACGATTATTTCTGAAAGATTGCCTATACGCGTGGCAATCACAGGCATGCCGGCATTCATAGCCTCCACCACTTGGAAGGAGAAGCTTTCAAAAGATGTATTCAGGACAAAGATAGCGGCGTTTTTTAAATATTCCAAAAGCTCTCCTCGGGGAACTGCACCGACTAATTTAATTCGATCATTAACTCTTAACTTTTCACTTTTAACTTTTAACTTCTCTCTTTCCGGCCCGTCGCCAATTATCACCAAATGCCAGTCGGGCAAATCAACCATAAACTCTATAAGCTTATCAAAACCTTTCCATGGCACTAGACGACCAGCAGAAACAATTCTTTTAACATCTGGCTGGGGTTTCCATTGAATATATCCGCCATAACCACCTATATTTAAATCTACGCCGTTATAAACTGCCTTTACTTTTTCTGGTTTTCTCACCCACCCCCCCACTAACTTCTTAAAATAATGACTCGGTGTAATTATCAGCCGAGCTTGGTTTGCCACCCCACGCTGAATAAATCTTAAAAGCTCCGTTTTAGGGCCGTATTTTTTACTTTGAAAATCGTCAATTGGATCTTTAACACCAAATCTTTGGGCGGCCTGCTCCCAAGCGTAATCGCCGGCAATACGAATAAGAAATGGTTTCCCGGCTGTTTTGGCGGCCAGCATAGCAGGCAAACCTACACTCACGGGATCCTGCGCATAAACTAGATCGCTGCGGAAAGCCAAATACAATGCTTTGAAAAAGTAAACCAGGTGCCTTAGGCCTTTGGGCCAGATTTTCACCGCTCGGAACGGTAAAACCGAAACCAGAAATCCCCGTCTGACTAATTCGGTTTCGACAAGATGCGTGTAAGTAGCCGGCCCGCCGACTTCAGGAGGATACAGTCCGGTGGCAATCAAAATTCGGACTAATGGCTTATGACTAATAACTAATGACTTAAAAACTTTTCCCATTCTTTGAGCGACGCTGTCCCAAGAGTAATTTTCCAAGACCAGTTTTCTGCCGTTTTCTCCAAGCTTTTTCCTAAGGCCATCATTTTCCATAAGCGAAGAAATTTTATCGGCAAGATCTTTAGAGTCGTCAGCCATCGCAAAAAGTCCGGTTGTGCCATCTCTTAAAAAATCAGATATACCGCCTACGGCCGTACCAATAACAGGGAGTCCGGCGACCATTGCCTCTAGAAACGAACTGCCCAAGCCCTCGGAGCGCGAAGGCCGGACAAAAATATCGGCTTGAGATAAATATGCCGGGATCTTATCAGCCGGCACCTGTCCAAGAAATTCAATTCTGTCTTCAACTCTCAAATCTTTTACTAATTGTTTGAGTTTTTGTTCTTCGGGACCGCCGCCTACAATCAGAAGTTGGAAGTCAGAGGTCGGAGGTTGGATTTTCTTTAATTCCGCTACGGCTTGAATTAAAATATCAACGCCGTTTTTGTAAACCAATCTTGAGGTCGTAATAATAATTGCTTCTTGTTTATTTTTTTCGTATTTTCGCCCGCCTCGCCTCGACGAGCTTGACGAGTCGAGGCTTAGTACTTTTTCGTATTTCGTAGTATCAACTCCATTAGGCACCACTTCAATCGGGCACCTCGCGCCATGCCGTCTCGCAAAATCAGCCAAATAATTGCTAATCGTCTGAATATAATCGGCTTTCCGGAAAATCAGGCGCCAGAAAGGATAAAAAAGTCCGACTCGATCCAAAATAAATTCTTCCGAATCCCCTTCTTGTAAAGTGAGGAGCAACGGAACTTTAGGGTGCCGCAGTTTAAATAAGAGAGCCGTGAGCCCGCCGTAGGCGGCCATTACCGCCCAAATAGCACTAAAGGGGGTTTGTCTATGAATTTTTTCCGCTTTTCTCCAAGCCCGGAAAATATAAAAAAACTTAGTCAAACCTTGTCCGTAAAAATCGCCGCTCTTGCCTCGCCCAAGACGGAAGATGCTTAAATTTTCATCAACCTCTTCAAAATCAGACCACCGAGAATGAAATTTATGAGTAAAGACTGAAAATCGGTAGTTTGGCAGCCTTTTGATTATCTCACGGAGCGCAATCTCGGCTCCGCCTTCAAAAGGACTATAAGCTAAAGTAAAAACGCCGATTTGGGGAACTTTTTCGGTCATAGGATAGTTTTTATTCTAAATGTCCAAAGCAAAGAAAAAAATATTATTTGTTATCACTCAAGGCAACTGGGGCGGAGCCCAGCGTTATGTTTTTGATCTCGCAACCAACTTAAACCAAGAGAAATTTGAGACTCAGGTGGCTTTCGGAAAAGCTCACCGAGGTGAGTTAATCGCTAGACTTGAAACGTTGGGAAAACCAGTCTATTCGCTTAAATATCTCAACCGTTCTTGGAATCCTTTTACCAACTGCCTCTTTATTGTGGAACTTTACCGGCTGATTAAAAAGTTATCACCGGATATTGTGCATTTCAATAGCACCAATGCCGGCGTCTTCGGCCCTTTAGCCGTTAAAATATATAATTTGTCAAAGGTCAAAAGTCAGAGGTCAAAAGTAGTCTATACCGCCCATGGCTTCGCCTTTAACGAGCCGGGCTGGCGGCGCCGAGCCGTTTTTATCTTAGCGGAGAAATTAGGAAGTTTTTTCCGGGATTTAACCATTTGCGTTTCCCAATTCGATCATGATTCAGCCCTCCGCCGCGGCATTGAGTATTCGAATAAGATGGCGATTGTTTACAACGGCATTGATGCAAATAATTTTAAGACTTTACCGCGGGCCGAAGCACGCAAACTTTTCCCGTTAGTACCGGAAAACGCGCTGCTCATTGGTGTTATTAGCCAATTCTATAAAAATAAAGGTTTGCAATATCTTATCGAAGCAGCTCGCCCAATTGTAGAAACTCGCCCCAATGTTTTTTTCGCCATTATGGGCGGCGGTCCGGAACAAAAAAATCTGGAATTAAAAATTAAGAATTATGGACTGACAAATAAATTTTTTGTTCTGCCCTATCAGGAAAACGGCCGCAAGTATTTGAGCGCTTTTGATATTATTGCCGCGCCGTCAGTCAAAGAGGGTCTCCCCTATTTTTTGCTGGAGGCGGCTTTGGCTAAAAAAGCGATTGTGAGCACGACTGCTGGCGGCATTCCGGAAATCGTAAGGCACGGAGAAACCGGTCTTATTGTTGAACCGCATAAACCGCTCGCCTTAGCGGAAGCTTCAGAAAAATTCTTAAGCTCGGCAGCTTTAAGGAAAACCTTGGGAGAAAATGCTTATAACTTCGTGAGTCAGAATTTTCTGCTTGCTAAGATGATTGATGCAACGGCAAAACTTTATCGAGAAATCTAGGGGTTAGCCCCTAGGCGTTCCAGTTCTACCTTGACCGCCTGATCGCTGGGATCAATTGCTAAAATTTTTCGGTAAGATTGGATGGCTTTTTCTTTAAATCCGAAATCCCGGTAGAAATTGGCAGTGGTATGATAAGAGCCGGAGAAATTAGAGATGTCTCTTTGGGTCGCGGCTAAAAAGTTCTCCTCGGCTAGGCGCAGATCTCTTAAATAGTAAGCATAGAGATTGCCCAAATTAAGATAGGTTTTGGGTTGATTTGGTTCTATCAACTTGGCATACTCCCAAGCATCGCGGGCGCCGATATAATTATTGAAAAACTTTTTATGGATGCCGACCGCAATCCAGCCGTCATAATCAATGGGATTTACGGCAAGCGTGGCGGCTAATTCAGCCAGGAATCCTTTTTGGCGCCCGACCGCCTCTTCGGGCAGCTCACTAATGATTGGGTCAGTGCCGATAATTGGAATTGCCTCACCGGCATAAGGCGGCACATTGACGTTGGGAGTATTAACCCCCAACGGTTCTCCCACGGGGGTAAACGGAGACTCGCTGGGTCTTGGCGGGGTAAAAGTTTTAATAATTATCACTAATAGTAGAATCGCTAAACCGCCAATTAAAATGTAGATCCATAATGATTTTTTCATAATTATCAAGCATAGCAACTTAGATTCTAAAAAGCAACAGTAATAAAAGATGATTCTCGGCCCTGCTCGAACAGTATTATTCTCCGAGCGAGCGGAGCGAGTCGAGGAGTTACATTAAAAAACAATCCGCCCCGACTTAAAGTCGGGGCGGATTGTTTTAACTAGCTTGGTCTCAAGCTGTCCGAAGTGCTTCGGACAATACCAAACTAGAGTCCCAGTGTTTCAGCAGCGGTAAAACTGGTCGGCAATCCTGGAACCAAGAAGCCGTTTAGCCAGCTGTGAGAAAACACACTTTGAGTGCTGTTGGTGGCATTATCAGACCAGACAAAGTCGCCTTCATAGTTGAGATTGGTGGTAGTGCCAACAGAAGCAGACACCAGAGCGGCTTCGGCGGTGAAGAAACTACTTCCAGAATCAACGCCGCCTGCCGGGGTAACGGCATAGTCGCAGTTGCTAACCGTGAGGTCCGAGTTAGTATCAAGACACGAAACCCCTATCCAAGCAGCATCGCCATGCAGTTTGGTCGAGATATTGGGCGTGCTCGAAGCGCCAGTTACATTGCCTTTGAGCTCGAAGTAGCGAGTGTCGCCAGCCGAGACTCTAATGGCCTCTGGGGTGGCGCCGCTTGTAGCAGTCGGGTTAAAGAACACGTCGAAATCCGAATCAGCGTCTGTACCGTTAGCCCCGTCGCTGAAATCGACATTGGCGGCTGCCCCATCAGCAACCAGGAGTCCGAATTGGTTCAACTGTCCGGTCGAACTTCCACATGAGCCAAGGCTGAAACTAGCGTCAGAGTAACAGAAGACCCTAAGGCTGGTAACTAGAAATGTCGCACCCTTATCGTTGCCTGCTTCGCCGTAGTCAGTGACTGATGTGGTGGTGGTAGCGAGGGTAAAGTGGAATTTGTACAAGCTCACGCCGTTCGTGCCAGCCGGCGACTCAACCTTGAAGCGGAAAAGAATCTGGTCAGAGGTGTTGGTAAACTTGCCAGAGGTGCTAATTTTGGTAAGCGTGGGAATGGCTCTCAAGATTCTCGCGCCGTTTGAAGCGGTGTCGTTTTCGGTAGCAGTGTCGTCAGTACCGGGGTAAATCGTGGTACCGCTTGATTGACCAACTCCTTTAGCGCCTTGTTCACCTTCTCTCACGTCATCATCAGGCAGATCGCCCCAACCAGCATCCCAGTCAACACTTATTAAGTGACCTGGAATAGCTTGCGAAAGGGAGACGTTAACCGACGAGAGATCGCCTTTGATAGTCAAAAGTTTCTGACCATCAGCTGGAATAACAAAGTTGGCCAAGGTGGCAGTAGCGTAATCGCCAGTAAAGACCACCTCACCGACTTTAGTCGCACCATCCCAAAGCGTTACCTTGACTAGATCTGATGGCGAGTTCGAAGCGTTGGCATTGGGCTCTGCGCCAGCGGCTGAAGAAGTAGCAAGCTGTAAGCCCAGAAGATCAATCCGGATGTCTTCGTAGAGCGAATTGAACCTTAAGACTGATAAGGTTTGATCTGTAGTTCCCGCTTGAGCCAGCTTCAAGGACGGACTCGCGGAATCAAGAGCAATGGCAAGCGTGCCAGCGCTCTGTACCACGATGGTACGGCCGGAATTAGTGGTTGTGGTTTCAGCTACTGCCGTACCAGAGGTTACTCCGGTTACCACAATCTGGTTGGCAGCGGTCGAGAGACCCGCCGAACCCCAGCCAGCTCGTGTAACTGTACCGCCGGCAATAACATTGCACTTTAAGGCCAAAGTCTTGACAGTGCCTTTGGGAATGATAAGCCCGGTATCAAAGGTAAAGGTGTAATCCTGACCAGCTGCTTGGCTATTGGTTGGGTTAACCACATTGGTGCCGCTATTAAGGGCGGTGTTCCCATCCCAGAGACTACAATTGGTGAGATCGTCAGATGCATTGCCGGGCTGTGACGTTATCAGATCAAGCTGTATGGAGGTTGCTCTAAGATCTTCGCCTGATTCACTGGCATCCAAAACATACTTGGCAAAGGTAACGGCGTTAGAACCGGCTACCACGTTTAGGTCAGGACTGGATGAAGCAGTATCGGTTGAGAGGGCAAAGGTTAGAGCGCCAGTCTTAACCGTCATGGTGCTCATAGTTATCGTGCCGCCACTTGGGGTGACGGTTTGAGACGATTCAACGCCTCTAACGGTTGTCCAGTCAGAGGAAGGTGTAGTTGAAGCCGCTACCAGGTCGTTCTGTGAGAAGTCAGTGCCTAACTTGCCTTTTAAGACATAAGTGTTGCGGCCAACCGGGAGGGTGACGGTGTCGGTAAGCCTGACGGCGTTATTGCCGCCGGCTACGCCGTCAACCGGGCCAGCTACCACTGTGCCATCGCTTTGTCTCACTAGTTTTATGTTGGTGATGTCGTTGGTGTCAATGGAACTGCCAGTACCGGCAGCTTCGGTTAAGGAGACGTCAAAGTTCATGGCTGCTACGCTGATGGACTCGCCTTTGACATCGGCGGTAAAGCCGCCTAATACCTGATCACCCAGGTTTTCGGCAATATTTTGAGCGCCAACAGACGTGGCTTTTTCAACTGTGACTGAACCGGCGCCGATGGTAACTTCATAAGCATCGAAGTTAGGATTGGCGCTTCCTAAACTGCCATCGTCATCGGTAGCAGTATGACTGCCGCTAACCCCGCCTGGCAAAATAGCGTAACCATAGGTCTTGCCGACAAGTTTGACATCGGCGCCGCGATACAGATCAAAGTCAATGCCGCGGTTAGAACCGCTGACAACATCGCCTTTAATATAAACCTCGCTATTTTCGCCTTTAAGGATTGTTATGCCGCTCCCAAAAGTAGCCCGAAAGTATTTACCGTCATCGCTTACAGTGGCATCAAAGGATGGGTCGCTGCCACTCCCGGCGGTTCCAACATATATCTTAATATTGCTTAGATCGGAAGAGGCTGCTGAACCTGATTGATTCCAACGAATGGATTGTAAAGAAATATCCTCGTTAGCGCCGGCAATAAGCTTCAAGCTCGAGAAGGTATAGCCGGTTGTTCCGATTTCTTTAGTAATGTTGGTGCCTGGATCAAGAGATCCTCGTTCAAGAGTCAAAGTGCCGATTGCCAAAGTCGAGTTAACGGTATGCGCCGTTCCGGTTAAGGGAAAACTCGCATTGACTTGGGCTGAACCAGCATCAACTTCTGCCAAGCTTAGACTGATTATTTGACCATTGTAATCATTCTGGTCGGCATCGGAATCGCCGGCTAGAGTCATGGCCCGCGTCTGGCCAGCTGAAACTGTAAACTGTTGTGTAAGCTTAAGGCGGTGATCAGAGCCAAAGGTTTTGGTATCGCCCAGGCGGAAACCATCTTGATCAAGAAGGATAACGCCGTTAAAAGCAGCGTCGTTAGCCTGACCAGTTCTCTGTACGGTCAATGATTTTACCGTAACATCGCCGTCAGACGAAGCCGTGAAATTAAGAACGGTGAATGGATGACTGGCAAAGCTCTCGCCGAACAGACCGGCTGCCGGCTGATTAGGAGCCAAGGTAACCGTAAGCCCGGTGCCAGCTGCGACTGGGGGCGGCGGTCCTGGCGGTCCTGGTGGCGGCGGTGGCGCGGCTGCGAGTGAAGCGTATTTAGCCCTAGAAATTGAGCCAAAATAGCCGACTGCTGGAGACACGCCATTGGCTGCCTGCCAAGCCGCTACTGCTGTTCGGGTTCGAGAACCGAAATAAGTGGTCTCACTTCCCGAAGAGCCAGCGCCGCTTGAGGCTACTGGAAATCCAGCGCCATTCAGGTATTGCTGTAAGCACTTAACGTCATCGCCTCTTGAACCAACTGTGAGGGAGCTGGTAAAAGTACAAGCGGTTGCCGTGCCAGTGCCGCCAGTTTGCAGAGCCAGAAGTTGAGCTTGAAGTACGGCGATCTGGTCTAATAATTCCTGAATGGTAACAGCATGAGCTGTAGGAACTAAAAAGCCAGCGCCGGAAAGCCAGACAACAGTCGTAATCGAAATAAAAATCGCTGCAATCTTACTTAATTTACTACTCATAATTTATTTTTGTGACTTTTTAACTAATTAATTTGTTAATGTTTATGACCTTTTTAATTGGGGAAAGCATCGACCGTAATTCGGCTTTCCTTTTTTGTTTCTTATGATTTTTGTATTCCTTCGACGGGCTTAGGAAATAAGTTACTGTCTGAGCAAAGTCGAAGACATACTTTTTATTTAGGGAAGGAGCTATCGACCTTACCGCTTTTCCCTCCTAAATCCTCGTGAGGCAAGAACTTAGGAGGAAATTGGTGTCGCTCTGCCGTAGGCAAAGAAAATCCCCGCTTAGAAGCGAGGCCAGGGGAGTAATCGCTAATAATGCTAATGCGGTTCGAAATAATGCGAATAAAATATTAGCATTATTTTGTCTCCCCTCGGGAGATCTCCCGTAGGGAGACCCATTCGCATTATTAGCGATTACTCCGGACTGCTTAGCCTCACACTAAGCAATTACGATTATATCAAAGAATCCAAAAACCGGTGCGGGAACGCCTGTGAATAACTCGGGGAAAACTTACTTTCTTAAATCTTATAACGAAGCTAAGTTGAGTTTATTACAACTTGTCCCTAGTCCCTAGTCCCTATGGGCCTATTAGATAACCCTTATCTTATAAAGCGTAGCTCGCCCCCCGCCAGATCGCTCAAGAAGGCCTTGATTACACAGGCGTTGGAGGTCATATCTTATGGTCCTGCCGCTAAAATCAGGAAAAGAAGCCACAATTTCCCTAAAAGGCACTGGTTTATTGCCGGACTCACGGATTCGCTCCACAATTGCCGATTCCCGGTTTGCCGCATTAGCCCAATCTTCTAAAAGGTTTTTCTCGGCAACCAGCTTATTTACAACCTCATCAATTCCGACGCTTCGGTCGGAATCCCGACCTTTTGGCGTCGGGATTGCCGGATTATTGCCCGATTCTTTTGCAGGATTATTGCCGGATTTATCCTGATCCTGTCGAAGGATTGCAGGATTATTTCCGGATTCTTTTGCCGGTTCTTTGCCGACTTTGCCTGATTTAGCGACTTTCCTTGCCGGTTTTACCGCCTCAAAAAGTGTTGCTGGCCTGGAAAAAATTGATTCAATACTTGGTATTTTCTCCAAATCAGGCAATGACAATTCGGCAATTTGCCGGATTGCCGCATTTAAATTGCCTAATTCCTGAAGCAAAATATCGGCATTGACTGGCTCAATTTCATAGATAATCCTGCCGAATTTAATCATGCCCTCCAAGGTTGCCGAGGTCTTTGAAAATGCTGCAAAATCGCGCGTTGATACCTGCTCTAAGAGCTCAAAAGCCAAATCTTCCAGTTTGTGCCGGAATCTCGGACGCCGGGCATAGACCGATATTTTAATAAGAGCCAAACTGATTTCCTGGGCTTTTTGGTCAGCAAACATATACTAATCATAGTAAGAAATACGGCAAGGCTGGTCAATACCCCACAGCATTATTCGGAAAGAACCGTAATCCGGCAAAAAATCCTGTCACCCTACGGGTGATCTCCCGAAGGGAGACAAAAATCCTGCAAGGAGGTAGCACAAAGTTACATGAGGTTGCGCGATGTTACAAGAGGTTACGAGAGGTTACGGGAAACCTCCTGCAACCTTGTGTAACCTTAATGTAACCACATGTAACCTCCTATAACCTAAACCTAATGTAACCTTCTTGGCTTATATGCTCCACCTGCTGGTCATAAAAATCAGGATAATTAAGACTATTAGTATAGAGACGTCGGTCAA
>CAYSWC010000001.1:137150-144946 GCA_964434715.1 uncultured Candidatus Saccharibacteria bacterium
TGCTGGTCATAAAAATCAGGATAATTAAGACTATTAGTATAGAGACGTCGGTCAAAGCTGCTTGAGGCGAAAGCTTGTTTTCGCTTGAACGGCGAATCAAGTCAGTAACAGCAAAGACGACAATAAGAGTTAGATTAGCGGCCCCCAAGGGATTTAAAGGCAAGAGACTCGCGGCCCAAAGCGTCTCTACCGCCGCTACCGCCGTAATGCTGGCCCAAGGCGCGACTCGGAAAAACTCTCTCCAGAGCAAAAAGACCAGCAGAAAAATTCCTCCGGCTTTAAAGAAAAAATAATCTGATTTATCAGCGGTGAGAAATGCTATAAAAATCAGGTAATTTAAAACCAAGATTAAAAGATAATGCCAGCGGCTGCGATAAACAAAGAGCAAGTTTTTCAACCCCAAAATAAGATAGAACAACAAACCTAAGCCGAGCACCAGTAAAAAATCGGGGTAATTGGCGAAAAAGAAAGAGGATCTAAACCCAAGAAAAACTAAAACCAGAAAAGCAATTAAATAATTAGAGCTCTGGGCCGGCGGCTTAAAATAAAGATAGCTGCTCAGAGCTAAAAAAAATAAAACCGGAAGCGTGCTCAACCCTCCGATTTTAAGCAATCCCAAGGCGCCGGCAAAAACCACCGCCTTAAGCAGTAATACTGATTGCGGATTTCTCAAATGTAATCTTAACTTTATCGCCATCGTGAATTTCGCCTTTAATCATTTTGTCGGCCAGCTGATCCAAAATCGTCTTCTGAATCAAACGTCTAATCGGCCGGGCGCCAAAATCCGGATCAAAGCCATTCTCGACAATATACTTCTTGGCCGCCGCTTCAATAGTGATTTTCATACCGCGCTCTTCCATTTTCTCCTTAAGCAAGTTTAGCTGGAGCTCCACGATTTTTTCAATATCAGCCCGTTTTAAGGCGTTGAAGATGATAATTTCATCAATGCGGTTTAGAAATTCCGGCTTGAAATTGCTCCTCAAGGACTCGCGCACCCGATCCTTAAACTGCTCTTCCTGATTTCTGATTTCTTCTTCTTCGCTGGCGCCAAAGCCGAGCTGGGACATTTCTTTAAAGTAATGACTGCCGACGTTGGAGGTCATAATAATGATGGAATTTTTAAAGTTCACGGTTTTGCCTTTGGCATCAGTGAGACGGCCGTTGTCTAAAATTTGGAGCAGGACATTAAAAACTTCCGGATGAGCTTTTTCAATTTCATCAAAAAGAATCAGACTATAAGGCCGGTGGCGGAGCGCCTCGGTCAGCTGTCCGCCTTCTTCAAAACCGACATAGCCAGGAGGAGAACCGATGAGCCGCGAGACTGAATGCTTTTCCATATACTCTGACATGTCAATCCGGATCAGAGCTTTTTCGTCATTGAACATAAATTCAGCGAGCGCCCGGGCCAGTTCGGTCTTACCCACTCCAGTGGGTCCCAAAAACATAAAAGAGCCGTAAGGGCGATTTTCATCAGAGAGTCCGGCGCGAGCGCGCCGAAGAGCGCTTGAGACGGCGCTAATCGCCTCTCCTTGTCCAATCACCCGCTTGCCCAAAACTTCGTGGATGCGCGTGAGTTTATCGGTTTCAGTCTCAAGCATGCGCGCAACCGGAATGCCAGTCCAGCGCGCCACCACATCGGCAATATCTTCCTCGTCAACCACTTCTTTAATAAATCCCGACGTTGCGGCCCCGATGTTCCCCGTCGGGGCCTTGCGCCGGGGTTTCTTCGCTCTTTTTTCACCAAAATGCTTTTTCTCAAACGCCTGATATTCTTTTTCAGCCTGCGGCAGTTCGCCGTAAAGAATTTGAGCAACGCGTTCTAGGTCGCCGCCGCGCTCGGCAAGTTCGGCGCCGCGGCGCAAATCGTCAATCCGCCTTCGGAGCGTATGCAAATTTTCAAAATGCATTTTCTCGGCATGCCAAGTGGCCGAAATTTCATCATTTTTCGCTTTTAACTCTCCCAATTCTTTATCAATGGTTTTTAAACGGTCCTTGTTTGCTCCCTCGCCTTCTTTAAGCAGGGCCGATCGTTCAATCTCTAGCCGAGTGATCTCACGCCGGATTTTTTCAAGCTCGGTTGGCAAACTTTCTGACTCTAAGCGTCTGGCGGCTGCTGCTTCATCAATCAAGTCCACGGCCTTGTCAGGTAAAAATCGGTCAGTAATGTAACGTGATGACAAATTAACAGCCGCGACTAGAGCTTCGTCCGAGATGCGCAGTCCATGATGAATTTCATATTTTTCTTTAAGACCACGGAGTATTGCCACCGCGTCTTCGGCTCCCGGCTCTTCAACCACAATCGGCTGAAATCGGCGTTCTAAAGCCGGATCCCGCTCAATGTGGCGCTGATATTCGCGGGTGGTAGTGGCGCCAACCGCATGAAGATCGCCTCGGGCCAAAGGCGGTTTGAGTAAATTAGAAGCATCCACCGCGCCTTCAGCCGCGCCCGCGCCCACAATCATATGAATCTCGTCAATAAAGAGAATCATTCGGCCGGCTGAATTCTGAATCTCTCGGACAAAAGCTTTTAAGCGATCTTCAAATTCGCCCCGGAATTTGGTGCCGGCAATGAGTGACCCCAAATCAAGCATGACAATCTCTTTGTCTTTAAGCGTTTCCGGCACGTCGCCCGAGACAATCCGCTGGGCTAAACCCTCAACAATGGCGGTTTTGCCCACGCCCGGCTCGCCGATTAAAACCGGATTGTTTTTGGTGCGACGCGAAAGCACTTGAATCACCCGCCGCAATTCTTCGGTGCGTCCGATAACCGGATCCAGTTTTCCTTCGCGCGCCCGCTCGGTTAAATTGATGGCGTATTTCTCCAGTACTTGGAATTTGCTCTCCGGCATCTCATCAGTAATGCGCATTGATCCCCTAAGTTGCGCCAAAATCCGAAAAGCCGTCTCGCGCCGCAGGCCGAAATTTTCGAGCATGGCTTGGGCGCTTGAAGGAATTTCTAAAACCGCAAGCAGCAAATGTTCACAGGAGATAAATTCATCCTTTTGTGAGAGCGCGATTTTTCCGGAGCGATCCAAAATATGCATGAGCTCCTGCGATAAATAAAGCTGGCCCACATTGCCGGCTGAAAAAATTTTGGGCAGTTTGCTCAATTCCTCGTTTAAGACTTTATCCAGCGCTTCTAAGTTTATTCCAGCTTTAATCAAAAGCGGACGGACCAAGGATTGATCATCAACAATCAAGCTCGCGAGCAAATGAAGCGCCCGGAACTCGCCGTGATTCCATTTAGCCGCCAATTCTTGGGCGTTCTGCAATGCCTCTTGGGCTTTGATGGTGAATTTGTGGAAGTTACGCATGCAATTTCATCAGCGAATAACGAATCTCGCACGAATTTGCGAATCCTTCAACGAGTTCAGGATGGTGAGCTTGTCGAATCCATTCGTTGATTCGTAATGGATTCGATATTCGTTGATGCTATTCACACTATATTACCAAAATTTCCCCGCTTTTGCAACTACACTCACCAGCAAAAAAAGCCGCCTCCGGTCTTTATAGGAGGCGGCAAGTTGGGATTAGCGGATTTCCTGCTTTTTCTCTCTTAAAAAACTTCGCCACTGATCCACAAATTCCACCAAGAATTGAACCGGCGACTCAATTAAAATGTCCAAAATAATCACCAGCGACCGGATACGCAAAAGCTGTTTGGAAAACCATTTGCCGGTCTCAACAATCGGAAAAGTGAAAAAGACGAAAACATCGTGAATAAATCCGGGCGGCGCCTCATCCACCACTAATTCCTTGGAGCGCTCGCGAATCCTGGTGCCGGCATAGGCGATAAGCGAAACAAAGAAAAGGAAAACCGCCTGCGAGAGGGCGCTGAAATTAAGTCGGGTGAGTCCGTAAATAATCGCGGCTAAGGTAATGGCGGCGCCCAAAGTGTAAAGCAAAGCCACCAAGCCGCGGATTAAAAAGGGCTGGCGCGTAGGAAGTTTAAGAAAATACGGCTTGGGATTACCTTCGGTGATGCGAGTAAGTTCTTCCACTACCCTTACAGCATTGCTTTGGGGCAAAGGTCGGAGTCCCCAGAGCACGATTAAAATCATCAAAGCCGGCGGAATGCCTAAATTGGCATAAAGAGTATTTTGGGAAAACTGACCAATCCAGCGGTCAAAGGGCACTTCAATAAAGAAGGTGAAGCCGACTTTGGTTACAAAAATAGAAATGGTGCTGTAGATAGCGGCCCGGAAGGCGCGGCCGCGCTGACGCTTAAGCCGGCGATTGTAGCGCGCGAACGCCAGTGTCTTAAGCTGTTCTTTATCAGCCAAACTTTCAGGTCCAAGTTCGTTGGCCTCGGCTAAATCAGTTAAAATGTCTCCCAAAATCAAATAGGGAGTATCAAAAGTTTCGGCGGCCCAATAAAATTTGCCTAAAAATGAATGGTTAAAAGTTTTCCGTATTGAAACCTGCCAGCGCGTAAGTTCCTCGCCGAATTTTTCAAGCGCTTCCCGATCTCGCTCGACAGTAAGTTCGGTCCAACGCGGCACGTATTTTTTAAGCAAATGGTAGGTAATAATCGGCTCGTCCAGCTTCATGAGCGCCTGTCGCACGGCAATAAAAATCAAGTTCTCGCGTTCCTGACCGTTGAAATGCGCTTTTTCGTCAATCTGGAGCCGGCGTTTTATTTCTTCGGTGGTAAATTCTAGAAGCGCTTCTTCTCTGACCGGCGGATCCAAAAAAGCTTCTACTTCGCAACCAGCCACCGAGAGCAGCCAGTCTTCAAGATCAAATTTTTCCCGACCGTTCTGTTTTTTGGTCTTCTCAATCAGAAACAGATATTTGCCCAAGATTTGATCCAGCGACGGAATCAGTCGCTGGGGAATGGTGTTATTCGGGAAATAACCGCCGCGCACCAAATCTTTAATCAGCTGTTCAGCCAAAGACTCGCCCTCGGTTCTCATTCTGATGGTGCGGCGAAGGATTCTCGCGATGGCGGCTTTGCGGAGCAGGTGTTCCTCGGTCCAGCCGACAATCTTTCTGATGGTTTCATAAAAAGCCGCAACCTTGGCGGCGATTTTATCAACCTGAACTTTCGGCTCTTCCACAACCAGCTTTTTTTGCGCGGCCCAGTTTTGATAGACGGAGATAAGCTGTTCTAAGGTCATAAGAAAGGCGCGAATAAGCGCCTAAGTGCCTATTATAGCGCAAAGCAACTAGAGGAGCAATTTCGATATATCGAAATTGCGATATGTCGCTTCGAGGCTACCGCTCTTCTAAAACCGTGATAACCGTAAGTTCTTTGCCGGCGCGAAGGATTTTGAGGGTCACTCGATCACCTACATTATATTTCTGAATTAATGAAGCCAGTGACCGTTCCAAAGTAATTTTCTCGCCTTGAAGTTCCAAAATAATGTCTTCAGCTTGAAGACCGGCCCGGGCAGCGGGCGAATCGGGAATTATTCCCGGCCCGTCCTCGCCGCCGCGCACCAAGGCGCCGTAGTCAACCGGCAATTTTTCTCTTTCTTTAATTTCCGGAGTTACGATAAAATAACGCACGCCTAAAAACGGCACGCTGATTTTGCCGGTTCTCTTAACTGATTCAATATCGCGCTTGGCTTTATTAATAGGAATGGCGAAACCGATGTTTTCCGCGCCTGCCGCAATCGCAGTATTAATGCCAATCACTTCGCCGCGGAGATTTAAGAGCGGCCCGCCGGAATTGCCCGGATTAATGGCCGCATCAGTTTGAATCAAGCCCTCCAAATGCTCTACGGTGCCGCCGCCTGACGCATTGATAGCGCGGGAGAGTCCGGAGACAATGCCTACCGAGACCGTATTTCTAAATTCCCCGAGGGCATTGCCAATGGCAATCGCGGTTTGGCCCAGACGAACAGCATCAGAATCGCCAAGTTTTACAACTGGCAGTCCGCCTGCCGGCGCCTCAATTTTTACCACTGCCAAATCCTGAACCGGATCGCGCGCCAAAACCCGGGCTGCGTATTTTTTGCCGTCATTGGTTAAAACCGTATAAGATGCCTTCTCGTCGGCAACCACGTGTTTATTAGTAACGACCAGGCCATCGCTTGAGACTATAAAACCGGATCCGCCGCCAACTTCCTGTTTTCTCACGCCTTGAGGACAAGGACGCCGGAATTCAAAGCCAAAAGGCCCGAAGAAATCGTGGATCTCCGGCGGCAGATCGCCAAATGGATCAAACGGGCAATTTTCAATAATCGTCAGGTCTTTGGTAACAATAATGGAAATAACCGCCTTGGAAGCTTGTTCGACAGCGCTGATAATGGCTTCTTCGTAATCAACCGGCGCGCGGTAAGTTACTGCCGGCAGCCGAGGAGCCGGCGGCGCGGGCAAAGTAGAAGTGGCGTCCTCCGGCAGAAATCTCTTAAAAAAATCTTCCAAAAAACCGGCTTGAACCAAATCGGTATTAAAGCCGCCTATGAGAAAACCGATTGCGCCAGCGACTACAATAATTAATAGAATTGTTAAAAATTGCTTGCGCATGTCTTAATTATCGAGGTCTTAATTATCGATGTTCAACCTCGATAGGATTGTCATCATCATTGTTTCTTTTCTATTAAATTCTTAATCACTTTTAAGGCGGTGTCAATTTCTTGTCTGGTCGTTGGCCTTCCTAAAGTAAAACGAATACTGCTTTTTCTTCTTTCATCCGATAAACCAATAGCTTTAAGCACATGCGAAGGTTCGGCCGCCCGGCTGGAACAAGCCGAACCGCTTGAAGCGGCGACACCGGCTAAATCCAATTTGATTAAAAATTCATTGGCATTCTGTCTCGGAAAATATAAATTGAGATTGTTGGGCAACCGTTTATCTGCGTTAATCTGCTTGTCATCTGCGTTGATCTGCGCTGGAGGATAAATTCTTTTAATCCCCAGCCAAAAATAATCTCTTAGCTTTTTTACTCTTACCGCTTCCTTTTCTCTAACTTTAACCGCTAGCTCCACGGCTTTAGCAAACCCGACAATGTAAGGCACATTCTCAGTCCCGCTTCGCAACCCATCTTCTTGTCCGCCGCCAGTAATAATTGGCTTCATCAACGAATAGCGAATTTTTCCCGAATTTACGAATTGGTTCATTCGTGATTGATTCGTTATTCGCTGATGTTGGCGCACATAAAGTGCGCCAATGCCTTTGGGCCCGTAAATTTTATGCGCTGAGAGGGTGATTAGGTCGGCTTCTAATTTAGAAACGCTCAAGTCCAGATATTGTAATGCTTGGACGGCGTCAGTATGAAATAGGGGTAAGCGACGCGAACTTAATGCTAATTCATGCGAATGTCGCGAAAATCCATTAGCGTCATTCGAGTGTATTCGCGATTTGTTAGCGTCGCGAAATTTTTCGATGATTTTTGCGATTTCAGAAATTGGCTGAATACTTCCGATTTCATTATTCGCATACATCACTGACACCAAAACCGTGCGCTCATTTAAACTTTCTTTAAGTTTCCCTAAATCAACTAAACCGGCGCGGGAAACCGGCAGATAAATTACTTCTATGCCTTCGCGTTCCAAGTCGCGGGCAGTCTCTAAAATGGATTCATGCTCAATCGCCGAGACAATGAGTCTCGGCTTCATCAACGAATAACGAATCTGTTTCGAATTTACGAATTCGTTTATTCGTACTGGATTCGCTATTCGTTGATGAATAAATGCGTTAATCGCGCCGCGCAGGGCGAGATTATTTGCTTCCGTCGCCGAACCCGTAAAAATTATCTCCCGATAGTCGGCGCCGATGGCTTCGGCAATGTTCCTTCGGGCGCGGAAAACTGCGGCTGACGCTTCCTGTCCAAAACGATGCAGGGACCC
>CAYSWC010000001.1:145046-150776 GCA_964434715.1 uncultured Candidatus Saccharibacteria bacterium
TTCGGGCGCGGAAAACTGCGGCTGACGCTTCCTGTCCAAAACGATGCAGGGACCCGGGATTGCCAAAAATATCCTTAAAGTAAGGTTTCATTACTTCAAACACCCGCGGATCAACCGGCGTCGTCGCGGCATAATCCAAGTAGATACGCTTCATAAGATCATTTATAGTATAATAGTATAATTGATTGTAAACGATCCGCACTATTTTTAAACATTCGCATATTATTCGCAAATATTCGCACCAGTTATTAGCATGTCACCATGAAAACCCGCTACTGGTATTGGCTCTGGAAAACTTTCTTGGGTCCCAGCCGCCTTAGGAAAAAATTCGTCAAAACTTTTGTCTTAACTGGCTTGGTGCCGCTGGTTTTGATGGGCGGCGTGAGCATCTATTTGGTCAATTTGACTCACCGCATTGACGTCGAGGCCTTGGAGAGAAATCTCTCGCGCCAAGTAGCCACTGAAGTTAAAAAAATTGCCGATGAAGCGGTTTCCATTATTGAACTGGTGGTGGCTTTTGACGAATATGCGCCCATTGCTTTCAATCAGCAGGATTTTTTCTTAGAAAGCATCTTAAAAGAAAATGAATCGCTCGCTGAACTTTCTTTTATTTGCGTGACGCCGTCTTTTTGTGAAGTCGGGAGCGAAACCAAGCGTTGGCTAAGAACCGAGGGGGGGCTTACGCCGAGTCTGGAATTAAGGAATTTAAGCCGTCAGCCGGCTTTTTTGACTTCGCAAGAGGGTAAAAATTATTTAGGCGAGGTGGAGTTCCGGAACGATGGGTTGCGCATCCCGATTGCCGCTCCGGTTTATAACGGCCGGCATCAATTAATCTCGGTGCTTGCGGCTGAAATGGATTTAAGTTTAATTCAGGAAATAGTCAAAGGCGCCCGCTTGGGTGAGGCCGGCTACGTTTATCTGGTGAACCGTGAAGGCAAAATCATTGCTCATCAGGAAGAGAAATTCCTGGGCGAGGACGCGACCGCTCTGCCGGCCGTTCTTCCGCTCATCAGTCAGAGAGCGGAAGAAGCGGAAAGATCATCTTATACGAGCTTGAGTGGTGAAAATGTCAGCGGCGCCGGCAGTTTTATCCCCGATTTGGGCTGGGGCGTGATTGCCGAATGGCCCCGGGCTGAAACGCAGGAAATCATAAGAACTATCTTTATTCAAATCGGCTTCTTTTCGCTCGTCGCTCTGCTTTTAATCGCCGGCATCTCCAGCTGGGTGGCTTTGCGCTTGATTGAGCCGATTGCCGAACTCAATGAAGGCACTAATATTATCGGCTCGGGTAATTTTGGCTACCGCGTCTCTATCAAAACCGGCGATGAACTGGAAAGTCTGGGAACTAATTTGAATAAGATGGCGGAAAACCTCAAAGATTTGGAAAAACTTCGGGAACTCAAACTCCGAACCGAACTTTTATCAGAAAGTTTGCGCAAGGAGCAGGAACTCTCCAAACTCAAAGACCAGTTTATCACCACCGTCTCTCATCAGTTCAATACGCCGCTCTCGGTCATCAATTGGGCGGTTGAGGCCCTCAACAAGCCAAAGATTAAAACAGCGGAAATTAAGGAAAATTTAGATGTTATTGCCAAAAGCGGGAAAGATATCGCGGCTATCGTCGCCGATCTGACTACGCTTTCCGAGATCGGTTTTCGCTACCAAAAATCCAATACTAAACCGACTGACATTGCCGCGCTCACTCAAAAAGTGATTGAGGCAATGGCTCCGGCTTTAAAGATTAAAAATATCAAAGTTGATTTCAACCAATCGACGCCGGCTGTCACGGCTAATGTCAACGAATTTACTATGAGAAAAGTTTTGGAAAATCTGATTGACAATGCCATTGCTTACAGCAACGAAGGCGGCGAGGTCACAGTTGAACTTGCCGGCAGTAAAGAACAGTCTTTAATGATTAAAGTCGCGGATCAGGGTATCGGCATCCCCAAAGAAGATCAACCCTCAATTTTCCAGCAGTTCTTCAGAGCCAGAAATGCCACCGCCAAAAAAAATGTCGGCACTGGCTTGGGACTCTTTATCGCTAAAAATATCGTGGAGGGCCATGGCGGGAAAATTTGGTTTCAGTCGGAAGAAAATAAGGGTTCTACCTTTTATATTAGTCTGCCGCGGTAGTTGCAAAAATTTCCTGGGAGGAGTAATATCATTTCCAAATATATGGAAGACAAATTTTTCAACAGTTCGCTGGGGCTTAAATTAAGCACCACCCAGATAATCCAGACGATGGTTGATTTTATGAACGCTGATCCCAAGCGCAACTACAAAATCATCATCGGCAGTGATTCTGAAAGAAACGGCAACATGAGCGCCGATTTTGTCACAGCTATTGTGATTCATAGAGTCGGTAATGGCGGCCGTTATTTCTGGCGGCGTCTGGTTACCGGCAAAAAATTCCACACTTTGCGCGACCGGATTTTGGAAGAAGTTTTAATGTCTTTGGAGGTGGCTAAGGAAGTTTTGACTACCGCCCGCAATTTCGAGATGCCGAAGTTCGATTTTGAGATTCATGTGGATGTGGGGGAGAACGGTGAAAGCCGCACCATGATTCAGGAACTTACAGCCATGATCCGCGCCAACAACTTCGAAGCCAAAACCAAACCGGATAGTTATGCGGCGTCTAAAGTCGCTGATAGGCACGTGTAGGGCTTGCTCTAAAATTTCAAGCCGAAGGCGAAGAAATTTTAGCCAGCAAACCTACATCCCGCAGAATGCGGGATTACAATAAGGCAACCCACGCCGTTGGCGGGGTGCTCAAATTTGTAGATAAATTTTCATCGCTGCAAGTTTGAGCTCGAAAATTTATACAAATTTGGCATGGATAAATTAGTAATCGACATAGAGACCTCGAACACTTTCGCCGACGTCGGCGGTGAACGCAATCTCAAGGACTTAAAAATTTCTTTAATCGGCGTTTATTCCTACGATCGGGATAAATTTTTTTGTTTTGACGAAAATCAGATTCATGAATTTAAGCCAATACTCCAAAACGCGGGGTTAGTGATTGGTTTTGCCATTAACCGTTTTGATATTCCGGTTTTGGATAAACATTATGATTTTAATCTTTTCGCTTTAAAGCGTTTGGATCTTTTGGAAGAAATTGAGCTTAAGATCGGCGGCCGCATCAGCCTAAACGTTTTAGCCAAAACTAATTTAGGCATTCACAAAGAACATCATGGGCTGGAAGCGGTTAAAATGTACCGCGAAGGCAATCTGGAGGAACTCAAAAATTACTGCTTAAACGATGTCCGTCTCACCCGCGATCTTTACGAACTGGCAAGGCGTCAGGGCTTTCTCGTGGTGCCCGACAAAACGACCGGTGAACTCCGCAAAGCCGAATTCAACTGGAAAGAAGAAGTCTTACCGGCCACACTATTTTGAACCACTAGAGCGCGATCATTGCCCAAGCTTGTTTTAAAGTTTGGACTGTATTTACGCCGCGGGCTTTTTCCCGGTATTTACCGTCCGGCCTGATCAATTGAAGGATTGTTATCTTAATTTTCCGAAGTCGTTCGATTTCTTGGGCATTGTCAGTGATTAAATAAGCGGCTTGGTTCTTCACCCCGTTACTCCCGGGAAGCCCCAGGCCTTTAGGCCAGGGAGGAATGGTGCTATTTTTAATCAGTTCCTTGGAGAAGCCCCGTCTTTCAGGGCGGGGAGTAACGGGGTTCACGAGGGCGCGAAGTTTCTTTTTCTTATCGGCTGGCGTAATTATTATCTGATCAAAAAATCTTTTAAGTCCGGCGGCTTTGATTTTCCTCATCTGCCAATCAGGATCGCCGCGGGTAAGGAGAATCAGCCGGGCGTGGGATTTTCTTGCCTTGGCTAAAAAATCAAAAACATCTCCATAGACCAAATTCGGAGTCTGCTCTATAGCTTGATAAAGTCTTTTGGTAATTTCCAAAGCTAAGCCGGGCTTTTTTAAGGCGGCGGCTGTCTTTTCCCCGTGAATTACGGCGCTATAGCTGTATTTGCCCTTGGCTCGATGGGCAGTCGCTTGATAAGTCTCATTGAAAATCTTTCTGGTTACGCCGAGGGGTCTTACTAATTCAAACATCTTAACCTTTAAACCCTCGGTTCGGATCAGGAGATGATCAAGATCAAGAATTAAAGTCATAACAGTTTTTTAAGCTCACTGATCTTTGCTTTAAAAACTTTTTTGTCTTTGGCCTCTAAATTCAGGCGTAGGAGATTTTCGGTATTGGAGGGCCGGAGATTAAACCACCACGCTTGTCCGGAGGCGTAAGCCGGAGGACTAAACTCCATTTTTAGGCCATCAAGTTTTGAAACGCGAGTAGCGATTTTTTTAAAATGTTTTTCTATCTTCTTCATTGCCTTTCTCTTATCCTCTACTTTAAAGTTAATTTCGCCGGAGGAAAAATAATGAGGCAAATTGTCAATCCAGTTGCTAAGTTTTAACGGCAGGCGCGAGACGGAATTTATAAACCGAATGGCCGCGAAAATTCCTCCGTCAAGACAAAAGAAATCGCGAAAATAATAGTGGCCGGAAAGTTCGGCGCCGAAAGAAATTTTTTTACTCTGCATTGCCTGTTTAACGAAGTAGTGACCGACGCGGGAATCAATAACGCGCCGGTCTTGACTCTTAAACCATTCGCGGGCGGCGTAGCCCAGCCGAATATCCAAGACTACCGGGCCGTCGTAATTCTCGCTCATCAAAATAGCGGCGTAATCAGGCAATACCGGCTGGCTTTGATCATCCACAAAAAAGACCCGATCGCCGTCAGCGTCAAAAATTACCCCAAGATCAGCGCACTCACGGCGAACTGCTGAACATAGATCGCGAAGCGCCCCCGCCCTCATCGGATTGGGTCCATGAGCCGGAAAGCGACCGTCGGGTTTTGAGTTGATGAAATGGGTGGTAATGAGGCGGTAATGAGATGGTAATGAGGTGGTAAAAAGTTTTTTTAAGATTGGGCTGACAGTGCCGTTTGAACAATCAAAAACTACTTTGAGGGGACGTTTAACCTTTAAAAACTTTTTGAGAAAATTGATGTAAAGATTAAGGTAGGTCATGGCTACAATGAATTAGTAATGAAATGGTAATGGGTGGTAATGAGGTGGTGATAGGTGGTTATTTGGTTTTTTGCTCTCTAGTGACGGAAATAAAGTTGTTTAGTTTAACATTAAGTTTGACTAGCTTGATGGAAATATTTTCTAACTTAACTTGATCACCGATCTTCCTCCTGATCATAGTGGTCGTCCAATGAATGCTTTCCTGAATAGATCCTCGGCTATTGTAAAAGAATCTATTTCTATCAAGATAGTGAAATCGCCCAAAGCCTTCCGCTATATTGGCACCAATTGAATCTATGGCTTGAATCCACTGATCGCCTATAATTTTCTTCTCCTGCCAGTTTAATCCGCTATAGACTTCCCAGGCTTCACTTGCTATCTCCTGCGATAATTTATAAATCTCTAAGTCGTCTAATTTCATCTTATTACTACCTTATTACAACTTCATTACTAGTTCATTTCTATCTATTACTATTTATTTCTACTTCATTTCTACTTCATTACTATTTATTCCTACTTTATTTCTATTTCTTTTTATTTCTACTTCATTACTACCTCATTACTACCTCATTTCTATTTCATTACTAATCTCTTGATCTCTGTTCCACTAATTGCTTTGGCTTCTCGGCCGACAAATTTAAGCCCATTGTATTCCTTCGGGTTATGAGAGGCGGTAACCAT
>CAYSWC010000002.1:0-1407 GCA_964434715.1 uncultured Candidatus Saccharibacteria bacterium
AGTATCTTATGAGACTAAGTCTCTTAGCTTATGCTATGAGACTTAGTCTCATAGACTCATATGACTAAAAACTAAATATTGAAGTATGTATTCCACACTTCAAAAAGCTCCCTAGTCGCTTTAAGGTCTCCGGCATTGTAGCGCGCGATCTCCAAATATTTTTTCTTTTTAAAAAGCGCGCTCACGTCGTCGCCGGTGATATCATCGGCTTTGGGACTTTTAATGCCAAAGGCGCGGCACCAGAGATGAAGGCCGCCTTTTCTCCTCACCGCGCCTTGGAAAGTCAGCTGATCGAAAAGATCAATATGGATGGCGTCGGCGTGCTGTTGATTGAGATAGCGACCGAACATTAAATTTTTGGTCGGCGGGATTTTGTGCGCCGCCGAGCGCACCATTAAAAACGGCACGTCAAAAGAGCGGCCGTTAAAAGTCACAAACACCTGATAGCGGGAGGCAATATCCCAGAATTTGCGCAGGATGCCGGCTTCATCCAGTGCCTCAAAAGTCATCCCCTCTTCTTCAAAACGTTCTGATTTTTTCTCCGGCGATTGGAAGTAGACCCCGCCTTTATCCTTATCAATATCCAAAACACCCACGGCCACAATTTCTCCGGTTAAAGGCGAAAATCCAAGACCGTTCTTTAGCTCATCCAAAAGCCGGCTGTATTCATCCTTGTCTTCGGCTTCTCTTTCAATCCAATGGGTTAAGGCTTCTTGGGTTACCTTATCCAAAGAGTTAAAATCCTCGCCAATGGTCTCAATGTCAAAAATGAGCGTGGCTCGGGTGGTTGACGGCATATGAGTAAGTATACTATATTTACCCATATCAACGAATAGCGAATCCTTTACGAATGAACGAATGATTTGACAAACTCACGACAAGATTCGTAAATTCGCAACGGATTCGATATTCGCTGATAGAGCGAAGCGAACATGGCGCATACTAAATCCGGCGGTTCAACTAAATTAGGCAGGGATTCGGCATCCAAACGGCTGGGAGTAAAAGTCAATCAAAATGAAGCGGTTAAAGCCGGGGAAATTATTATCCGACAAAGAGGCACCCGCTTTGTACCGGGCCGGTTTGTGGCGCGCGCCGGAGACGACACGCTTTACGCCTTAAAATCAGGAGCGGTTCAATTTCTCTCGCGTAAAAAGACCAGATTTGATGGCTCTCGCCGCTACGTTAAAGTAGTTACGATAGCGCCCGCAAGATAACCTTAATTTTGCCTTTAATACCGTAACCCATATCAACTTCGGCCGTGTGTTCGCCTAGGTGTTTTAAGGGTTTTTCTAACACAACTTTAAAATCTTTAAATCCTTTTTCTTTAAGGCCCAGTTTAATATCTTCGCTGGTAACTGATCCGAAAACTCCGCCTTTCTCACTGGTAGTCATCGGAAATTCCAGCGT
>CAYSWC010000002.1:1507-95621 GCA_964434715.1 uncultured Candidatus Saccharibacteria bacterium
TAACTGATCCGAAAACTCCGCCTTTCTCACTGGTAGTCATCGGAAATTCCAGCGTCACCGTTTCTATTTTTTTAGCGGTTTCTTTAAGTTCATTTAACAACTGTTCTTCTCTCTTCTGCCCTTCCTCTTTCCTATGCAAAGCTTCTTCGGTGGCTGGTTCGGCCAATTTCTGGGGAATCAAAAAATTGCGGGCATAACCGTTGGAGACGTTTTTAATATCCATCTTGCGGCCAAGGCCTTTGATGTCGTGGAGCAATACAATCTGCATGATAACGAGGAACTAGGTACTAGGGAACAGGTACTAGGGAGTTTTTCACTGTTCCTTATTCGTTATTTCAGCTTTCAAAACCTCTATCGCTTTTTCCAGTTGCGGGTCTTTTTGGGCTTTAGCGTCTTCCTCGGTTCTTTTAATTTCAAAATCGGGTTTTAAGCCGTTTTTCTCAATCACATCGCCTTTGGGCAAAACCCAATTGGCAACCGTGATTTTAAGCTGGGAGCCGTCCCGAAGTCCGTGGAGTTCCTGCACCGTACCTTTGCCAAAGGTCTGCTCGCCTACAAGCTTGATGCCCCGATGATCGCGAAGCGCGCCAGCCAGAATCTCGGAAGCCGAGGCTGAACCCTGATTGACTAAAATCACGACTGGCGTATCTTTAAAGGCCTCATTGCCGTTGGCCCGGAAAACTCTGTCCGAATCAGAACGAAAATCTTCGGTGGTAACCACGGCTCCTTTTTCCAAAAACCAGCCGGCTAAATTCACGGCCACTTCCAAAAAGCCGCCCGGATCATCCCGAAGATCTAAAATCATGCCTTGGGCGCGGTTCAGGGTCGCATTAATAGCGGCTTCATAAAACGCCAAAGACGCTTTTTCGTTAAAGCTGTGCAATTTCACGTGAATTAAACGCGCTCCGTCAGTATCAATAATTTCCCAATCCAAAGTCGGCACCACAATTTCCTGACGGACAATAGAAATATCTCTAGAGCTATCCCATTCGTCCCGGAGCATATTTAAAACTACGGTGGTGCCGATCTCGCCGCGGATTCTTTTGACAGCATCATTGACCGTTATCCCTTCGGTTCCGAAGTCGTTAATTTCCAAAATTTTGTCGCCGCTTTGAAGTCCGGCTTTCTCGGCCGGAGAATTTTTAAGCGGCGCTACGATGATCAATTGCGAATCTTTTAGGCCGATTTCGGCGCCAATGCCGCCGAAACTGCCGCGGATGTCTTCTTCAAATTTCTGGGCGTCACCGGTATCAGCGCGCAGAAAAATGGTATTGGGGTCTTTAAAAACACCGGCCAAGCCCTCAATGGCGCTGTAAAAAAAATCAGTGTCGCTAAGCTCATTGCCTTTAATGTGAATGTCTTTGAGTTTCTGCCAAGCTTCCCAAAAAATACCAAAATCTACTTCTGCTTTATCAGTCTCAATATTGTTTATTCCTTCAACTACAAACTGCTCCGGGTTATCGCGGCCGCGATCATAGCCAACATAGTAAGAGCCGCCGACTAAGGCGATAACAATTAACAATGAAGCGCCCCAAGAGATTAAGTTTTTGAAAGATTTATCCATAGATTGCTATGCTATCATAATTTTTATTTAAATTCAAATTTTGTTAATAACTCATACTCGGCTCCACTCCTTTGAAGATGCGACTGCATTAAATCAAGGCCTTTGGCCTCAAATTGGTGATTAAATGGTTTAGCTAAGGGCGTGAGATTCCGCCGAGGTTGAGGCTCAAACCTTGCTAGAGTCAAATGAGTCTCAAAAGGACGATTTTCTCCTTTGAAATTAACCTGATTATCAATAAGATTATCTTCCAAAGAGGCCTTAAGAGCCGCGAGCGCCCTTGATGTCTCTTTGGTGCCGTTTAGCCAAATCATACGAACGCTTGAAGTATCTTTGGGGCCGTAGCTTAAATTCTCGAATTGCACAGTCAGCGGCTTAAAATCGGCGGCCGTCTTTTTCATAGCCGCCATAATTCCGGCAATCGCTTCTTCCGGCTCATAACCTAAAAAGGTTAGAGTAATGTGCCAGTTTTCCTTCGCAGAAAACCGTATTGGAAATTTAAAAAGCGGCCGTAATTGGTTCACCTCATAATTGATTTTCTTTTTCAAGTCTTCCGGTAAATTAAGCGCTATAAAAAGTCTTAGCTTCATTGCCGCGATCCCGAATTAGTTGACTTTGAAGGAACAGTTTTAATATCTTTGGCTTTATCAATAAATAAGATGCCGTTTAGATGATCCACTTCGTGCTGAAAAACGCGCGCTAACAGCCCCCAGGCCTTGATTTTGATTTTCCTACCATTCATATCAAGACCGGTGATGGTTATTTTCTCCGGCCGTTCAACTAAACCAAAAGTCTCCGGCACGCTTAAACAGCCCTCCTCAAGATTAGTGGTTTCCTCGGATGCTTTGACGATTTCCGGATTGATAATGGTGTAGAATTTGTTCTCCTTGCCTTTTGCTCCGGCAGGAACTTCAGCCACAAACAGCCGCAGACTTTTCCCAACCTGATTGGCGCTAAGTCCAACGCCATCGGCTTTTTTCATCGCTTGTCTCATCTCACGGATTAATTGCCGGAGTTCTGATTTTTTCGAGTGAATAAAATCAATCAGCGCGGTTTTCTGCCTTAAAAATTTAGCTTCTTTTTTGTCGCTGACCGCTAAAATTTTCATACGCCTTTATTTCGTTTTGATCTCTCGAAATCCGCTTGTAATAATGTCATAAAGTAAGCTCCTTTGTTCTTCACATACTCCTTTTCGGCAACGCCTTTAGCTAACTCAAGCAGTTTTTGGAAATTGTGCTTTTTGGCTAATTTGATATAAAGCGATTTGTGTTGGCGATCGCGCAAGATTTCGGCAATCTCCAAACCGGCTAACTGAAATGACTTATGAACCCTTGATTTTTTTGAGCGCCTCTCCAGCTCTTTAAAATAACCGTGGCTCGAATTTTTAAGCGCTTTCATACCCCGTAGGAAATTAAATATTTTCCGTTGATGTTGATTGCGACTTTGAAATGGAAAGAATCATTAGAAATATTAACCTCTTAGTACTTTGGCTCGAAAATATTTGATATTTCCTCGCCATTTCCTACGGGGCATAGTATGATTATACTATGGATTTTGTCTTTTTTGGAACCCCGGAATTTGCCGCTATTATTTTAGAAAAACTCATTAAAGCCGGCTTGGTGCCGCGCGCGGTAGTTGCTAATCCCGACCGGCCGGTGGGGAGAAAACAGATTTTGACGGCGCCGCCGACTAAAGAAATGATAAGAGGAAAGGGACTAGAGGGAAGTGTTAAAATTTTTCAGCCGGAAAATTTCTCACCCCTCACCCCTCACCTCTCACCTCTTAAACCTGATATTTTTATAGTCGCCGCCTACACCAAAATTCTGCCTAAAGAAATTTTGGCTATTCCACGACTAGGAACTATCGGCGTGCATCCTTCGCTCCTGCCTAAATATCGTGGTCCCACGCCTATACAAACGGCTATTTTAAAGGGCGAAGAGGAAACCGGCGTGACGCTGTATTTGGTGGATGAGAAAGTGGATCATGGAAAAATAATATCAAATATCAAATATCAAATATCAAAAACTCATACTTATGAATCATTAGCAAAAAAATTGGCCGAATTAGGCGGCGACTTGCTCATAGAAACTTTGCCGAAATTTATTAAAGGCGAAATAAAACCAATACCGCAGAATGAAAACGAGGCGACTTATACCAAGAAATTTACGGCTGAAGACGGATTTATTGAACCGGAGATCCTTCGACAAGCAGAGGACGGCGTAAATCTTAAAGCGACAATTGATATTGAGCGCCAAATCCGTGCCCTAAACCCCGAGCCAGGAGTCTGGACAATAAAAAACGGCAAAAGAATGAAACTTTTGGAAGCCGAAATAATTGACAATAAACTGCTCTTAAAAACAATCCAGCTTGAAGGCAAAAAACCAACTGCAGCTATCTAGCGGCTAGGGCAAGTTTTCTCAAAGATTTACGTGACGTAACTAAGTCTTTAACTTTAGCCAAGAACTTGCTGGCTTCCAAAATCTCAATAAGTACTGGGGTATTCTTTTTGGTGAAATGAACAACAATGTTGCCGATTTCCTTGGCATGATCAATCGGTTGACCGCTCAATTCTACAGTAAAAACATCGGCTTCCGGTTCGTAGCTCATAAGATTTCTCTCTTTTCTGTTATTGTTTCTCATATTGCAATTTTCTTCCGGGATAAAATGTAATGATTCTTATTATCCCGCCTTCCTGTTTATATACTACTCTCAAGATATGACTCCTGTCAAAGGGACGCTGGGCAATAAGCAGGGGCAGGCGCGAATAATCAATAATATCAGGATTTTCGACTGTTTCTAAAACTTGTTCTCTGGTAACAATAAATTTGTGCCGCCGCAATGTCTCAAATTTATCCACCGCATGTTTAGTAAAAATTGTTTTCATACAACTTCGGGATTGTAACACTGCTCACAATATACTATCTCCGGCCGATCTGGTGCATACGAAGTTTCAAATTCATTGGGGCAGTGACTCGTGTCGTGAAAGTGCTTTGTCGTGTTAACATAGACGCCGTTCTCGGATTTTGAACCGCCGCAGGTACAACGTCGGTGCCATAATTTAAGCGGATTCCGCTGCTTCAGTCTTTGATAATATCTGCAGTTTGCACAAAGACGCGGCAATGGTATTTGAATATATTTATAGAACTCAAACTCTTGGGGAGTAATTTTAAACGCAGTCGTGCATTGCTCACTACATCTCCCCTCATGACCACATGCAATAATTTCACTTACAATAGAGTCTTTTACGTCCTTGATGTGGTCTGGTAATTGCGTATTAGAAATGGTGCTTTGATAATTTCTTTCTTCCAATTCTCCCCAGCGATATCCTTTGATCGCTGCTATCTCCTTCGTTAAAGGATAACACTCTTGAGCGATGGTTTCGTTATAGGCGAATGGAGAGAGTTCTGACGGAAAAAACTCTCCATAGCGATAGACACGATTATTTTTATCCATATATGGCATTTCGTTCATTTGTTTAATAATACGCGACACGAGCGATTCATATTCCCCTTTTGAATACTGCCGATTTAAAATGCAGTGGTCTTTGTTTTTAAGCCCAATGCAAGCGAAAAGATGTGATGACGAGAAACAAAGATCGGTATACTGTACATGGTCAGAGGAGTCGGTTACGTTACAAAATTTAATGTTATTCACATCCTCAATGCCGATAGATTCATAGATAAACTCACTTCCGCCCATCCCGTATGCATCTGATATTTCCTTACTTGTGAATACCCATGACGAATAGCGTACATTTTCCAACTCAAAACCATCAAAAACGTAATGACAATTTTTTGAGTTACTCAAATGATCCCCAATACAATTAACGCAATTGATGAGCTTTGCCGATTTATGAATCAACTTTTCCTTCAACGTGGAAAATTTTCTCTTTAATTCCTCTTGCGTTTTATAACTTCCCGTATCTAAATTCTTTATTTGCGCAGCAAGTTGTTCCTTTGTGAGTTTTTCTCCAAAGAAAATATTGTTGGCGGATCGCAAGTTTACGCCGCCAACGCACTGCTGACAATTTCTGCAGTCTGAAAGAAATGCTGAATCTACGCATCCTTCCGATTCTATAAGAAATCTACTCTTATATGATTTATCTACATCGAGACATTCATAAAGAAAATCCGAATGATGTGTATAGACGGCGTCAACCGTATTCTTTACGGCAACGGCCTTTGTGAGATACGCAACGTCTTCGCAATCGCGAAGCGCAAATGAAAGATATGAATTTTTATTATTGTACGACTGGTTAGTGTATTCTGAATTTATTGATTGGGTATTAAAAATGGCGAGTCGCGGAACCACATCTTGAAGTAATTTTAATTGACTGAAGAACGGCTTTTGAAAATCATATTCCCGCCCAAACGAAAGAGGATTCCATTGATCTGAATGCCAGCAGTCATGACAATAGACGGGGAAAGTAGTTGCTGACGGATATAATCCAATAACCGGCTTTTTGCATAAATCACACTTGCGCTTGTGGAGCGTGCGTTCATTACGCCATGTAAATCTCCGCTGTCTGCGGCACTCTGGACACCACGTCGGCGGTGGGACGCCGATTTTTTCGTAAAAAGAGAAATCGTCCGGCTCAATTGTGAAGTTGTTTTTACAGTTTTGACACTTTTTAGTTTCTACATTCATGGACTTTTACCCCGATTATCTAGTTACATTAATAGTTTCGCCCAGTTCGGCGCCGGGGGAACTCAAGGTGATGCGGCCGGTTAAGGCATCGCGGAAGATGGTGTAGCCGGTGTAGTAGTCGGTGACATCAAGAAATTTTGCCGTAGTGGAGGCGGGATCAAACGGTAGAGTAAAAAGATAAATCGGAATAAGGCAGGACGCGATGTTGTAGTCCCCTACTGGCGGATTGTTATCAGCCATAGTTGAAGTGGCAGTAGGGATCGGGCCGGTTGCGCAGTTAAAAGCGCCGTTATTATCAGCGATGTTTCTGCCTATGGCATTTACAATTGAGTTCAGATGCGCCCGGCGTTCGTTGTTGCGCGCTTTGGCTAGCTGCTCGGCCGGATTGAGCGCAAAAATCGCGATGGCTACAATTACCACCAAAATCGCTAAAACAATTACGATTTCTATTAAAGTAAATCCTTTCCTCATTTTAGAATCTGCGTACCTCTGCGTTGCTATCCCTGCCTGCCGGCAGGCAGGTGCGTAAATCTGCTTCTATTGTACTAACTCCTCTAACCTAACCTTTTCCAAACTGCCTGACTTTACTGTTAACTTTAGCACGGTCTTGGCGTTCCCGGCGACTGCCGATGCCGGAATAACTTTTTCGCTGGCTGTGGAACTAATCGAGCCGATAGCGCAGGTACTGTTGCCAAGAGTTACGGTCTCATTACCGGTATAACTGCTGCTTTGTGTGAGTTTTGATCGGGCGACTTCTAAACAGCTTTCAGCCAAAAAGCGGCTGGTTCTTTTCTCGTGAAAAAGCAAAGTATTGAAACGTCCTAAAAGCGAACTGGAAGCCAAAACAAAAGTGACGGTGGCAATAATGGCCGTAAGAATCAAAGCGGTGATGATGGCAATATAGCCCTTTTGATTTCCGCGGCTAGAGTTCATAAGTGGTTTCAATAGTAGTTGAAGCAATCACAGCAGTATTGGGATCAGGACGTTTTTCCACTTTAAAACGCAATTTAACCAAGGTTTTGCCGGTGTCAAAATCATAAATATTGTCTGCCAAAAAACTGGTAATTTGGGTTTTGGGGCTATTCAAAGGCAAAGGATCGCCGGTCGCGATGGTCAAAACCAAATCGCCTGTTTTGATCTTAAAATTGCGCACTTGACCGCTTGAATCATTGACTTCAAGAATGGCTTCCTGCGTATTGGTGGCTGGATGACTAAGAATTTGGGCCGTGCTCATTGCCCAGTTAATTTTCCCCAAGATAAATTCAGCATCTTCGGCAACTTCCAGATTATCGCGCGTCTGGGCATTGCTTAAAAGCAGTTGATTGACGAGCAAAAACGTGAATAAAATAAAGATCGCCAAAATAGCGGAATAGAGAATGGTTTCGATAAGTGTAAACCCCGCACCTTTGTAAGATTGCTTTAAAAATTTATTGCGATAAGTCTCCATATTTTTTATGTCACCAGATTTCTAGGTAAAGCTCTATTTGCTCCCAAACTATATTATCTTACAAAGGTGCGGGGTAAAACCGCGGTTATTCATTTAGTAATTTATTAGTTTATTAATTTATTGGTTTATTGGGAGGTAATAATTCGGAGCGCATCATTGCTTCTTACCGATACATAAACCAGATTATTTTCATAATCAATGCCGGTGGCGACCTGCGGAAAATTAAACTGGCTCCACGGGGCGATGGCGGAAGGATTTGAGATATTATAAATCTGAAATTCATTGTTGCTCGCATCGGTCGCCACAAAAAGCAGAAAATCACGCGCTAGAATGTCGTTAATGCTTGACGAAAAATCCAAAGATCCCAAATTGGCCGGCAAAGCGGGGTTCGCAATATCTACAATATGCAACTCATGATGATCCGAATGATTGCCGCCCAAAGACCGTCCGAAATAAAGCTTAGTGCTCGCGATGTCAATGGCTTTACCGTCTTCATCATTGCCAAAGGCGTCAAAGCTTCCCAAAAGCGATGGGCTTAGAGGATTGGAAACATCAAGCACTAAAAGCTCGCTGTCGGTTTCGGTGGCAAGATAGGCCCGATTGTCCCGGACATAAATTGAATTTACCTCCTCGCCTACTTCAAAACTGCCCGCCAGGGCGGGACTTAAAGGATTGCTGATGTTTACAATATAAAATTCACTGCCAGTGGAAGGTTTGGTGCCGAGATAGGCATAGTCGCCCACCACAAAAGCACTTAAAGCCGACTGATTACTGCCGGCTAATGTCAAAGATGCGACTAAGCTCGGCGCAGAAATGTTGGCAATATCAATTATCTGAAGCTGATTAGTGAGACTGCGGTTCGCGCCATACGCATAATTACCTTGAATATCTAAAGCATTGAGGCCGGGACCGGTAGGCAAACTGCTCACAATAAACGGGGTTTGACCATTGGTGGCGTCAATAATAAAAAAATCCGGCTTGTTCAAAGATGCGGCTACGGCTGACATATAGACAATTTTGTTCCGGACTTTAAGATCAGTGCCTTGATTGCCCGGACCCAAATCAACACTGCCCAAAGTTCTGGGATTTTGCCAGTTGCCGAAAAGTCCCTGCCAGTTGGTGAGGCGAAGGGTGAGTTCGGTTTTAAGCGACCGTTGGGGTTCAGTCTGCCAGCTTACAGTGACGACAACGTCTTTCACATTGATTTCTGGAGAAGTGACTACTGCTTTTCTTGTAAAAATATCACTTACGTCTTCACTCTCGGAAAACTGCCAGACGCCGTTTTGGAAAACAAGTCCGTGAGTTCCCACGATGAGCTCGTCCCAGCTTCTTGATTTAATTGACTTTACCGCTTCCAAGCCCTCCTGCGCCAAAGCTGAAGCTCGGGCCGCGAGTTTCTTATCAAGAAAAAGTCCCTGATTGCCCACGACTACAATAATTGCCGATCCCAAAACAATGCCGACAATACCCACGGCAACCAAAATTTCAATCAAGCTCTGTCCCCGGCGATCACCAGGTAATCCCGCCGGCCGTATTAATTTTGAAATTAACCGACTGATCCCCATAGCTTAAAGTAATGTTGCCGCCGGCGCTTGCGGCTGAAAGCGGCGCAAAAACGATTTCCGTGGGACCGCTGATATCAATTCCTTGCGCTCTCGGAAAAATCTCGTCATAGGCCGGATTGCGATTTAAATAATCCGACCCTTCAAAAATAATATAGCTCGCCGCATCAATATAGAGACCGTGTGGCTGGGAATTGCGGTTAGCTAAGGAAAGCGTCCGCGCCCGTCGCAAGAGACTTAAAAACTCGTCACGCTCGGAGATAAAAACATAAGCCTGATAGTGGCTTAAGGCGACTGGAGCGCTAAACGCAAGAATAATTGCCAGCAGCGCCAAGACTATCAAAAGTTCAATAAGCGTAAAACCTTGTCGCATAATGATTTTCGTTTATTAATTTATTGCTTAGCGGATCCCTTGGGTCAGTTTGTAGAGCGGCGTAATAAAGGAAAGCGCGATAAAGCCCACCAAGACGCCCATAAAAATGAGCAGGATTGGTTCTAGGGTGCCGGAGAGGTTTTTTACAAAGTCATCAACTTCAGACTCATAATATTCAGCTAAGTAATTAAGGTTTTCGGTTAAGTTGCCGGTATTTTCGCCCACGGCCACCATATTGGTGAAAATCGCCGGAAAAAATTTTTTCTTCAAAACAAAATGTTTGGAGATGAATTCTCCTTTGCGAACTTTTTCAGCCGCTGATTTTAATTCCCTTTGATAGACCAGATTTATCAGGGTGTCGGCCGTGATATTCACGGCTTCAACAATGCGCACGCCGCTTTTAAGAAGCAATCCTAAAGTTCTTGAGGAATTCACCAAATTAACCTCAACCACAATTTTCCCGAAAAGCGGTAAACTGATGGCCAGCCGGTGGACTACTTTGCGAAACCCCTGCGCCCGTAAAAGCAGAATAAAGAGAATGATTAAAACAATGAGGCCTAAAATAACCCAAAGACCGTAATTGGTCAGAAAACCGGCCACGGCAATCAAAAGGCGGGTAGTAATGGGCAGTTCCACTTTAAGGCTCCGGAAAAGCGGCAAAAGTTTGGGGAAAACAAAAACAATCAAGGTGGTGGCAATCACAATAGTCACGAAAAAGATAATGGCCGGATAGATGAGAGCGCCGCGCACTTTGCCCCGGAGTTCGTGACGCTTTTTAAGCTCCAGAGCCAAGTAATTCAGGTTTTCCGGAAGTGTGCCGCTGGTCTCACCGACTTTCACGATATTGATAAAAAGTTCTCCGAAAGTCGCCCGGAATTTTTCCAAGCTTTTGGAAAGAAACAGCCCCCTCGTAACATCGGCAATCAGACTTTCAAGAATTTTACCGAAACTGCGCCTCCGCGTTTGGGTTCTGATCATCTTTAAGCTGTCAGTGAGACTCATGCCGGATTTTAGGGCAATAGAAAGATGCCGACAGAACAGAAACCTCTCTTGTAATGATACCCGTGCAAACATGTTATTCGTGGAAAACTCTTAAAACTTCTTCTATGGTGGTGGTGCCTTTTTTGGCTTTTTCAAAGCCGTCTTCAAGCATGGCGACCATACCGAGTTTGACGGCGGCGGTTTTAATTTCGCTCGCGTTAGCCCGCTTCATAATCAGTTCACGGATGGAATCGTCAATCTCCAAAACTTCATGAATGCCGACCCGTCCTTTAAACCCGCTCCCGTCGCATTTTTTGCATCCGGCTCCCACAAAAAAATCGCGATGGCTGTCTAAAAGATTATCAGGCAAAGAACTTTTAAGACTCATTACTTCCGCATCAGTCAGCCGCTTTTCCACCCGGCAGTCAGAACAAATAGTCCTCACCAGCCGCTGACCAATCGCCACATTGACAGTTGAAGCGATTAGGAACGGCTCCACTCCCATATCCAATAGACGCGGCAGGGTGGTGGCGGCATCGTTGGTGTGGAGCGTGGAGAGCAATAAGTGGCCGGTCATAGCGGCATTAACCGCGATGGAGGCAGTTTCATTATCCCTGATCTCACCTACCATAATAATATTGGGATCCTGACGCAGAATAAAACGCAGTCCTTGGGCAAAAGTCAGGCCAGTTCGGGCATTTACCTGAATCTGATCAATGCCGGCAATCGAATATTCAATCGGATCTTCAATAGTAATAATTGAAACTTCTTTGGTGTTTAAAACTTTTAAAATCGCGTAGAGCGTGGTGGTCTTGCCCGAGCCGGTGGGACCGGTGGCGAGAATCATGCCGTAGGGTTTTTTAATGGCCCGTTCGATTTTATCCAGATTGGTTTTGGAAAATCCCAAAGTCTCCAGCGTAAAAACCTCGCCTTGTTGGGCTAAAAGACGCATAACGCAGTTTTCGCCGTAATAAGTGGGGGCGACCGAGACCCGGATATCAATATGATTATGTCCGGCGATTGGTATTTTAAATCGGCCGTCCTGGGCCGCTTGATGCTCGTCAGTGCGGAGGCCGCTTAAGATTTTAATGCGAGTAATAACCTCTGACTGCAGTTCTTTGGGGAAAGTAAAATTTTCATGGAGCACGCCGTCAATCCGGAAACGCACCCGCAATTCCTCTTCAGTAGGATCAATGTGGATGTCCGAGGCGCGCATCTCATAAGCGGTTTCAATCAAGGTATCAACTAGACGAATAACGGAAATATGGCTCGGCGTTCCGGCGAGTTCTTTTTTAATTTCTTCCACGCTTGACTGATGGCGGTGATCTTTGTCTCCACTCTTGACCACGGATGTAATAAATTTATTGGTTTATTAATTTACTGATTTATTGGGCGGCTGATTCGTAATTTAGGATAATTTGCTGTCTGTCCCGAAGCATTAAATTACCCAACTCCTGACTGGGTAGGCCGTCAACGGTCATCTCCAAAGTAAAGCCGGGACGCTCAAGGGTCTTGTCCCAAACCGTGAACAATTGATTTAAAGTAAATTCTTTGCCAGCCAGAATTGATTCCACGTGAATAGTGCCAGAGGCATCATGAGTATGAATCTCGGCCATACAACTCCTAACAATGCCGACATTAGCTAGAATGCCCTCCGGCGTACCATCAACAATAATTTGAAGCGCCGGGTGAATATGCAAAGAAGCGTTTTGATGGCTGGGCAAACATTCCACTCCTGCCTCTTGCCAAACTTTAACTTGCGCTCGTGTCGAATCACTAAACCTCGGCCAAGCGAAAAGAATTATTAATAAAATGACTATGACGATAATTATGACGACCGCGGATTTGTTTTTGTTCATGAAGTTAATTATACTACAAAAATAGAATAAGATGCCAATCCGCTAATTCTATGCCAATCTACGAATTGCCAATATACTATTGCGGGGTCTGCTAATGGTAGGCAACGTGGCTCTGAACCACGGAATCTTGGTTCGATTCCAAGCCCCGCAGCCAGATGAGCAAAAAATGGCTTTTTTTAACTATTGCCGTGATTTTAGGGATAAGCGCTTTTTTTCATTTTATCTCGCCCAATATCCCGGATTTGGATAGCTTCTACTATATCAGGCAAGCGTGGCTTTACCGAACCGAAGGAATTTTAGACAGCGCTTTTCCCTGGTTGCCTTATTCGGCGATCGGCACTTTTTCCTCTTCGCTGTGGTATGGATTCAGTATATTGCTCATCCCTTTTACTTATTTTCAAAACCTTGTCTTGGGGATTAAAGCGGCCGGCCTTTTTCTTACCGCACTTCTCTTGGCAGCTTTTTTAGTGGTAGTTTCGCGTCAGGGATTAAAACTGCCCTTATTATGGCCATTCTTACTTTTTTTCTCCGCGCCTAATGTTATGGGTCAGTTTATTATGACGCGGCCCCAAACCGTTTCTTTGATCCTGAACCCTCTTCTCTTTTCATTCTTGATTAAAACATCAACCCATAGGACTCTCGGGCTCGTGATAATTTTTTTAATGTCTTTCGGAATTGCCTGGTCTCATCTGAATTTTGTCTGGGTTCCGCTTCTAATCTTGGGAATAACAGCAGTGCTGAAATTAATAATTGAAAAAAGATTCATCTTGAAAGAAATCGCAGCGGTATTCTTGGGAGTATTTCTAGGCTGGTTGGCGCGTCCTAGTCCTCTGGGCGCGCTTAAACTTTTTTATATCCAAGTAGTTGAGCAAACCTTGGGAAAACAAAGCGGCTTGCCCTTACTTTTCGGTAAAGAAAATTTTCCCCTGAGTTATAAGATTCTTTTTGAAAACTTCTCGCCCTTTATAATCTTATGGATTCCAGCAATCGTGTTGTTGATAATGCTTTTAAGAAATAAGAATTTAGCTTTTGACAGCGAGAAAAGAATTTTTCTGTGGGCCGCCGCCTTCCTCTCTGTAATTTTCTTTTTGCTTACCATGTTTGTTGCCCGGCGCGCCTATAATCTTTGGGCAGTTTTTGGGGTACTTTTAATAGCGGGTGTCTTTACTTCTTTATCCTACCATCTAAAACTCAAAAAATTCGTTAGGCCTGCCAAAATAGCGATCCTCGCCGTTTTTGTCTTTCTCCTTAGCTATTCCAGTTATAAAACCATTAATTCTCTCAATCGCAGCAGCTACGAACCTGATAAACTTAAAGAAGTCTCGCTTTGGCTTAAAAATCGTAGTCAGCCCGGTGAAGTTGTATTTAATCTCCACTGGAGCGATTTCTCGCCGCTCTTTTTTTGGAACCAGAAGAACTACTACATCGGCGGGTTGGATCCGATTTTCCAATATGCCTATAATCCAACCCTTTACTGGAAATTCCATTATCTTTCGGCTGATCAAGTTACTGATAAAACCTGCGGCGCTATTGCCTGCACCGAATCTATGCTTGAGGATACTTACGAGGTTTTGGTAAATGATTTCAACGCCAAATATATAGTAGCCGGCAGAAATCACAATCCCCGGGTGTATGCTTATCTTGAAGGCGACACTCGCTTTGAGAAAAAGCTAGAAACCGCCAAGGAAGCCGTTTTTTTGATTAAATGACGAGTAAAGTAGAAAAATTCCTAATGGCTGTGTTCAGCTTTTTCAATCTCCCAGATTTCTTTGCCAAGATAATGTTCTACCTGTCCTAAATCTCCAAGCAATTGTTCCTCTTTCATTTTTTCTTCACTCGAAAGCAGTTTATTTAATTTTGCTTTTTTAAAAACCTCCAGTTCCACCTGAATATCTCGTCTTAATACTGCAAAACCGCGCCGGATTGATTCTTCCACTCTCCTCACCTCTTCCACAAACAGCCGATGTTTCCTTCGGCCATGAGTAAAGTGGATAACTAGGGATAGCACCAATAATAATCGCGTTTTAAGCTAGCTTTCCTTAGGGCAGCATAGTAAACTCTGGTTAAAGAGGGCTTTTGAGCGAGCTTCTCTATTTGGCTATGAAAAAACTCTCTTGGATTTTGGGAGTCGCCTGCTTTTTCACACTAGCAGCACTTTTCCATTTTTTGACCCTAAATATCAGCGATGCCGACAGTTTTTATCATATCCGGCACGCCTGGCTGTATCGAACAGAAGGTTTATTTCAAAGCGAATTCCCGTGGGTGACTGCTTCAGTTATTAGTTCCTTAGCGTCCGATCTCTGGTACGGTTTTCACTTGCTCTTAATTCCTTTTACCTACACGTCCGATTTAATAGTTGGAATTAAAATCGCCGGCGTATTTCTAACCGCAGTTACGCTTTTAATCTTTTATCTAACGCTGAAGAAATTGTTAATCGCTTTCCCTATGTTTTGGACGCTGCTGCTTTTTTTCGCCACGCCGGATTTAAACTTTCGGCTGACCATGACAAGACCCCACCTTCTCACCCTGGCTTTAAGTACCGCTTTAATTTATTTTCTAAGCTCTCCCCGCTCTTTGATCGCCATTTTCTTAAGCAGCGCGGCTCTTATCTTTTTTCATCTAGCCCTTGGTTGGCTACCGGTGCTTATTTTTATTGTTATAACGGCCGTAAAACTGTTCTTGCGTTACCGCTTCGAGTGGCGTCAGCTTGTCGCTTTTATCCTCGGCGGTCTTTTAGGTATTACCTTGAGGCCTAATTTCCTAAACGCCTTAAAACTCGCTTATATCCAAGTGGTGGATTTACTTAGAGAAAAACTGAAAGAATTACCGATAAGAATCGGTGCGGAACTCAAGTCAGTTGATTGGTCTATTTTCTTCTATCAGATGCTGCCTGTTCTCCTGCTTTTGACGGCGGCGGCAATTATCCTCGTCATCCTTCTCCGTAAGCGCCGTTTCCAAAATATGCAGGAGTTGATGCGGATAGCACTCGCAGCCAGTCTTATTCTTTCTATTATTTTCGGAATTCTAACCGGTTTTGTGGCCAGACGCTCTATGGATTTATGGGTAGCTTACAGTCTGATTTTTATCGGGCTCGTTTTTACTCATTTCCGTAACCAAACTAATTTCCTTGCCGATTATCGCTGGTTAATTTACGGCGCACCCCTCTTGGTAATAGCGGTAATGCCTTTTAATGCCCTGCACTTTGCCTCTTTATACCATCGCCAAGCGATCGCTCCGGATAAATTCAAGGAGGTATCGCTTTGGCTTAAAGAAAATGCTCGAGCCGGAGAAGTTGTCTTTAATCTCCACTGGGATAATTTTCCGATGCTTTTTTTCTGGAACCAGAAAAATTATTATATTAACGGCATGGATCCGATTTTTGAATACGCCTTTAACCAAGGTCTTTACTGGAAAAATTATTTTCTTGACGTTGATACCTTTTATCTTAGAGACGGTAAAGGTTATACTTGTCCCCAGGTACGCTGTACTGATGAGCTGACCGTCCCAATCTACGAAACCCTTAAAAATGATTTTAAAGCCAGCTATGTCTTTATTGAACAGCGGCGCAACCCTAAATTTTACAGTTATCTGGAAAACGAATCCTTATTCCAGAAACTTTTTGAGACCAATAAAAAGGAAGCTGTTTTTAAAATCCTATGACTAGAGGCGTTTCTATTATCATCCCCGCCTTCAACGAGGCGGCCACACTCAAGACTGCCGTTCAAAAAGTACTCCAGGTCGATCTTCGCGGGTTAAATCTTAAAAAGGAAATTATTGTTGTTGACGACGGTTCGACTGATGAGACTAGAGGCATTCTCGAGGCCCTTAAAAAAAACGGCATCAATGTTTTACGTCATGAAGACAATAGGGGCAAGGGTATGGCTATTCAAACCGGCCTTAAAGAAAGCGCCGAAGACATCGTCCTTATCCAGGACGCTGATCTTGAATACAACCCCCAAGATTACAAGAAGCTGCTTGAACCGATTACGGCCGGCGTAGCCGACGTTGTCTATGGTTCACGGTTTGTCGGTTCTTCGCCGCACCGCGTGCTTTTCTTCTGGCATTACTTCGGCAATAAAATCATTACCTTTCTGACTAATTTAGTGGCTAATCTTAATCTCACCGATATTGAAACCGGCTTCAAAGCTTTTCGCAGGGAAGCTATTTTATCGGTAAAGCTTAAAGAAGCTCGTTTCGGTTTTGAGCCGGAGGTAACTATTAAATTAGCCAGAGGCCGGTGGCGCTTCTACGAAGTTGGTATTTCTTATTATGCGCGTGATTACTCGCAGGGTAAAAAAATCCGCTGGACCGATGGTTTGCTCGCGATCTGGACTATTATGCGTTTAAGTCCGGGATTAAGTATTGTTTTGGCACTTATCCTAATTGTTCTCTTCCTAATATCCCTCTAATCCTTTTATTTAAGCTTTGCCACTTCTTGGCTAAGATATTTTCTCATTTTGGTGATGGTTTCGCTGATCCGGCTCATAAGAAATTCTCTTTCGTGCTTCCTCCGGGGATCAGCTTCTTCCGTAAAACCAGCGAGCGCTTTCAAATCAGTCTCAAGCAGGGTGCTGAATTTATCAAGATCGCGAAGGGCGATTACATCATAGGCGCTCCGCTTCTCTCTAAGCCGGATATAATACCAAGCGTAGAGGCTCACGCCGGAGGTAACAAGCAAGATGACGATAACCAGTATTTCAAAAAATCCTAAATCAATAAAACCGATGGTAAGTACGCTTGGAGCTTTGACGCGAAGGGAAATTTCTTCCGGATAACTTAAGGCGCCGCGTTCGTCGCGCGCTAAAACCAAAAGCTGATATTTGCTTTGTTCAAGTTTTTCATCAATGGCTAATTCCCATTTGCCAAAACCATCGGGTGAGACAGTCTTTTTCACGATTTCCTGACCGCTTGAATTTAAAAGCGCCAGATCAACGAAACTGTTGGGGATGGATTTGCCGGCAATAAATATCGGCTCGCCTTGAGCAACTGATCTAGTCACAAATTCAATCGTCGGCTGGGGCAACGGCAAAATCTCAAATTCCAAATCATCCTCAATGCTGTTACCGGCAAAATCAAATACCCGAACTAAAGCCAAATGTTTTCCCGGGGGTTGGGGCGGCAATCTATCTGTAGCCGCGGCTGATCTTAAAATCTCTCTGCCGTCAACAAAAATCAGCGCTTCTTTAAGTCCTGACAAACTGTCTTGGGTGGCATGCCGGATCTCGGGCGCCGGATTATCGCTTACCGCCGCATCAATCTCAATCTCAAAAGGTAAAGGAGCGGTAGTATCAATAGCAATCCGAAAGTTGGCAACCGGTCCCCAGCCGAAATTATTCTTAAACTGAACATGCAAAAACCAAATGCCTTGTTCAAGGATGCCGAAATTTTTGCCGGTAAAAAGTTCCGGCTCCGGCGCTCCGGGATCAGTATTGGGATTGGTATCCAAGGCCGTTGCTACCGAGACAACGTCCGGGGATACCTCCCAAAGAGCAATTGTCTCACCCAGCTGGTTGTACCAAGTATCAGGTTCTGGATAAAGCGGTACTCTCAAAACCGGTTTTTCCGGCAAACCGCGGGCAGGAATAGCTGGCCTCACTACTTTTTCCGGTTCTTCTCTTATAACCGCTGGGGGCGGCGAGACGCTTGGCCGAGTTTGGCTTACACCTATGGTTACCGCCGCGCCTTTAATCTCTTCCAAGACATTGGTTCCTTTGCCGTCGCTCGCGGTTACCACTGCCTCCTGAATTTCAAGAGCCGCCGTTCCCGCGCCCCGGGCTTTAAATTTCAGCCGCAGAATCTGAAGCGTCTCGCCGGATACTCCCTTGGCAGTGCCGCCGATAAAACTCAAGGTGCCGTCTTCGTTGGAGATAATTGGCTCCTCCACCCAAAAATTAAAGATTGAACCGGTTTTATCGGCCTCAATGAGTTCTAAAACGCCGGGCGGGAAATGCACCGTCCCTTGAGCGGCATTAATAAAAGCTTCTTCAGTATTAACCTTAAGATCTAGGATCAATTCTTCACCGGCACCAGCCTGCTGACTTTCGGGAAACAAAAATAAAGTGGTTGCCTCGGCTCTTGCCGCTAACGCTGTCAAAATAAAAGCGGCGAGCATCAATAAGTATAAGTATTTGTAAGGATTCATCTTTACTTAATTGTATTATATTTTTATGGCTTTTAAAAACAGGCTAAAGTCGGCAATATCCACCCGACTGTTCCCGTCCAAATCATTTTTGAGGCGAGCCGTTGCATCTTTTGTCCCCCAGCGGGAAAGAAAAATACTCCAATCAGTGATGTTCACGCGATCATCATTGTTAAAATCAGCTGCCGGCAGGGCGAGCGCTGAAATTTTAAAAGCCGCCGGCAGGGAAAAACCGCTTTTCCGGCCGTCCGGAATTAACGCACGGGTTTTTAAATAATAAGTCCCAAACTCCATGCTCCCAGTGGTAGTGGAAAACTCGTAAAAACCTTGGGGATCGGAAGTTGTCTCTCCGAAAAGCTGCTCGCCAGAGAAAATCTCAATCCGGCTATTGGGAGCGGCATAACCTGAAACCGCAATCGGGTTGCCGCGTCCAACCGCCGCCTGCCGAATCCCCAATGTCGGCGGCACCAAAATATCTTTAGCCACCAAGTCGCTGTAAGTAAGGTTGACGTTAAAAGAAATAATGCCGGTCTTCCGGCCGTCTTGATCCTCGGCTCTAAGGGCAAAAAAATATTCAGCGCCGATCAAGCCTTGGTAAATAATAAAGAAAGTTCCATCCTCGTGAATCACGCTTGAGCTGGCAAACGGCTCATTGGGATAGCTTGCATCAAGAAAACTTTTTCGAAAAACCTCAATTTTACTTCCCGGATAAGCCTGACCGGAAAATTCTATCCGAGACGGCAAAACTCCGCCGCCTCCTCCGCCTCCTGATGGCGGCGGTTCTGGCGGAGGTGGCGGAGGTGGGGGCGGAGGGCCGCCATCCGGCGGCGGAGGCGGAGGTGGTGGAGGCGGCGGAGGCGGTGAAAAAGTATAAGTAAAAACAACTGAAATCTGACTGATTCTAATTGTCCGATTGGTGGCTCCGGTAATGGCTGACCCTATTTCCAAATCAGTGGCCGGCGTTTTGGTAATGTTTAACCCAGTAAAGGACTGTGTACCTTGAGTGTAATTCAAGCCCGGAACAATATCACTCCCGGCATTAGTGCAGACGCCGTCAACACAACCGCGCACCTTAAAAGCATTGGATTGTCCGGTAGCCGCCTTCCTATGACAGACCGTAATATCGGCCTGGTTGATAACGGCGCCATCAGGAATGCTTAATTCATCAATTTCAAAAGTCTGGCTGGCTCCGGCGGCGCCCCCGGCAATATAGGTAAGGTCACCGTCGCTCGAGGTGCTGCAGGACGAACCGCTGGATTCATTTACTTCCAAAAAGCAATCGGCACCGCTGCAGGCGGCGCCTCCTTTATTTGACCAAAGAGAACTATCATCGGTCCCATCAGAGACGGGACGCAAGATACCGGTAGTGTCAGCGTAAGCAAAATTAATCGGAAGCAGAACCGAAATAATAAAAATCAGAGCAACGAAATAATATTTTTTGATGCTCATTGCTGTTCCTTGCCTGGCGGATGCTGTTCTTTGCCAAAGAAGTTTTTGATTTTCTCCAAAATTTCCGCGACCGCATGCTGGGACTTGACAATATAATCATTGGCGCCGAGCTGGAGCCCCTTTTTAATATCCTCATCACTCCCGAGCATGGTGAGGATAATAACTGGAATGGTCTTAGTGTCCGGCGCCCGCTTGAGTTCTTCTAAAACTTCAAAACCGTGCTTCTTGGGCAGAATCAAATCCAAAAGCACCAGCGCCGGCTTCTTCTCCCGAGTGAGGCGCAAACCCTCTTCGCCGTCAAAAGCTTGAATGACTTCAAAACCGGCGTCTTCCAGCTCCTCATAAACTACTTTGGAGAGAATCTCGTCGTCTTCAATTAAGACAATTTTATTTTTGAACATAGTTTTATTATATCAAAGAATTTCCTTCCTTGCTATTCCCGCTAGGCAAAGGTTTTCTCGCCGGTCTTGACCTCTGATTTTAAGGGCAACTCCGCATAAAAAGTTGAGCCGCGGCCCAGTTCTGACTCAAACCAGATTTTACCGCCCAAAAGCTCCACCGCCTGACGGGCGATGTAGAGCCCCAAGCCGGTGCCGTCGGTCTTAATCAGTTTGGCGTTGGCAGCCCGTTTGAATTTCTCAAAAATATGCGGCTGTTCCTCCTTGGGAATACCGATGCCGGTATCGCGCACTTTAAAGATAAAAGTTTGGGGCTTTTCTTGAAGTGAAAGCTCAATCGTGCCTCCTTCCCCGGTGTATTCAACGGCGTTGGAAACCAGCGATTGAACAATGTTGCGGAGCGCGTTAGGATCAATCAAAATCTCGAGACGCTCGGGATACTGCTTAAAAGTCAGGATAATATTTTTCTTGGCGCATAAAGGCATACATTCGGAAAAATAATCTTTGATAAATGAGGTAAGCTCCAAAGGTTGGGGAATAATTGTCATCTTGCCGGCTTCAAGGCGCGAGACATTCAAGAGTATATCAACTAAAGTGTTGAGACGCCCGATGCTCATCCGGACATCATTTAGATATTCAACTGCCTCGAGCGAAAGATTTTGAGTTTTAAGAACCCGCTCAATCACCCACTGGATTCCAGTTAAGGGCGTGCGCAGCTGATGAGAGGCGACGGAGACAAATTCCGCTTCTTCTTCTTCGGCTTCTTTAACCTTGGTTATATCTTCAAACATAATCAAAAGGCCGCCTTTAATCGGCTCGCCGCTGATTTTAAGGAAAGTTGTTTTGCCGTCTGTTTTGAGTTCCAGTGATGAAATAAGAAATTGGGAGAGATTATTAAGCTTGACGGCGAGCGGCTCATGGAGTTCGGGAATGTCTTTGATAAATTCCAGAGTGTCGCTCCCCACTGCCGCGGCCGGGGAAATTTTCTTAGCCAAAAGATCAAGGGCTTTTTGATTAACTGCCGTGAGGCGCCCTTGCTCATCAATGACAAAAACGCCGATCGGCAAAACGGCAACCAAAGAAGTCAAAAAATCTTTCTCCATTTCTTAATTCATCATTCGCATGGGCGCATTCGCATTGCCGGAGCCGCTAGGCGGAGGCGCGCTTTTCGCATGCTAAATCTTGAGATACTTGCGTATGGCAATGGCGCCGGAAACTACGCCCAAGAAAATCCCCAAGAGCAGCTGATAGCCCAAAAGTTTAAAAAGATTGGCGAAAAAATAATTGCTGACATCCGTCTCCGGTATAAAAGACTGAATATAAGGCGAACTCAAGTTAATAAAAGGCCCGCTCACGATCAGGCTTAAAATGGCAGCCAAAATGCCAAAAATAACCGCCTCCACAATATAGGGGCCGTTAATAAAGACGTTCGAGGCGCCGACCAGCCGCATAATGCCGATTTCCTCTCGGTTGGAGTAAATGGCCAGCCGGATGGTGTTAAAAGTCACGAGGATGGCGGTAAAAGCCAAGAAAACAGTCAGCGCCCAGCCCAGCCGCTCCACCGTATCCACAATTTTGGCGAGCCGTTCAATGGCCAAACGGCTCTGGGTAAAAGTCACCCGTTCAATCAATTCTTTGAAATTATCATTGTCAAGATAGGCGGCAATAATCGCGTAATCTTCAGGATTGTGAGCCTTGATATTCAAAGATGCCAAAAGCGGGTTGTCCCCCAATTCGGTCAGAGCTTGGGTAATCACCGGATCGCCTTGGTGCCGCTCTTTAAAAATCTCCAGGGCTTTATCGCGGGAAACATATTCAACGCTTTTGACTTCTTTTAAGCTCTCCAGTGAATTTCTGACTTTTAAAATGTCGTCTTCGGGCGCGCTGGTTTTAAAATAAACGCTGATGTCAATTTTATCCTCAAGCGAAGCAATGGCCGTCTCGGTTAAGACATTAAAAATAATCAGCCCCTCAAAAACCATGAGCGCCAAAACCATCACAATGATGGTAGCCGCCGATACCAAACCGTTCCGCCAGAAACTCTGAACGCCGTATTTGATTATTCGGAAAAGAGTCGTAACCATATTCGCTTCGCTCACATGATACCAATATACTAATGGATACGAATGATACTAATCATACAAATATCCGTATTAGTATTATTTGTATCATTAGCATGCATTCGTATATTAGTATTACTACTTGCCTGCTAGGCAAGTGCATACTTGGCTTTTTCTTCGTCTCTAATTATTTTACCATCAGCCAGCGTGATAACCCGCTTATGGAGTAAATTCACCACATGCTTGTTGTGAGTGGCTAAAATCACGGTGGTGCCCAGCTCGTGAATTTTGGAAATTAAACGCACAATCTCTTCGCTATTAGCTTCGTCAAGATTGCCTGTCGGCTCATCAGCAATCAAGACTGCCGGCCGGTGAATCATGGCCCGGGCAATGGCTACCCGCTGTTTTTCTCCGCCCGAGAGTTCATGCGGAAAATTGTGCTGTTTATCAAGCAAGCCCACCATATCCAAAACTTGCGGCACCAAATCCTCTATCTCATGCTGGCTGCGGCCTTCAACTTCCAAAGCAAAGGCGACATTTTCATAGGCGTTTTTTCTCGGCAATAATTTAAAATCCTGAAACACAATGCCGATCTGCCGGCGAAGTTCCGGCAGCTGCTTGGGATGAAGTTTATTAACTTCATAAGCGCCGAAAACCACCCGGCCCTTGGTTGGCTTCTCTTCGCCGATCAGAAGCTTAATCAAGGTTGACTTGCCAGCGCCCGATTTGCCGACAATTGAAACAAACTCGCTGGGCTTAATTTCCAGATCAATATCTTCCAAGGCAATGGCGTTATGGTTGTAGATTTTTGAAACCTTATGGAATCCGATCATCTCTATAATTGTAACTCACTCTCTATAAACTTGTCGAGGTTGCCATCCAAAACTTCTTCCGGCTCGTGGGAAACCGTGCCGGTGCGGTGGTCTTTGACTTGTTTATAAGGATGCAAAACATAGGAGCGGATCTGATTACCCCATTCGGGCTTGACTTTGGTGCGCAGTTCGGAAAGCTCCTTTGCCTGTTTTTCTTCCATCAGGTGAAAAAGTTTTGATTTGAGGAGCTGAATGGCTTTTTCCCGGTTTTGCGCCTGCGAACGTTCGGCGCGATAAGAAACAACAATGCCGGTCGGCTTATGGAGGACGCGCACCGCCGTTTCCACCTTATTGACATTCTGCCCGCCCGGGCCGCCGGCGCGCGAAAAAGAAACTTCCAGATCATCATCCGGAATAACAAAATGTCTGAACTCAAGCGGCGACAATATCGGCACCACTTCAACCAAGGCAAAAGAAGTATGCCGCAGTTTTTTAGCGGAAAAAGGGGAAATTCTAACCAGCCGGTGAACACCGGTTTCCTTTTTAAGAGTGCCGTAAGCATACTCGCCCCTTACCTCCATGGCCCGATCATCGGTTTGAACCGTCTTCCAGTTACGCTTTTCGGCATAACGCGAGTACATCCGAAAAAGCATATCAGCCCAATCCTTGGCATCATCGCCTCCCACGCCGGCGTAAATCGTTAAATGAGCCGGAAGTTTATCGTATTTACCCGTTAGTGCTTGAAACATAATAAATTAAAAATCGCGATTGACGCGATTCTCTCGACTATATCATAAATCCAAAAAAGAATCCATGAAGAAAAAGAAAAGGCGCCCAGAAGGACAATGTCTTTGGACGCCTTGTGTTGCGGGGGAGTGATGGCTCTCGCTTAAGCCGGAACCCGCGCGAAGGAGGCGAGCTCCTCCTCGCTGGTGCCGATATCGGCGAACGATAGGCTGCCCTTGCGGAGCTCACTGGTATCCGATCAACGATTCCACTGCTGGGCGATGATCTCAAAGCCTTTGGCTCGAAGTTCCTCGAGTTCCTCCTCGCTGGTGCCGATGTCGGCGAGCGAGAAATTGCCCCTACGAGCTTCCTCGCGAACGAGGCCGATGAAAAAATCGTACTGGTCGGTGCCGCTACGCAGGAAACCAAGCAACTCCTGGGCGGCGATCTTACAGCCTTTGACCCGAAGTTCCTCGAGTTCCTCCTCGCTGGTGCCGATATCGGCGAACGATAGGCTGCCCTTGCGGAGTTCCTCGCGGATGTAGATGATCCACATCCACCCATCGTAGGTGCTCTCGCGTAGGTAGCCGAGCCACTGCTGGACTCTCGCTTTGTTATCACTCATAGCCGTCATCCCTTTCCTAGTTTGGAATGTGCGATCGAGTCGAAATGACCCGATTATTACGCTATTACAAGTATAGCATACATATGTATGTATGTCAAGTCAAATGGCCCTCTCTGCGAGGAAACTCGGGGGTCAACTTTGGGATCAGGCACTAGAATTGACATAGGCACCAAGGCTACATATTTAATCTTAAATGCCTGACACTAATTTTTCCGTTTTTCGTTTACTCGGAACCCGGTACCTAATAATCCCCCCTCCGATGACCCCAGAAATCTGTCCATGCCCGGTAACCTGTATACCGTCCCCTGTCACCCTGACCCTCTCGATCGTTTTTGGTATAACCAGCACCGTGTTTATTTTTTTGTGTAGGCTGGGGCTCACCACCGCCACCACCGCCACCGCTTCCGCTTCCGCCGCCACTGCCGCCGCTTGCGCCACCACCTCCTCCACCCTTACTTCCACCGCCGCCGTTTGATACTCCAGCCCCACTACCGGGTTTTGGTTGTTGGACGGTGGAAAAATTAAAGATCGCATCCGAATATCCATCGCCTGATATGTCGCCAGACAAATTTGGAGCAAAATCTCCAGGCCTTATGGGACCAAAATCCGAATGCCAAGATTCTATAGAATAAGGATTGTCCTTTGGTGCTGATGTTGACGAATCTGAGTTTTGTATTTTTTGATAAATTCCTACAACCCCATTAATTATTCTTGCCCAAAATTCTCCACTACCACTGAGCATTGGAGCTTGTGGAGGGGTATATCGGGGAATTCCTAATATTGTATTCATACAATCCGTGATACATCTAATAAGACTATTTTTTTGTTCCCATGACAAATCATAGAACCGATATGCAAGAGGAGAAGCCATCGCCGCATATATATAAGGAGACGCCGCGGAGTAGGCCGCGGAGGAGACCAAATAGCTCACACCTACAACCATACCAACAACGCTTTCTTCAGTGGCAGCGATGGCGACAGGAGTGATGACGGCAGGAGTGAGGACGACAGGTGTGGCGAGAGCAACACTAAAAGCAGCTGCATCGGCAACAAGTGCTATTCCCATTAACACCTGTACAGATTCCTTTCCCCCGAGACCTCCATACTGTTCATTCAGATCGGCAGCGCTTCCAGGTTGGGCTCCAAATCTGACGCCTGAGCCTTGCAGAACGTCGGAAGCTAAGCTCAAACTTGCTTCAATATTGGACGCTACAACATCATCAAAGGCTCCCGGTAACGCTTTTGTAAAATTGTATCCGTATTTGACATCCTCCCATCTGTCTGCCCACCAACCTAGACCGCTTGCATCTGTTACGTTGGCTGAATTATTCCCCACGTACTCATACAGTCCGAGGCTGCCGGCGGCGTAGCCGATGGGATCGCGCTCGATGAAGCGGCCGGTCGAAGGGTTGTAGTACCGGTTGCGGTAGTAGTAGAGGCCGGTTTCCGGATCCAGGCGCTGGCTGGTGAAGAGGAACGGATTGCCGACCGAGGAGGTCGTGGTGGCGGACGGATTGAAGTTAGCGTCGGTAAATTGAGGCGCGCCGTAGGCGTCGTAGGTCGTGCGCTCGACGATCGCCTGGGTGCTATCGGTCAACACCTCAGTCGAACCTAACGAATCATCGTGGTAGTAGAACGTCTGCCCGCCGCGGCCCATGGTCAAGCCAGGGACATATTGCGCGAGCACTGTTCCGGAACCATCACGCTCCTCGATCTCCTGCCAACCGTCCCACAAGAAACGAGTAGTGCCATTAAGACTTCCGGAGTTAGTCACAGTTTTGGTGGCGCGGCGATTGGGCGCGTCATAAGTGTAGACGGCAATCGGCAGACCGTCGGATTTGCGCGTGACCGAGATGAGGCGGTTCACGGCATCGTGGGAAAATAGGAGTGTCCCGTCGTCTGTCAGGTTGCCGTTGTCATCGTGCAGGTTGGACAGACCGCCGACCGTATCGTACTCGTTCATGATGTTGGGGCTGTAGGTGGTCGTCACGGAGTCCTTGGTGATGAAGGTGCGGTTGCCGACGCCATCAAGGTTGTAGAGCGTTTGGGTGTCTGGTGTCGGGATCGTGCCCGCGCCTGTTTGAGTGCCGACTTGAAAGTTCATGAGACGATACTGGGAATCGTAGGTATAGGCCTCGCCTTTGGCGTCGACGCCGGCTGGCTCGTGAAGCCGATGCTCAAAGGTGCGCATGTTTTCACGATTATGGCCGTAGGTAAAATCAGCGATGGTCGCATCGCTAGCTGTTTCATGCCGATGTCGGATGATACGCTGGATGCCGTCATAGCCCACATCCGCGCCGGCGTTATCCAAGTAGGTAAGCTTGGTGCCATTGGTAAGGGTGCGCTCAAGCAGCCGCCCGGGGCCGATGTAGCTGTAGCTGGTCACAGCACCGGGAATGGTCTTGAGCCGCTCCAGGGCGTCATACGTGTAGGTGAGCACCTTGGGTGATGGGTCGGGATAGGTCAATTGAATCCGGTTGCCCAAGCCGTCGTAGTCAGAGGTGATGACGCGGAAATCCTGCTGCTCTTCGAGCTGACGGGAAAGGGAGTCGTAGAGCTTGGTCACTATAGAATCATCCGTGCCGGAGGCGGGCGTATTGTTGTTAGTGGCTTTAGTCGGGCGGCTTAAGCCGTCGTATTCAAAAGTCTGGAGCGTGGTGCCGCCGATCACGGTGCCGGGAGTATGGGGAGGCACCTCGTTCCCGGCGCGCTGGATCACGGTTTGGATGCGGCGGTTCACGCCGTCATAGCTGTGGGTAAAGACCGAATTGTTTTGATCAATGAGTTCACGAAGATTATGGTCGCGGTCGTAGAGATAGCGATTCTTGGTCAGGTCGGCGAAGGTCTCTCGAATTTTACGGTTGAGCGAATCGTACAAATAGTCCGTAACGTTGTTCTTGTCATCAGCAACGCTTTTGAGCCGGGAGTTATCGTCCCAGATAAAAGTTTCAGTAATCTTGCCATCCGGATTGTCGGGGTTGGTGGTGTCGAGGTTGGACGGATCCACATTGGGATTTGCAGGGCCGTCGAGCGAGGGTGTGCCATCGCCGGTGCCGCCGATGCGGAGGTCTTCGATGCTTTTGACTCGCCGGTTGATGCCGTCGTAGAAATAGCGCATAGTGTTGCCGGAGCGGTTGATCAAACCGAGCTGTGAGTCGTTCAAGTCCACCGGCCCTTGGGCATCGCTCATCCAAGTCTGGTTGTCACGGCTGTCGTAGGCCATGCGGCGGGACTGTTTAAGGTTGTCGCTCGTGAAACGCAAGCGGTTCAGCGAATCGTAGCGATTGACGATCACAAAAGTCTCTGACAAAATAGACAAGTCATCGCCTCGGCGCTCGATGGTCGTCAGTTTCGTAACGTTGTGACTATTGTTATAGGCTGAACGGGTTTCGTTTTGGAGGGCGTCTACCGTGCGAAGCAACCGATCCACCCCATCGTATTCCATAGTCGCATCGTGGCTATTGTCGTTTAAAGTACGCGTGAGCCGGCTCGTCCGGTCATACTCCATCACGGTCGTGCGCCGACCATCGGCCACCGGAATGGGCGGCCGCGTCGGCGACACGCCGGTTGAGAGAAACCATTCGCCGTCCGCGCGGATGTGGCGGTTCAGTTCATCGTACTGGGAGGTCCCCCGCGCCAAATCCACATTGCTGGCGGTGGAGTTATCCGTTGGGCTTGGGCCTCCGATCCGCCCCCTCGCTTTGGAGGTTAACACATTGCTTGCCGGATCATGGGTCGTGATGGATTCATTGCCTACCGGATCGAGCGTCTTGACCAGGCGATCGAAACCATCATAGGTAAAAAAAGTCTGTTCCTCGCCTCCCATCCCATCCGTATCCTCGGCGTCCCGCGCAAACTTCACATTTTTATTGCCGTCGTAGGTTATGCGGGTCGTCGCGGCCACGGCGAAGTCATTGGCGCCGGCGGTCGTGGTGAAGACCAGATCGCGTTCATCGTAGACGGTGTCATGGAAGTTGCCGACCGGTTGGATGGTGCGGATCTGGTTTTGGTTGGCGTCGTAGCGGTAGCCGGTCGTCAGGGTCTTGGTGGAACTGACTTCCTGCGTCATCTCGATTTGGTTATCCAGGATATCGTAGGCGTATGTCGTGGTGAGGATCGGATTGGTATCGGTGTCGCCGTCTTTATTCTGGACATCCACTTTCACTAAATTCTCGTTCCCGTCATAGAAATTCGTGACCTTGTAAGCAAAAGGAATAAGGCCGGCTTCCGAGCTTTGACTGACATCAGCCGCCCGAGTGGTTTGGACAGTCTGATTCAGCTGGTTCACGATGAAGTCGGTGCGGATGCGCCGTCCATCGAGTATGGAAATCACGTTCCCAACCGGATCGTACCGGTAGTCCATTGGGATCGCGAGAGCGACGGCGTCAAAATTATCATCGCTCGTGGTATCGGACACTGTCTGCCCAAGATAGCCGCCCAGCTCGTCCGGTGTATCGACGCTGGGAGGAATGCCGCCCGCGCCGCTCGGGTTTGACTCCGGGTAATACTTATATTCGTCGCGGCTCTTATCCGGATCAATCCGAAAAAGCATTTGTCCGCGCGAATTGTAGCCCGTGAGGGAAAAAATTTCCTGGGTGGTGTCGCCTTCAAGACCAGCCTGCTGGGAACCGGGCACCAAATGCACGGTTGGCGAGTCAACGCGCACAACATTGCCCTGCGTCTGGTCGGTCAAGCCATCGTTATTCAAGTCCCCCAAGTTTAACAAAACCCCGGCGGCAGTGAGCAAGGCCTGCACCTCCGGCACCGTGATCCCCAGCTCAAGAGCCAAGGCCGCTTCATTAGCCCCTTCCTGATAATCAAAAGTGAAACGGGTAGTATAGCGATCAGGCCCGGTAATGCCGGGATCAATCGGCGGCACAAAACTTGGATCATTGCCGCGCGCATCAGTCACGCTCTTCATCTGATTGAAAATCGGTTCATAGCTATAGCTGGTCAGGAGATCATTAATGGGCGCGCCCAAGCCGTCCCCGCCGCGCGGCCCAGCCGCCCTCCGGATCTCGAGCAGGTTGCCCTGCTGAAAACGATTGGGGTTTAGGGTGTCGTAGAGGTAGCGGACTTCATTAGCTTCCGGAGGAGTCACTCGAGTCCGCTTGCCATCGGCATTATAGCCGTAGGTAGTTGTAAAGACATCCGGGTCCTCGGGCCGAAGTTTCGGAATTTGGGGAAATAAAGGGTCCACCGACGGAATCTGACTGCACAAGGTCTCGCGGTCCAGAGCCGGATCCAGTCGGCCGGTGAACTCGTGGTAGCTCACGGTGGCGCCAAGGATATTTTCTTCATAGGCGGCGACATTACCCTTGCGGTCAATGACCGTGGTGCGGTTGCGTAGGATGGCAAGGTCGGTCGGGTCGGCGCCGGGGTTAAGCTCTTGGTAGCAGTAGGTTACCCGACCGCCGGCCGGGGGAAGGCCGCGCGAGGCCGCGGCGTCATTCAAGCCTCCGTAGGTTTGCGTGAGCAGTTTGTCAAACTCAAACGGGATGGCCGGATTAGTCCCATAGACGTTCACCAAGGCCGGCGGTCCCTGCGGCTCACGAGCAACCTCGTTGGGCTCGGTGACGGTAAGAAGATTATGATTCAACTCCGGGTCTAAGCTGGCTCCGGAGCTATAAGTGTATCTCATCTCTTTGCCATTGGGAAAATCGTTGCCATTGGGCGTGCCAGTCACGCTGGGAGAAGTGACCATCACCAGATCTCCGTCAGGCAGACTGTAGGCGAATCGCACCTTCCGACCGAGGAAATCGGTAATCTGAATCAAATGTTCAAACTCATCATAGTCAAAGGTGATTTCTCGATTAAGAGTATCCCGGACTTTTTTCAACAGCCAGTGGAGGTTGTATATAAAGGTAAGGGCGTTACCGTTCCGGTCTTCAATCCGGGTTAAAAAGGCGCGGTTGAATCGGTCAACGACGTCGGTAAAATGATAGGTCAGCCCGTCCGGTTCCCTAAGAAAAAACCCTCCGCTTGACTTCTTCGCCAACTGACTGTAAAGGCCGGCCGGGGAGGTAAAAGAACCATTCGGCTGTTTAAGAAAAAGGTCTTTCCGTCCCAGGCCGTCAAGGACAAAGATGTTGCCTGTTGGAGTCTCGGTGCAGCAGTCAAGCTCTTGGTTCAGCCGCCTGTTGTAATTAAAGTCCCAGTTATGACCTATGGGGCCGTTATAAGTCGCTTGGGATTTATAGGTTCGTTCAAACCGAAACGGCATCCCCCGGCCTGGAATAACCAGATCAACGACCCGCGCCACAAACTGGCCCGCGGTGAGATACGCATCGTCAACGTGATCAGCTCCTTGGCCTTGATCAAAGCCCTGGCCTTCAACCGTCGCTAGTTTTTGACCCTTGGGATAGCCTTTGGTTTCTTCCCAGTTCGCTCTGACGTGGTCGCCGGGTCCTTTGAAACAGGACAGGATGGGGCCGGCGCCCGGCGGTCTCGCGCCTAACGCCGCCCAGGCAATATGAAACACAAGAGTCGCGCTCCCCGCGATGAGCAAAGCCAAAATACAGATTGATACCTTATAAGTTTTCATGTTCTAAGAGTATTCTCGTTTTGTTCAGATAGCAAGCCAAGTATCTCTTTTTGAGCCGATGGGCAGCCCCATACCGGAAACTTCGTTTCGGTACGGGGTAAAAATCGAACTGCCGTCCATGGTTTACCCCGTACAACAATTTGCCTATTATCTGGAGCGCCTTTTGGTTAAAATCCGAACTTTTTTTGACGAAAATCCGGATTGCGAATTTTGATTGCCGCGCTTCGCGCGGCAGAGCAGAAAACTTTTCCGCTCGGGCGGGGCGGGAAGAAAAAGGAATTGGGGAGAAAGGAATTCCCGCCCGCCCTCGCTTTTTTGCCGCCGCGATTTTTCGTGCCAGCGAAGCTGGCGCACCGCCTATAAATTTACAACTAAACTATCTTATGGTTGCATATTGAAAATGCATCGCGTCAGGATTACCTACCCACCTACCACCCCATACAAAACCAACATCCTCAAAGCATTTCGCTAAATCATCGTTCATCTCAAAATTTTTCTGTCCAAACTGATTCCATTTTATATTTAAATCAATAGCAATTCCCCAAGAATGCATTGACCATGTATTTCCGCCACGCATTAAACGTTTATTTAAACAACCGCCAAAAGTTTTAATTTTTTCAGCCAAATTTCTATCCACCACATTTTTAAAAGCCATTTGAAATTTTGGTGCAACAATTCTGTGACAAGTAAAACCAAACCAATCTTTATGAGAAAAAGCAAAATCTTTCGGTGTTAGCCAGTCCCAGTACACATGACCTAATTTATCACTAAAAGCAGATAAATCACATCTAATAATATTCTGTTCGTCCCAACCAGCTAATTGATGGTTTCCAAAAACCTCAAAACAACGACCCTGTGATGGCGGATTATCTAAAGAAATAGGTTTCGGAATTTCCTCTTGAAATAACGAACCCCAAGTTTGATTACCAACTACTCCATCTGCATGTAGCCCTTTATCTTTTTGGTACTTTATAACCGCTGCTTCTGTTTTTGGCCCGAATACGCCGTCTACCAAACCCACATTATATCCAATTTCTGATAATTTTTGCTGTAATTTTTTTACTAATTGTCCTTGAGAATTTTTTTGTAGCATCATAAAAATTTATAAAACTTAAATTGCTAATTTTTGTTGATCGGCCATTGCCAAATTTCGAATATCAATTTTCTCAATCTTGATTTCAGACATTGCTTCTGTTCTTCCATTTTTATGAATTATAAACAGGTACTCTTTATTAGCCCCATTTTTTTCGTTAATCCATTCATTTGTCGTTCTAGTAATTGTTGCCATTACATTCTTTTTATAATCCATTTCAATAATGGAAACTTTCTTCTTTAAATTCTTTAGAATTTCTTTTATTGCTTGCAGGGTAGCCCTGCCATTATTGTTATAAGACAGAACTGCATGTTTTGCCGGCGTATTTTTTATCAATCTTTCTATAGCTTCAATAACTATGTATTGTCCTTCGTCATTTTTTCTGAATTCTTCAAAAATGGAACCTGAAATTGTATCGCCTACATCCTCCCGCCGATTCGCTACCCCAACCAGTTTTGGTTTATCATTCAAGCAAATTGTTTTCCAAATATGATAATAAGAAGCATATCTTACCCGAGAAGGCGGCATTAATTCGTTTGAAGAACCATAGGGCGGATCAAAATACGCTAAATCAACTTCAATATTATTTACTAAATCAAAAATATCTTTTTGATAAACTTTATGTGGTTTATCGTCAATAATCAAACGAGGCACTTCCATTTTCATTGTATTGTAAGCACGGGGAGCCCATTTTTTCAAATACGAAACTTGATGACCAACGGAACTATCAACTTTATCCATCGCTATAATCAAACTGGTAAGCAATACCGATTTTTCAATTTCATCCTTTGTGATTTTATCAATTTTTTCTCTTATCGCGTCGAGTTTTTTTGTATTATGTAATTGCCAAATTCTTTTTCTGCCGTCCTTTTGCATAGCAGAACCGTCGTTCGGCTCGCCGCCATAATTTTCAGAAAACCAGCCGTATTTCCCGGACAAATTATTTAGATGATCTATAAGCGGCAAATAATAACTTGCTGGTTTTCTGTTCAATAAATAACATTCGCCGAATACTTTAGACCAATCGGCAATATCGTTAGCATAGACAGTATAACCGGCTTGCTTTAACGCTTGGGAAACTCTTGTCGTGCCAGAAAAACCATCTAAAACCGTTTTTACTTTGAGCGGCTTTAACAATTCTAATAAAACAGGAAGTATTTCCCTTTTAGAGCCAGTATATTTTATACCCTGTGTTTCCATAAGCTAAAACCACTAGATTGTCTTCTAGCATCATTTTAGCATTTTTAATTCGTTTGGTCTATTTAGAGGGAGTGAAAAAATACTGGAGTATCTTTTCGTGAGTATCCTTGCGAGAAACGAGGATTTTGGCGATTAAAGTAATGAGTGGCTCGTTGATTTTATAGCCACCGGCGAGCAGTTCTTTAAAAAATGGTTCGGCGTTTTCTGTATGTGTCCACATTCCGCGTTGCAAAGCATTAGCTTTTGCGTCGCCATATCTAACCTCAAAGATATAATCGCCCTTATTATCAAAAAATTTATAAATAGGAAATGTCTTTTTTCTACCAATTTTGCGGGGCGGTAAAAATTTTATCTTTTTAACAGAGGAATATGCTTTCTGTAAATCAAAAACTATTACTTTAAACCTCATCTCTTTCTCGTTATAAATCAGCGGTAAAACATTTACAGAGCCGAAATCCTTAAAGCATTTATTGCCTAAAATTTCTTTTATTTTAACGACATCATTTGTTCCCCGTTTGCCAATTTCTTTTTGTAAAAGAGAAAACATTGACCCGTCTTTATTGGTGGAAAGTTGAAGCGGGCCAAATCCATAAGTTTTAATGCTAATTGGGATTTCTTCTTTTGTGCTGGTTTCGGTAATTCTTATATCTTCTTCAAATTCTTTCGCGCGAAATTTTTCTTTGCCGGTATGTTTTGCTGAATAACCACTAACATATTGATTGATGTATTCAGTGAGAGCAATTTCCGCAAGATCGCCGTGCGTTTTATTTCCGATAATTCTCATTGAGAAAACATTGCCTAAAACACTAAAAATCATCGGGTCTTTACCGCTGAAACTCTCTACAAACTTTTTTAGAAATTTATTAAATGATGACATATTATCTAAGCCGAAGGTGGGATTCGAACCCACGACCTACGGTTTACGAAACCGTTGCTCTGCCGCTGAGCTACTTCGGCGCCTTCTTAGCAAAAAGGTGCTGGGCTGCCACTGCCGCCCCGATTGTAGTCGGGGCGGGAGCTACTCCGGCACGATACTTAAATTTATCAGAAAAACAACGCAGAAACAAATCCAAGAGTTCCGAATATAAAGCCGATTAGCGCTCCTTTGGTTGGCAGTTGTCCGAAAAGAGTATAAGCAAGAATTGGTTCAATTATCAAAATCGAGGTTATGGAGACGACGCTCACGATCCAAATATTTCTAAACGATTTGATGCCCAGCATATAACCGGCAATCAAAAATCCGCCGCCGATGATTATGATTAAAAATAACTTCAAAAATATCTGGATAAAAGGTGAGCTGCTAGTTGAGTAATTTCTGGCCGCCACCATTTCGGCATAGATAGCCGTAGCCTCGCCTAAAAAAATCAAAATAATGGTTAAAATTTTCATATTTTAAGCGGGCGACGAGAATTGAACTCGCGTCTCTTGCTTGGGAAGCAAGTATAATGCCACTATACTACGCCCGCAGTCTACTATAAGTCATACTCATTGTCAGCGTCATAGTTATTGAATCGTTACCTTCCCATCTTTCCATTCTAAATTCGGCGCAAAGATAACAACCTTAGCTTCTTGGCGGGCGCGGGTAAGCCATTCTCCTAAATTTGCTTTCTCGGTAAAAAGCCGGCCTTCGAGGATCTCCCGCCGCGCTTGGGGCACGAGCACTGTTTCCTTAAATTCTTCTAAAGTAAGATCGTAAAGCGTGGCCACGCCCTGCCGGAAATCCGGACTGTTTAAGTTCAAACTGCTGACTTTGTTCCTAACAATACTCTCGGTTTCTTTGCCAAGCCGGCTTTTTAACTCTTTATAAACTAGGACATCTTCAACTAATTTATCAAGAGTCGCCCGCCGAATCTCAACTAATGCCTCCGGCATTTGAACCAACTCACGCGCCGGCACTTCGGCTTTCAAAAGTTGATCATAATAATGATAAGCGCTGGCTAAAACTTCTTCATAGCTCCGGGCGCCGATAATTCTGGAATTAACAACCGCAATCGGATAAAAACCCGCTTGGACAAAATAAAAAAACGTGAGTCCAGCCGCTATCATAATTATTAAAATGACGAAAAATTTTTGGGATTTTATAAATCTATTCACACTGGTTTATTCCCCTTCTTTGGGAACAATAATAATCAATTTTTCCCCGGGTTTGCGGTAATTAAAAAGACTTTTTAACTCTTTAACCAGATTGTCGAAATTGGAAAAATACCCTAAATCGGCTGTAAGTTTCTCGTTCTCGGCTTTAAGCGCCTCGGTTTGAGCGCCAACTTCCTCCGCTTTTTGCGATAAGCTCGCCCGCTGATTCCAAAGCCCGTAAAGCTGAATGCCCAAGAAAACAATCAAAACCAGCAAAATCAAAGATAAAATTAGCCGCATCAATATCTATAATAATCTTTTCTTTATTTTTTTAAAAGTTCCTTGAAAATGTCAGCCGGGATTTTGACTGGCGATCGAATGGCTAATTCTTTAAGCTTCTTTTTGCCTCTTTGCTGTTTTTTCCAGAGTTTCATTTTCCTGGTCCGGTCGCCGCCGTAAAGATAGCCGGTCACGTCTTTGCGCAAGGCCGGGATAGTTTCCCGCGCAATAATCCTCCCGCCCGCCCGCGCCTGAATCGCTTGGGCAAACTGTTCGCGCGGCAGAAGTTTTTTTAATTTTCCCACAGTCGAGCGGGCTTCATATTCCAAATCTTTTTTGGGAACAATGCGGGTAAGACCATTAACCGTTTGTCCGGTTGCCAAAACTTCCAGTTTTAAAACATCGCCTCTTTCCCAACCGATGCTTTTATAGCTTAAAGAGGCAAAGCCCTCGGAAACCGACTTGAGTTTGTCGTCAAAATCACGGATCAAATCTCCAAGCGGCAGTTTAGTTTGGATTACGACTTTGTCGCCCCGCGTCTGGGTTTGAATTTCCGAAAGCCGAAAAATTTCCTTGAGCCGTAAAACATTGCCTAGATAGCGCGGCGGCGTTAAAATCTCGGCTTTAGTCATTGGTTCCAGCACCTCATAAGCATCATCGGGAAAATCTTTGGGATTGGTAATGGTAATCCAGCCGTTGCCTCTGATTTTGATCTGATAAGCCACCGAAGGAAAACTATGCACCGTCTTCACTTTGAATTCGCGGGCTAACCGTTCCGCCGTAATTTCAAAATGAAGCCGGCCCAAAAATCCGCCTTTAAAACCTCGGCCTAAGATTTCACTCATCTCCGGCTCAAAATAAAGCGCGGCGTCGTTAAGCCGCAGACGCGCCAAGGCCTGACGCAGATTATCATAGTCATTCGGGTCTTCAGGATAAAAGGAAACAAAAACCACTGGTTGCGGTTCTTGGTAGCCCGTCAAAGGCGGAGAGCCGATAGTGCCGCCGATTTTGATCTTGCCCGGGTCTTTGATGCCGGTCGCGATATAGCCAATCTCGCCGGCTTTAAGTTCTAAAGCCGGTTTTAAGGCCGGAGTAAAATAACCCACTTCCTTAATCGTCCCCTCTCTCCGAAACGAACCATTAAAGACGCGAACATAGGCAATCACGCCTTTGTGATCGTCATACACAGAGTCGAAAATGAGAGCTCTGCCCTCCGCAGACTTACGCTGACTGTCCGCGTCGGTCCGCGTATAGTCAGTTTTGGTCTGCGGGGGTGGAATCTTTTCTATAATAGCTTCGAGCAACGATTCCACCCCAGAGCCGGTTTTCCCGGAAACTAAATAAATTCTCTGGGCCGAGATATTTAGGAGTTCTGCCAGCTCATTTCTGGTTCGCTCAATCTGTTCCGGCAAGGCGGCATCAATTTTATTGACCGCCCCAATAATAGTCAGATTCGCCTTTTTGGCATGCTCAAAATTGGCTAAAGTCTGGGCTTGAATGCCTTGAGTGGCATCCACTAGTAAAATCGCGCCCTCAACCGCCGCCAAAGCCCGGGAAACCTCATAACTAAAGTCGCTATGTCCAGGGGTGTCGATAAGATTCAAGGTGTAGTCTTTGTATTGCATGCGCACGGGAGTCATCTTGATAGTGATGCCATGTTCACGTTCCAATTCCAATTGATCCAAGTATTGTGGCCGCATTGAGCGTTTTTCTATGGTTCCGGTAATTTCAAGAAAACGGTCAGCTAAGGTGGATTTTCCGTGGTCAATATGGGCGATGATGACAAAATTTCTGATGTTTTGATTCATTCCTTAAATTCTATAGACAAAATAAAAAAGATGCCAATGGCATCATGAAAAAACAAAATTCGAAAAGGTCCCGATTTGATCTCGGGGTCCTTTCGAACCCCGCTCAATACATGTTCCCGGCTAAAGCCAAGTGGGTGGGCTCAATCTCGACCCCACAGGGTCGGATGCTATCGCCCTCCCTGAACATAATTATTTGATCCGGAACTATGAGAGAGCGGGATCATTATCATTAACTACCCGCCGGAGCAAAAAGTCAACTCACACCCTGTGCATAACTTTTTCAGCAATCTGCCGGGCATTTTACTTCCTATTTATTCATCAACACCAAATCTCTTATAGCTATAAATCGGATGGCTCTTGAACCAAAATTCAATTTCATGCTTGGCTTCTTCCGGAGTTTCCGAAGCATGGACCAAATTCATAACCGCCCGTTTCTCCTTATTGGCCAAAGCCGGCGAGTCCGCTGAAAAATCGCCGCGAATGGTGCCCATCTCGGCTTGATAAGGCATTGTGAGGCCGACAATTTTTCTCACCATATCAACGGCGTGGATGCCTTGAATCACCATGCGCACCAAGGGAGCCGAGGTCATATAATCAATAAGCCACTTACGGACTTGTTTGCCGATGGCTGTGGGATCAGCTGTTCCCAATTCTTTTTTGGCGTCATAGCCGTATTTTTGATAAGTAGTCAAGGTTTTTTCGCCCAAGCGATGAATCCATTTAGGATCTTTGGGATAATGCTTGTCCACCTGCTCCTTGGTTGGCTGAAACATCTCCAAAGCGACAATCTTTAAATCGCGCTGTTCAAAGCGCTTGATGATTTCGCCAATCAAACCCTTGCGCACGCCGTCGGGCTTAATCATTAAAAAAGTTTTTTCTTCCTTAGGATGCAGCATATTGGCTACGAAATACGAAATTCCTACGAATATACGAAAACCTATTGTTTATTTTTTTCGACTTTTAGCTTAAGTTCTTTAAGCTGTTCCCCGGTAACTTCGCTCGGCGCATTCATCATTAAATCTTTTCCGTCGCCGGTCTTGGGAAAAGCAATCACTTCGCGGATATTTGGCTCATTTTGCATGATCATTACAAATCTGTCAATACCCGGCGCAATGCCGCCGTGCGGCGGCGCGCCTGATTTTAACGCTTGTAGCATATGTCCGAACTTTTCGTCAATGTCTTTTTTCTTATGACCCATAACTTCAAAAACTGCTTCCAAAAGTTGGGGGTTGTGGATGCGGATTGAGCCGCCGCCGATTTCATAGCCGTTTAAGACAAAATCATACTGAAAGGCTAAAATCTTTGATGGATCATCTTTGAAAAGTTCTTTTAATTCTTTCGCGCTTTTAACCTGCGGCATAGTAAACGGATGGTGCACTGCATCCCAGCGTTTCTCTGTCTCGCGCCATTCAAACATCGGAAAATCAACGACATAGGCAAAAGCCAGTTCATTGGGATCGCTTTTATTCTCCCGCAAATCAGGTTTTTCGCTTTTATGCTTTTCCATCACTTCTTGAAATTTCAGCCGCGGAAACGGCTTTTGCGTAATATGGTGATTTGGGAAAAGCTTCTCCACCAAGGCGGTAAAAAGTTCTTCGGTTAAATTCAAAACATCGTCGGCAGTTACAAAACTCATCTCCAAATCCAATTGGGTAAATTCCGGCTGGCGGTCGCCTCTCGTGTCTTCATCTCTGAAGCATCGCGCAATTTGGAAATATCTTTCCAAACCGGCAACCATTAGAAGCTGTTTGTACTGCTGGGGCGATTGGGGCAAGGCGTAAAATTTTCCCGGCTCTAACCGTGCTGGTACGAGATAGTCGCGCGCGCCCTCGGGCGTGGACTTGCCCAAAATTGGCGTTTCAATTTCAGCAAAATCGCGCTCGGTTAAGAATTCCCGGACAAACTCTAAAACTTTGTGGCGCAGACGCAAGTTTTTCTGCAATCGCGGCCGACGCAAATCAAGATAACGATACTGCATCCGAACTTCTTCGTTAATCTCATAGCCATCAGTATCAATCGCAATCGGCGGCGTCTCTGCCTCGGCTAAAACTTCCAAATGATTTACTTGAATCTCAACTTGGCCAGTTGCAAGTTCCGGATTTTCCATTCCTTTGGGCCGCTTCGCAACCTTGCCTTTTATGCTAATTACCCATTCAGGTCTCAATTTCTCGGCTTTTTCATAAACTAATTTTTCTGCTGGTGTGAAAACAAGCTGGGCAATGCCGCTCCTGTCCCTTAAATCAATAAAAATAATCTTGCCGTGATCGCGCCTTGTCCCCACCCAACCGGCCAGTTCCACTTCTTGATTTTCTTTAGTTACGATTTCTTTTGCTAGAATACGCATAAATCAAGTCTATCATAACAAGAAAAATTTTAAAATTATGGCTTTTCGGCATAAACCGACAAAGAGTCATTATTAACGGCTACTTTCACTGTGCCGTTATTATCAGTTCGGAAAATCCTTCCGCCTCCCTCCCCCAACCTCTGAAGCGCCTCTTTAGTGGGATGACCATAGCTGTTTTTGCCGACCCCGATTACCGCTAATTGCGGCTTAACTTTTTCCAAAAACTCACGGCTGGAGGAAAATTTAGAGCCGTGATGGGGAACTTTTAAAATTTGGGATTGAAGATCGTATTTTTGAACCAATTGTTTTTCAACACTAAAACCGATATCGCCAGTATAAAGAGTCCGCAATCCTTCCTGCTCCAGCATCAAAATCAGACTGGTATCGTTAATTTCCTTGCTTAATAAATTTTGTTCATTGGGCGCGAGAACTAAAAATATGCTGTCGCGGTATTTAATCTTATCTCCTTCGCCTAAAACAATATAAGGAACTTGTTTTTCTTTAAGAGTCTCAATCAGAACTTGGTAGCTTTCAGTCTCGCCTTTGCGGCCATTGCCTATAAAAGCGCCGACCCCGTATTTCTCAAGCACATCAATCAAGCCGCCAAAATGATCCAGCTGCGGATGAGATATTACTATTAAATCAATATAAGTATCGGTAGCCGGCAAAATTTCAGCAAGTTCGCTTAAAATCTTTGAATTCGCGGGTCCGCCGTCAATTAAAACCTGCACCCCCGGAGCTCCGGCGGAGGGCAAATTAACCAACTGACTATCCCCTTGCCCGACATCCAGAAAATACAATTCCAGATTGCCTTTCTCCTTCGGGAAAAGAATAAAGTACCAAATTACCGCATCTAAGAGCGCAAACGACGCAATGACAAGTAAAACCGTCTTATACTTTTTGAGAAATTTGAATTTTTCTTCGCGCATGAATTATTAGCCAAACGAGCAGGCCATAATAGATTAATGATAGCAGAACGCCAAACCGCTCAACTGAAATTTGAAAATTGATTTTTGAGAACAAATCAATCACGCCGATCTCATAACTTAAAAAAAGATTGGCCAGCCAGCCCACGACTTGGGCCAAATAATAAGAAATGATTCCCGAAAGTGTCATGAGTAATCCCAAAAACATGGTCATGGGAATAAAAGTGAGGATCAAAACATTGGTCAAAAATGAAATTGGCGAAAATAAGCCAAAATTGGAAAGCAATATCGGCAAAACCGCAAATTGTGCTGAAACAGTAGTCCATAAGTTCTCCCGCCATTTTAAAAATCCCGGCTCCGGCTTTATTTTCAAAAGCTTTTTGATAGCCGGCTCGAGGTACATTAGTCCCAAAACGGCGGCGAATGATAACTGAAATCCAATATCCCAAACCAAAATTTTCGGATTGAATAAAATCATTAAAAAAGCGGCAATTACAATGGAGTTCCGAAAACTGTAAAGCCGCTCTGCCTGACCGGCGAGTAAAACCAGAAAAGCCATGATGGCCGCCCGAACCACCGAAGCTTCGGCGCCGGTCATAATGACAAAAAGAATGATGACTAACGTGGAGAGCCAAAAAACCTTGCGCCGGGAGAAATAATATCCCAAAGCCAGCATCACTCCTTTCGCAATTACGCTGATGTTGTAGCCGGAGAGCGCCACCAAATGACTGGTGCCGGTCAAACTCATTTTTTCGCGAAACTCTTTGGAAAATTCAGCAGTTTCACCTAAGGTGAGTCCAGCCATAAAAGCGGCTTTCTCCGGCGGCAGGACACGCTGAAAGGTTGATTCGGCATATGATTTGACTTTAAAAAGTGCTGATTTTATCGGCGAACCTTGATTGCTTTCTAAAAGTGTGATTTCCGGAAAACTGGCAGTTCCGAAAATCCCTTCTTTTTCAAAATATTTCTCGGACTGTTCGCTTGGTTCTTTAATCGTGCCTTGAACTTCCACCAAATCGCCGTAGTTCCAAGAGGGATATCGCGGGGCTGTAATTCTAACTCTCCCGCAATACGGCTCTTTGAGTTCTAAAACCAAATTTTGCTGATTTAAGCCGATTGAAACCTTTTGGATTACACCGGTAAAGGTCGCCTTATCGCCAAACGGAATATTAAAATCTTTCTGCCGAGTATCAAAAATAAAATAATATCCGCCTCCTAAGATAATTGCGAGTGATAAAATCGCGAGCCAATGCTTCCCGAAAATAAAAGCGACAACGGAAATAAATAAAGTAATCAAAACAATTGCTAAAATCTTTTCTTGCCAATCGTTTATAAGGCTTGCAAGTAAAACACCAACTAGGAAAAAACTTACTCCCCAAAAAGCTTTATCGTGAAGAGGCATAATCCACTAATGCTCACTAATCGGTCACTAATGACACTAATAAACCACGCGGCGATATTCTAAATCCCTGTGGCTAAAATTCGCGATGATCCCCAATTTCAATCCTGTAGATTCTAAATATCGCAAAACTTGCCTTATTTCATCGTCGCTAATTCTCCAGATCTTTTTCGTTTCTAAGATTAATTTATTATCAATTACAAAATCTATGAAAAATTTACCCAAGTCTTCATTTTTAAACTTTATTTTAGTCATAACCTCGCGATCGTAAGTAACGCCTAGCGATTTCAATTTAATTTCTATCGCACGCTGATAATGCTTCTCTTGATACTTATTACCTAATTCATTATGAACGTCAAATAAAATACCCATTGTCTGATAGCTTAATTCGGGATAAATTAGTTTCGTATTCGTGCTTATTCGTGGTTTATTAGTGCTCATTAGTGGCTTAGAACTCCATCGCTATCTTTGCCAATTTTCCGTCATTAAACGGATGCTTGATTTCTTTCATCTCGGTTACCAAATCGGCGCGGTCAATAAATTCCTGGGGCGCGCCGCGGCCGGTAAAAATTACAAATTTCTCCGGCGGCAAATCTTTAACTGCCCCTAAAACTTCGTCGACCGTTAGTAAACCGAGGGATGTCGCGACGTTAATTTCGTCCAAAATAACCATTTGCCATTCGCTATTTGCAATTTGCTCTTTGGCATATTCTAGTGCTTGCCTCGCGGCTTTTGCGTGTTCCTCCTTTGGTAACTTATCGCCTAAAATCCCTACGAAACCTAATCCCATTTTCCTAATTTGGAATTTGGGAATTTGCTTGTCCGCCGAAGCTTCGGCGAAGGCGGAGAATTTCTCGGCGAAGTAATCTTCGCCCGAGCGCCACGGTCCTTTAATAAACTGAATCATCAAAACATTTTTGCCGCGGCCTAAAGTCCGAACCGCCTGGCCCAAGGCCGCCGTGGTTTTCCCCTTGCCGTTGCCGGTGAAAATTATAAGCACGAGTTAATTATACCACCGCCGAGCATCTCGCCATCTTTGGAGTAAAAAACCGCTGATTGGCCGGGGGCGACGAACTTTTGCGGCACTTCAAAAATTAGTTGATAAGTTATTGAGTCCCGACGCCCCTTATTATTTTTTTTATCAGAAAGTCGGGATCCCGACCTTGCGTCGGGATTGATGAGTTTAAGAGTTGCTTTGGCGAGCGGCTGACGATAACGGATCCTGGCATAAACTCCCAAACCAGACATCCCAACATTCTCAAGTATGTTGGTATGTTTTGAGTTGATGAAATTTACATCTGTTAATACAATCTCCTTACTATAGAGCGCCGGATTGTCAGCGCCTTCGGCAACCACGATGGAATTAGTATTAATATCTTTTTCGGCAACATACAAAGGTCTAAAATCCCTAGCCCCTAGTCCCTTGCCCCTAGTCCCTAAATCCAAACCGTGTCGCTGACCAATAGTGTAAAAATGTACTCCTTCGTGTTCGCCGATTATATGAGATCCTTCGCTATCGCTCAGGATGACTGAACCGGGGCGTGGTTTAATATAATCGCCGAGAAAATCCCGAAGCGTCACTTTGCCTAAAAAACAAATCCCCTGCGAATCTTTTTTATCGGCATTGGGCAAACCAAAGCGACGCGCAAGCGCCCGCACTTCGGGCTTCAAATAATCGCCGATAGGAAATAAACAGTGCTTCAACTGATTTTGAGTTAAAGTCCAAAGAAAATAGGATTGGTCCTTATTTTTATCATTAGCAACGAAAAGAGAAAAAATGGTCTTTTCCGAAACCTCCGGAGCAGGCGAGCTTGGTGGTTTTGATATAATTTGGCGCGGAGCGCCATCAAAACCTCGCCGTTGCGAGGACAAGCGGAGGCCGCCGCTGGAGCGGCCGAAGCGGGTTGAGGAAAGACTATTTTTTCTCGCCTGTAAACGCACATAGTGTCCCGTAGCAATATAGTCCGCTCCCATTTCAAGCGCTTTTGCGAAAAAAAGCCCAAACTTGATTTCCTTATTGCACATCACATCGGGATTGGGCGTAATCCCCTCGAGGTAACCGCGAACCATATAATCCACCACTGTTTCCTTGTATTCTTTCTCAAAATCAAAAACATAAAAAGGAATACGCAGCACTTCGGCGGCTCTCCGGGCATCCTCGGCATCCCCTGCGGCACAGCCGTCTACGTTATAACAGCGCATATGGACACCGATTACCTCGTATCCTTGTTCCTTGAGTAATGCCGCAGAGACAGAACTATCAACGCCGCCACTCATTGCCACAAAGACCCTTCGACTTCGCCGAGGGTAGACCAATTGTTTACTGGTGCGAATTGATTTCATAAGAATAATATTGTGCCATTTTAATGCTTTTTAGCAAAATGGCTGCGCACGGTACGCAAACGTTCCGGCGTACCGCAGTCAAACCAGTAATTGCCGCGATGTAATGCCAAGACAAGTTCCCGGCGCTTGGCTAATTTGGGAAAAAGATCTTTTTCAATGGAAAACGCTTTAGGAGTACCGTAAAAATCCTCCGGCCGCAAAACATAGGCGCCGGTGTTCACAATGCCGGAGCGCGCCTCGGGATTTTTCTCCCGGAAAGCGCAAATCCGTTTATGCTCATCGCACTCTATTAAACCATAGTCTCTCACATCACCAACCTCTATACCGCAAACTACGCTAAACTTGCCCCCGCCCGAATGCCGCAAAAGCGAAGCGAAATTAAAATCAGCCAAATTATCTGAATTGACAGCAATAAACGGAACTCTCACGCCTCTGGCGGCAAGCTTTATGCCGCCGCCCGTCCCTAATGGTTCACGCTCCACCACATACTTAACATTGTTAAAGCGACGTTTTTTTAACCAATCAATCACTGCCTCGGCTTTATAACCCAGCGCCAGCCGGATGTCACTGAATCCCTGCTTTTTAGCCCATTCCAGCTGATGCTCCAGCATTGGTTTGCCGGCAATATCAACCAAAACTTTGGGTAAATGTCTTTTTCCTTTAGGCAGGCGCGTACCCAAACCGCCGGCCAAAAAAATAACCGGCGTATCATACTTTTTCTTCCTGCCCCTCCCCAGTATTTCCTCGGCTTTATCAATATCGTGTGGGTAGCCGATCGGATGCCAAAAGTCGGTGCGCTCCACCACGATTCTTTTCTCCTTGGCCATGGCCCGTAGCGGATCAACATATTCGTATTCACCGCGGGGGCTCTTGGGCATCGGATAATCAAAAAAACTGCTGTCAAAGACAAAGACGCCGACTGGCACTAAATTAGTTTTGGGCCGCGCCGGTTTTTCCTCAAAGCCGATGATGTAGCCATATTTATCTGTCTCAATTGAAGCAAAACGGCTTGGATCCGGATGTTCCTGAACTAAAACGCCCAGTCCTTTTTTAACCAATTTTTTAATCGCTTTCCCGCTGTGCAAATCATCGGCAAACAGAAACAAAAACCGCTCGCCGGGTTTGATCAAGCGTTTGGCAAGATGAAGCGCGTGACCGGTTCCCAGCGGTTTTGGCTGATGTATATAGGTGATTTTCCGCCTTTCAAAAAAATTCCCAAAATATTTTTTAATCTGCTCACCCTTACGGCCGATTATAATGATAAGTTCGGTGATCTCTCTGGGCAGAGTGTCAATAACATGATGAAGCAAGGGTTTGCCTAAAACCTCAATCATCGACTTGGCGTGAACAAGAGTTAGCGGCCGCATACGTTTGCCTTCGCCGGCGGCTAAGATTACAGCTTTCATAATTTTGATGTTGATATTTTCTCACTAAATTGCTAGAATAGCAAACTAACGTACCAATAGTTTTTGGTTTTTAGTTAATGGTTATAGTTTGTTAGTTATAAGAACTAAAACCCATATGTTAACTTACAACGATCTTAAAAAAAGCACACTGTTTGTCTTGGATGGCGAGCCCTACGAAGTTTTGGAGTACGAATTTTTGCGCATGCAGCAGAGAAAACCGGTGGCCAAGACTAAAATTAAAAACCTGATTAGCGGGAAAATTTTAGAGCGAAATTTCCATCAGAACGAGACATTTCCCGAAGCCGAGATTGAAAAAGAACCGGTCAAATACTTATATAACCACCGGGGCGATTATTGGTTTTCTAGTCCCCAAAATCCCAAAGAGCGTTTCTCGCTTAAGGAGGATACGATTGGGCCGCCGGCTAAATTCCTAAAAAGCAATACCGAAGTAACGGCAGTAAAATTCGGGGAGAAAATCATTAATATAGAACTGCCCATCAAGGTTGATTTGGAAATTAAGGAGGCCCCGCCCGGCATCCGCGGCGATACGGCTCAAGGGGGCACTAAAGCGGCAATCCTTGAGACCGGCGCCGTGGTCAACGTGCCGCTTTTTGTAAATAGCGGAGATATTGTGAAGGTTAATACTGAAACCGGCGAATATGTAGAGCGAGTAGCAAAAGCCTCGGAGTAATCGCTTCGATAGAATGATGCGAATCTACAAATCTTATCCGAATCTACGAATATGCGAATTCGCATATTTGTAGATTGGCATTTTATCCGCAGATTAGCATCACGTTTTGTCCTCTACGTCTTTCTCCAAGGTTTCTTTCAAGGCCTCACGCAGACCGGCGATATCCGGCCCTTTTTTGGGAGGTCTCACTTTGGGTTTGTATTCCTCCCGGGGTTTAAGTTCGCTTAAATGGAGCCCGCTCTTTTTGGCCGCCTGCTGGCGCACCAATTCTTCTTCTTTTCTTAAAATTGAAGTGCTGGTTCGCGCGGGCGGCCGTTCAAATTCAATGCCCAATTCGGCCAATTCTTCAGCCGGCGCTTCCGGCTCGGCTTCGGTTGCTTCTCCTCTTACATCTTCCCCGGCTTTAATCTTGGCAAAACACTCGTCACAATAGACCGGCCGGCCGGGAGTGGGTTTAAAGCTGACCTTAGTATTTTTGCCGCAAGAAGAACAGACTGCTGGATATTTAGCTCCGGCCGCGGCAGCAGTTTTTCGCGGACTTCTCGCGACTCCCTCTATTTCGCTGCCCATCGAACCAGTCCAACTTTCAATTGCCTCTTCTACCTCTTCCCGGGGAAGCGCATAGAGCTCGCGGGATTTTTCAATAACTTTCTCCGCCGTGGCGGATGAAGTCGGCACCTTAAACGGCGGCAGTGTCATGGCGGAAAACGGCCGGCTGGCAACGCCATCGCACATAAGTTTCAAATAGACGCAGTAATTGGGCAGATTAACCATATCTTCAATAGTAATTTCCGGCGTAAATTCGTTTTCCAAAAATTCGGCATCAGTGGCGCCCACCCGGAAAATAACCATGGTGCCGACATTGCCGAAAACCGCGTCGCGCACTTTAGTTGAAGTCAGAGTCGTTCCCATAGTCACCAATTGTCCCACATATTGATGGGCCAAAAGTAAATTCAGCCGGTATTTGCGCGCTTCGGACAAGATGCCGGCAAAACTGTCAGTGGCAAAATTCTGAAACTCGTCAACATAAAGATAAAAATCCTGACGCTCCTCTTCCGGGATTCTTACGCGCTCCATGGCCGAGAGCTGAATTTTAGTAATCAGCATGGCTCCTAAAAGAGCGGAGTTATCCTCGCCAATCCGTCCTTTGGAAACATTGACCAAGAAAATCTTCCGGCTGTTCATAATTTCAAAAATATCAATAGTGCTTTTGGTCTGGCCAACGACATTGCGGATTAAAGCGGTTGATAAAAACTGGCCGACTTTGTTTTGAATCGGCGCAATGGCTTCGTTTCTAAACTGATCACGCCAAGTTTCGTATTCGTTAATCCAGAAGGCCTTGACTACCGGATCTTTGACGTTGGAGATAATGCGCTGGCGATAATCCTTGTCCACCAAAATGCGGTTGATGCCGAGAAGTGTTGAACCCGGCGTGTCCAGTAGCGCCAGGATGGCATTGTTCATAATGTATTCCATTCTGGCTGACCAGACATTGGACCAGATTTTGGTGAAAATTGCCATGAGACCGGAGGCCACCAAATGTTTGTATTTGGGATCAGGAAGCTCCAAGACATTAAAACCAACATGATAATCAGTGTCGGCCGGATTAAAGTAAATCACGTCTTTGATGCGCTCCTCGGGAATTTTCTCGAGCAGACTTTCCACAAATTCACCGTGCGGATCCACTACGCAGACACCCTCGCCGTTCAAAATATCCTGCACTACCATATTGTGAAGGAGCGCAGTTTTACCGGAGCCGGATTTACCCATGACATACATATGCTGTCGGCGGTCTTTTCTTTTGATGCCGAATAACCGATTGGTGTTTCGGAAATCGGTTCTAGCAAAATAAACAACGTCAGTGGTGTCGCCGATTAAGGGATTCATATAACAATCTTAATTATACCTTTTTAAAAGGAGCGAAGGAAATGAGTAAGCAGACTAACGGTGGGGCCAGCGGCGCCTTTAGCCAAATGCTCACCTTCAATTGAGGTCATCCGGGGAGCAATATCTAAATGAACCCACCCTCCGCTCCACTCCGGGTTTTTGACAAACTGCCAAAGGAACATGGCGCCAGTAATGGCTCCGCCCCAGCGAGTCTTCCCGATATTGGCTACGTCGCCAAACGTGCCTTTAATCTCCTCTTCATATTCTTCCCATAAAGGCAGGGGCCAAACAAAATCGCCGGTCTCTTCGCCAATGTCGCGGAGCTCCTTTTCTAAGTTTTGGTCGGTGGTAAAAAGCGCTGATGCTCTCTGACCTAAAGCGCTTACTGCCGCGCCGGTTAAAGTAGCAATATCAATAATCAGCCGGGGTTTATATTTTTGCGCGTAAGTCAAGCCGTCAGCTAAAATAATCCGGCCCTCGGCATCAGTATTTAAAACTTCAATGGTTTTGCCGGACATTGATTTAAGCAAATCGCCCGGATGATAACTGGAGCCCGAAGGCATATTCTCCACTGCCGGCACGAGCCCGATAACATTTTTTTTGACTTTAAGACGAGCCAGAGCGCTGATGATATGAATGACCGAGGCGCCGCCAGACATATCCATATGCATTTCATAAATCCCCTGTTCGGGTTTTAAATTAAGTCCGCCGGTATCAAAAGTTACGCCTTTGCCGACTAGGACTACGGGCGGCTCGGATTTTGGGCCGTTCAGGTACTCCATGACTATAAACTTCGGCTCATGATCAGAGCCTTGAGCCACGCCCAAGATGCCGCCCATTTTGAGTTTCTTCATCTCATCTTTGTTTAAAACACGAACTTTAAAGCCGGATTCTCGGCCGCTTACTCGCGCCGCTTCCGCGAGCTTGAGAGGAGTCAGATCGCCGCCCGGAGTATTGGCAAGCACCCGGGCTTTATTAATTTCTTCGCCGATAATTTGGCCGCGGCCTAGAGCTTCTTTTAGGCCGGCCGAAGTTTTACCGAATACCAAAACCTGATCAACAAAAATCCAGCCCTCTTTAGGCGGCGTCCGGTAATCGGTGAATTCAAAATTAGCCAGCTCAAGTTGGGTGGTTATAACTTCGGTTAAAAGTTCACGGTCTTTAATTTGCGGGGTTTTAAAATCCTCAAGGTACAGGGTGATATTTTTTACGCGCTCGCGCCGGGCAAAAGCCACTGCCCGGCGAGCGGTCAGCATGGATTTTCTATGATTAAATTTTGATTTCTCCGGCACCCCCAAAAGAATAACTTCGCCGCCCGAGGGCGTAAAAATCAAATGCGAATGAGTGTTTTTAACCGGCGATTTATTTTGAAAAGCTGCAACGTGCTTCTGGTCGTCTTTCCCCAGCAGTCTAAAAAACGGATGTTTTTCCAGTTTTTCGCCGTCTTTTAAAACAAAAACCGGCACGGTGCCTTTTTTAAGTGTATTTATAAGCTGAATTCTCATCTCCAAATATATCTTAAGATTATTCGCTTTTAATTAGCGATTATTTTTATAAAGATTGCGTAACCTTGGAGATTTCTTAGGCAATGCGTCCAATCAGCCAGTCTTTATACTCCTTATTCATCCGGTAGAGGGAAAAAGAGGCAATGCAGGGAATCTTGCTCGTATGAACCGTGCGCACAATATCCTCCACATCCTGAATTTTGGATTCAATGCTCTTGATGGTCAAGGCAAAACCCTCTCTTTCTTTGACCTCCTCGTTTTCCCGGTAGATTGACTGGATAGGCGAGACATTGACCCAACCGGCGGCTCGCTTGGCCACCAGTTCGCGGCTGATATTCTTTGCCTCTTCTAAATTTTTGCAGGTAACGTAGAGGAAAACCATGGGAGTTAAACGTTTTCGACCTTTACTATATTTTACACCGCTTTTAGCGAAAAATCAAGTCTTTAATCCGCTGGGCTTCTTCGCGCACGACCTCCGAATCATAGTCGCCGGCGTGAGCAGTGGCGCCTTCGTAGACCGGCTTTTTCTGATCCAGATGCAAGTTAAAGGTGATAATATCTTTATCCTCTTTGAGATAAATATGAAAACGCGGATAATCCCCTCCCAAAGGCCGGACACAGTTAAGTTCTTGTTTATCGGTATAGCCCAAAGGCCGATAGCCAATCCGCCGCACCAAATCGTGCAGATTATATTTTTGATTGTAGATTTTGAAGGTCATAAAACTTCAGCGTTATAACACTGTTCGCAGTAGACGATCTCCGGCCGGCCGGGGGCGTAGGTTGTTTTGATTGGTTTTTTGCAACGGTTGCAGATTCGGTCGAAAATTTTCATGGGACCGCGGCGGCGGATGCGATCCGCATGACGGCAGAAGAAACACCGACGCGGAATCGACAGAATCATGCGGCGATAAAACTCGAGCTCCGACCGGATAAGCCGATAGTTGCGGCCGCAGGAGATACATGCAAGAACCTCGTTCAGTATAGAATCGGGCACGTCCTTGATGTGATCGGGAATCTGCTCGGGGCTCATCGTTTCCTTGCCGGTTGTCATCTGTAGTTTATCCTCCCAACGAAAACCCTGCGCGAGCGCCGCCTCTTTTGTCATCGGCAGATTCTCCTGCCCTATAGTTTCGTTGTACGCGAAGAGCGCAAGCGCAGGCGGGAAAAAAAGCCCGTATTCCCCTTGCTGTTTCAACTCCTCTATTATGTGCGCGCGGATCTTTTTATATTCATCCTCGGAATAACGTCTGTTCAAAATTGCGTATTCCGCCTTTTTGATGCCGTCACAGCCAATACAATATTTACTGCCATGTGTCGCCAGCGAATACTCCACATATTGGCAGTTTTCAACCGCCCAGCCAGCGATGTTCCGCGAGCTAAAACCCGACGCCACCGTCTCAAGCAATAATTCAGAACTCCGGCCGTGACCAATAAGATCGTAAGCATCCTTCGCGAGCTTCACCGAAAAAGCGTTGCTGACATTCTCACAATACGACAGCTCAAACGCCGCGTGACAATTTTTGGATTCAAAGATATAGTCGCCGTCCACGTTCACACTTTTCAAGTTACTCGTTGCGCGCCGCGGGAAACGAAGCGAGAACTCTTCAAAGCGCTTGCGGAACTCTTCCGAGGCGCGCCAACTGCCTAAAATGCCGGCTACGCACCGGTGGTATTCCTCCTTTGAGAACGCTTCGTTTAAAAAATGATGCTTTTGGTGACGAAGGTTCACACAACCGAAACAATTCTGGAGGCCTGTACCACTTATAAGAAACGCCGAGTCAAGGCACTCTATCGCGTTCTGCGCCCAAAGCACGCCTGCGCTGTTGTGAACACCCACACCCTCATAGATCCGTTCGGATTCATCGACGTAATAACTGTCATAAACGTCGCGGCTCTTGATAAGGCCGCGGGAATAAGCACAATTTTCGTTTCCGGTACCGGAATTCGCGACAAGGTAGCAATCCTTGTTGCCGCCTGAAAAGTTTTCGTAATGGCTATTGACGCTCGGAAGCACACCGCTCCGATAGAGCGCGTACTTTGGAACTGCGCGTACGAGTACTTGGAGTTGTTCAAAAAACGGCCGCTTCAAATCATAGTCCCTGCCGTAAGCGAATGGATCCCATTTGTCCGAATACCAGCAATCTGGACAATAGACGGTGTAGGACGCTTTTGGATGGTACATTGAAACAATGGATTGCGAACAAAGATCACATTTTCGGTTGTAAAGTCTAAATTCATTGCGAAATGCCGCCCGCCGCTTAAACCGGCAATCAGGACACAAAACCGGCGTCGGCACTCCCATTTTTTGATAAAAGGAAAAATCATCCGGCGCGATGGCGAACTGATTTTTACAATTCTGGCAAATTTTGATTTCTTGATTCATTGATTTTTGTCCCGCCGCTGGCGGGATCCTCGATTTTGTAACCCCTCGATAAACTCGGGGACAAAATCGGGACAGTTTTGGCACTTTCTAATTTCTGAACTCATCTTACTCGCGAACCGAGGTTTCCTCATAAAAATAACAAAAATTGACGTGCGGTAACAATTTTGATTCCGTCGTATCCACGCAGATCAAGAAGGTGGCGGTCGCCGGAAACAATAAAATGCGCCTGTCCGGAAACAGCGCATTCAACGATCTTATTATCGGTCGGGTCGGCCTTAACTGCCTTGAGAAGAGTTTTAGGTTCCCCGATATAGGAATGAAGCGTTATTATTTCCAAAAATTCGTTGGTATCGTCGTCCGGGAAATGAAACTTATTCTTTAAACGTTCTTCAAGTTCTCGCAATATTGCCGTAGAAATTAAAAGAGTAAATTTTCCGTCAAGTCCGGCCTTGAGCACTTCATACGGTGCGCCTTTCCAGAAAAGAGCCGAGATGAAAATATTTGTATCCAAAACAGCCCTAATCATTTTTTAGGACATCGGATTGACGGATGCCTCTCTTGCGCGCAAATTTCCTCCCCTCTGCCGCGAGGGTTTCGAAACGCTTAAGAGTGCCAATGATTCTGATTTTTGCCTTCAACTGCTCAACCTCGGTATTCAATTTCCTTATAAGAGTTTGGGTTGTCATATTGATAGTATACCAAAGCGGGAGAAATTATACAACTTCCGCTTGATAACACTGCTCGCAGTAAACAATTTCCGGCCGATCGGGAGCGTAGGACGACTGCATAATTTTGCCGCATTTGGGGCACGTCCGATCGTGAAGTTTAAGTACAATTGAACCAAGTTTCTTTCTCATATTTAGAAGCCGCAGGCTGTAATGCTCGGTGGGGAGCGCAATATTGAACCGGTGATGAAATTCAAGTTCCTGCCTCGTATAACGGAATTTTTTGCTGTTCTTGGTGTCAAAAATGATTTTTTTTAGAATTTCGTCCGATACGTCCTTAACGTCTGGCGGCAGATCGTGCGCAACTATTAATTCTCCGTCCACTTGCTGTTCCCCTTCGCTAACATCATTCACCTGATAACCATACTTGCTCGCCACTGCCACATCGTCGTATCCCACATAGGAGGTAGCGTAAGTAAGATTATAAGGAAATGGAGACAAGTGCGGGGGGAAGAATTCGCCGTATTCCCCCTTATCGAACATCGCAGTTTTTATTTCGTCTAACTTCTTCCAGTATTCATCTTCCGAATATTGAACGTTAAAAATACAAAACGACTTGTTCTTTAATCCAATACAGGCAAAACAATCGTGGCAATTAATGCAGCCATCACAATATTCCACACTCCGGCACATATCGCAGCCAACTGAAAAAAGAATACGGAAGTTCTGCACGCCGCCATAGGTATCGTAGCAAAGTTCGGAACCGACTCCACCGACAAGATCTAGGGCATCTTTTACCTCAGTACCTCCCAAAGCATAGGCAATGTTCTCCCCGCCTCTCACGTAAAAACTGGCATAGCAGTTCTTGCAGTTCTTGAGATAATCGCCGAAAGAGTTGATACTACGCTCATTGTGCGTCTCCTTGTAAATTGCGGATTTTTTCATCTCGGCGAACCGTTCGGCCATTTCCCGGAGGACGTCACGGTTTCCCAAATCTATTCTTTTGAGTTCGGCCAGATACTGTTCCTTGGTAAGCGGTTTGTTGAAAAAGTAGTACTTTTTGTGACGCAGATTTACACAGCCAAAACAATTCTGACAGTTTCGGCAATCATAGAGAAAATATGAATCAAGACAATTCTTGGAATATTCCACAAAGAAACAGCGGTGAAGTTCCGAGCTCTCAAAGCCTCCGTAACATTCCTGCGCATTATAGAGGGTGAGGCCTTCGAGACAGTTCTGCGTATTCATAAAGACGATGCCGTAGGCACAATCCTCGGCTCCATATGAATCAAAGACAAGATAACAATTTTTGAGGCGCGAGGATGAATTGGTGTAGTCGCTGTTTACATTAGTTGGATCAACGGTTAAGTTTGGTCTCGGCACTGAAAGCTGAAAGGCGCGATATTGTTCCCAGAATGGACGCGTCGTATCGTAGCTCACGCCGTAGGCAAAGGGATCCCAGCCCTCACCAAACCAAGCTTGATGCTCGTAGATTTTAAAGAGCGAACCCGGCGGATATGCCGAGATGATGGATTTTTCTGTCAGCGCAGAAGTGCCGTGAAATAGATTATAGCTGTTGACGAAGGCAAGTTTACGGCGGATTCGCTCGTGCGCTGAAAGCGTCGGCAGCGGTACGCGAATCTTTTTATAAAACTCAATATCCTCGGGACGGACATAAAATTTTTCTCCGGAAAAACGGCAAGTTCGCCACTGACCACCGTTTTCATCGAGTTCCAGCTTGGAAAAATATTCGTTAAGCGCCTGATCAAATCGTGGGGTTTTGAACATATCTTTGTTCTTTCTCGCTTAAGAGAAGCGGAATTATTGCGGCCAGAACAAATAATGCCATGGTGGCTGCGGCTAGCCGATAATTAAGCGGCAACTGCTCACGGAAGAGAAAAACCACCGTTCCCCAAACTAACGGGCCAACTATTGAAGCAAAACGCTCGGCAAAAACATAAAGGCCGAAAAAGGTGCCGCTTTTCTCTTTGGGTACAAGTGAGGCCAAATAGCTCCTGGAAGAGGCATAAGTGGTTCCCATAGTTAGGCCGAAGATGAGATAGATCGGTATCAAAAATTTGCTTGCGGTGGGCAAAAGCGCGATCGCCATGATGCTTAAAGTATTAAAGAGGAGCGACCAGATAAGGGTGGGTTTATGTTTCCAGCGGTCAGCGACTGTTCCTCCGACAAAGGCGCCAAGCGCGAATCCGGCAAACACATACATAAAGATGTTCGCCTTGAGTTCATCGGAAACTCCGAAGACCCGCTCGAGGTAAATGGCCGAGTAAAGCCCAATAGTTAAAATGGCATCACTGAAAAGATAAAAAGATAAGAGCAGTCGGAAAACGCCGGGATAACGTCGGCTCTCGAGTAAATTATGCCAGAATGATCCCCAAAAAGGCATCGGCGCCGCTCTGACGGCAACTGGGAAAGCCCTCCGTTTAAAAACGAAATAGCTCGGCAGAAAAAATAGCATGGCGGCCAGGAGCGCTGGCAAGAGGGTAGCCAGACGATCATCGCCAAAAAAAGTGATAGTGCCGTTTATAACCGGCAAGGTGAGCAGTATGCCGGCAATATGACCAAGTTGGCTCATGCCGAAACCAATGCCCGAGACCTTGCCGTAGATTTCTTGATTGGAGATATATTTCATAAAAGCTCCGTAAGGCACGAGAGCCAGTTGATAGAAAAGCTGGTAGATACCAAAAAAGATAAGAGCGAGGACAACGCCGCTAGAGTTACCGACCAAGCGACCCGCCAAAACCACCAGTAGGAGGCTGATAAAGACCATTAGAGTTGAGCCGGCAAAAACTCGGAAATGCTTGCCGGTTCGATCACCAAAATGACCGGCGTAAGGAGAAAGAAAAATAAGCAAGCTGGTGGCGATAACCACTGGCACCGAATACCAAAAATCGCTAAGACCGCGATCCACCACTACCCATTGGGAGAAATAGATGATCATATTGATGTAGAGGAACGAATTAGCGAAATCGTAGAGATACCAAGCGGTGAGCTCTTTAGTCCAGAGAGATTTTTTAAAAATGCCTAACATAGTGGTTTAGACAACTTCTTGAAGGTAACACTTTTTGCAAAGAATATAATCTACTTCTTCTTTATGGTGTGGTGAATCAAACTCCGTACCGCATTTATCACAAATTCTCTTTACTAAATTAAATTCTTTAACCCAGAAGTTCAACTTTTCACCGATGCGGCAGAAAGGACATTTACGGGGTAAAGGTAAATTCATTTTACGCAGGAAATCAATTTCGAACTTAGTAATTTTGAAACCTCTAGAACATGTAGAGCAACCGATTACCTCTTCTAATATGTTATCCTCCGCGTCTTTTATATGGTCAGGTAAATCTGCCGATTTTTTCGTAATAGTGTATTCCCTGATGTCTGGTTCAAGCCACCGATAACCTTTAGCTGCAATTTCTTCCCGTGATAACGGGAAAAACTTTGCTGCAATCGTCTCATTATAGGCATGAGGGCTTAATTCAACCGGGAAAAATTCGCCGTAGCGGTAAACTCTCCCCTTATTATCGGTATAAGGCACTTCATTCATATGTTTTATGATTTTCCTTCTTAATTCCCAAAACTCATCCTCCTTATAGCGCTTGTTTAAAATGCAATATTTCCCTTTCTTCGCAGACACGCAACCGAATTGATGGCTTCCCCCGAATGAATCCTTACAATATTCGGCGTGGTAAAGATCAATGCCGGAATCATGACAAAATTTTATTTCCGAAGAATCGCCGCCGACAACCCCGGAATCATAAGATAAGGCCAAATTCTGTCCCCACCCGGATATGTCATAACAATCTTTGGTCGTTGGGTCAATCATTATCAGCAAGTATTTGGAATTTTCCGCTCCCTGCACCTCAAAACATTCTTTACAGTTCTTAGACTGATAAATACGGTTGCCGGTTGAATTGGTCACAAAATTTTCAAACCGAGGCATGGGCGGAAATTTTTTCCAATGCTCTTCGGCGAGTTTTTTAACCTCCTGATAAATTTTATAGGAGCCCAAATCCCATTTTTTAATTTCCTTAAAGTATTCTTCTTTTGTATACGGTTTATTGAAAATGTAGTACTTTTTATTGCGTAGGTTAGCCGAACCAAAACAATTCTGGCAATTTACAGATTCTCTCATAAAATAGCAGTCAAGGGATTCAATAATATCTTTAGAACCAAAGCAACGATTGCTCTTATACGCGTGCGTGAGATCATAACAGAATTCGCAGATGGCAAGAAGCGAACAGTCCACTAAGTTCTTGTTCTGATATAAATAAAACCCGTGATAGCAGTCTTCGTTAAAATCAGCCCAGAAAAGAAGATAGCAATTCTTGAGATGACCGACGTAGTTGTGGTAACTTATATTCTCTCCGGTAAAGAAATCTAGCGATAATCCCATAACCGGCGCCTGATGCAATAGTTCATTGAATTGTTCAAAAAATGAGCGTGAAAAGTCATAGTCGCGACCGTACTCAAACGGATCCCATTTATCCGACCACCAGCATTTAAAGCAGTAAACTTTATAGGGAGCATCTGGCGGGTACATTGAAATATTCTCCTTGCCGCATAAATCGCATTTGCGTTTGTAAAGATTGATTAAATTAAACCAAGCGAGCCGCCTCTCTAGCCGGCAGTTCGGGCAAAACGTCGGCGGCGGGACTTTTCCGCCAGAGGCGGATCCGCCTTTGGCAGAGATTTTTTCGTAGAAATTAAAATCCTCCGGTTCGATTACGAATCGCTGCTTACAATTCTGACAAATTTTTGATTCCTGATTCATTGGTTTTTATCACCCTACGGGTGATCTCTCATGCCTTCGGCAGACCTCCCGAAGGGATTGGCCGCAGGGAGACAGTTTTGACAGGTTTTATTTTCACTAGTCATTATTTTGTCGAATATTATGAGCGCTATGAAAGTTCATAGCACTATGACGCGTCATAGTGCCTCGATGTTAAACTACTTCGGCGTTATAGCACTGCTCGCAATAGACGATTTCTTTGCGTTCGGGGGCATACGAGGTTTCAAATTCGTTTGGGCAGTGGTCGGTGCCGTGAAAATGCGAAGCGCTATTCTGATAAATGCTATTTTCTAACTTATTACCAGTGCAACCACATTTTCTATGCCAAAGTTTGAGAGGATTTCGCTGCTTTAATCTTTGGTAATGCCGACAGTTAGGACATAATCGAGGAATAGGAATGCCGACTGTTCTTAAAAATTGAAGCTCCGCCGGTATAATTCTAAAGGCGGTGGTACACTGCTCATTGCACTTGCCTTCATGGGCACAACTAATAACCTCATTCAAAATATTATCCTCAACATCATTGATATTTTGAGGTAGTTCGGAAAATGCTTTTGTTATTTTATAACTCTTCGTATCTGGCTCCCGCCATCTAAATCCTAGCTCTACTGCTCTTTCTCTTGTAAGCGGAAAATGTTCTTGCGCAACAGTCTCGTTGTAAGCAAAGGGAGAAATTTCCGGAGGGAAAAATTCGCCGTAGTTATACGCATGTCCCTTACCGTCGGTGTAAGTCACTCTCTTCATCTGATCTATAATTTTAGAAACAATCAATTTATACTCTTCTTTAGAATACTGTTTGTTCAAAATACAGTATTCTTTCTTGCGCAGCCCAATGCAACCAAAAAGATAAGCTGAATTGTAACAATCGTCCGAATAAGATACATCGTGTGAGTAGTACACTCTAGTAATGAACGCTACTCGGTTCAAAGCAAAAGCGCTAAGCGCTTCATAGACAAGTTGTGAGCCGACTCCTACGTGATCAAGGTCGTAGCCATCCTTTGAATCCTGACCGCCGTAGAAAACGTAATGGAGGTTTTCGGCATCTTCAATTGAGAAACAGACTCGGCAATCCTTGCTATTTTCTATATCATCGCCGGTTGAATTAACAACGTTCCTCATCCAGGCATACTTTCGAGGATACCTAAGCGCATGCTCATGAAATTTATCTCTAAACTTCTTAAAGTTATCGTATAATCCTAAATCCATATCTAATAGCGCTCTTTCGTAATCTTCTTTAGCATATTGTTTATTGAATATGCAGTAAGTTTTATTACGCAGGTTTACGCAACCGAAGCAGTGTTGGCAATTGCGACAGCCGATCAAAAACCATGAATCCAAACATTCCTCCGAATAAAGACTAAAATACACTCGGTTGCATTTTCTCAAATGAAGAGATTCGTAACACTGCTCGCTATTCCATAAAAAATCAGTATCAAAACAATCTTTTAGATAGATGCACTGGCTCGCATAGGCAACGTTCTCATAATGGTGACCGCCGAAAACTAGATAAGCATCTTTAAGATGAAGACCCCAGTTGGTATAATCGCTATTCACTGCAAAATCGAAATAAAGGGCTCTCCGGGGAACAGCACGAAACAGATCAGCAAATTGTGCAAAGAAAGGCTTAGAAAAGTCATGGTTTTGAGCGTAGCTTAATGGATCCCATTTATTAGACTGGTAACACTCGGTGCAATGCACTGTAAACGGGCTATTCGGGGCGTACATCGTGATGATGTTTTTGCGACACAACGCGCAGGTTCCTTTATAGAGCGCTCGCTCATTTCGGAAAACCATGCGGCGAATCATCCGACACTCCGGACACCAAGTCGGCGGCGGGACTTTAATTTTTTCGTAGAAAGTAAAGTCTTCGGGTTCAATCGTGAACTGAACCTTACAATTCTGACAAATTTTTATTTCTTGACTCATGAATTTTTGTCCCCCTTATATCGGGGTTTTCCCGCGCTTTATTGCGAACTCGTTTTGAGGATACATTACGCCTCTACGGATAAAAAATGCTCCCGCGATAGCGTGAACCAAGGCATTTAAGAATACATCTTGCCACAGAAAGAAAAGCGCCAGCGAAATAAATCCCCACAACAAGGTAACCGGAATTTTCACCTGCCAGTATTTTGGCTGGAAAAGGTGACTCAAGGAATAAGGCGGAACCACGAGTATCACGATAAAAAAGAACGAAAGTGGACCATAAAGGTAGTAAGCAATCGAAGTCATGGTGAGCTGTTGAATCAGTGCCGAAAATGTATAGAAAAGTCCGAAACGGCCAAGTATGACAAAAATAGCAACGGCTACCCCAATAAAAGAAAATATCGAAGCAAGGCGGAAATTCCACGGGAAGGAACGTTCTACGGCGTAAAGCAGATACTGGCTAAGAACGATTGAGACAAGAAGACCGATATGGACAACAGCTCCGCGGAAGAGTGTACCGGCACGGTACTCTGGGAAAAAACGAATCACCGCAACCACTAATAGGATAGGGAGTATATAAGCGAAGAGCCAACCGCCGAGCGTAGGGAAAATCATATCCAATCTTTATTCTACCAAATATCTCACATAGAAAAAACCGGCTGTTTGGCAACAACCGGCGTATTCAAGAAAAAAATCTGAAAAGCCATAGAACTGCTGAAATGATAAACATTAGCAGCAAAGTTTTGCTAACGGCTCCGCGGGGAATCTTGATTCCGAAGTATTGCTCTAGATTGCGGCGGATGAACGAATCCCTGACTGCCTCTCCGCTATTGCACTTTTTAAGGAGCACATCCTCTACCATAGTAAGCGGACAACGCTTCCACCAAGCCAGAAAAGCAAGAGTAAGAGCGAGCAAGATTGTCTCAATTGCGCCGTAAAACAGAGACGCCCACTGGATAATGAAACCTACGAGCAGTGCAGCTATCCACAACCAGTGAATCCAGAAAACGGTGCGCGCCATCAGCCAGTACCTATCCACTGATCCCTCCCTTTTTTAGATTTCTAGGTTCTAAGATGGGATTATAAGGTATCCAGGCGTAGTTAGTCAAAAATCGTTTGGCAGTTTTGACAGATTCTGGTTTCGCTATTCATAATTCATAAATCTTATTCTAATGTTCTTAAGAACATTAGAATGATCTTAAACTACTTCTTTAAGGTAACACTCCTTGCATAATATTTTCGGGACTTCGGATTCGGTGTAGCTGGTTTCAAATTCAGCGCCGCATTGATAACAAGTGCGCTTGACCACGCTTAAATTTTTTACCCAGAGAGAAAATTTATCGTTGATGCGGCAAAAAGGACAGCGTCTAGGGAGGGGCAAATTCAGATGACGGAGGAAATTCAGCTCCTGATGAATAATCTTAAAGCCCCTCGGGCAGGTGGTGCATCCGATTACTTCTCCCAAGATGGTGTCGGGCGCGTCCTTAATATGATCCGGCAAATCCTCGGGCTTCTTGGTAATGGTATAGGTGCGTAAGTCAGGCTCGCGCCACCGGTAACCATTTTTTAGAGTTTCCTCCTTGGTCATCGGGAAAAAATTATTAGCCAAGGTTTCATTATAAGCATGCGGGCTTAAATCCGGCGGGAAAAATTCTCCGTATTGATAAACAATTTTTCTGGTTTCCCGCTTCTCGCTTCCGACTTCTGAAATGTAAGGCATATCATTCATATGCTTGACGATTCGTTCGCGGAGCTCATTAAATTCCTGCTCTGTATAGCGTTTATTGAAAATAGCATAATCGCCTTTTTTCATACTAACACAGCCAAAGAGGTTGGAACCGCCGGTAGCGGCTTTTGAGTATTCGGCGTTATAGAGATTAAGTCCTGATTCCTGACAAAACCGCAAATTGGCGGCGGCTTCGCCGGAAACACAGCATTCGTAGAGTAAATTCACATTGTTGCCCCAGCTGGTGTAATCCCAGCAATCTTTGATGGGCGGCAGATAGGTCATGAGCAGAAACTTTGAATCTTCAGCGCCAATCACTTCAAAACACTGTTTACAGTTTTTGGCTTGGAAAACATAGTTGCCGGTGCTCCTCGCCGACATTTCGTCAAATCGGGGTTTGGGAGTAAATTTTTTCCAGTGCTCTTCGGCGAGCTTTTTAACTTCTTGATAAGTTCGGTACGAACCCAAATCCCATTTTTTAATTTCTTTAAAGTATTCTTCCTTGGTATAGGGTTTGTTAAAAATATGATATTTCTTGTTGCGCAAATTAGCCGAAGCAAAGCAATTCTGACAATTGGCGCAGTCTTTTAAAAAGTAGCAATCAATGGATTCGGTCACCTGACTCCTAAGGCCCACTCCCCGGCTGACTTTATAAACATTCATACAGTCATAGAGGAGCTCGTTGGAGGCGGCGAGCGATGAATCCATAACCGATTTATTCTGGATCAGATAAAAACCGTAAGCGCAGTCTTCGTTAAAATCAGCAAAGAATAAAAGATAAGAGTTTTTAAGATGGCCGGCGTGGTGGTTATAGGGCGAGTGCCTCGCCGTATCTAAATCAATGGAGAGCCCGAGCAGCGGCGCCGTATGCAGGAGTTCATTAAATTGTTCAAAAAAGGGGCGGGAAAAATCATAATCACGGCCGAAACTAAACGGATCCCAGCCGTCACCCCACCAGCACTGGGGACAATAGACATTATAAGGAGCTTCCGGCGGATAAAAAGAGACTTTCTCCTCGCCGCAAAGGCCGCATTTGCGCTTGTAAAGATAGTGGATATTGAAAAAAGTGAGGCGTCTTTGAAGACGGCATCGCGGACAAAAAGTCGGAGGTGGGACTTTGATTTTTTCGTAAAAGTTGAAATCTTCCGGTTCAATTACGAACTGATTTTTGCAATTCTGACAAGTTTTTGTTTCTGGATTCATAAATCTCTTATTCTAATGTTCTTAAAAACATTAGAATGATTACTTAGACTACTTCGGCGTTATAACACGCTTCGCAGTAGATAATTTCTGGACGGTCGGGAGCATAAGCGGTTTCAAATTCGTTGGGGCAATGATTTTGGCCGTGAAAATGAGAAACGGTATTTTTATAAACACTCCCCTCTTTTCTCTTTTCACTTTCCTCTCCATTACAAAGGCAAGCGCGGTGCCAAAGTTTCCTCGGCGGCCGGAGGGCAATTTTTCTAAGATACCGGCAATGAGGACATAATCTTGGAATCGGGGCGTTAAATCGCCGGTAAAGATCAAGTTCGGGTTTGACGACATTGTAATTCCGGCCGCACTCGATACAGGCGAGCGCCTGATCAACAATTGAATCAGGCACGTCTTTAATGTTGTCGGGAATATCTGCCGGCTTTAAAGTTTCTTTACCAAAAGTTCCGGGGACGCGATCCTCCCATTTCAAGCCCAGTTTCAAAGCCGCCTCTTTTTTAAGCGGCATATAAATTTGCCCTTGAGTTTCGTTATAGCCAAAAGGAGAAAGTTGGGGCGGAAAAAATTCGCCATACTCCCCGGTTTTCTTCATCTGTTCAATGATTTTCTCTTTTAAAGCCAGATAATCAGTCTCACTATACTTTTTATTCAAAATCACATATCGTCCCTGCTTAACCCCAACACAGCCAAAAAGATTTTCACTGTTATGACAGCTGTCGCAGTACATTAAATGAGAATTGTCGTAGCTTAGATGACTGAAAAGCACATTATAAGAATGGATAAGAGCGTGAGATTCATAGACCAATTCAATCGCAAAACCGTAGTGATACGAATCCATACTATGCTTTACATCCGGACAAACAATCCCATATTTAGTGTCTTCGGCTTTATCGGCGTCAAAAACCTGATGAACATTTTTAGAGTCACTGATAACATTACCAGAAACATTATTTGATCGTTCAATAATGGCAAACCGATGCAGAGCTTGCTCTTTAATCATGCCGAGATACTTGCCGTATAATTGTTCTCTCTCTTTAAAAGAACCGAGGTTAAATTCTTTTATTTTTTTAAGATATTCTTCTTTGGAGTACGGCTGATTAAAAAAATAGTAGTTTTTGTTTCGAAGGTTTGATGACATAAAACAGCTAGAGCATCCGCGGCAATCAAAGCAATAAAAGCAATCAGTGCTGTCGCGAAGCAGTCTTCCATATTGACAATGGTAAATGCGAAATGAATCGGTGCACTCGTAGCATAACTCTGCGCCTTCGCCGTTCCGATAGATTTCCATTGAATCTCTGGAAGCATTCCAGACGTTGGTGCAGTAAAGAAGATTTTCCGAATCAAAAATGCCGAAGCAGAGATAACAGTTGCGGTTATTGCTAGAGTGATTGGTATATTCCGAATTGACGCTGTTTTTGGTTAAAAGGGCGATGCGCGGAACCTGAAGCTGGAGTTCTTGCCACTGCTCAAAAAACGGCCTTGAAAAATCAAAATCGCGGCCGTAATCCGACCCATTCCACTTGTCCGACCACCAGCAAGGCGGACAATAGACTTTATATGGTTTATTGGGCGAGTAAATAGTTACCGTGCTTTTGCCGCAGAGATCACAATTCCGCCGATACAAGACCCGTTCATTCCGCCAAGCATACCGCCGCCTTTGCCGGCAATCGGGACACCAAGTCGGCGCCGGCACGCTGATTTTTTCATAGAAAGAAAAGTCGTCCGGAGCGATGGTGAATTCTTGTTTACAATTCTCGCAAATCTTTGTTTCCGAACCATCCATACCCTAATTATACCTTTTTTTTGATTTTAAAAAATCAAAAAAATTCCCCGCTAAGGAGGACTTGATAATTATGCTATTTTTATCTGTCGGCATCGCCGCCGGCTCCGATCCGATCTTCATAATTGGGGTCTTCTAACTTGCGGATTAGCCGGCGGAGTTTGCTTAGGCGTGCAAAAAGCTGACACACCATGAGGAATAACCCCATGATGATTAAAATTACGATGATGAGCACCCAAGTGGGTAAAAACATCGTCTTAGTTTAAGCATATATTAAATTGTAGAAAAGTCAACCCCGCACCTTGGGCCTAATCTATAGCTCCATCCGAGGGTTCTGATTCGGCTTTTCCCCTACCATTCCTAGCTTCCAGTTCTGTCGCCGCCCTCTCCAAAGCACCCAAAGAGCGGGAAAGCACCATCACTGATACCAGCATAAATAAAGCCAGCAGGCCGCCTATAATCACAACCCAGGTAGGAATAAAAATAAGGCTCATATAAGAGAATGTAAATATTATAACGGATAATCTAGAAGAACGTTATTAACAGGCCATTATATGAGGGGTTCTGGCTCCTTATCTCCTTTACCCTTGCTCTTTTCACCGCCTGCTTCGGCTGTTCCCTCACCCTTAGCCTTGCCTTCAATAATGGCCTTTTCCTGGGCGCTCCGGAGAATCGTCGCTTCTTCCTCTTGAATCAGTTTTTTAGCGGCATCAGCGGGAATAGTGTATTTCCTACGCGAAGTTTCAATAATATTTTCCCGATAGGATTTATGATTGGGCGGCAAAACCTTGAGCGTCTCGGCGGAAAACGGATCATAAGTATCGCCGTCAATAGTTATTTTGATATAAAACTCCTGCATGCCCAAATTAATCATATCTTTAACTTCAAAGATCGGCGCCATCTCGGGAGCGAGCTTTACCGCATCTTCGCCGCCCACTCGGAAAATAATGATACAGCCGGTATTACCCAAAACCGCGGCCTGCACCCGCGGAATTATCTGCCCGACATATTGGTGAGCGATGGTGAGGCAGAGCGCGTATTTGCGGGCTTCGGAGAGAATATTTTCAAAAGTCTCGGTAACCAAATTATGAAACTCGTCAACATAAAGATAAAAATCAATGCGCTTGTCCTCGGGCAACGAAGCTCGGGCCATACCGGCTTGCTTGATTTTGGTGATAAAGATGGAACCCAAGAAACTGGAATTCTCCTCGCCCAAGCGGCCTTTAGAGAGATTAATGAAAATCAGTTTTTTTTCGTTTATGAGCTTATCCAAATCAATCTTGTTTTCCTTCTGGCCGAAAATGTTCCGGAGGAGCGGATCGGATAAGAACTGCCCCAGTTTATTGACGAGCGGGATAATGGCATCAGTATCAAACTTTTCCGACCAATCGGCAAACTCAATAGCCCAGAAGCGCTTAACCATGTCGTCTTCAATATATTCAACCACCTTTTGACGGTAATTGCGGTCAGTAAGCATGGAGATCATGCCGCGCATAGTGGCGTGCGGATAATCCAAAAGCGCGAGACAAGTGAAACGAAAGACGTGCTCCAGACGCGGCGTCCAGTTGGCGCCGAACTGCTTTTCCATTACTTCAATCAGGCCCTGGGTTAATTGATGCTTAAATCCGGGATCAACATTAGCCAACGGATTGAAAGATACCGGATGAGCCATATCAGTGGGATCAATAATCACCACGTCTTGAATTCTATGCTCGGGAATAAAATTTAAAACAGCGTCAATCACATCGCCGTGGGGATCAATAAAACAGAGACCATGGCCGTAGGCAATATCCTGACGAATGAAAAGTTCCAAGAGCTTTGATTTGCCGACACCGCTCTTGCCGATGATATAGACATGACGGCGGCGATCAACGCGTTTAATGCCGAAAATAAAGCGCTTTTCCTCCAAAGCGGCAATGTAGTTGGTCCGGCCGATAAAAGAAACTTCAACCGGATCAAGGCGGCCGTAGATGGGCAACTCCGGCGGCGGCGGCGCGTATCTAATTATTTGAACTTTTCCGGCTCGTGGCACTTTCTCAAGATGCCAATAATGCGAATCCAATGCCAATCTACTAATTGCGAATAACGATTAACCTCATTCGCAATTCGCAAAATTGGCATAAAATTAGCTGATGGGCATCATTTTTTTTATTCAATTACTTTTACTTCCTTAAAAAACGCCTGATAATCCTCTAAAGTTTTCTTATATTCCGAAACTGGCGGGCTGAAATCCGGCGCGTGCACCAAATTGTTGCGGAAGCGGTGCGCCCGCCAAAGGCGATCCACGGAACGAATCTCCTGCGGCGAAAGTTTCTCCAGCCGATCAGCCATATGCTCGCCGCCCAAACCCAATTGCTTTAAAACATCATCGGCAAATTTGTCAGCCTCAATAATCGCCACCTTAAGAGCGTCAGGCGTGGCGGCGGCGGTTCTTCTTAAAATGCCGTTCCAGCGATCACGTAAAACCGTGTCGCGGAGCGTATAGATCCGTTTTACCGGACCGCGCGTGAGCCGCAGTTTGGGCCGATATTTTAAGGCGGCGAAGTAGACTCCCACAAAAGCGATAAGCAGGATGCCGTCTAAAACCAAAAAACTGTAACGAGTGGACTGCCAAACGCCGGACCAAAACAGCCGATCGGAAAAAATATCATTGAAATAAAACCCGATAAAACCGAAAGGGTCGCTCAAAAATTCTACCAAAGAACTCATTGAAATTTCTCAATTAATTTTTCATCGCCGAAAATGGCCAGCCCGGCCGGCGGACCGGCTTTGCGGCTCGGCACCCGCGGAATATGAGGCGCGGTCAAAACCATCGCGGTTGGTGGATGATAAACTGTGGCCAGACACTCGGTATTGATTTTGAAGCGTCTGGAGGCGAAATTCCAGTTCAGGAAATAGGCGCTCATAAATCTACCCATAACAGACTGGGGAGGAATATGGCGTAATTTATATTCGTAGAATAAACGCTGCTTTCGGTAGAGATTGCGTCTTACCGGAAAAAAATAAGGAAAAAACCAAAACATAGTTCTGGTCGAGATCGTATAATTCTGTCGGAATCTATTTAAATTCAGGGCGGCGTATTGGTTAAAAGAGCCGGTGATGGCGCGGCGGGCAAAACTGTCGTAGAAAATTTGTTTCGGCGATAGATAAACAAAACGAATGAGCGTGTCAAAGGCGGGTTTCGAAAGATTGTTTTCTACTGCTTTCAAAATATCAATTTCACCGGGCGAGCGGGCAATCATCTTGGCAAAACTCGCGAATTGTCCTTCTTCTCCTCCCTTAATTTCCTCTTTTTTAATTTTTGGCTCTTTGAGTTTTTCCACTAAATTATGGAATTCGTCTCGCCAGCGATAATCCGCCGGCGCGATTAAAATCTGAATAGCCACCATTTCCTCTTTTTTGACTTTGCCCAAAACTTCCAAAAAAGCCGAAATGGGATCAATTTCTTTATTTTCGTCGGGGGACTCAAATTCGTGATAGGTTTTGATTGGGTAAGCTGAAGGTTTATCTAAAAGCATTTCGCTTCCCCACATGTCATAACCTAATTGATCCAGCTCTTTTACCGTATCGGGAATTTTATCCACATAATCCTCAACTTCCACCAGTTCAAGATCAGGGTATTGAGAGAAAAAAGCGGCTTCAACCAATCCTTTCTGCCTGAAATAACAGCGGACGTAAAAATGGGTTTCGCCGCCAAAGCTAACCAGTTCCAGACTATACCAGCGGGTAACCTCGCCGGCCCAATACCATTCCCACAAATTGTTCGGGGTATTCCGTAACGAGTGAATGGCGGCCAAAACCTGCTCCATGCCATAGGGACTATTTTGAATTTCGCGGGGAATACGAATCTCTAAAAGCACCCATTTGAAAATTTTATAGATAGACTGCCGCCAGAACATCCAGGTCGAACGGAATAAGCCGTAGAGAATGCCGGCGGCAATCAAAGGCCAAACCTCAAGCCAAGCGACGTTGACGTAATACCAAAACCTCATAGCTCTAATTATAGCTAAGAAAAGAAAGAGATAAAAGAGGCAAGAAGTAAGAGGGCTTAAGCCTCGCGGAGCGAGTAGCGGCCGTCGGGAAGTGACGCAAAATGCTTGCGGTTCTGGAGGTTAATCAGGACGGTTGCGTCCTTGATAAAGCGCTGTTCCTTAACCAACTCTATAATCCGGCGCGAGGGCATGGGTCCATGCTTTTCCAAAAGATGGGCAATAATCTCGCGGGCGGTGCCGGGGACAAAGCCGTGCTCGCGGAGCGCGTAAAGACCTCGGCCCACCAAAACAAACCGCTCATCTTTAATAACTTCATTATGGATAGTCTGCAAATTAGTCCGCCGATCCTTGCGATGCTCACTGATAATCTTTGAAAGCTCGCTGAAGTGAAGCGGTTTCTTTTCTCTTTTTAAAATCAGATAAGCCCAGTCGCGGGCGGTTATGGGATTGACTTCCGCCCAGGTAAGGAGACCGAAATCGCCAAAAGGACCGGTGCCGAACTTTTTGGAAACTCCCAAGAAACTGCGCGCCACCGCTTCTTTAACATTCAGATTTTTGGCGACAGTTTTAAAAACGCTCTCAAACTTTTTCTCCTTTAAAACTTCATCGCGGCGGCCCCCAAGGACGTGAACCAGCCGACCTAGAAAGGCCTGAGCGCGTTTTTTGTCGTCGTGAGTGAGATAAAAATAAGGATGCCAGTCGCGTTCCAAAGGATCGTGAAACTGGGAAACTCTGCCGGACAACTCCAAAATAAACTTGGCGGCCGAGGAAAATTCGGCCAGCCCGCCTCCATCTCGCAATAACTTTCGGAGATTTTCCAAATACTGATCTTCTCTCTCTACTCCGCCCTGACTTTTTAAGTGACTGACGGCTTTTTGGACGAAAGATTTAAAATAGGGAGCTTGACGCTTTTTTCGGAGCGAACCCAAAGCTCCGGCCTCAATCTGCCGGACTCGTTCTCGGGTAATGCCGTAACGATCGCCGATGGCCTGAAGCGTGAGCCCCTGGCCGCCGTCTAAGCCATAGCGGGCGCGAATCACCTCGCCTTCACGGCCGTCCAAACCCGTTAAAAACTCCTTAATAAAGGCGCCGACATTATTAAAATTGACCTTGGTGCTTGGCATAGAATTAAACTAGATTTATTCGACTCTTTAAGCTTATCACCTTATTATATTCTTGTCAACTAAAAGGGTCAAGACCGCTTTCTCCACAGGGTTAATAGGGGGCTGGCTACGAAAATTGACGAATAAGTGCCGACAATAGTGCCTATACCGATAGTCAGAACAAAATAACCAAGATTCGGGGCTCCTAAAAAGTAAAGCGCTATCAAAACTAGAATCAGGGTGAGCGAGGTATTGATGGAACGGGCCATGGTCTGATTGACGCTGTTATTGACCAGCGTATTAAAATCGGTTTTGCCGCCGAATCCGGAAACCCGGAGATGCTCTCGAATCCGGTCAAAAACCACAATGGTGTCATGGACAGAAAAACCCATAACCACCAAAATAGCCACGATGAAATTGGTGTCCATTTCAACATTTAAGAAGCGGCCGAGCAAAGCAAAAAGTCCGGCTGGGATTAAAGCATCATGAAATAAAGTAACGAGCGTTATCACTCCGTACTTCCAAGAAGAGACTGGCCGCGAGACTTTTCTAAAAGCAAAAGCAATGTAAAGCGAGATGGCCAGAAGCACTAAAACAAATGCCCAAATGGCTCGGCGGCGGAGTTCACCTCCCACCGCGGCGCCGATAGTTTCGAAACGCAGTTCTTCCGCCGCTCCCAGTTCGGTCTTAATTTGTTCAAGATATTTTTGGTGATCGGCTTCGCTCACCTCGAGCGTCCGAATCAGGAAACTCCCGCCGCCCTCGGTGGTGATAATGGCGTCCTCACGCTGAAGTTTAGTTTTTAGAGATTCAGCCAAGGTCTCACGGCTAATTGCGGAATCAGAAAATTTAATCTGCCATAAAGTGCCGCCTACAAAATCAATCCCCGGCCTAAAGCCGAAAACTGCGATAACAATGACACTGGCTATGACCAAGAGTCCAGAGATTGATAGAAAGACACGTTTATGGCCAATTACATTAATCATAAATCCAAATGCCAAAATCCAAATTCCAAATCAAACTCAAAACCTAAAATCCAAAACATTTGAACTTTAGACTTTGGATTTGATTTGACATTTGAGCTTTGAAATTTGTCATTGCCTAATAAAGACCCTAAGCATAGTTCGGGTTACGGTAATAGCGCTGAACATTGAGACGACGACCCCGATAAGGAGCGCGAGCGCAAAGCCCTTAATAAAGCCCGAGGTAAGGTAATAGAGAATGATTGAGGTAATAATGGTTGAAACATTGGAGTCCCGAATGGAGAGCCAGGCGCGATGAAACCCCTCTTCCATGGCGGCCAGGCGGTTGAGTCCCTTTTTAATCTCCTCTTTGGTGCGCTCAAAAATCAGGATATTGGCATCAACCGCCATGCCAATGGATAAAATTATGCCGGCAATACCGGCTAAGGTCATAGTAACGCCGAATAGCTTAAAAACCACAAGTATTACAATAATGTAAATTATCAAAGCGCCGATGGCAAACCAGCCCCAAAAACGGTAGTAAACTGCCATAAAAAGCATAATTAAAATCGTGCCTAGGAGCCCGGCTATCAAAGTTTTTTTCAAAGAGTCAGTGCCTAAACTCGCGCCCACCGTCTGCTGGCTGATTAAGGTAATGGGCGCGGGCAAGGCGCCGGCATTAAATCTTGCCACTAATATTTTTGCGTCTTCCAAAGTAAACTGGCCGGTAATCTGGGCCCGGCCGCCGGTAATTTTCTCCTGCACCACTGGCGCGGTGATTAAATTGCCGTCTAGGAAAACCGCAATCGGTTTGCCGACATTCCGTTCGGTTAATGCTTCAAAAATTCTCGAGCCCTCGTCATTGAAATTTAAACTGATTTGCGGGGTGCCGGTTACCTGATCAAAGACTAAACTGGCGCCCACAATATAACGACCGGTAAGTTCAGTGGGCAGGAAATTTTCTTCAGTAAAAGTAGTAGTCGCGGTGGCGTCCTCTGGTATTTTGACTTCGGAAAAAATCAAAAAAGGAGTTTCGCCGATTTCTTTAATCGCCTCCCCGACATCGCTTATGCCGGCTAGCTCAACAATAAGACGGCTCGCTTCCCCGCTCTCGGCTGTATAAACTTGGGGCTCGCTTATGCCAAAAAGATTAACCCGTTTTTCTATGACATCGCGAAGACCAGAAACCACCGAATCGCGATCCGCGTCCCCCACACCGGAGAGATCAATCTCGTAAACCAAATGACTGCCGCCCACCAAATCCAAGCCCAACCGCCATGACCGCCAGCTTGAACCAATGCCTTTAGGAAAAACAAAAAAAGCGCCAAATAAACTCACGGCTAAAATCACAATTAAAATCAAAACCGGTCTTTTGCGCATTTCTTAAAATCTTATCTTAAATAACTAAAAATTACAACTTCAAAATGACCGGTCAAAGCCGGCTTAATTTTGATTTGGCTTTGCTTTATCTTTTTCCGTCTCCGGGTGGAAAGTCCGTATTTCTATCTTTGGGAAGTAAAGCGCCGGCAATGCAGGCTTCGGACTGGGGGCGGATAAAACCCAGAACTCCCGACGAATAGCATAATAAAACTAAGGGGTCATCGCTTGACGTAGGAAGAGTTTTGCGCATCCAGTTCCTGCAGGACGAGAGTAGAGGGACCTGTCTCATACGGCGTGCTCACCGAGTTGTTGTGGTAAAACGTACCTCCGTTGAAATGCCACATGCGGAACGCAATCGCCTGGGTTGTGCCGAACGCTTTTGCCACCTGGGTCGAGTAATTGTGGGGGGTGGAGTTGTAGTCCGCGTCTGGATAACTGCCCAGTTTCAGCGTACCCTGTTGCCCATTGCCGACCACGTCAAAGTCCGTCCATGCACCCCCACCGATGCTGTATTGCAAGAAGGTGTGGACATCATGCGTATCCGCCTCTCCAAAGTAGCTGATGTTGATGAGTATGACGCTATTCGACTTCTTCGGCGTGATCGCGTTACCGTATTCCCCCCCGCCAAAGTAATAGGAGTTGCCGCTGCTTGTGACACGCCGGGTGTAATCGCTGTAAACCCGCGTCTGTAGCACAGAACCAACCGTGATCTGCGTCGTTCCATCCGGAAATTTGACTCCGCCCGACGTAGATTCAATAGTCCCAGAGACAGTCAACTTCTGCCCTGGGTTCGTCGTCCCAATCCCGACGTTGCCGCCCAATTCATAAATTATTGAATCGCCGATAGTATTCGGGTCTAAAAATTTTGCCAAGAAACCGGCGGTGCCGCCGCCATCAATGCCGATAATGGGATTGATTTTTGGAAGCTGGGCAGAAACTTGAGATACTGAAGCCGTGAGTAATCCGAGTCCTAACAAACTAATAATGATAGAGATTCTTTTCATAGGTTAAGATAATTAATTATCGACCTTTATTTCACTTATCATCTTGTGCCTCCAAATGTTTTATGTCAACCCTACGCACCAATGACGTTATCTTGAATTTTTGAACAAAAACAACAAAAAAGCTCCGGGGTTAAACTCGGAGCCTAGGGAGTCGAAACTTCTGTCTTATCTTTCGCCCATTTGATGAGCGCGAGCTTCTGGTTAGTGGGCAGCTCAACTATTGAACCAACCCGTTCCTTGAGGAAAAATTCGAGATTGCCGGCGGCCATTTCGGCCTCATATGCCAATAGTTCATCACTATAGGTCCCTAATCGGGTACTGCCGCTAAAGAGTTTCTCTCGCGTTGCCCAGCCGCCTATACCCTTCAAGCCTTCAAACTACCCTTGATAGTCGCCTTCAGCTCTTAATTTCTCTAAGGCTAAGAGTTTACTCCGGAATTTCTCATTCATCGGGAGAGCCCTCCCAGAGTTATCGTTTTTGGAATGGACTGATGCTAATTATACCACGCAGGAGAGGACAATCGTAAAAATGCAATACCCCCACAAGGAATCGAACCTTGGTCAGCTGCTTAAAAGGCAGCTGCTTTACCACTAAGCTATGGGGGCGTAAAAAAATTGTAAGTTATTCCAGTTCTTTTTTCAAATCTTCGAGGAGCTTCTTGGCTTTTTCATTTAATTTTTTCGGGATTTTGATTTCCAGATCAATATAAAGATTGCCGCGGCCGTAGCCGCCCAAATGAGGCATACCTTCGCCACCTACCACAAGCTGGTCTCCCAGTTTAAAACTAGAAGGAATATCAACTTTAATCCGTCCGCCGGAAATGGTTTTAACTTCTGCCATCCGGTCAACTAAAAGATCAATCAAATTGATTTCCTGACGGACGAAGAGATTATCGCCTTCGCGCTTCAAAGTATCGTGCGGCCTGACTTTAATCCGTACATAAAGATCGCCAGCCTCGGCTCCTCGCTCGCCCACCTCGCCGGCTTTGGCAATCTTAATCAATTGGTCGTCTTGAACTCCGGGCGCAATGGTAAGTTCAATGGTTTTCTCATCTTCCAGCCGGCCTTTGCCGTTGCAAGTCAAACAGTATTTGTTCGGAATTTTGCCCAAACCATGACACTTGGAACAAGCTCTAACTTGAGTAAAGTTGCCGAAAAAAGTCCGGCGCGACTCCTGAATTTCACCGCGGCCGTCGCAAGCCGAACACTTATTAAAGCCCTCGGCCGGAAAATGTCCGACACCGCTACATTGGCCGCAGGCTACAAACGCCTTAAACTTAATTGATTTCACGGCGCCGCGAAAAGCTTCTTCCAAAGTAATTTCATGGATAACTTCCAAGTCCGAACCCCGCTCGTAGGCGCGTCTTTTCTTCTTAACCCCCAGCCCTTCAAAAAAGGCATCAAAAATATCGCCCATATTGCCGAGATCATCCTGGGTCGGATCAAAACCAAAACCAAACTCCCAGCCGAATGGGCTGCCGCCGCCATAGCTTGGTCCGCCGCCGGCGGAAAAACCACCGTCAAATACACGGCCGAAACGGTCATACTGGGCGCGTTTTTCCCGGTTGGATAAAATCTGATAGGCCTCGTTGATTTTCTTGAATTTTTTCTCATCGCCGCCGGCTTTATCAGGATGATACTGATGCGCCAGCCGGCGATAGGCCTTTTTGACTTCTTCTTCCGAAGCGCTTTTGTCTATGCCGAGGATTTGATAATAGTCCATATAGGAAGTTAGTTTTTAGTTATTGGTTATTAGTTATGGTTTATTGGTTTTTGGTTTTGGTTTTAATCAAGTTTTAAACTATAACCAATAACCAGCCGACTAAAACTTAAAACTAACAACTAAAAACTGCCTAGTTCACCACTATCACTTCTTTGCTTTGGTTCTCGAGCGTTATATACATAAATCCGGTCACCAGCAGAAGTTTATAAATCAGCGCGCTTAAAATAATTATAATAAGATTCAGAAAAAAAGCCAAGAATTTAAAAAAGCCGAAAAAGACCAGGCCAATCGCGGCCAGCGTCAAAGTTTGGTAAGCCGGTCCCAAATCAGTCAATTTAGGCAGGCTGGCGGCGATGATAGCGTCAATTACCGTATCTTGGCCGCGGATCACAATGCCGAACCGGTTGCTCAAATTTTTAAGCAAATCGTCGGCGGCTTGATCCACCAGTGAGGCGGGCGTGCCGGCCGGGAGCTCGCTCCGCGCGAATGACTCCACAACTTCGATTACCGGCGCCTCCAGCGAAAAACCCGGAACAAATTTCGAGACAATAGGCTCTGAACCTTGAAGCAAAAATTTCAAGACGTTTTTGGCGGTGGCCGGCTCGGTAAAATCAAGAACTCCCAAAAGATAGAGAACGGCAAAAAAGGAGAGGCCGGTTAAAGCGATGGCAGTCGCGCGGTGGCTTACTCTTAAAAATCTGATTTTAAGCGAATTCCTAAGCTGTGCCCGGCCGCTTAGCATCCCCATCGTTAAAAATAGTATGAGGACGGCGGCGGCCGCGATCGGGAGCGCCGCGAATTTCTGATTCAGGAACAGCCAGACAGCCACTCCTTGAAGCGCGGTAAGCCCCAAGACCAGCCGCGGACTATGAATCAAAAAAGTCTGAAGCGCAAATAAAGCCAGCCAGACGATTAGGATGATAAAGATAAAAAGCAGCCTCTTGAGTTCGGGCAGAGCGATGGCGGCAGTGAACTCGTAACTGAAAAACGCCGCTAAGATGAGATTCAAGCCGCCCAAGACGGAGATTTTTATAAGGGCACGATCAATCATCAATTTTAGTCTTTCTTGCCGTACATCGCTCCGCCGATTTTCTGGATTTCGGCGGAGAGTTCGGCGGTCGCAGACTTAATCTTTTCTAAGTCACCGCCGTCCTTAACTGATTTTAACGTCTCAACTTTTTGATTAACCGCGTCTTTAATTTCGGCTGAAACTTTGTCGCCGGCGTCTTTCAAGGACTTCTCGGTAACATAAATCAGCTGATCCGCCTGATTACGCGCTTCAACTAATTCTTTCTTCCTCCGGTCTTCCTCCGCGTGGCTCGCGGCTTCGGCTTTTAACTTTTCCACTTCTTCTTTGGAGAGTTGAGTGGAGGCCTCAATTTTAACTGACTGGGATTTGCCGCTCGCCTTATCCTTAGCCGAGACCGAGAGAATTCCATTGGCGTCAATATCAAAAGTCACTTCAATCTGCGGCATACCGCGCGGCGAGGGCGGAATGCCGTCTAAAATAAATCTTGCCAGCGTCTTGTTGTCCGAGGCCATCTCGCGTTCGCCTTGGAGCACGTGAATTTCGACCGAGGTCTGATTGTCAGCCGCGGTTGAAAAAACTTGGGTTTTGGCCGTGGGCACGGTGGTGTTTTTTTCAATCAAGCGCGTAAAGACACCGCCCAAAGTTTCAATGCCGAGCGATAGCGGGGTAACATCCAAAAGCAGGATGTCGCGCACATCGCCCTGCAAAATGCCGGCCTGAACCGCCGCGCCCAAGGCCACTACTTCATCGGGATTAATGTCGCGGTGCGGATCTTTGCCAAAGTATTTTTTTACTGTCTCCTGCATGGCCGGCATTCGGGTCTGGCCGCCCACGAGCACAATTTCATTGATTTCAGAAATTTTAAGGCCGGACTCCCCAATGACCGAATCCAGGATTTTTATGGAACGTTCAAGGTAGTCGCCCACCAATTCCTCGAGTTTGGCGCGCGTGAGCTTCATTAAAAAGTGCTTCGGCCCGGCTGAATCGGAGGTGATGTAAGGCAGATTGATTTCAGTCTCGAGCGCGGTTGAGAGTTCGTGCTTAGCGCGCTCGGCCGCTTCCTTGAGTCGCTGGAGGGCGAGCGGGTCTTTAGAAATATCAATGCCGGATTCCTTTTTATATTCCTTGACCAAATGTTCAATAATGCGTTTGTCAAAATCATCGCCGCCCAGATGAGTGTCGCCGCCGGTTGATTTGACCTCAACCGTGTCATCGCCGACCTCCAAGACCGAGACATCAAAAGTGCCGCCGCCAAAATCATAAACCACGATTTTTTCAGCTTTCTTTTTGTTCAAACCGTAAGCCAAAGCCGCGGCCGTGGGCTCGTTTAAAATGCGTTTGACTTTAAGACCGGCGATCTCGCCGGCATTTTTGGTGGCCTGTCTTTGGGAATCGTCAAAATAAGCCGGCACGGTAATTACCGCTTCGTCAATCTTTTCGCCGAGGCGCATTTCCGCATCGGCTTTTAACTTGCCCAAGACCATGGCGGAAATTTCTTCCGGTGTGTACCACTTATCAGCCATCTTGACTTCCACGCCGCCAGTATTTGACTCGCGCATTTCATAGGGCAGCCAAGATTTATCATGCTGGACTTCTTTGTCAGTCCATTTGCGGCCGATGAGTCTTTTGACCGAAAAAATCGTGTTTTTAGGGTTGGTGACTGCCTGCCGCTTGGCCAAAAGTCCCGTGAGCCGCTCGTTGGCTTTGGAAATCGCCGCGATGGATGGGGTAATGCGCGCGCCTTCGGCGTTTTCCAAAATCCGCGGCTCACCGGCATCGGTGATGGCGACGGCTGAATAGGTTGTACCGAGATCAATACCGATTATTTTTGCCATAATTAATTATATTGAAAATCCAAAGCCCCAAGTTCAAATGTCAAATCAAATCCAAAGCTCAAATGACAAAGTGACTTTTGGATTTTGGACTTTAATCATTGATTTGTAATTTGGATTTTGTCATTGGGATTTTGTTTTCGCTAGTTTTACTCTCGCCGGTCTCACCACCCTGCCATTCAACAAGTATCCTCTCTCTACCTCCATAGCAATAGTTCCGGCTGGCTCACCTGATTCTATTTCACCGACTGATTCATGAAGATTGGGATCAAAGGGATTGCCGACCGCAACCGTCATTCGCTCAAAACCGCGCTTTTTTAAAACATCTTCAAGTTGGGCGCGAATCATATAGATACCCTTCTCTGCCTTGCCTTCTTTCTCTAGGACGGTAAGGGCCAAATCAAAACTGTCCAAAACCGGAATAAAATCGCGAATTAAATCAATGTTACCAAATTTTAAGAGTTCTTCCAAACGTTTGGCTTCTTCTTTCTGATAGTTAATCAAATCAGCTTTGGCCCGCTTCCAGCCGTTTAAATATTCTTCCTTGTCTTTTTCGCACTTTTCGAGCTTTTCCGTGAAAACTTTCGCCTCATCAACTCCTTCAAGCTCCTTTACTTCTTCCTTGGTTTGTTCTTCTTTTTTAATTTCGTCAGTCATAGTCGTCAGTTATAAGTTATTAGTTATGGTTTCCTTTAGCTTCATAAAAAACCCGATATTCCTCTCATAATCCATCCGCTTGGGACCGACTGCCGCGAGTACAAATTCATCGCCGTTAATTTTATAACGATCGGCAATGACTGAAAGTTCACGGCTTTTGGTAATCGGACTTTTGCCAATGAAAACTCTTGGCTGACTATCTTTCTTCACAAAATTCAAAAGATCGCTCATACGTTCGTCTAGAAGCTCAAAATCCTTAACGATTTCAAAAGTCTGGCGCGGATCGTAAATTTCGGCATCATGAGTAAGCTGGCTAAAAAGTTCCTGAAGCCCGCTTTTGAACACTTCTCCCTCTTGAAGTTCATAGCCAACGCTCAAGAGTTCAAGTTCTTCTGATAAATCATTTACAAAATCATCAAATTGATGGCGGGAAAATTCCTCACTGATTTCGCCTAAGGAACGACTTACTTTAAACTCAACTTCCCCCAAATCCTCCAAAATTCTTTGAACTAAGAACCGGTAGGCCTTGTCAGTGGGCAAGCGGCCGCTTGAAATATGAACTTGGGATAGGAAACCGCTGCCGATCAATGTATTTAATTCATTACGGATAGTGGCGTCTTTAACTTCAAAATCATACTTCTTGAGAAGCTTTCGAGAACTCACCGGCTCGCCAGTCGTAATATATTCCCTAATAACGGCTTCTAAAATTTTGGTTGCTCTGGGTGTCATGACCATCATTATTGTCATTGTAGTCCAGTTAGCAGTCCCACGTCAAGAGTGCTAAATGGGGCTACGAATTTTTTCTAGCTGGATGAATGGAGGTTATGATCCTGCTTATCCATCACGAGTCTAACCAAAAACGGCCAGACTTGGGTGGCGTCAGCGTGGATGGCGCTGAAGCGCCCGCCCAAATCCATCTTGCGCCAAGAAGCGCCTTCAGAGTAAGTACAGCCGGAAAGATGTCCATACCACATAGGATCGGGACAAATCCGGCAGCCGTAGAAAAACTTATGCTCCGGAAAATGGGTGCCTAAACGCTGGTTCATAATCTCAATCATCGGCGCCACGTTTTGAATGTTATTCCGAGGCACGCCGCCGCCGATGGAGAAAATGCCGATCCGCTTGGCGCGGGCAACACGTTTCACCAGATATTCAGAATCAAGTTCAATATCCATAACCAGGCGCGCAAGTTTCCGGCGTCGGCGCTTCTGATTATGAACAAAGAGATCGTTGCCAATTTCCGAATCGTGGAAAGCCGGCACAAAAACCGGCACATCCTTCTCAAAAGCGGATTTAAGTATCCCCCGCTCATTGGGATAATGCTTAGCCAAGTAAGCGCCGATCATGCGGTGAAAGGTGCGCGGACTAAGAAGCGTTTTTTCAGAAATATCCCAAAGCACCCGATCGAGAATTTCCTCAATATGATCAAAGTTGGTCTCCGGTTCTAAGGCGTCGGTCACGCGGTTTAATTTCTTGCGCGCCAGAATCCGATCGCTGATCTTGGGATTATAACGGTAGTGCGCCAAACCAACGCTCTCAATAAGACCGTGGGCCATGAGCGCGCCGGTTGAGGCAATGGCATGCACCATTTCCCGATCAATCATCTCGCAGATAACCAAGCCCATCTTGGCAATGGTCATAGCGCCGCTTAAGGTAAGAAAAACCGTGCACTCGGGATTCTCAACCATGGTGACGAAAGTCTCGGCGCCGTGAACCACCTCATCCGCCAAACCGCCGTAACCTTTAAGCATCTTAATAAGTTCTTTGACCGACGCCCGTCTGCCTTCCAGCCTTTCCTCCAGCGTCAGGAAGAGCACCGGCATTACAAAAGCAGGATCAGCGAAAACCGCATCCGGAAACCAGCCGTCCATTACCTGTCCGGGTTTAGCCAAGCCGGCGCTATTTATGAAAATCGCCCGCTCAGGTTTTCGGTAAAGAACTTGCGCTTGAGTTTCAGTAAAAAAACCTACAACCACGACATTGCCCGAGACCCGCTTGGCTTTAGGGTAAGCTTCGGGCGTCAAAAGCCGAGAAAACCACCGGCGCCGAACCATCTCGCGCAAGAGTTGTCCCAGCGGAGTGCTCGGTTTGCCGGTGTAAATAACGGCTGGTCGGCGCTTAGGATCTTTGGCCCAGTCAGTTAAAGTTTGGGCGACTTCGCCCAGCATGCGCGCGCCGAAAGAACAGCGGCTCATGCCGTCTACAATTTGACCGACGGTCTGACGTTTCCTTAAATCCAGACGCTCCAAGGGCTCAAATTTAGGCGCTTTACTTCCCATATTGTTGCTCCTTCAAAAGCCGGTAAGCAATCATCTCGTAAGCGAGCTGCGCCGCTCCGTATTCAGTCAAGCTGTCATCCAGCCGCGGCGCCACCTCAACAATGTCACAGCCGACAACTTCTTTCTTTAAGAAAATTTCCCGAAGCAGATCCAAGGTATAGTACCACTCAAGCCCGCCCTGAACCGGCGTGCCGGTGGCGGGCATTGAGCTCGGATCAATGCCGTCAACATCAAGCGTGATGTAAACTTGTTCCGTGCTCACGGCCTGAACTACTTTTTTTAGATCAGGCATCTCGCGGCTTCTAAGTTCAAAGATGCTCACGCCCGCTTTTCGCGCCAACTCCATCTCCTCTTCGGAGTAAGCGCGGATGCCAACCGAGACAATCGGAAAGCCAATCTCGGCGGCGCGGCGCATGACGCAGGAATGCGCGTATTTGCCGTAAGGCTCGTCGCTGTAATCAGCGTCAGTATCCCGCAAATCAAGATGGGCGTCAATCTGAAAAATGGTGATCTCTTTGGCAATTCCCATTTCTCCGGCAAGTTTGAGAAAACCGTTGGTTATAGAATGCTCGCCGCCTAAAAGAATCAAAAGATTCTTGCCGCGTTTCCAAAGCCGGCGGCAGTGATCTTTCAAGGTCTCAACCATGGCTTCGGGGGCAAGATGGTTCAAGTCGCCAGGATCAAAGTGCGCAATCCGAGAGTGTTCGGTTGGCACCAGGCCGGTGGAGCGGGAGAAAAATTCAATCTGACGATTGAGATTTTGAATGATGGCGGCCGGACCTTTGTCAGCGCCTTTCCGGAATGATGAAGTCTGATCATAGTTGGCGCTCAAAAAAACCACATCGGCGGTAGCTGGGTCGTTTGAATTGATAATTGATGAAACCATTATCTTAAACCAATCCTCTGGCAATCAATCCCACAATTAAAATACCTAGGGAATTTAGGACAAAGGAAAGCGGAATCAAAAATTTCAGCTTGATTTCCGAAAGACCCATAAGCATAAGCCCCAATTCGTCGGGTAAGGGCGAGGCGATGACCACCGCGCCGGCAAAAACCAAGAGCCAGTGGAAAATATTAAGGTGAACGAGTTTTAAGAGCCGCTCGGATTTGGGGTGGCTGAAAAGTACCGCTAAATCATCGGTTAAATTGCTTTTCAAAAACCTAAATAGAATCAAGTCTCCAAGGACAGCGCCCGCACCGCCAAATAAAGCCACAAAAATTATGGAATTTTCTTGAGCTATTTCTCCTAAAACTACCGTTGCCGGCGCCACCGTAAAGAGCGAAGTAAAAAAAAAGCCGCCGATAAAACTCGCCAGCATCTCAATGCCTTTAGTTTGAGTCAAAATCTCGCCGACCACGCCGCTTTGAGCAAAAAGAATGGCCGCGAAAATGCTCCCGGCAATAACTAATAAATTTTCGTTAAGCTGGCTTTTGCGATGTTTAGGGCGGCGAATTTCCCGGGGATGGACTTTTAAAGAATGATTATTCATAAATCCTCGTATTTTAGTTTAACATATTTTTGTAATTGATTTCTGGGGAATTGCTAACGAGGGTGTGCCGGGTAGTGAAAGTGCGATTGGCTCGCTTTGCGAGCTTTATCCTATAATCGCACTTCTACTACCCGGTGTGGATAACTTCTATTGACTCGCTCCCGCCAGTAGCTGATAATAAAATCAGCTCGTCGCCAATTGAATACCGCACCTCCGCGCTTAGCGCGGCTCTATGGGAACGTATGTTCCCTGAACGATAATTACGTATCCGCCAGTCGGCGGAAACTCCTCACGGGGCAGGCTCGCTACGGCAGCTGCCCCATTTTTTTATTTAAAATATCCCGCGGCCGTCGCGGCTGACTTCTCAAAAAAAATAGTCCCGGCCTCACCCCAGGACTATTTTTTAAAGAAGGCGAAATAATTTATTCTTACGCGCCCATCATCGCTGGCTTGCGGAGCGCGGCCCACAAAGCCCAGACGCCTATGACGAGATGGAGAATCAAATCAAGCGGATTTTCCAAATTGGCGCCCAAAAAAGTGGTAGAAAAGATGTTGTAAACCGCGAAGAAAAGGCCGAGAACACCAACCAGGATAACCAGATTCTTTTGAGCCGACTCGCTCTTAAGAGCAAAAGCCGCGATTAAAGCAACCACGCCTAAAACCGTATGCGCCCAGTTCTCGCCGTTATCAAACCACCAAGCCTCACCAAAAATACTCTGATCAGAAGTCGGTCCAATCAAGCCAAAAAAGCCCAAAAGACCAACTAATACCAAGATGACACCGCCGATTTGCAGGAATTGCTTAGGATTCATATATCCAGCGACACTAATTACGAATGACACGCGAATTTACGAATAATCCATTAGCGTCATTCGTGTGAATTCGTAGATTGGTGTCGCTATTAAAGTGCTCGACCTTTTCGATTAACTCTATTGGTTTCAATTATAACATAGAGTAAAGCCGGCCTGTGGAGAACTCAAGCGCGATGATTTCACGATAATTTTTCAACCCTGACACCGATAAGTCTGATTAATTTCTTCCTGGGGTTTTCGCGCCGGTCCAAAAAAGACAAAAAGAGCTGCAGGGCTTCGGTTTCTAAGATTTTTTGGTCTTGAACTGATTCTTTTAAGGTGCGGGCGCGGGTTTTGGTTTCAAAGTCGGCGAAGCGGACAGTTATTGAGACAGTGCGAAATTTAAAGCCTTCTTTTTGGAGACTCCTAAAAACGCTCCGGCTAAGTTCTTTGAGGCGGCTGGTTAAAAAATTGCTGTCCAGTGTGTCGGCCTCATATGTTTCCTGCTCGCCAATGGATTTGGTTTCGTATTCCTCAACTACCGGACTTTCGTCAATGCCTTGAGCTTTCCTATAAATTTCCTCAATCCATCCCGACGCCCGCAGGGGTCGGGACCCCGACTTCATTTTTAAATTTTGAATAGTGCGTCGGGGCTTCCCAAAAAGCTCTTTCAATTTTTGCTCGGGCAACTGTCGTAGTTCCTGTATTGTGGTAATGCCAATTTTAAAAAGGGTTTCTTGACTCTTGGGGCCGATCCGGGGAATTTCCCGAACACTTAGCGGGTCTAAAAATTTCTGCACGGCTTCAGGTTTTACCACTGTGAGTCCGTCGGGTTTCCGAAATCCCGAAGCGATTTTGGCAACCAGCTTATTCGTCCCAATGCCAATGGAACAAGTAAGCCGCTCTGTTTTCTTAATATGCTCTTTAATTTCTTTCGCCAACTTTTCCGCATAATCCCACAAATTCCTTGTCCCTAGTCCCTTATCCCTAGCCCCTCTTAACTCAAGGTATGCTTCGTCTATGCTCGCTACTTCAAGGACCTCGGCTTTACTCCTCAAATAATCCATAACCTCTTTGGAGGCAGCCGAATACGCCTTGAAATCCGGTTCAAGAAAAACCGCTTGCGGCTTGCCTTGGCGCGCCGCTTCTTCGGATAGCCGCCAAGCGATTGATATCGGCTGGGCTGAATGAATACCGTATGCTCGCGCTTTGTAATTAGCCGTTGAAACCACTCCCCGACCTAAACCGCCCTTGGGATCCGCCCCCACCACAATCGGCATGCCTCTAAGCCGCGGCTTATCGCGTTCTTCAACCGCCGCGAAAAAGGCGTCCATGTCTAAATGCATAACTATTCGTTGGGTTCGCATTATTCGCTGGTTCGCATCAATCATAATCTTTATGCTAAGATAATTTTGATGATAATTAAAGAAAAAACGCCGTTCGATAAAAATTTCTCCGGCGTAAAAGTAGTGGTGGATATTGAAAAAGAAATACTGGCGGCCTACTGCGAACTTCACATTGATTGTGCCGATGAACTGGTTGAAGCCGGCTCGGAAGATAAAAATCTCTGGGGAGCCAATGTTTATTCTGATGGCAAGATTGAATTTACCTCAATGATTAATGTTCGCTTTCCCAAAAATCAATCAACTGAAATTCAAGATGCGGAAGTCAGAAATAAGGTGGAAGCAGTTATCAAAAAACTCCTAATTATATGACTATTGAACGCTGGCAAACTTTTTCCAAGCACAACCAATTACTTAATATCGGTTCGGCTATTATGCGTGCCTCTAACTGGCAGGATAAGGATAAAGAAAAATTTTTAATGGCGGTAGAGGAAGCGCTTAAATTATTAGAGCTTAGCAAAGAAGACCCTAAATGGGAGGCGAGACTCTATGCCCTTGATTATTTGAGAATTCAAATTGAAAAATTCAAGCGCGCCGAAAGAAAAGACAATATCAAAATTCTCTACCAGGTATTATAGATATCGCTTGATCCGCCAAGCTTGCCGACTGCTTTTTTGACTTTTTGAATACAGCCTTTTAAATCAGAGACAATTGTTTGTTCCGCTAAACGGATAACCGTCCAGCCGCGCCGCCGGAGATAGCTATTTTTTATTTTATCCTTTTCTCGCTCACGCGAGCCCGAATGTGCTTTTTTATTATCGCATTCAACAACAATCGCTCCGCGCTGGCAAAATACGGCAAAATCAAGACAATACCGCTTCTTACCGCCTAAAACATAGTATTGAGGAATGGCTTTAATGCCGGCTTCGGCGAGTCCCTCACTCACCATCTCCTCGGTCGGAACAACATCGTAGACTTGTAAAATGTTTTTTGAGGTTAATAAACGATTTAAGGTAGTAAAACCGAAAGAGACGCGGCGCGGTATGATATTCCTGATTGCGGGAGACAATTTTCTGATTTTACCGACACCAAACCGAAAATAATAATCGTGAGCTCGCTCGTGATCTGGTTCATCTGGCAGTAAATCGCTTCTTTTTGCGATTTGCTGATTTAAAACGCGGGCGTAATATCTAATGCGCTTGCCCTTGCGGCCAAATAAAGCCGGCTCGTAAAAAGCCAAGTAATGGAATGGCCGCGCCGGCGCCTCTCTTACCGGGATACGATACCACTTATGAGTCAAAAGAATATTAAGATCGCGCTTATTTTTGAGTACGCCGACCAAGACGATTTTATCCGTTCTAGGGTTCACAGCCGCTTTATGAATTTCAAAGCACCATAGCGGATTGGTTTGGCCAATGGACGCAGAAAAAATGCTAGGATGCGCGGCAGCATAATTAGAGAGTTTTAATCAAATTATTTTTGCTCATAGACTTGCTTTAAACCTTCGCTGTCAATCTTTCCACAAACATGGGGTAATTTTTTTGCATACTGGGGTTTGCTTGCACGGAAAACTGCCGTAATTAGCCGAGTGGCACCAGGAAAATTTTAAAAATAACATCGCCATCATAATCATGAATTTCTTGTATGGGCGCGGTTTGGGATTCTAACTCGCGTAAGAAATCACCTAATTCACGCGAAGAGGGAATAACATATTCATGAGCTATAAGCTTATCGGCAGCGACAATAAAGGTTGCCGACTTAATACCGAAACGAGTATAAAAATCGGTTCCCTCGGTGCTGAATTTTTTTAAAAACTCTGTTAGGGAATGGATTGGCGCGGCATCATATAATCTTCGCCGTTCAAAAGTCCAAGCGGCCGGAAACCAGCGCATTCGATCGTCGAAAACCAGCAATTGATCCTGGATCGGCTTGTTTGGATAGCGTCGGGAAATTGTGAGTAGGCGCTGTTTTTGATATTCCGCGAGCTGTGGCGCCTGCGTATAAGTCACTATATTAGAAACGCCGGCAAAGGTTTTATAAAAATCGTTTACATAATTTTCCAGCTTATTGTAGCCGGCAAAAATGGGACGGTTTGCGGCTAGCAAAAGTTTTAAATTAAAAATTGGTTTGTTCAACCACTGTGTTTGCGCCATAAATACAAATTCCCAAATCCCGATTATGGCTATAAAGGCGACCAAGACGGTGCGCCACCCACGAGATGAGCGTTGCCATAACCATAAAATCCCGACGCCAACAAGAATGGCAATAAACGGCAATAATACTGCGCCATAACGATCAGCCGACCCAACAACGCTCAACATAATTAACGCCGAGAGAGCGCCCAGTAAAACTAAAATATAAAAGCGGCGCCCAGCCTTTTCTCTTAAATTCCAGGCGCAGGCAACAAGCCCCACGGCGGTTAAAACCCACAGACCGCGACTAAAATTATCGCTAAAAATATGGCGCATTGGTTCCAGAACATTAAAATTCGTTTCTACATTCCGCTCTAGTCCGCGGAAATCGTGAGGCGTTTGTCCGATGAGCGTGGAAATCGCAGCGTCGGGATGCCCCCTCGACTGAAGCATCATAATGTTGTAGATAATCAGCGGCAAAATAAGGATCAAAATTACAGCTATGCCTAAATAAAAAAATCTTTGTCGTAAAGCATCACGTTGCCAAACCAGCAAGGCAATAAGAAAAACCGGTCCCATAAAAAGAAAAGTGTATTTCGTTAAAACGCCGGCTCCGAAAGTAGCTCCCCAAAATAAGTAATGACTTGGCTTTTCCTTGGCTTCCAGAAAAAAGTAAATAGCAAGGGCCACCCACAGCGCCACAAATCCATCTAACCAGCCTATGCGAGAAAACCAAACTGCATAATTCATAACTGTGAGCGCGCCGGCGGCTATTAATCCCAATTCCGGTCCGGCAATCTTTTTACCGAGAAGAAATATAGCGTAAATAAACATTAAGCCCGTGAGCACAAAGGGCAGACGAGCTGTGAAGAGATTATCCCCAAAAATTTGGAAAAACAGCCACTGGACCCCAAAAACCAAGGGCGGGGCATCATGAAAAGAAAGGCTTTGCCACCACTGCGGTTCGTCAAACCATGTTACCGGAGTTGATTGTCTATTGATTGCCGCCACATAGTCAAGGTAGCCGATACTGCGCAAAGAATAATGGGCATCATCAAAAGCCATATCCGGCCCAGTCAAGTTCCAAACTCTCAAAATAAAGCCGACTAATACTATAGCCAGCAAGGTATAAAAAACCGGATATTTTTTAATAGCCGATGGTATTGGCACCATTATGCTAATTGTATCAGAAATGTACGCATAAATGTGCGCTACAACATTCCAACATTCTCAAGAATGTTGGAATGATTTTACCTGCCCTGCTTGCCTGTCCGAAGTCTTGGCGCCTGGCCACTAGCCCTCCTTTAATTTAATTTTGCGCCCCCCGCTTTGGATAGAACGCGGGATTACTCCTGGATTTCATATTTTGAGAGGTATGAAAATTAAATTAATGGAGGACTAGCGATACAGCAATATCGTCCCGCTCGCGGGGAACGAAGTCGGACAGGGGCCGGCGCCGTCCCAGAGTTCGGCTTTGGTGGGAGAGAGAAGCCGGAAATAGAGCGCGCGGGTGCGCGGAGGCGGTTCGGCGTAACAATGTTCGGCGGTGACGCTCCCGGGATCTTTGAACGTTGAGTCAGTATCTCGGAGCGCGAAAAATCCGCCGGGAAGCCCTGCCACGGTGAGACTTTTCCCGTCAAAATCGGATGCGATGGCAACGTGAAAAGCAACCGAGGAATCGTTTTCCCGGAAAAACCAGGCGCCGGAGAGCGTTCCGGCGCGGTCGCGATTCGGCGGAGAACAGGGATAGTCGGGAATAGGCCGCAATCCTTCAAAGGTGGTGAATTTTTTTCGATATGCTTCCCGAAGCTCCGGCGAGAAGTATTCGTAGGCGCAAACGGCATGGATGGATTTCCAATTCCTGCTCCGTTCGTAGCGCGCGAGATTGACGAACTGATTTCTGTTGGTCGTAAGATAGAACCCCAGATCGAAGCGATTAATGTTCGCCTGCTGGTTGCCGCCGCCTTTGGTGTACCCGATGAGCTCACCTTTCTTGAGCGGAAAGGGTTTCGCGAGCCGGATGTGCCTGGTGCCGTTTTGGGGAGTTAAGGAAAACAGCTTTTTAATTTTATCCACCGGATCGGTAACATGATCAAGCATGAAGATAGCCTCACAGCTTACTTGAAAATGGAACGTATAGGTGGTCGGAACTTTGAAGGTCGGCGGCTCGTAGTAGTAGGCGCCCTCCACAAGCTCCATATCGGCCGGCGCATAGAGCGGGATGGACTCGCCCTTTGTAAGGTCAATATCCACATAACTGTGCCCTTTGATTTCCTCCCCGGCGGCTGCGCCCGGCGGAATGATGTTCCTGATATGAGGAAGAGGAGTAAAGCCGGACGTCAGGACCGGCTTGGGATTCGAGACGCATGGGATACCCCAGATCGGACTCCGCCTGACTGCGGGACTTTTTGGTGAAACGCTGGCAGACGAAGGAGGCGGAGAGGAATAAGGGAGTGTGACCGCAGGCAGTCGCTGGACCGCCGCGACAGGAACTTCCGGGGAAATTTCTTTTTCCTCCTCCGAAATGAGCTTCTCCGGCATACCCGGCGCGACCAAAAGATAGACGCCAATGAGGGCCACTACCGCAGCCGTGACTGCGCCGACGAGAATATTAGTAAGACCAGCGCGGGAATCCATGCCTTTCCATATTACTCTAAGAAAGGTGTTTGGAAACAAGCTTGGTCATTTCAAACATATTCACAGTCCCTTTGCCGCCAAATACTTTCTTCAAAGTCTCATCGGCATTGATATTGCGCTTGTTGCTCGGGTCCTGGAGATTATTTTTTTTGATATATACCCACAGACTTTTAACAACTTCCGACCGAGGCATGGGCCCCTTACCAACTACGGCGGCTAATTCGCCGCTAATGTTCATGGGTTTCATGAACGCTGAATTAGATTTTGTCATATGCCTACATTATACCAAATCTTACCGGAATCTTCTATCAACATGTGCATAACAACATTCTAACATTCTGCTGGCGAGCAATTGACCGCGGGCCAGAGCTTTATATCCCTTGCGCCTAGTTAAGCACCCAGATCGAATAGTTCAGATACGAGGCGAAACTCACCCAGAGAAGATACGGCACAAGTAAATAAACGGCCGGTTTAGAAATCCTGTAAAAAACAATCATTGTCCAGACGATTGCGAGCCAAAGAAGAACGATATCAACAAAAGCCCAGCCGGGATTTTGCAGGCCGAAGAATATGATTGACCAGATGGCATTCAAGAAAAGCTGGACAAAAAACGCTGCGATGCCGATTTTCCACCTTCGTAACATCCTTACATTCTCAAGTATGTAAGGATGTTGTTGCCAGATGAGAAATAGCGAAATGCCCATCAAAGCGTAGAGCGTCGTCCAAGCCGGCCCGAATATCCAGCTCGGCGGATTCAACGCCGGCTTTGCAAGCCCGGCATACCATGTCGGAATCGCGGAAATGGTAAAAACTGATCCGATAACACCGGCAATCTCGGAAATGACAATGGCGATGATGCATTTAAAAGTGTTATTGATTTTCATAATTATTTTTGTTTTTATTGTGATGCTCTAGTAACTTCTCTGCCGGCGAGAGTCCACCGATGATTTTGTGCGGGAAGTAATTCCATGCATCGTTTACGAGCTCGAGCACATTTTGAAGCTCGGCCGCGCCCTGTCCAGTATCAAACATTGCAATAACATCGGTTAAACTATCCTGCCCGTCCTCGTTATAGATAATCTCTTTAATATTATCCAACCCAAAATCGCTCTCGGTTTCTTTAAGCATCTCCAAAAGCTCTTTTTCAATTTCCTTCCGCCGCGCAAGGATTTGTTTTTTTGATTCGATTTCCATATTAATTTTTCATTGACTTTGATAGAGCCGAATTAAAAAGTTCTTTGAGTTTTGATTTTTGGGCGAGGAGTTGGGTTTTGTATTCCTGCGCCGCGGAAAGTTTCGCAACGATTTGTTTTTGGGTTTCGAGAGGTGGAAGTGGGATTTCCAGATTATTTAAGTTGTTTCTACGGATTGCTAAAAAAGTGCTCCCTACCGAAAGTCGAGACCAGTTGCTTTCGTTCTTTACAAAAAAGAAATACAAAAATGATTGATCAACGCCTTTTCCTGCTCTTATCGCCCCCAACCCCCGACCAATCCCTGATTTTTCTTTTGCTAAATTTATGTTTCCGACTGGAGCACGCACAGACATTAAAATATCGCCCGCCTCCGCTATGCGTGTTGGCCTTGGACAATACTTAACAGGAGTAGGATACATCTCGCCAAATTCGGCTTTGCCTTGAAAAAATGGGAACCCTTCGCCCCTTTCGTTGTAAGTTGAGGACGGCGGCGATTGTCCCATTATAATTTCTGCAATTTCTCCTAACTTTTTAACTATTCCACTATTCGCGCGAATTAGAGAATGCAAAAGCGACTGGAAAAGCTCGTCGGATTTTTGGATGAGGTTATCGTTCAATTTCTGCGCCTCAACAATCTTATCCAACCGCTCAACGATTTGTTTTTGGATTTTAAGAGGCGGGAGAGGGATTTTTATTTTTTCAATATGCTCTTTTTTCAAATTGTAAATCCCAGAGGTGGTTGCGATTTTCCTTCTTAGCTCTCGCTTGAATGTCGGCGTCAATAAAAATAAATGGGCGTATTGTGATAAAAGTTTTGTGTTATCAAATCTTAACCTTATAAGAAAAGAGGCAAATCGCATGCCATCCTCTTTTTCGGTAACAAGCGCAGAACGACCAACCAAATCAGGGTTACCGTTTGAGGCAACCATTACAATGTCGTTTTTATACAACTCGCCATTTCCATTTTTTACACTAATGTATTTTAGATCGTCTAGGTTTATATGTCCCTCCTGAATATTTGGAATACGCAAAACCGCAATAGTCCCGGCTTCGTCTTTGCGGGACCAGCTTATACCTCGATCAAATTGCACTAGGCAATCTCCTAATTTTTTTGTTGGGTAAGTCATAATCAATAAACTTTCAGCAGGTTATTGTGAGTATTAACATCAACCAATTCATATTTCGTATTATCACGAAAACCAGCAATCATATGATCATTAGTGACTTCGCCTAAAAGATTTTTGAGCTCAAAAATTGTGTCTTTATCTGCCCCTCTAACGAAACGGTGCCATTCAGATTTGCTACCATAAAAATGTCTTTGTGGATTAACTACATCTTCGCTGAGAAGTGGTCTTGAAAGAATTTTTTTATTGAAAAAAGATATGACTTTTTTATGGATTAAATCGAGATAGTTCTTTTTGCCATCTTTTTTGGGAGATAAATATTCACCGTGCACTAATCTGTGCCGCAAGCCCGCCGTTTGGGCAAAAATTTTATTCGCCAACCCTTTTCCAAGTATATATGTATATAAATCAATCGGCTTTGTAAATTTTTTCTTATCCCGTTTCTTTGCTAGTGCCTCAAGGGCTGAAAACATAAGAAGTAACTTAGCTGAATACCCAAGAGTATTCACCGCATCGTTCCAATAGTAATAAAATTCATCAGGTATTTCCGTAGAAACAAACAATTCATCAAGCGCCAGCTTCTCGTTTTCCATAAACATCAAACCGCCAGATTCTCTATCTTGCGTACAGTGAAAGAAAACCTTATCGCTGTCTTTTTTATGCACAATAAATGGCTCAAAATGGTATTCAATGTAGGATTGCGATATCAACGCAATACGCGGCACGATTTTCCATAATCTTTTCCTAAATATATTTATAGCCATTAGAAAGTTGCTACTCGATACTTCACCTTTAGCAAGCCAAGCATTTTCAAGCCAGCCATCTCTGATATTAAATTCCCAATGCTCAAATGTAATGCCTTTGATAGAAAAAGTGTGATAAGAACCTTTTTCTTTATCGGGAACAGCGTTTTGAGCCAAAGTTAGTATTTTATGTTGAATTTCATAAATATTTTTGGTCATATTTTTCCTGTGCTTAAGAAGGAATCGAGTTGCTCTGGAAAATTGAAAACCCGTAAACTTTCTTCTCCTTCAATCCCGAGCGTTTTAAGAACGATAATATGCGTTAACCTATCAAAGAATTTTAGGTAATCGCAGATTCCTTTTATAGTTCCATTTCGTTCCCATGGTATTTGAGTCATCCAAGTTTCAGCATAGTTTCTATCGATCGGCAGTTTGCCAGAATGTGCGAGTTGATTCCGTAGAACATGAAATATATTCTTTGTCTCCAGTGCGACATTGAATTTTTGAGGCCAATATTCCTTTAGCACAAAAGAAAAAACCTCAAGAAGGTTATTCGACTCGTCGCTTGGCGTAGCGCCACGAGAATTTTTAAGATGTGGATAGAGCCACTCCCAAACAACAACCATGGATAAAAAACGACTTTCTGCGTTTAGGATGTTCGCGTGATTCAGAAGCGCACGAATATGGAAACCGTTATCAAATTGTTTTTGCCAGCTGGCATCTTTAATCTTCCCGACAGCAATATCTAAGTGTTGTTTGCATTGGTTGGCATCCTTGCTGATATATTCCAAATGATTTCTTGAAACGACAGGATACTGAGTATTATTTCTTCGCGAAAACATGCCCCAATTTTGAGCTGTAAGTATTGATCCTAACATCAGAAGATCATCTAAGAATTTTCTTTTCCGAGGGCGAAATCTATTACCCTCCAATCCACCTCTAAAGATAATTGATTCTTTTTGCTTGTTTTCATACTCTACATAAGCATTTTGCTTGTGTCGTCTGTTGTCATTCAAAATTTTGTTTCCATGCAAAACTCTTACTGATTGATGTTTTTGGATGGGTGATTTTTGTGGAATGAAAGTATATCCGTCAACGGAAAAAGATGAGGTAAAGTCTTCATCAACGATAAATGTTAAATTATCTAATTTCCTTTTACTCATATCGTTTTCCCGATGTTTTTTAACACCCTATCCAATTTTTTTGTGCCACCCTCGATCTCCCTCAAAATCTCCTTTGGCTCGCGGTGACTCACTTCTTCCTCGCCGTTGTATGGGCTATAAGTGTTGGCCGAAAGGATATAATCATTCTCTGCAATCTCTTTAACTGAGGTAAGCCACGAGTAAGGTTTTGCAACTGCTTGATCTTTGCACCAGAGCTCTAAAAGTTTTGGGATGTCATTTTTGTATTGCGGACCAAATTTTTTAGCGGCCGAGAGTGAAGAACCATCGCCTTTCATGTCAAAGAACCAGATTTGTTCTTTCTCATCCAGTTTTGGCGTGGGCTTTCGCTTGAATACCAAGAAGCTGGTTTTTACTCCGGCGTAGGGCTGAAATACACCGGCTGGCATTGAGACGACTGCTTCCAACTTTGTGTTTTCCAAAAGATAGCGGCGGATGTCTTTATCGTCTTTGTTTGTGCCGAAAAGAGAACCTTCCGGCAGAATAATGCCGGCCCGGCCGTTTGGCTTTAGCGAATTGATAACATAGCCAAGAAAGAGAACTTGCGTTTTATTGGATTTTACCGGCAAGGTTGGTTTTATTCGTTCGCGATCAACCTTTCCGGCAAATGGCGGATTGGTAAGTACGATATCAAATCGGCGCAAATCTTCTTCATCTTCGGCACCGGCCACGGTATCCTTTCTGCGAATATGCGCGCCTTCAATGCCGTGCAGGATTAAATTCATCAAAGCGAGACGCACCATTTCTGGGTCTACATCATAGCCATGAAAAGTTTTCTCGGTTAAGAACTTCCACTGCTCCTTATTGAGTTTGTCGCCATAGCCGATTTTCCTGCCATCACGATCCTCAATATTTTTGGGATCGCTGTTTTTGAACTTCAGCCGTT
>CAYSWC010000003.1:0-83359 GCA_964434715.1 uncultured Candidatus Saccharibacteria bacterium
AGCGGGTAGAGGACGAGGCGGATGACAATGGTTAAAAGAATTATGGCGACGCCCAGATCTCCGAAAGCAATGGTGTTGTAAAGAAAAATTAAGGCGTTAAAAAGCGGGCGGTATAAAATCTCATGGAAAAGTCCGGACATGCTAATAACTTTTAGTTATTTGTTAAATAAATATTTTCTCCAGTTCTCGCTTGAGCTCTTCTTCTTGAAGGCGGGCGACGGGCGCAAGGACAATAATTAAATAATCTTTAACCGGTAGTGTTTTTTGCTGTTCTCTAAAAAAATCAAAAATAGTTCTCCGCAATCGGTTTCTCTGCGTTGATTTCCGTAAAACTTTACCGCTAATCACCGCTCCCAAACGGCGGTAGTCTTTCTCCGGCGGAAACGACTTTAAAATAAAAAACCCGGTTTTCGCCTGATTACCGCGCCGACCGATGAATTCTTGAATCGGCAGGCGGTATTTTTTAGCCAACATAAAACAAATTCAAAATGCAAAAATCAAAGTTCAAAATGACAATTAAAAATGATGAAATGAAGTTAATCGTAAAGTTGACATTTTATAATTTTGCATTGTCATTTTACATTTTGATATTTAAATTTTGCATTAAGGAGTGAGTCGGTGTCTTCCTTTTCTTCTCCTTTTAACCAAAACCCTTCGCCCGCCTACCTTTCGGCTGCGCTTTAAAAAACCGTGAGTTCTGGCTCTTTTTCTTTTTTTAGGTTGATAGGTTCTAAAAACCATGGTGGCAGAGTTAGTCCTTAATATAGTATAATAAAGGCCTGGTCCGCAAGGGGGAATTAATTATCCACCCTCTCCACAGGAAATCCACAGCTTATCCGAAATTTCGCTTTTAATAACTTCGGGATACAATTAAAATGGAATCATGGATTTAGACCAACTCTGGCAAGCGGCCCTCTCGGAAATTGAGATCCAAATCTCTCGTCCTAATTTTATTACTTGGTTTAGAAACAGCCGGCTGCTTGAGAAACAAGAAGGGGCGGCTCTGGTTTCCTTGCCTAATAATTTCTCTAAAGAGTGGATTGAAAACCGTTACTATAAGATTGTCTTGGGCGCCTTAAGAAATCTGGACGAAACAACCAAAAAGGTTGATTTTGTGGTGGTCGCTCAAGGCCAGCCCTTGGGAGTTAAACTTGAAATCTCTAAAACCAAAAGTGACGACGTTGGCCAGTTAACTTTTAACGAATTTCAGGTTGACCCGGAGACCAATCTTAACCCGCGCTACACTTTAAATTCTTTTATTGTTGGCAAGTCCAACGAACTTGCTTTTGCGGCCGCCCAAGCCGTTATCCAGGAAGTCGGCCGCCGCTACAACCCGCTTTTTGTCTACGGCGGCGTGGGTTTGGGCAAGACCCACCTGCTTCAGGGCGCCGGCAACGAGATTAAAAATGCTTACAAAGACAAAATAAAAGTTAAATACGTCTCGGCTGAAAAATTCACCAATGACGTTATTTGGGCGATTAGAAACAAGAGGATGGAAACCATTAAAGAAAAATATCGCTTGGTTGATGTTTTAATTATTGATGATATCCAGTTTATTGGCGGCAAGGCGGCCACCGAAGAAGAATTTTTTCATACTTTTAACGCTCTTTATGAAAACAACAAACAAATAGTTATTTCTTCGGATCGGCCGCCGAAGTTTTTGCCCACCCTGGAAGAACGATTAAGGTCTCGTTTTGAGGGCGGTATGATTGCCGATATTGGTTATCCCGACTACGAACTGCGGACGGCGATCGTTAGAGCTAAGGCGCAGGAGAAAAAAATTGTCATCGACGACGAAGGCATTGGTTTAGTTGCCAATAAAATCCAAAAAAGCATCCGTGAGTTGGAGGGGGCTTTAAATCGAATCCTCTTTTTTCAGAGCCGGAAAAACGAAGCGGTATCCAATAAGACTATTGAGCAGATTGTTGGCGAGGTTGTCCAGGGGCCCATTAAAAATATTAACCCCAATCAGGTTGTCAAGGCGGTGGCGGACTTTTATGAGGTTTCTCCCAACGACTTAATTAACCGGTCCCGCAAGAAAGAAATTGCCGAATCCCGACAAGTTGCTATGTATCTGCTCCGGGAAATGCTGGGCCTCTCCTACCCCTATATCGGCCGGCGTCTGGGCAAGCGCGATCACACCACCGCTATTTATGCGTTTGAAAAAATCGCCAAAGAAATTAATCGCAACCAGGCGCTCAACCAAAAAGTTTTGGCGATTAAAGAGTTGATTAATAAAGAATAAGCATGGGAATAGTTTGTGGTTTGTTTGTTGATAAGAGATTAATAAAAAGAGGGTTGGTTTTTAAAAAAACGTAGGCGCGAAAATTTCCCTTGCTTTTAGACAGATAATCAACATAGGGTTAATAAGGGGAAATAATAAAAAAACGCGGCTGGCTCTCGGTTTTTTTAAAGAAAATTTCAGTTATCCAGTTCTTATTGTTGCTTAACTACTATAATGAAACTAATTATTTTAAAAGATAATTTAAAAAAGGGTTTGTCGGTGATTGAGCGCGTAGTTTCGGAAAACGCCAGTTTGCCGATTTTAAAAAATATCTTAATTAAAACCCAAAGCAGCAAAATAAAAATTTCCGCCACCAACCTAGAGTTGGGAATTAATAAATTCATCGCCGGAAAAATTACCGAAGAAGGCGGACTAACCATTCCTTTTACAACTTTTTACAGCCTTGTTACCAACACCGATACCGAAAGGATTGTTCTTGAAACCAGCAAAAACAACCTGATTTTTAAAACCGACAATTATCAGGCGCGGCTTCAAGGGATAAACGAGGAAGAATTTCCCCTCCTGCCCAAAATTCAAGAACCACAACTAGAACTTGAAGTAAGCAGCAGCGCCCTCAAAGAGGCGCTCTTAAAAATTGCCGGCGCCGCCCAAATTTCTGAAATCAGACCGGAGCTTTCGGGGGTTTTATTTGATTTTCAACTGACCATTCTTAAGCTCGTGGCTACCGACAGCTTTCGTTTAGCCCAAAAAACGATTACCGAAAAATATTTTAAAACAGCCCAAAACAAAGGACTTAAAGCCATTATTCCCCTTAAAACCATTCAGGAAATTATCCGAAACTTTGAAGAGGACAAGCAACTGGTTATCTCTTTTGATCAAAACCAGCTGTTTATTAAAAGCGAAGACCAGGAGATGATTTCACGCCTCATTGACGGCCAATATCCGGATTATGAGCAAATCATTCCCAAAAGCACCGAAACCGAGCTGATCTTAAATAAAGAAAAAGTAATTGGCGCGGTGCGTTTGGTCAGCAGTCTTTCCGGAAAAATCAACGATATCAAACTGACCGTCAAAGACGGCAAGGCCCTGGAGATTTATTCGGCCAGCCAATATTTGGGAGAAGGAAGCTATTTAGTGCCGGCCAAAATACAAGGACCGGGATTTAAAGATCTAACCTTTAATTGGCGCTATCTTTTGGAGGGTCTTAAAGGAGTTGATTCGGAAACAGCCTTTTTAGGCGTCAACGGCGACAGTCGGCCCTCTATAATTAAATCTCCCAGCGAACCGTCTTATCTTTACATTTTAATGCCCATCAAAGCCGGCTAAAAACAATTAAACTAACCTCGCGTGAGTTATTTTTATCGTCCCAGGCCACTAAACGCAAAAGATTTTGTAGTCCTAAAGTAGACGGCGACAAAACCGCTTCGTAGCGGAAATTGTTTTTAGCAATACCACTCTCGGTATCCAGCAAATTATTATTAAGATAGAGCTCCGCCTTGCTTAAAAGATTGGCAGAGTTAATTTCAGCCGAAACCGAAATTCTGCCGTCAATAAAATCGCCGCTTTGAGGCCTGATAAATTTTATATCAATATCCGCGGGCCGAGGAGCAGTCAAGCCCTCGTTTAAAACTAAACTGTCCGGCGGCAGCGGCTTGTTAAAATTACTAAAATCAGCAACGTTTTTTTCGGCCCAGACCAGAACCGGCTTTTCCCAGTTTTCAAACTGCGGATCATCAGCCGGATTCCTAAGCTCCGGCCCCAAAGGATTGCCTTTGTCAACATAAAAAAGAAGACTGTGGATTTGAGGCAAGATTTCACTCCCCGCCTGATAACGCACTAAATACTCGCCCCGCAGCATTGGCTTTTCTCTTAAGACTAACTCCGGCTTTTCAAAAACCTCCGGCGGCCGATCTCGAAACGCGGCAACCATAAAGTCGCGCCAGATGGGGACCGCCGCCGCAATACTCGCCCCTTCTTTAGTCATTGGTTCGTTATTGTTGTTGCCTGCCCAGACGCCGACGACCAAGGACGGCGTATAACCAATTGTCCAAGCATCACGAAAATCGTTGCTGGTGCCGGTTTTAACCGCCAGCTGATGATTGGGCAAAGAAGGAAGGTTTAGGCTCACGCCAAAAATCGGCCGGCGCGCAACCGCATCGGATAAAATATCATTTACTAAACGGATATATTGGGATTCCATAATTCTCTCCGGCGTATCGCGATATTCTTCCAGCACCTTGTCCTTGGTGGCAACTTTTAAAATAAAAGATTGACGGTGTTTGATGCCGTCTTGGGCAAAAACGCTGTAGGCATTGATCAAGTCAGCGAGCTTTACCTCGCCGCCGCCCAAGGTAAGCGACAAGCCATAACGGCTTTTTTCAGTCAAAGTAGTAAGCCCAAAAGCGCGGGCGGCAGTTAAGCCGTCTTCCAAACCAACCAGATAGAGAACTTTGACTGCCGGCACGTTGATGGAATTAGCAAGCGCCTGACGCAACGTTAACGGTCCCCGAAAATTGCCGTCATAATTTCCCGGCTGATAGCTTTTTTCCGGGTCACCAGTGGTGTCAAACTCGGTTGCTAAATCAAAAATCATCGTTTCCGGCGTAAAACCCCTGCGGAAAGCCGCCGCGTAAAAAATCGGTTTGAGCGCCGAACCCGGCTGTCTTAAACCTTGGGTGGCTACATTAAAATTACCCTCACTCACCGTGTCAAAATAATCTTTTGAACCAACCAAGGCCAGGATTTGTCCGGTTTGAGCGTCTTGAGCCACCAGCGCCGCATTATTACCTTTATAAAGTTGGGCATTACGTTTCGCCCCGTTGGCAACTACTTTTTCAGCCAACGTTTGGAGCCCCCAGTCCAGGGTGGTTATAACCTTAAGACCGGCGCTACGCACAAAGTTTTCTCCATATTCGCGGTTTAAATACTCCTGAACCATGATCACGAAGTGAGGCGCTTTAATGCCGCGGCTGGGCGGGGCGAATTTAAGTTCGGTTTTAGCGGCCGTTGTTTTTTCCTCTTCAGTGATAAACCCCTCCTCGGCCATCCTTTGAAGCACATAATCCCAGCGGGCAAATAACGTTTCCCGATTGCCGCCCCAAGGCGAATAAAAACTCGGCGCCTTGGGCAGGCTGGTTAGAAGCGCCGCCTCGGCTAAACTCAAATCTCGGGCCGACTTCTCAAAAAATATCTGGCTAGCCGCTTCAATGCCGTAGGCATTGGAGCCGTAAGCTATCTGGTTTAGATAAAGTCCTAAAATTTCGTCTTTAGTAAAGCGCTTCTCCAGCCGGAAAGCCAAGATTAATTCCTTAATCTTGCGGGCCAACGTTCGCTCCGGAGTCAAAAACGCGTTTTTAGCTAATTGCTGGGTGATGGTAGAACCGCCCTGGACAACTTGTCTTTGCCGGAGGTTGGCAAAGAGCGCCCGGAGAATTGACTTCCAGTCAAAAGCCGGATGGGCGTAAAAACCAGCGTCCTCAACCGCTAAAGTGGCTTGCTTAACAACTTCCGGAATTTCTGTCAAGGGAATCACGGTGCGCTTTTCCTCGCCGTGGATTTCATAGAGTAGAATCTCGCCGGCGCGATCATAGATTTTAGTGGACTCGGCGACCTGCCGACGCTCCAAAAGCCCCGGGTCCGGCAGGGTTTGGAAAATATAGATAAAAAATAATAAGGCGGAGAGCGTCACTAGCCCGCCCAAGATTACTAAGAATAAGAAAGTCTGCCTGATTCGCCGCTTCATTTCAAGCCAATTTTAGGCGAAGCTATTAAAAAAAGCAAAGCCCTCCGACTGCAGTCGGAGGACCCTGCTTTAAAAGCATCTTTAAACAAAACCGAGACTATTTTTAAAGATTTTCCTCGTCTTCTTCGGCTTCTTCCTCTTCCTTAGGCTCTGATTCCGAATCTTCCTCTTTCTCAAGGTCATCGCCGCCGTCATCCTCCCCTGCCTCGTCGCTTAACCGGTGACCCCGCCGCAGATTAGTTAGCTCTAGCATGTTAGATGGAATACTTACGACCTTTAGCGGCTCTTCGTGAGCCGGCTTTTTAAGAAATATTGGCATTATTATAGTTCTCACCCTTTGCTTGTCAACCCCACACCTTTTCAGAAATTTTTCCCATGGGCAATATTATTACCATAAGCCGCGGCAATAGCAATAGCCAAGGCATCCGAGGCATCATCATAACCGCGAAGATCGGGAATTTTCAAGATTTGTTTTACCATCCGCGCCACGGCGCCTTTATCCGCCAGCCCATAATTAGTCACCGCTATTTTAACATCTCCGGGCCGAAGTTCTCTAATCGGAATACTCCTTTGAGTCAGAAGGTGTAGGATGACGCCCCGGGCTTGAGAAACCAGCATGGCGGTTTTCTGATTTTTAGCAAAGTAGAGTTTTTCCACGCCAGCCAGATCAGGCTTGAGTTCATCAATAAGTTCCGAGAGTTTCTTGCCGAGCTCAAAAATTTTAGCCGGCTCGCTTTGCTTATTTTTTATTTCCAAAACGCCGTAAGTTAAAAGTTTAAGCTCCCGGGTCTTTTCAATCAAGCCGTAGCCAAGGCGCACGGTGCCGGGATCAATACCTAAAATTCTCATAGGCGAGCCACTAGGGTTTAGCCAATAGTCACTAGGGTTAAATTACTAGTGGCTAGTGGCTAGTCGCTAGTGGCTATGTTAGTTACTACTTTCTGTACCTCCTCCTGCTCTTCAAGTTTTTCCACCAGTCTTTTAATTTTTTCCTTGGCGGCGTCTGATGCCGGTTGCCTAAATTTTGGCTGCCATTCGCCGCCCGCTTTTTCAAATGACCACAAAACACTTCCCGGATCAGCCATTTTGGCTTGGCTCTCGCTTAAGATTTTTTTAACTTCAGCAATAGTCCGATTTTTGTTATCGGTAATGCCGTGAATGATGATAGCGATTTTCTCCGGACCGTAAGCTTCAACAATTATCTCTTCTAATTTTTCGGTTTCACCCGAACGTTTTATGGCCCGCTCAATGTTTTCATTGGGCACGGCATTTTCGCGCGCTTTTTCTATGGCCGCACGCAGACGAGGGTTGAATCCTGGATCAGGATTGTCGCGAGCCGCAACCGTAATGGCATTTAGAAGTTTTCCAAAAACTCGGCCGCGTTTTTGGTCAGTAATCCCCTTTTTGTGTTTTATCTGCGACCATTTCGAGTGCCCGCTCATGGTTCTAGCTTATAGTAAATCTTTTAAAAAAGGAAAGCCCCGCCTAACCCAACTCCTCAAAAGGACTGGATTTAGGCGGGGTGGTCGTCGAGGCGGGAGGCGTCAGTAGCCTAGATAGAGAAGGGATGTTTCCTTGAACGTTTCTTCGGTGACGATCCAGGTGCGGGCCTGCGAATAGTTGTTTGCGATGAGGACTATCGCAGACCTTGCCCCAACCAACCTGCCCTTGCTGTCCCAGGCCTTGATTGACACTGTGGCTTGGGCTGCGGCGGCCGAAGGGTTTTGGAACGGTATTCTCCCAGTTTGTGTCGGCTGGAGCGTATCAAAGCCAGTGCCCTGGCGGCGATCAAAGAATCTGACCGCCTCGCCGCTTACTGCCACCTCGAGATCGTAAGGACCGGTATTAATGATCTCGAGGTTGTAGTCGTAGAAAAACGGCAGATTGGTATAGAGCCGCAGGTTGTCTACGGCCCGCCTCACCGCACCCACCAGGGCCTGGCTCGTTGTACTCACCAGTGCGCAGCCCGTGAGGCACGGCACCAAGAAAAGCAGGATCAAGAACGCCAGAAGTCGTTTCACAAGACACCTCCTATGTATGTAGTTATTGGGTTGTCGAAGAGCCAAGCGTACCCCAATTATAGCATAGAAGACGCCCCAATGTCAATAGCGAGTCAGTTCCCTTTTGTTTAAACTTGCAAAGCAAGCAGTTGCTGGGCTAGTATAAATAATAACCCATGGCGGCACCAACCAAACTGGAAGAACAATTATTAAAAATCCGGCAAGCCGCCGCAGAGCGCGAAGCCCAGAGAGAAGCGGCCAAAGCCGGCGTAAGTTACCTAGACCTCACTAGCGTGCCGGTCAAGGTTGATGCCTTAAAACTTATTCCCGAAAATAGGGCACGCCGACTTAAAGTTGCCACCTTTGAACTCAAACAGTCAACTGTTGCGCTGGCGGTTCTTGATCCAGAAGATCCGGCTACCAAAGAATTAATCAAAGAGCTTGGGGCGCAGGATTTTCAGGTTAAAGTTTTCGTAAGCTCCCTCAAGGGGCTTGAACATCTTTGGAGTTTTTACCGCTTTGCCGTGCCGGAAAAAGCCCCGATTACGAGCCGCGTCAACATCGCTAAGGAGCGCATTATTGATTTAACCGCCAAGCTGGCCACTCTTAAGAATGCTCAAAAAGCAATCAGCGCTTTTGATTTTCAGACCCTTTCGGTAACCGAATTTTTAGAAATTGTTTTTGCCGGCGCCTTGGCAAACCGGACTTCAGACATCCATTTTGAACCCGAAGAAAAAGCTGTTAAATTGCGTTACCGCATTGACGGCATTCTGCACGACGTAGTCGCCGCCTTGAGCCGCGAATTTTATCCATCAGTCGTCTCCCGCATCAAGCTCCTTGCCAATCTTAAAATCAATGTTCGGGACCGGCCGCAGGACGGCCGCATTACCATTGGACTGGCCACTAAAGACGTGGAGTTGAGAGTAGCGATCGCGCCCTCGGAATACGGCGAAATTATTGTCATGCGCGTTTTAGATCCGGATGCCATCAATATCACCCTTCCGCAGTTAGGGCTCCGCGCTGATGATCTCGCTATTATTGAAACCGAAATTAAGCGGCCCAACGGGATGATACTTAATACCGGCCCTACTGGTTCCGGCAAAACTACCACTCTTTACGCCTTTTTAAGATCGGTTCACAACCCGGAAATCAAAATCATTACTATTGAAGATCCGATTGAATACCACTTAGAAGGCATTGAGCAAACACAGGTAGACACCGAAGCCGGCTATACTTTTGCTAACGGCCTGCGCTCTATGATGCGTCAGGATCCAGATATGATTTTGGTGGGCGAGGTACGCGATAAAGATACGGCCGAGATTGCTATTCAAGCCGCTTTAACCGGACATTTGGTTTTCTCTACCGTCCATGCTAATGAAGCCGCTGGCGCCATTCCCCGGCTACTAGATTTAGGGGTCAAGCCCCAAAGCATCGGGCCGGCCTTGAACTTAATCATTGCCCAGCGTTTAGTGCGCCGCCTGTGCCAGTTTTGTAAAATTAAAGAAAAAAACAGACCTGATTTAGAAGCTAAGATAAAATCTTTCTTAAACAAACTGCCGGGACGGGTGAATCGCGCCGATTACGAAAAGCTGGAAATTTATAAACCCAATCAAAAAGGCTGTGATCAATGCGGCATCTTCGGCGGCTATAAAGGCCGGATTGCTATTTACGAACTTTTACAAACAGCGTCAGAAGTGCAAGAATTAATCATGAAACAAGCCGGCGAAGCAGCCATCCAAAATTTTGCCTTAAAAAGTGGTATGGTAACCATGCAGCAGGACGGTATTTTAAAAGTGATAAACGGGATGACCACCCTTGAAGAGGTGGAGGAAGTAACCGGCCCCATTAGCTGGTGATTTCATCATCGAATAACGAATCTGTTCGAATTTACGAATAATTAAATTAGTTATTCGTTTATTCGTAAGGTATTCGCTATTCGTTGATGGATACGTTTATTCGTAAAAGATTCGTAATTCGCTGATGGAGCGAAGCGAACAGGCAGGGGTCTGGGGGCGAAATGTCCGGGTGAGGACAAAACTAGAAACACTCCGAGGATCAGCCCAGTCTAAACCAAGCTGTCCTGATTCTTAGAATATTTCCTAGCCCCCAGGCCGCTGCCTGCCGCCAGTAAGCGGAGATCGGCGCTAATAATTCAAACCGAGTATATTGTAGCATAGTATAGCTTTCGTGTCAAATTTATGGCTAAGCCAATCACTACTAATAACGACGATCAGGCCATAGATGTAATGCTCCGGCCGACCTCTTGGCAGGAATATGTGGGGCAGGATAAAGTCAAACGCCAGCTTAAAATTATGCTTGAGGCCGCGAGCCAACGGAAAGAAACTTGCGATCATTTGCTTTTCTACGGCCAGGCGGGTTTAGGCAAGACTACGCTCGCCCATTTGGTAGCTAAGGAGCTTGCGGCCAATCTTCGCGTAACTTCCGGACCAGCTTTGGAGAAAGTCGCGGATCTTGCCGGCATCTTAACTAACTTAGAACGCGGCGACATTTTATTCATTGACGAAGCACACCGTTTAAACCGGATGATTGAAGAAGTCCTTTACCCGGCAATGGAATCAAGAAAACTTAATTTAGTGGTCGGCAAAGGTCCGGGCGCGCGCACCTTGGTTTTAGACCTGCCGCCGTTTATGCTGATTGCCGCGACCACCAGAGCCAGTTTGCTCTCCGGCCCTTTGCGCTCCCGTTTCGGCGCCACTTTTAAGCTTGATTATTATGAGATTCCCGATATTGAGGCCATTTTAAAGCGCTCGGCCGAGATTTTAAATATCAAAGCCGAGCCCGAAGCTATTAAAACCATTGCCAGGGCTTCTAGGTTTACGCCTCGCGTTGCCAACCGGCTTTTAAAGCGCGTTCGCGACTATGCTCAAGTGAAAAATATAACAACCGTTAATGAAGAAACCATTCGGAAAACCTTAGACCTTTTAGAGATCGATGAACTGGGACTTGAACCCTACGACCGGAGACTGCTCCAGACTATTATTGAAAAGTTCAACGGCGGCCCGGTGGGCGTCTCCACTTTAGCCGCCGCTTTAAACGACGACAAAGGCAACATTGAGGAAGTTCACGAACCATTTTTAATGTCTATCGGCCTCTTAGCCCGCACTCCGGCCGGCCGCGTTGTAACCGATCCAGCCTATAAACACTTAAGCATTGAATTGCCAAACTCAAGACTGCTTTAGGCGGCAAAATTTGACAGGCAAGCTACAACATGCTACACTCGGGATATACTGGGATGGTCCTGGTAGGTTCTTTGGCTTTGGGAATTCAGACTTCCCTTGAGCCAGAGAATAGTCAGCACCTTAACTTTTTATGGGAGGACAGAGACAATGGGTACGCCCAACTCTGATGCCGTGGCAATCGGGATCATCAAGAGCCTTGCTGTCAAACTCGGGTTGTTAGCGGCGCTCGTCGAGGGTCTCGAGACTGCCGTCAGGGAGCGGGAGGACAAGGACATCGAGATGCTTGAGGCTGCTATCGAGGCGATCAAGCCGCAATTCGAACATCTCACCGCTAGCCACGACGGCACCGAAGACCACTTTGTCGTCATCGCACGCGGCGAAAACGGCCACGCGCTTCTCATCGAGCAAAACGGCGATCTGAGTGACGACCTCGAGGGGGGCATCGGTCCGCCGTCAGCGGTTCGCAACTTCGGGCTCGAGAGGATTCTTGAGGGGATCCGCGAGCTCCTCGAGGCCAAGATCGACGAGATGGGTAATCGCCGTGCCCAGCTTGAAGAGCGTCTCCGTCAGCCCGGGGAGATCGAGGAGGCCGAGAAAGCTCGCCGCTCCTAGCTTTTTCCCCGTGTTCGTCCGGGCGCGTAGCCAATCTACGCGCCCTTTTTCATTGCTGGCTCCCGCAACATTGAATTGTCAAACTCAAGACTGCTTTAGGCGGCAAAATTTGACAGGCAAGCTACAACATGCTACACTCGGGATATACTGGGATGGTCCTGGTATCTCCGCGCTAAACGCGGAGCAATTCGCTCCTTGTCAACTTTTTAGGAGACAGAGACAATGGGTGCGCCCAACTCTGTATTCGCTCGTGTCGAGAAACTGAAGCAACGGGCTGCCGAACTCGGTATCAGCGGGAACAACGCTGATAACCTCGAAGAAGCCATTAAAGTCCAAGAGCGTATGCTTCTCCGGGGTATCTTGGCGGTTCTTCGACCCCAACTCAAATACATTGTTCCACCCAGTAAGCCAGCAGCCATCGCTACTAGCTCTTGCGAAAGATTCCGGCTTTGTATTTCCAGGGGCGGCGGCTTCTCTGTTCCCGGCGACAAGATTTCGATTGAACCGGATGAGGCGATCGAGGAATTCGGTTTTCAACCGATCCTCTGTGGGTTGGAGAAGCTGGTCACCGACGCGGTCGGCCACACGGACGAACGTCTGACCAAACTCGGCTCCCGCCTGAAGAAGATTCAGGACGCGAGGAGAACACTCGAGGAGTAAGGCCGCCTACGTTTTTTGTTTCTCCGAGTGGCGCTTCGGGCTTGCGGGAGTCCTTACCTCGCCGTCCGAAGTATGCCGAGGGATTCCGACTTCCTCAAATGACGGAGCCAGAGCCGCAAGGCGTTGAAGGCAATGAAGTCAGAGTAAGGGACGGCTCGGATGCGGCAGAAAAGGACGTTAATCTCGTCGAAGCGCCACTCACTCAAAAACAGCAGGGTTGCCAGTTCTCCCTAAAAACTGGCGTTTTTTATTTAAATTTCGTATATTCGTAATAATTTCGTATTTCGTAGCCTATGACAATTAAAGAATTTTTACCTAACCCTACCGGCAAGGACACCGAAGGCGAATACATTGTTTTACTGAATAACAATGAGCAAACAATTAACCTAGCTGGCTGGTCTATTAAAGACTCAAGCGGCAAAGTTTTTAAACTTGATAGCCATACTTTAGCGCCCAATGAAGAATTAAAACTTTTCTATACAACCACCAAAATCGCGCTTAACAACGATGGCGAAACTATTTTCCTAATTACTCCGGCCGGCCAAATTGCCGATGAGTTAGGTTTTACCGGTGCTATTCAGGAAGGCGCGGTTGTGAGCCGAAGCGCCGAAGCCAGCCACGAATTAAAGGCCGAGCTTTTAGAAACTTTCCCCAGCGATGAACCGGGCGGTAATTTGGCGCTGGACAGCCAGATTTTTTTATTAATGATTTTAACCGGCATTATTTTAGCCGGTCTCACCGTCTGGATTTTAAGAAAATTTCCCAAAACCCAAGATGAAAAGACTTCTTAGAAGCCCGAGCCAAACCAAAAAATTCGCCGTCCGACTGGCAGAAAAGATAGTAAGACAAAAGCCAAGGCGCCACGCCAGGATTTTCGGTTTAGTGGGTGATTTGGGCTCCGGAAAAACCACGTTTATTCAGGGTTTTTTAAAAATGTTGGGCGTAAAACAATCGGTAATCAGCCCGACTTTTCTTATTTTTCGGCCCTATCCCCTACCCACTGACGTCAAACACTACCAGACAGCCTATCACGTAGATTTATATCGCATAAAATCAGCAAAAGAACTAGAGATTTTAAACTTTAAGGACATCATTAAAGACCCGCGCAATATTGTCCTAATCGAATGGGCTAATAAAATAAAACGCTCTTTACCAAAAAATACTATTTGGCTACGATTTGAACACAGCAGAAAACCCACGGAAAGAATTATTACCATATGAAGTCTAGCTTCAAAAAACAACCTAGCTCGATCATTGATTTAGAAGTTTCTCTTGATAGCAAGGAATTCAATGTCTATTGGCAGACGATTTATGATCGAGCCCTGGAAAATGTAGCAATTAAAGGATTCCGTCCCGGCGCGGCGCCCAGAGAATTGGCTGATAAAGCGATTGATAAGGAAGCAGTATTTCATAAGGCAGCCGAGGAGGCGGTGCGCGCGAGCTTAAATGAGCTAAGTGAAGACAATCATTGGACAATTATTGATCAGACGAAAATTGAGCTTACCGAAGCCGATCCGGAAAAGGGCCTGAAATATAAGGCAGAACTTACGGTTTTTCCGGAAATAGAACTTGGCAATTATAAAAAGATTGCCAAAAAAGTTTTCTCCGAAAAACAGCCGGTTAAAGTTGAACCAGAGGAGATTGAAAAATCGCTTGAATGGTTAAGGCAGTCAAGGGCTAAACTCACAAGAGGGAGTCGCCCCAGCGAACGGGGTGATCTAGTTGAAGCAAGTATAGAGAGCTTTACCGGAGGAAAATTAATTCAAGGCGGGAAACTTGATGGCGACCGGTTTATTTTGGGAGAAAGTCGGTTTCTCCCCGGATTTGACGACCAACTGGTGAATCACAAAGAAGGCGAGATTCTGAATTTTTCCTTAACTGCGCCTGCGGATTACTGGCAAAAAGATTTGCAAGGCAGGCAAATTGATTTCAAAATTAAAATCAGAGGGGTTTTTAAGCGGGAACTCGCGGAATTAAATGATGATTTTGCTAAAGGTTTGGGTTCCAATTTCCAGACTTTGGAAGCCGTAAAGACGAGTATTAAACAGGGAATTGAGGCCGAAAAGCAGGACAAAGAGCGGGAACGCTTGAGACTTAAAATAATTGAGGAAGTCATTAAAACCTCCAAAATTGATCTGCCTAAAATTATGATTGAAAAAACCTTGGGGAATATGATCTCCGAGACCAAAGCTATGATGGCCGGCAATACCAAATTTTCCTATAGTGATGAGGAATTCAAGAAACAACTGGAGCCCCGGGCACGGGAGCGGGTTTTAGCCAATCTGGTGATGCATAAAATCGCCCAGATTGAACATCTGGAGCCAACCGAAGAAGAAATTAAAGCCGAAGCTAAAGTCCACAACCTTGACCTTAAGACTTACTATGACTATACTTGGAGCAGAGTAAGAAATCGGAAACTGTTTGAGTTTCTGGAGAGGCAGTAGTTATCAACGAATAGCGAATATAAAACGAATTAACGAATAACGAATTCGCGATTCGTAAATTCGTAAAAGATTCGTTATTCGATGATGGACCGCAAGCAACCATGGATGAATTCAACCAATACCTAATCCCCACCGTTTTAGAAAAATCCCAGTTTGGCGAGCGCGCCTATGATATTTATTCGCGCCTGCTTAAAGAACGGATTGTTTTTTTAGGCGGGCCGATTTCCGAACCCTTGGCTAATTTGGTAATCGCGCAACTCCTGCACTTAGAGCACGAAGACCCTAAAAAAGACATTCGCCTTTACATCAATACTCCCGGCGGCTCGGTGTCAGCCGGCTTGGCTATTTACGACACTATGCAGTATGTCAAACCCGATATTCAGACCATTTGCGTTGGCATGGCCGCCTCTATGGGCGCGGTGCTCTTAGCCGCCGGCGCTAAGACCAAAAGAATGGCCTTGCCCAATGCCGAGATTTTGCTTCACCAAGTCATGGGCGGCGCTGAAGGCCAAGCCATTGAAGTGGAAATCACCGCCAGGCACATTATTAAAATCAAGGACAAACTCAATCAGATTTTATCCAAGCATACCAACCAGCCGTTAGCCAAAATAGAAAAAGACACTGACCGCGACTTTTATTTAAGCACTAATGAGGCTAAGGAATACGGGTTGATTGATGAGGTGATAAAAAATAAGCGGTAGAGAAAGCGCATGGAATACGCTTAAACATAAGCGAGACAATCTCGCTTATTTTGTTTTTTTGAGATAGAATAAAACACAATGGCCAAAACCACTGTTACTAAAAATTTAGTTAATGAAGTACTTACGCGGGCGGTTGAGAAGATTTATCCAAGTCAAGAGGTATTAGAAAAGACGCTTTTATCAGGCAAGCGGTTGCGCATTTACTTAGGCATTGATCCGACTGGGCCGCATTTGCATTTAGGGCATCTGACCAACCTCTTGGTTTTAAAAAGATTTCAAAATCTTGGGCACGAGATAATTTTTTTGATTGGCGATTTTACCGCCATGATTGGCGATCCGAGTGACAAGCTCGCGCCGCGTCAACCCTTAACCCGCGCCCAAGTCTTGAAAAATCTAAAAACTTTTAAAGCCCAAGCCAGCCGGATTTTAAAATTTACCGGCGCCGGCGCCGCTAAAATTGATTTTAATTCAAGGTGGCACTCAAAAATGAAAGCCGAGGACTTATTGAATTTAGCCCAAAATTTTACTGTTCAGCAGTTAATTCAGCGCGACATGTTTCAGGAACGCCTTAAACACAATAAGCCATTTAATCTCAAAGAATTCTTTTATCCCTTAATGCAGGGCTATGATTCGGTGGCTCTGGACGTGGATATGGAAATCGGCGGCACTGATCAGACTTTTAATATGCTGGTGGGTCGGGATTTGATGAAGATTTACAAGCATAAAGAGAAGTTTGTTTTGACCACCAAGTTGCTTGAAAACCCCAAAACCGGCAAAAAGCTTATGAATAAAAGCGAAGGCGGACTTATCAATTTAGATGATTCGCCTCAAGATATTTTCGGCAAGGTAATGGCGCTGGATGACGCCGCTATTTTACCGGTGGCCGAGTTTTCAACCGAGATACCAGTCGCTGATTTAATTGCAATAAAAAAAGAAGTTCAAACTAACCCCCGCGATGCCAAAATTAGAGTTGCCCAAGCAGTAGTTGAGACAATTTACGATAAATCAGCCGCCCAAAAATCCAAAACCGAATTTATTAAGATTTTCGCTAAAAAGGGCAAACCGGAAAATATTAAGAAAGCGCGTCTCGGAGTGAACAAAATTGGCATCGTCGAGCTGCTGGCAAAAACCGGTTTGGCTTCAAGTAAAAGCGAAGCCCGACGGTTAATCCAGCAAGGCGCGGTCAAAATCAACGATGCCAAAAAAACCGATCCTCACGAAATAATTTCTTTAAAGCCGGAAATTTTACTTCAAGTCGGCCCGAGAAGGTTTTTAAGAGTAAAAGCTTAAATTGAAGCGGGCTCCCCCACCAACTATGTTTCGCGGAGGCTATTTGCAATTCTTCGCTTAAGCTGATTGTATGCCCGTTTGTATTCTTTTAATCTTGATTCTCTAAGACGCGCGTCTTTTTCTGAAAAATATGCCTCGTAATATACCAAGACAAAGGGTCTGCGTGGCGCAGTTGATTTCACCAACCCTTGGTTATGCTCTGCAAATCGCCTTCGCAGGTCAGGTGTTGACCCAGTATAACATAAGCCATCCTTTTTACTTTTAAGGACATAAACATAAAACATAGTTGGTGGGGGAGTACCTATACAACCTAGCTCGAACCTTTTTTCAACAGAACCCCCATTGATGCCGCGCTCCGCGCGGCAGGTAGCCAAACCGCTCGGGCGGCGCGGAATTCCCCCCTTGAACCCCCCTTCCGCGCCGCCCTCGCGGGAGTCCAAGTTTTTCGACCGAGAAGCGGAAGCTTTTATCTTATAAAAAATTCTTTAATCAATTTAATCACCGAGAGAATGGTGGAGACTAATTTAGGATAATCACTTTTAAGAACACTTACAACTTTGTTTTTCGGAGCTAAGATTTCGTATCCAACTTTTGTAATTATTACTGAAGAAGTAATTTTTAATCCAGATCCAATTTCCTTGCAGGCTCCTTGTTCAAGTAAAAGTTGTAGGTTATGTTTCCATGGATCTATTCCAGTCTTTTGACCTCCTAGAATTTTAGAGCCAAGTCGTTCACCCAAATATCCAACAGAGATTTGCCCTCCATTATTTTTTATTGCCTCTAGAATTTCTTTTTGCTTTTGTTCATCCATTTGAGTTATAGAGATATGGAGCTACTCCCCAATATAACCTGCTGCTTTTGCTGCTAAAAAATACTCAACTAGTTTCGGAGTAGTTTCTATAGCACTGAATTCATCGGAAAACTCCGAAGCTTGTTTTTGATATAGTCCAGCTTGCTTTATTTTAGTTAAATCTTCGGAACTATTTTGAGCTGGCTCTGCGAGTTTTTGATATTGTAACAATTCTAATTTGGTAGCTTCCAATAATTTTTGATAGCGTAGAAGGTTTAGATTGACCAATTCTTGTGCAATATCTGAAAATAGAACATCTGGTATAGAAAGATTTTGGAGGCCAGTCACTTGAATAGCAAGGGTTATAATGGCCTCTTTTGTCTTTTCTGCAGCGGTAGCGAAAACCGGATTTCCTGTGTATATACAGGAAGTAAAATACTCATATTCAATAATTGTTTTGTAACATGAAGCAAGTCCTTGCTGGACCAATTTATTTGCCTCTTGAGTTAGGGGGCTTACTTTCTCGAGATATAAACCTGTTGTATAAAATTTCAATTCAGTATTGAAATGAACAAATTCATCGTATTTTGGAGGCTTTGGAGGCAATACTACCGCTCCAGATTTGAGAGCTGCCAATGAATTCTTAGCGATATCAATGGGTATTGCCAACTTTATAGTTTCTCCTACCAAAACACCTTTAATAGTTTTTCCAAAAATAGCGGTATTGATACCAATAACCTGACCTGATTTATTGACTAATGGTCCACCGCTATTTCCGGGATGAATTTCTGCGGAAGTCTCAAAGAACATTGAATCACCCTCTCCTAGTCTTCGCGAGATAGTGCCCTCTTTAAAACTTACATCTCCTTCTATCCCGAAAGGATAGCCGAGAGCGAAAACTTCATCGCCTTGTTCGACTTTGTCTGAATCTGCAAACGTTACGCTAGCAAAATTTATTGAACTAGAAGCAGTTATCTGTAGTACCGCCAAATCTTTAACTTCATCACGCCCTTGGACAGAAGCCGTATGTGATTCATTATCGGAAGTCTTAATGATTGCGACACCTACTCCTTTAACGACATGGGCATTGGTAAGCACTAATCCTGTCTTCTCGATAATCATTCCGGTCCCAGACCCTTTGTCTGTCTCAATATAAACTACTGCTGGTTTAACTTTTGCAATGATTTGAGCGTTAGTCAAGACAGAAACCTTTTTAGGAGAAGTGGGTGGGGGTGTTGCTGTTGTCTGCGCTTGTGGTTTCTGGTTTTGAGCTGTTTGTTTTTTTAACGCTTCAATTTCTTGCTTCAATTTTTCAATTTCTGAGACTTCAGGAGTAGTAGTGCTTTGTATATCTGTCTTTATAATTTCAGTTTGCGAGTTCTCTATTTTATGATTTTGATACTGTTTAACTCCCATATATCCGGTTCCGCCAACCACAACCACGCCAACAATAATGGCGATCAAAATTGGTATTTGTATAAAACCTTTTTGATTCATATTATTTCAAAAAGTAATCAATACTTTTTCCATAGATTTTTGCGAATCTTTGAAGCTCGACAACATCCACCCTCTGTTGCCCTGATTCCACATTGGAAATATGAGATTGTGGTCGGCGGAGCTTTTTTGCAACTTCAATTTGGGTCAATCCTGCCTCTTGGCGAGCTTTCCGCAATCGCTCAACAAAATAGGCGTATTCTTTTGTGTGGATAGACTTAACCATACAATACTATGGTCTATCCAAATCTTCAATATCCAAACTTTAGATATTCGTGCTACACTCAAGGGAGTAGAATTGTTGCCCGCGCACTGGGAGGGTGGGGCAAGGGCAACTCAATATCTGTCCGCTTCTCGGTCGAAAAACTTGGACTCCCGCGAGGGCGGCGCGGAAGGGGGGTTCAAGGGGGGAATTCCGCGCCGCCCGAGCGGTTTGGCTACCTGCCGCGCGGAGCGCGGCATCAATGGGGGTTCTGTTGAAAAAAGGTTCGAGCTAGGTTGTATAGGTACTTCGAGATTTAAAAAGGCCAGAATCATCTTCTGGCCTTTTTAAATCTCGAAGCGGGTAACGGGAGTCGAACCCGTATTTCCTCTTTGGAAGAGAGGTATAATAGCCGCTATATGATACCCGCGTGTTAAATTTCAATCCGCCCTAGACATCGTTCTATCCATGCCAGAATTTTTCTATGAAGGTTTACGCCAAGATGGGGCATACCATTACTTAAGACATGTAAGTGTAATGTACCATATGGCAGCCTTCTTCTTTTTAGTGAGGACTTATTCTTACGCCAATCTATAATTGTTTTGCCAAATTGTGACATGGGGATATCTGTTTCTCGCGACCAAAACCTTAACACCTCCTTTATGTTGTTATCGGGATAGAGATGAACCGATGGCCTAAAATTTTCTCTTTCAACTTTACAGATATCGTAAAACCATCTGATAGCTAACCGGATAATTCGTGGATCGGAATTGACAATACGGACATTCTCGTATGTTTTTTCACCCTCTCCAAGATAAAGACCGATCCCCAATAGGAACAAATCACGTCTGGAGAGTGAGTTGATATCTCTTCTCGCGTCCTTTTGGGCCTTCACGATTGATTCAAACTTGAGCCGTTGCTTAAAAAGTGCTGATTTCAGTTTTGCGTGTCCGATTCTTTTAATAACCTCTTGATTCGGTACAAATAGGATGCTAGCCAACCAATTACTTAAGGTACTCTTCGAAATACCTAACCTTTGTTTGATCATATTATAAGAATAGCCGGCCCTCCTCAATTTCACCGCCTTTATTTTTAGTGGATTCATCTATTACATCTTACCATGTTAAGTATGGGGGTTCAATAATAGTTGTTAACAAGAGGAAATAGGAGCTATATTATCAAAGATCTATATCCACGAAGCGCAGATCAAATCATTTCAGGAGAAGGTTCCCGTACTGCCACTATACTAATCCCGCGCTCTTAATTATATTCGCGTCATTCGCGTGTCTCGCCACATATTCAATATTCTGATGTAGGCGGGATCCCGCCGAAGGCGGTGACATCCGTAGATTGGTGTCGCTATTTGCTTTTTATCCTACCTTTTCCTATAATATTTTTCAATGAAAACCCGTTTGCTCATTATCGCTACTATAGCCCTCATTGGTTTGGGCATCTATATTTTGGTAGCCGCGATTACGCCGGAAAAATTCGTTCCCAAGGAATTCTCTGAAGCCAGAATTAAAGGAGCCCAGCTAGCCGTTGAAATTGTGGCTCTGGCAACCCAGTCTTTAAACAGTCTTCAGGAGATTGCGGGCTACGATGAACAAGGCAACGCCCCCGAAGCCCTGATTTTAATCTCCAGAGAAGTGATTAAAAACAAAGAGACCAGCCAAAGAGCTATAAATTTGTCAGGGCAACTGGAAAAAATGGCCCGCCTGCTTGAAGAGATTGAACCAGCCAGAGCCCGGATTTTGGCAACCGAAGCAGTCTCCTCGGAAGTGGCGTTAGTGAGCCGGCTTTTAAATTACAACGACTTACTGCGCCAGCTTTTCGAAACTCTGCGTGATAAATTGGAAGGTAAAACCGCCAACCCCGACGGCAAAGTCCGGGAGCTGGTTGATAGAATCAACAAGGAGGCGCAAGCCATCAACGACTTTGACCGGCGGTTTAATCAGTCTTTGGCGGAGTTTGATAAGATCTTTGCGCCTTAGGTATAGAAGCAGATTTACTCAGATATCAACGCGGATAAACGCGGATTTACGCCCCCACCAGGAATCGAACCCGGATCATCGCCTTAGAAGAGCGCTGCTCTATCCATTGAGCTATGGGGGCAATCGGGCCGCCGAGATTTGAACTCGGACTTCCGCCGAAGGCGGATCCGCCTCTGGCGGAAAATCCTCCTTCATCCGCCTAAATTTTCGGGGCATCCAGACTTGAACTGGAACTAAATCCTCCCAAAGGACTCGTGCTGCCATTACACTATGCCCCGATGCCAAAAATTTTGGCGGACAAGCAGGACTCCTGCTACCATTACACTACGGCCCGTCTTGCTATTTTTAGCATATTATTTATTGTTTCGTCCAATTAATAAAAAATCCGCTCCGACTGCAGTCGGAGCGGATTTTTCTAGTGGCTAGTGGTCCCGACGTAAAGTCGGGATCCCGACTTCTTTTATTTAGTTTTAGATAATTGAGCGTCGGGACTAGTCGCTGGTGACTAGATTATAAACAACGGGTAAACCCGCACTGCCGGCAGGAGAGACACCCTTCGCCCATTTGAAGCGGCGCGCCGCAGTCCGGACAGCCGGGCACGAGCCCATAGTCAGCGATTTGCTTAGGAACCGGATTCATATTTTCCTCTTTATGGGCCGCAACCGGCAGTAATTCTTTTGATCCGCCGTTCATAAGAGCGGCTTTGCTTTTAGCATGCTCTTCTAAAACCTGACCAATGGCATCAGGGAGGGAGAGCACCGTGCCCTTATCAGTTAAAACCGGCATGGGACCGCGGATGCCTTTAAGCTGTTCAATCACTGATTCCACCTTAATGCCGGAGCGGAGCGAGAGTGAGATCATCCGGCAGATTGCCTCGCTTTGCTCCTGAAAAAAGCCGCCGCTTTTGCCAATGGTCGCAAAAATCTCAAAGGGCACGCCGCGCTCATCATCATTGATGGTGATATAAAGATTGCCGTAGCCGGTTTTAACCTTATAGGTTCTGCCGCTCATGGACTCGGGACGCACTCGCGGTTCCAGCCGGCCTTTGTCAATTTTAAGATCCAACGAAGGTTCGCCGAGTTTTTTAGTGGTTGAAATCTCGGTGGGCGCGACAAGATTTTCTCCGGTTCCCAGATTGAGAATTTGGACGGTGCGGCTGCCGTCGCGGTAAACCGTACAGCTCTTGCATTTCATTTTCCAAGCCATAATATAGCCGCGAACCACATCTTCTTCGGTTGCGCTATTGGGGAAGTTGATGGTTTTGGAAATGGAATTATCAACATATCTCTGAAAAGCCGCTTGGGTTTTAATGTGATCATCGGCCGAAATGTCCATGGCTACAACAAAAGTCCGGCGGAGTTCTTCGGGCAAATCTTTAAGATTCTGGATACTGCCGGTTTTAATGATGTTTTCTTTAATTTTCCGGATTTTGTCTTTGGAGAATCTGTATCTGCCCAAAACCCCTTCAAAATATTTATTAAAGTAATGGTACTGCTGGCCGTCTTTATCCTGCTTAACATAAGCCAAGGCAAAGTTGGGCTCCACGCCCGAGGAGCAGTCAAGCATCATGGAGATGGAACCGGTGGGCGCAACCGTGGTTAGGGCGGCGTTTCTCATTTTGATTTTCTTTTTTGGGAAAACGCTTAATTTGATATTAGCAAATACTCCTTTTTCTTTAGCCAATTCCCCGGACGCCTTATGAGCGGTTTCGGTAATAGCTTTCATAACCCGCTCGGCCATTTTAATACCGGCGGGAGAATTGTAAGCAATGCCGGTTTGATACAAGAGATCGGCAAAACCCATAATACCCAAACCAATGCGGCGGTTTTTTCTTGCCAAATCAGTGACTTTTTGAACCGGAAAATCAAAAGAATCAATGACGTTGTCCATAAGGCGCGTCGCTGTTTTGGTTACCAAGCGGAGCCGCGCCCAGTCAACCTTGCCGTCTTTAGCAAAAGCCGCCAGGTTGATGGAGCCCAAATTGCAGTTGTCGTAGTGATGAAGAAATTGTTCTCCGCACGGATTAGAACAGTCAATCGGGCCTAAGCCCGGCAAGGGATTAGTGCGGTTGACTTCATCAATAAAGACGATTCCCGGCTCGCCGTTTAACCAAGCATAATGGACTAGCTCATCAAAAAGCTGTTTGACCGTAATATCCACCTCTTCCACGCTGACCACGCTTCCGTTTCTTGCCCGAATGACTTTTCGCGGCTTCATTTTTTTGCCATTCCAGTTGCAGTACCACTGCTCATTAGGGCTGGTTTCCAGTTTTTTCATAAACTCATCGGTGACTTTGACCGAGATATTGAAATTGCGGATTTCACCCTCCACTTCTTTGGAACGGATAAAATCCAAAACATCCGGGTGATCCACCTGCATCATGGCCATGTTGGCACCGTGCCTTGAATTTTTTGTGTAGAGACCCGCATTGATCATATGCACATCTTCCACCTCAAAGTCATAGACGGCTTTTGTGCCGGTCGGCTTGATACTTTTAACTTTTGAAGGCACAAACCCCAGCCATAAATTATTTTTCTCCAGTCGTTCAGCGGCTGCGGTATTTTTTCTTTGGAGCAGAAAAGCTGTCTGTATTTGCGAGAGAACCGAGTAACTAATGGTGGTGCGAACACCGTCGTGTTTGTTCCTGATATCTTGATATTCATATCCTAAATCACGAATCGGGTGAAAAGGGAAAATCCAGCCGAAATCTTTAGTTCCCACTTTCTTCTGAATTTTCCAGGAATAACGAGACACCTTTTCATAGAATTTTTCAGTAAATACCTTACCGATTATTGAGAGCCGATAAACCCGGCGCCATTCTCTACGCCGTTTTTCCGAGGCAATCTTAGAACCAATGCCGTTGGCCAAAAGAAGCAGCTGGAGTTGTTTTATAAATTCTTCACTCGAAGAGGCAATGCGGTAATTTTTACCATTATCGCCATCGCCGTCAAAAAAGCCAGCCACAAAAGCCGTCTGAACGCTTGAAGGAGAAGTTAGAATTTTTTCGGGAAGAGCTATTTCCCAAGAATGCTTTTTAAGCAGACCGTTCTCGGATAAGAATTTTTTAACCCAAAGCGAATTAATCTTTAATCGCCGGCAATTTTCACCCGCCGTCTTAGCAATGAGCGGATTGACGGCAAACAACTCGTTGACTAATTCAATCGTCTTATTTTGAACCTCAATATCGTCAGGAATTACCAAGCCAATACCTTGAGCATCATTCCAGCCATCGGCAAAATACCAGCCCAAGAAGTATCCGAGTTCCTCATTTAAAATCTCCGGCTGTCTTATTGCTTTTAATTGCAGACTTGTATATTTGCTTTTTTGATAACTTACTTTTTGTAACGGCAGCTTTCCGAAATTATTATTTTCATCACCCAATTTGAGCAATAGCGTATCCCGCCCACCAAGTTCTTTTACCATTTTTAAAACAATTTGATCATTTTCAATCACCGCCACCTTGTGATTAGGGGTTAATTCAATTGAAAACCCGGAATCCAAAGTCAATTTAACTGTCTCTTGAATGCCGTTAGAAAATACTTCGGTTACCTTGTTCCAGCCTTGTTCGGTAAAAGTTTCATCACCCGTGTGGACTTGCTCAATCGGAATCAATCCTCGCTTAGTGACAATTAAAGTCCCCTTGGCAAAACATTGTTGCTTGATCATCCCGAAGGCTTCGTTATAAACCTTTAAGAAAGATACCGGGCCCGAGGAAACGCCGCGGGATTTTTTAGTCGGGCTTAAAGCCGGACGAAGATGGGAAAAATCAAAGCCCAATCCCGAACCAGCCTGCTGTAGCATAGCCGCGTCTTTCAAAGTCTGGAAAATACTCTCCATTGAGTCTAAGACCGGGAGCACAATGCAGTTGGCAATCAGAGGCGTGCCGGTGCCGACATTGGTTAAAGTGCGGCCGGCTGGCGTATATTCCTTGCGGGACATAATTTCAAAGAAATCCCGCTCGGTTTTCTCAATAAATTTCTTGTCGGCCCCGTAATTTTTCTCCACTTGGGCTAGAGCGCGGGAAACCCGATGAAACATTTCTGTCGGCGACTCCTGTTTGCCGTCATCGTGCGTAAAGAAATAGCGCTTGCGCATCATTTTAAGCGCGTTTTCCGAAAAAGACTCGTTAATTAAGTCGTCCGCTGATTTTTGCGGGAACTTAAGTTCCCGCCGCCGAAGCTTGGTAACCCGCCGCATGTTTTTAAAGACTCAAATTTCAAAGCCCAAACCTCAAAGTGATTTAAAATTTGGATTTTAAAATTTGAAACTGGTTAATGATCGCGCTTTTTAATTTTACTCCTCCGATCGCAAAAAGGGAACAAGCTGAGTTATCAACAGATTGACTGAAAATTAAGTTTGTTTCAAAATTGCCAGCCACAAACCTTGTTTTTCCTAAAAATATGCCTTAAAATAGCAAAATACGCCATAATTGCCGGAGTAGCTTAATGGTAAAGTAGGCGCCTGAAGAGCGTCTGAAGGCAGTTCGATTCTGCCCTCCGGCACAAAATATTCACCCCCGCGGCACCCCGAAAAATAAAAATAGACCCCAATGGTCTATTTTTATCTCGGGGTAGGCCCTTTAGCAGCTAGAAACCCCGGGTTCTCGGGGTTTTTGTCTCCCCTTGACACGTCTCTTATACTATGCTATAATAGGGACATTGTTTAGCTGGCATAGACTGGCTAAACAATGGCTCTTCGAAAATCCATTATTTCCCCTTTTTAAGGAATGTTGTGATGAACGGTATCGGGATCGGTTCGCGCGTTCTCTTTCCTTTCGCCCTCGGCGAGGCTGAGGGTACGGTGGTCGCTTTCTCGCTATCGGGCGTGAAGGCGGCCATGAGCGAGATCATCTACCGGCGGTGGGGCCGCGTGCGGCGCATCCACGACCCGGGCAACAGGATCGTGAGGCCGTTCGGCACCCTCCGAGTCAAGGAGAGGGAACCTCGGTTCGGCGACATCGTCGCGACCCAACCGGCCACGACGACTCACCGGAGTTTCTTCTGGCGTCTCGCCGCCTACGCCCGACAGATCGCGGCGAGCATCTTCGCCTACTTCTTCGGTTAGTAAGGCGCTAGCCGAAGGCCGACCCACCAAACCGGAAGGGGAAAGACAATGCCATTCCTCTGATGAAAGACGAAACTTCGGAGTCACAACCCCGAAATGGCTCCAATCCTACTGAAGGGGATCTCGGGTTGCGGCAGGGGCGCCTGACCGTGTAAAAGTAAACTTCAAATTAGAGACGCACTCCGCCTAAATCCAACGCAGGGTTTAGGCGGACTTTTTTTATCTTTAAAAAGGTAGTAGAATATCCAGCAATGGTGGGTGTAGCTTAGTGGTAAAGCGCCGCTCTGTGGCAGCGGTGATGAGGGTTCGATTCCCTTCACCCACCCCATCGTGAACGAATAGAGGCAAGAGCTTCAGTTTGTGTTGTATTCATCGGCATTTTATTCGGTTCTAACCTTAAGTATTCTTTTTCCAATTCAGGGTAGCCATTTCCAATCTCGGCAAACCATTCATTTGGTTCAATAACGAGCTTTTGGTCTTTAATTATCGGTGTTTTGCCGAGAGCAAGTAAGATTTCTTTCTTCAGTTCTAACCCTTCCTTGCCTTTTGCCATCAAAAACGCTTTACGGGCATAAGTAGCGAAACTAAATGTTTTTTCAGTAAGTTCAAGCCAACGCTCGGCTCTCGTTTCGGTTTCCCGCAAGTTTCCTTTTAATTGCGTGATTTTGCTTTGTAGAGTATTTTTCTCGGCAATAAAAGTTTCATCATCAATGAGATTGCGGTATCTCATCTTGGTAAGTTCATCCAGCTCGTTTTGGGCTTGCACCACCGCCTTGTGCCGCATTTCGTAAATCTTTGTCCTGTCCTCAATCTCGGTATCATTCTTTTTATTTAAGCCCTCTAACGCCCACTGCAAAAACTCTGGCAAGATGGTGTATTTTTCTATTTCTTTTTCAATTTGCAATTCCAGAGCATTAACAGGTATAACTTTCTTTTGCGTGCAAATAACTTTTTTAGTTTTTCTCGTGCAATGATAATAGATAAATTCCTTTATCGTGCCAGTTCTCTTTATGAGCTTTCTTTTGGTCTCGGCAGTATAAAGACAACCGCACTCCTCGCACCGAATAGCCCCCGTAAAAGCGAATGTGTGTTTTTGTGGTCTTGGTTTACCCTCTCTACCAAGTATCATTTGCACTCGGTCAAATTCTTCAAGCGTTATCATCGGCTCGTGCTTACCTTCATATTGTTTGCCGTCCCATTCTAAAATCCCCGCATAGAACAAATTAGTGAACATTCTATAGATACCGCTCAAGGACAATTCTTTCCCGCCCTCCCTTTTGTATTTTATCGTTTTCAACCCCCACTCATTATTTGCAATCTCTAAAATTTTCGGCGGAGTATAACTGCCCGTAAGCATTAAATCCCACATTTTGCGGACAACATTAAATCGTTCTGCATCTTTAGTTATTACTTTTTCGGCTTTATCGTTCAAGTATCCAAGAGGAGCACGGGAAGGAAGCCAGCCCCGTTGGAGTTTTCCTTCCACGCCTCGTTTCGTATTTTTTCTTAAATCAATAATAAATTGGTTCGCCATTCCGCTTTCAACATTGAAAAGTAGAACATTGTCGTCTGGCAGATATTGTCGGTCTATAGTTTGAATTGATTTGAGTATCGCCCGTTGCAAAAGCCAGCTTAACTTGCCGCTATCAATCGGGTTGCGAGATAAGCGGTTTATCTGCCAGCACAAAATCCCGTCCGCCTCGCCTTTTTCAATTCGCTCTATCATCTCGTCAAAAATTGGGCGGTTGTTTGGCTTCTTCGCCGATTTTGCCTCGGTATAGATTTTCTTAATATTCAAATTCAAATCACTGGCGAGCTGTTTGAGCCGATTTATCTGGTCATCAATGGATTGCACCTGTCGGTCTTCGCTCTCCGATGACTTTCTGGCGTAAATGAAGTATTGGATTTTAGTTTGTTTATCGTCTCGGTTCATAATTATTGTGTTTTTACTTTATCCAAAAACTTCTTAAATTCGCTCTTGCCTATGCGAAATTCCTTGCCGATTTTATACGCCTTAACCTTGCCCGATTTTATGTAGCGGTAAATCGTCATATGCGAAACCCGCAGGGCGTTAGCAAGCTCATCAACGAGGTAAAATTCTTGTTTGTTTTTTGTTTTATTCGGCATAGTAATAATTGGTAGCTATATTGATGTAATCCTTATTTTCTGATTATAAACGATAATAGCATACTTAACAATGGTTTACAAGCTCATAACGGGGTTTTTGGCTTGATAATCTCAAATCGCTCGTGTTCGGCTCTCAAGAAATCAACCAAATTGGGCACATTTCCGCTTATCTGTCCGAGTTCTTGAAGTATCAGGGCAATCTCTTTCTTACGGCGAGAAACGCTCCCGCCTTTGTGTTTCAGTTTCAACTGCTCCCACGCTCCAGCGATGCCAAATTTGGTAGCCATACGCACCCAATAATGCAGTTTCTCTTGCTTGGTTTGGCTTAACCCAGAACTCTCTAAATACGAAAAGAGTTTGTTATCTTCCATCTGCGAAAGCGATACCAGCCCCACCGCTATATCGTTAAACACTTTTTCAAATGTATCACAAAGGATAGCTTTAGCGAGTTCTACATCAAGCAATTCCTCAAGGAAAAAGTCCTTTTTCTTGCCAGTTTTAACTCGCCTATTCACAACTGCCTCAAAACTATCTTTTCTTTGTAAGGATAATTCAAACTTCAAAGCATTCCTTTTGTGCTTGCCTTGTTGGTATAAATCTTTTAGTTTCATTTCTTGCTTGGTAAATCCCTGACTAAAAATTTCTCCGAATTTGTCATAAATTGCATATCCTTGCGTGTTCGTATTGCCGAGAAACTTAATAGCGATACCATCATCCCCGCTACCGAACCAACTCAAACGAAATTTAGAGCTCGGCTTATAATTAAATTGTGCGAGTATTCTTATGACCTCGTCTGCTCTGCCTAAATAGTCGGGCAATTTAATAACTATTGCGAAATCAACTCGCCTTACGATTGCCTTTCGCAAATGCTCTTTTGTGGTATCAACTCCCAAGTCATCAAGAAAAAACAGCAATCTTTCAAAAACAGTATCCAAGTCGTTCCTATCTACACTAAACAAACTCGTCCCGTGCACGAGCTTCGGCAAAGAAACCTGAATTTCCAAAACCTTCTGCGGCTCGGAAAGTCCTCTTATCCGTGTGGGAAGCCCGAATATCGGGCAATAGACGCCCTTTTTTGCCCACGATTTGGCATATTCACTGCAATACCTCGTGTCCACGCTGAAACCCCTGCCTTGTTGCTTTTTGCCCTCGTTAAAGCGGTTTTTCTCCCGTAGCTTAAACTGCCCGCTATGAAGTTGTAATACAACGCTATCAATCATAGTAGCCAGTTTCTTTACGCCGCTTTTCAACCATTTTGAACTCATCCTCGGTCATCGGTTTATAGACAAGCTCAACCAGACGAAATAATTTCGTCCCTTGTTCCAGAGCTTCCTCTCGGCTGATTTCTTTGCCAAAACGCTTTTTGTAAAGTATTTGGAATTTTCTGATTTGCTCGTCCGATAACATACCCTAACTTTAGAAGACGAGGCGATACGCTTTACATAATCTCTTGCTACAATTCGCAAACAAAAAACGGCTTGTTTTTAGCCGCTTCTCAAAAACTTATTAACACTATGAGAGGAGTATCAAGCGACTACTCCCCCCTTTATAGTGATTTTGTATTTTGACCCTATTCTATAGCCACTTCCTTTTCTTCCTTCTTCTATAACTTGTTTTCCGTCAATATTTAGATATTTTTTTATATTGCCCCTTATTTTCCCTATTTCGGTTCGTATTGACTGCTCATTCTTTCCTTCAAGGGCTAACGATATGTCTGCTGTTTGTTTATGCCCCTTGTTAGTTGCAAGATAACGGAGAAGTTTATGTCTATCGCTCTTTTCACCCATCGGATAGCAGTATTTATCTTTTGGTTCTCGCCACAAATCACCTACGGCATTGAGGTATAATTCCGAAGGATTGTTTTTTATAGATTTTATAGATGATGGTGCTTGAAATCCTGATATTTTTATTGCTGTTTCACCGACAATTTTAATCGGTAAGGCGTCCGATTCTTTTTTCTGCTCCATTTCTTTTCTTTCTTTCTCTTTCGTCTCTTTCGCTTTCTCTTTCAACTCCGAAAGGTAAAGCTGAATATCGTTTAATTTTTTCTGCTTATCTGGTTCGGCAAGAATATCACTGCCATTTACTTCCCGATAGAGCCCCTCTATATCACCATACATTGCGTTCATTTCTGGTCTTATCTTCTGCCAATTAACCCTCCCCCCTTTATCCGAATAGTATTTTTCAGCATTAAATAGATTAGTGAAAGGCAAATAGAAAAAGTGCTCATTGCGAGAAAATGGATATGTTTCAGGCCGTGATAGCTCAAGTTCGTTTATTGTTATATTTATAAGTTTATAGAGAAGTTGAAAATGATTGTTTAATTCTAAAGTAGGGTGGGTTGGATTTTCACAAAAGGCGAAAACAACATTCATCAATAGTTGATATGCTTTTCGGAGCAGGGAAATTTTCTCTTTATTTTCTGGTTGGCAAAGGAATTTTAGCTGTTTTTCACTTCTCCTTTCCAATCCCTGCATATACTCGTCTGCCTCAATTAGTGCTTGTATCCCCGCTTCATCTTCGTCTGCCTCCTGAAGTGCCCAGTAAGTGCCGTCATCTTCCTTATAGGCAATCCCCATATTGTCATAACTCAAGTAGCTATTAAACTCCTTTCGTAATGCCTCGGCGGACGAGACATCTCCTTTATGCATAATCGGATGGGTCGCTTCGCCAATAATTTTAGAAAGTGTCTCCTCATCTTCTTTTTTACTGGAATTGGCAAGATAAACCAATACACCAAATATCATTCGCCATTTTGAATTTGGAACTATTAGTTCCTTATCAACACCGCAGTTCTTCAAAAACCTTATCAGGTTATTCCCAGTATCCAAATTAGCAATCTTTTGGGCAATCAACTCCAGCGTTTTTTCCCGAATAAGCGTTTTTTGTCTTTTAGGAAACTTACTTTCGTATTCTTTAAGTAAGGTTGATAATCTATCTGCGTCTTCTTTTTCAACGATTACTTCCAGTAAATAATCATCCGTATATTCTCCAGATATCTCTCCAAAGTCATCATATAGGGGGATATTATGTTCACTACTGACAGTTAATTTAAGTTCGTTCAAAATAACCATCAATAGCTTATATGGGATTTTAGGTGTGTCAGTAGTTAAGTATTTATAGGGGTGGGACTTCCCTTCGCTATCTGACCTTTCGGCTGGAGGTGCTTGTAGAATCTCTCGTATTGTTCTTATTTTTTTATCTATGCTTCGTTCAACCATATGTATGGTAATCGTAATTTTTAAGTAATTGTTTGCAGACAGTTTCCTTCTGCTGTATGCTTGATGTTAAGCAATGTGAGGTAAAAAATCAATATCAATCTATGGTAATGGTAAGCGGAGGGTCATCAGACCCCGAACTTAAAAAGGAAGTAAAGAAAGGCACAAAGTGGAATATCGCAGGCGTGGTCGTTGGGTTAATCGCAATAGTCGTAACTATATTGCTGGCTATTTTTCTATGAGCAAAAAACTTCCAGAATTACTAACCCTCCGAGAAGCGTGTGGTATTTTGAAGTGCCACCCGAACACTCTGCGGCAGTGGGACAAGAAGGGCATTTTAATCGCTGTCCGTTTTGGCGAGAGAAAAGATAGGCGTTATCGCAAAGAAGATATTTTTAAGTTATTAAATCAGAAAAAACGATGACATAAATTTTTATTACAACTTGCCTAAACCTTTAACGAGGCATGGCACAAAAAATCCACTGCGACATAGAGACGGCCACCCGTCTCCCATCATGTCGCAGTGGTCGGTAGCCCGAAAGGGTTATCGGGCAGTTCCGAAAGGAGCTGTCGGGGGTAACGGATGGCCTTTTCTGTTACTCCAAGAAAAAACCACTGCGACAATATGAGTAAAAAAATAGATTTGCAATCGGCTCTTACACCAGCCGATATAAAATTAACGCAAAAACTTCTTAAGGAGAATGAAGCTCTTAAGAAGGAAATTAAACATCTCAAATCACGCAAAAAGTATGGTCTTGTTTGGGATAGCGAAAAAGAGCCAGAAAAAGTAGTTGAGCTGTGCAAAGACAAATTACCTGTTCTGGCCGAAGACCAAGACAGAGAGATTGAAACGGATAAAGAGAAGCCCGTGAATGTTCTCATTGAGGGTGATAATTACCATGCCCTCTCTGTCTTAAATTACACTCATAACGAAAAAATAGATTTGATTTACATAGACCCGCCCTACAACACTGGGAGCGAGGGTTTTATGTATAACGACAAAATTGTAAATCGTGAGGACTCATACAGGCACAGCAAATGGATTAACTTTATGGATAAGAGGTTGCGGCTGGCTAAAAATCTCCTGAAAAAAGATGGGGTAATTTTAATAAATATAGACGATAACGAGATAGCTCAACTTAAATTGCTGTGCGATGAAATCCTCGGCGAGGATTACTTCAGAAACACTGTAATTTGGTCATATCGCACTGGTGGAGCACCGCATAAAAATGACGCTTTCTCCAGAAAGCACGACTATATCCTTTTATATTCTCGCTCAAAAGAATACTTTTTTAATAGATTTAAGGAGAAAATTCCCTACGAAAAAGATTTTTTCGGTGCGAAAAAAGATGAGACGGGCAAGTTTTATGCTGATGTAAATTTGCGAGATGTAATTGAGGGCGACATCATCCTTTTCAAAGACGGTAAAGAGTATAAGAAGATAAGCGTTAAACCAGTTCTCAATTTATCCAGCGAAAGAGTTGAGGATTTCCCAACCCAAAAACCTATCGGGTTAATTAAGTATTTTCTTGAGATATTAAGCAGACCCAATGCGACTATTTTGGATTTTTTTGCTGGTTCGGGTAGCACTGGACACGCTGTTTTGGATTTGAATAAAGAAAATAAAGACAAACGACAATTTATTTTATGCACAAATGACGAGAACAATATCTGCACAAAAGTATGCTATCCGAGATTAAAAAGAAATATCGTTGGCTTCGCAAAGGACAATGGCAAAAAAGTTGCTGGTCTCGGCGGCAATCTTAAATACTTCAAAACCGATTTTGTTGATAACGCCACAACCGATAAAAATAAGAAAAAGCTCGTTGATAAATCAACCGAAATGCTCTGCCTGAAAGAAGATTGTTTTGAAAAAGTGAAATCGGGCAAGAGCTTCAATGTTTTCAAAAACCCCAAAGAAAAATATCTCGGCATAATTTATGACGATGATGGCATTGAGGGTTTTAAGAAAGAAGCGAAAAAGCTCAACAAAAACTTCTCGGTCTATGTTTTCTCGCTTGATGATAGTGCGAGAGAGGAAGAATTTGAGGACATCAAAGATTTGGTTGAATTAAAGCCAATTCCTGCGGTCATATTAAATGTCTATAAACGCATATTCAAATGATTAAACTAAAAGATTACCAACAACAGGCGGCAGACAATCTGCACCGAAAAATAGAGAACTCGTTGCGGTCATCCGAAAACGAGGTGGTTATTTTTCAAGCCCCCACTGGTTCGGGCAAAACCGTTATGGTGTCAGAGATGTTGAGGGAGCTTGTGAGAGGACGAAAGGACGACAAAAAGTTTTCATTCGTTTGGATTTCAGTAAGGATGTTGCACGAACAGAGCAAAGAAAAACTGGAGAAATACTACGAAGACGATGGAACTCTTAAATGCTCATATTTTGAAGATTTGGAAGACAGAAAAATTGCTGAAAACGAAATCCTGTTTATTAACTGGCATAGTATAAACAAAAAAGATATTAACATTTTTGTCAGAGAAAACGAGCAGGACAATAACCTCAACACCATCATTAAAAGAACTAAAGATGATGGCAGGATAATTGTTTTAATCATAGACGAGAGCCATCACACGGCTGGCTCGGAGAAGTCCAGAGAACTGATTGAGGTTATTAGCCCGAAGGTAACTTTAGAGGTTTCCGCCACGCCGCACTTGGAAGAAAGTGCCGCCGAAAAAGAAAAAGTCCGTCTGTCCGATGTTAAGGCGGAAGAAATGATTAAATCCGAAATATCCGTAAATCCAGAATTTCTGGATATTAAAGTTGGCACGAAAAGCTCTAATGAGATTGTCATTGAGGAAGCTCTTAAAAAGCGAGAGGAGCTGGCCAAGATGTATAAGCAAGAAAAGGCGAAAATAAACCCGTTAATGCTTATTCAGCTTCCCGATAACAAAGCTGGCCTCACGAGCAAGAAAGAGGAAGTGATAAAGATTTTGGATAAAAGAGGTATAACAGAAAAGAACGGCAAGCTCGCAATATGGTTGTCCGAGGATAAATCTGAAACCCTGCCGAACATTGAAAAGAACGAAAACGAGGTTGAGATTTTGATATTCAAGCAAGCCATTGCTCTTGGTTGGGATTGCCCCAGAGCTTCAATTCTGGTTATTTTCAGGGAGTCAAAGAGTTTTACTTTCACTATCCAAACAATCGGCAGGATAATGCGTATGCCAGAGCTGAAGTATTACTCAAAAGAGCCAGAACTTAATAAGGGCTTTGTTTTCACGAATTTAGCGAAGATAGAAGTTACAGAAGAATATGCAAAAGATTATGTTACGCAATACGAAGCAAAAAGAGATAATAAGCTCTATAAAAGATTTACTCTGCCCTCAATCTACTTGAGGCGGCAAAGAGAGCGAACCCGCTTATCGGGGGAGTTTGGCAAATTCTTTTCGGCTATTGCAAAAAGCAATGGTTTGCAACAAAAAGTAAATCCCAAGCCATCAAAAATTATCAGCCCCATAATCGCCGAAGGCAAAATTGTTGATATTGATAAATCTGGCGAGATAGAACACAAAGGCACAATCAACATAGCTCTAAACGAAAAAGAACTACAAGAAAAGTTTGATAAGTTTATCGTCCAAAATTGCACTCCTTACGCTCCCGCCGACTCCAGCGACAGAATGAAAACCGCACTTTACCAGTTTTTCAATCAAGAGTTTGGTTTTGCAAAATATGACCCGAAAGTGCAGGCCATAGTGCTTGGCCAAGAAAATGTCCAGCTTTTTATAGACACTATCAATCTGGCAAAGGAGAAATACAAAAAAGAGGTTGTTGAGAAGCTGGCCGAGAAAAGAGAGCTAACCGAAACGCCAGAGTGGGAAGTGCCGATTGTTATTACTTACAACAGCCGATACCAGCAGGAAGACCAGCCGCTATCCGTTATGAAGCCGTTTTATACAGCCAAGCAGAGCGAGCCAGAAAAATTGTTTATTGAGTTTTTGAATGGTTCAAAAAAGGTTAAGTGGTGGTTTAAGAACGGCGAAGGAGAAATAAAGTATTTTGCCGTGTTAAGGCCAGATGACCAAGCGTTTTATCCCGATTTTATTATTCAGCTTAAAGATGGGACGATAGCGATATTTGATACGAAATCAGGGAGAACCGCCGAAACTGGAGACGCCGCACCCAGAGCCGAGGCATTGCAGAAGTTTATCAAGAAGCAAAATAAGAGCGGCAAAAAGTTAATAGGCGGAATTGCCATTTATGTTAATGGCACTTGGCGATACAACGACAACGAAAAATACGAATATAACCAGAAGGACTTATCAAAGTGGAAGGTTTTAGATTTATAATTTATGTTAAACTTTAATCCTAAAAAGTGCCTTTGCAATGTTGCTGATTGTGGTAAATGCTTAACTTTGGGGTGCACGGATGATAGTTGTAGCACTCACCGCATAGTAACAAAATGGCGGTATAGAAAACGCCTTTTAGAAAGTTTAAGAAGTGATGTTGGAAAGTGGTGCACTGATTATAGTTGTAACATTCACCGCATAACAACAAAAAGGCGGTCTATAAAATACCCTTTGAAAGTTTTGTTGCGGAGTATGGTCGGGGGGATTAAATCAAAAAGAGAAGCGGCGACTTTGAGAAAAGATATAAAAACCTGCGAAGAAGAAATTAAGCGGTTGAGCGAGGTTATGAGTATCAAACAATAATGAGCAGTAAGGTTGAGTAAAAAATGATTATGAAAAAGAAACCAAAAGTTGAGATAACCGAAATCACCTCTGATAAGAAAATCTCCTTTAGGCAATTTAAGGCGGCAAATAAAGAAGAACTGCTAACTCACGCCATTGCTAAAAAACAACTGATTTCTAATGGCACATTCACCCGCTCCAAGCTCCAAAAGCTCGTTGATGAAAAGGAACTTCACGAGGTTGTATTCGCTGGTGCGATTTACTTTGAAAGAGATGAGGTCTCAAGTTATCTTAAAAACTTAATTAGTAAAAAGAAGTAGTGAGTAGTAGTGGGATAAAATAATAATAATTTCTAAATGGAAAATACTGATATTACACTTGAAAAAAGAGTAAAGATTGTTATGGGAGCGTTTACTGTCCTTGTTTTATTTCTAATTTATCATCTCGCAGTTTTAATGTCGGTAGCACCCGACTTTCTTGAAGCGAAAATTGCTCACGCCCCTACGCCACAATGGGCTGATATACAAAACCTAATGGAGGCGATGAAATAGTAAGTAGCGAGGTGGGGTAAATTTCTGGTATGATGGGACTTATTGACTATGGAGCAAAAAGATATAAAACAGCTTATCAAGGCAATAATAGCAGTTGGGGTGTTGTTGTTGCTTATTGTTATCGTCAAGCCGCAAAACTACATAAAGATTTCAGACAACCCACCCGCCGAAAAGAAACCCAAACCCCTAGACAACGGATGTTTTATTTTCTTAACATTGAGCCAGCATGGGGACATTAACCTGCCAGTAGGGACGATTTTTGGCTACCCAACCGAAACTCACGGCAACATTTACGACATTATCAGAGACGACACCTTTATAATGTCCGCTTACCTCATAGAAAGTTTTGAGAAGGATTTTAGGTGTTTTGAGACAGAGGAAGAAGCAGTGGCGGCGGGCTATACGAAGTTTTTAACTGACCAAGCGGCACGCAAGAAAAGGCGAGAAGAAGCAAAGAAATTCTTGGATGAACTGCGGGAAGGGGGCAGTGCAACTGACACAGCTAAAACATTACAATCCATAGACGCTATGATTGGTTTTTGAAGAAATAGTGAGTATGAGTAGCAGGGTGGGGTAAAATAAAACTATGACCATAAAAAGATTTATCGTGCTGTTCATCTACGCCATTTCAGCGATGTTTGTTTTAGTTATTGTTCTGACTATTTGGAGTTCAGAGCCAACAGGACAATACGCCGAGCATATACCTGATAATAATTGCCCTGTTTTCTACACAGAAAGCCAACACGGAGACATTAACCTTCCAGTAGGGACAATTTTCGGATACCCAGCTAAATCTGGTGAAAACATTTACGACATTATCAGAGACGACACCTTTATAATGTCCGCCTACTTCATAAACAGTTTCAATAAGGATTTTAGATGTTTTAAGACCGAGGAAGAAGCTATAGCAATGGGCTATAAGAAATTTTTAAGTAATCAGGCGGCTCGGAAAAAAGCGAGGACTGAAGCCGAGGAGCGGCTGAATAAGCCGTGGGGAGAACGCAACACAACCGACACCACTCAAATATTGCGAGACATAGACGCTATGATTGGTCTTTGAAACAATAGTGAGTTGAGGGGTAGGGTAAGTTTGCGTTTTATCTTCGCAGGTGATAACCTAAAATCACAATGCAACTACAATCGTTTAGAAGATAAAAACCGCCAAAAAAAACAACCTTATCAAGTTGTGCTTCTTGGCGGTTTTTTATTTATTTGCCCTCGTAACTCATCGGTAGAGTGCTGGTCTGAAAAGCCAGATAAGTTGGTTCAACTCCAACCGAGGGCACACGCCCTTGTAGCTCAATGGATAGAGCGAGCGTTTTCTGAACGCACGGTTGCGGGTTCAAATCCTGCCGAGGGCACTATCAAAGTTTCTCAAATCGGGTATGTAGATATACTCATTTTGTCGTTGTATAATGGTTCTAACATCCTCTACGATTTGACCCCTAAAGGAAGCAGGAGGCGCGTCACTCATGTTAAAATATAACCATGTCTTTGCAAGTTCTCTTGGGTATTGATTTAATGCTCCTGCTCCTCGGGCTCTATATTTGGATTATTACGCCCCGAGTTGAGGAAAACCTGCGGGCGCTTAGCCGCAATATCTTTTTAATTTGTTTGGTGATAGCCATTATTTTACTGATTGTCAGATACTTTAGGGTCAATTAACGAGAAACCCATTTTAAAAAAATCGCCCCAGCCAAGGCGGAGCGATTTTTTTTGATTACTTATCCTTATAGCAATTCCTCAACCAAAGATGCGTGCCGTCAAACATTTCGGCGCAGACCAGACTATTATGTTGTTGCCAGCCGCCGGGGACGGTTGAACAAGCTGGCGGTTCGGGGATACCAGAGCAGGAACCGGCAGCCTTTGTTACCTTTGTTAAAAGAAGATCCGGGAGAGAAACATTGAAGTTTTCAAAGAAAGAAGCCAAATTTTGCTTTAACGGCTTTAAAGAACCAGAGTCATCGGGGGGATCGCCGTCGTCGCCGGGAACCCGTTCGCATCCACATTGAGACTCCCCAGTGCATTCATAGACATATCCCGTACCAGGTCCGTCAAGATCCGCGCATTGTCCGTCACTGCACACAAAGCCTGGATAATCCTGTTGTACTTCGTCAGGAAACATCGGGCAACCCGGTCCTTCTCCGCCGCCGCCTCCCCCGCCGCCAAAACCGCCACCACCACCGACATCTACACACCAGCAAGCATTCTCAACGTTTTTGCATTCGTAACCAGCGCCACAATCGTTGACGCTGCATTGAGGGAAAGAAGTCCCGCAGCCGGCACCGGGCGGCGGTGGCGGCGGCGGCTCCTCGCCACCACCAGACCACCAGCTATCTGAAGGAGAAGTTAAAGTCAGCCAAGCATACCGGTTTACCCAATCCATTCTGCCAACGGTCGTTCTCCCCAAAATCTGATCATTACTGCCGGCATTGCCATTGGGTTTGATGATGCCGGTTAAATACAGTGATCCCACCAAATCCAGTTTTGCCCCCGGATTATCAGTGCCAATACCTACATAACCACTATCGTCATCGCCCAATACCACAAGGCCTTTCTCCGAGCTCCCGCCGGAATTTAGCCACAAGCCGCCGGCTTTGAATTGTCCCTCTCCGGTAGGCGCAAGGGGTGCCGCCACATTGCCGCCAGTAGGAATAGCAGTGGGCTTAAACCAGCCGGCGTAAGCGACCAGAGAAGCGAAAAATAACAGCAATAAGAAAAAGGGAAACAATTTACGGGAATCAAATTTCATATTAATCTTCTAAATCAATCCTGTTTTGGTAACAAATCCTTATAGCGCCGCCATAGCCCGGCGTACTTGAATCAGTATTAGTGCAATCGTCACTAAAGACAATATCCTCGTAATGAGTCCAGCCTTCGAGGCAAGCCGGAAAAACTTCAATACAGCTTGAACCTGAAGGAATGTCCATTCTTTGAATGTCCATCCAAGCCAGATCTTTAGTCCAATCCATCTTAAAGCCGGGCGCTCTGGTAAGCAGATAGTCCTTCTTTCCTTTTTTGTCGTCCGGTTTAATCAAGCCGGAAATGTTAAAATTTCCGTTAATATCTAATTTTTCCGAAGGATTTTCAAGACCAATACCTACCAAACCGGTATTGAGATTACCGGAGACAATCAATCCCCATGGGACTTCAAGGCCATTGAGTCCCAAACCGCCCAGTTTTTCTTGAGTGAGACTGCTTACATTTAAAGCCGCTTGGAGGTCGCCGGTGGTGGGACCAGTCGGCGGTTCGCTCCAGGCGCCGTAAGCAATAAGCAGGGCGCCGATTAAAGTTCCTAAAATTATTAATACCCCTTTCATATTTTAGAAATTAAAAAGATTTATGACAGACCGTGACCACCACGCCGTAATTTTGGTCTTTAAGACAATAACTGCCGTATTGCTCATAGCTGAAGTCGGTGCAGGCGATTGGCTGGGAGCCGCCGCAGGTGTCTGCTGGACCCACGCGTCCCACTAAAGTCATCCAGGCAGTGCGATGCCAGTCCATGCCAGAGTCCATGTCGGAGGATGTTCTCGTAATCACTTGGTGGGGGGAGCCGGGATTGTCATTGGGTTTGATAATGCCGCTTATGGCAACACTGCCCTCCACCGTAAGGTTTTCCAGAAGATCGCCGATTGCCTCTCCAGATTGCCGATTAATGATTCCCGTCTTGCCGTTCACAATTAATCCCGCGGGCGCCCCCGAACGGTTTAAAATCAAACCGCCCTGTTTCTGCTGGACACCAGGGCTGATATTTAGGAGCTCGGCGGCATTCGGCTCCGGCGGACTCTCGGGCGGAAGCCAGCCGCCATAAACAAAAACCAGAGGCAGAAAGGCAAAAACGATGAGAGTAAAGATTAAATCGCGGAGTTTCATAATTATCTTGGCGCGCTTAATCTTTTAATTACCTCGGGGTCGGGAACAAAAGAAGCGCCCGGGGGCCCGGAGAGTTTCTCTAGCGCCTCTTCTTCGGTGATCGGTTTTCTCTCGCGCGGTCTCTCCTCCCGCGTCAGTCGGTAAATTATAAAAGCTATGATAATAACCCCTAAAATCACTCCGCCAATAATGAACCAACGTTTTTTCTCCTCTAATTCCATAATCAATGATTAATTTAGAAAAACGGAATTTTCTCAAAAATCCTGAATCTTTTGACCGTAACCTTGCAGGTAGCTGAATCAATGGCACCAGCTTCATCGTCAGCGAAAACCTCAACCACTTTATCGCCGCTCGTCGTATAGGTTGTTGAAACCGGATTACCGGCGGCATCATCAAATCCAACTTCATCATTATCAAAATCCCAGGCGTAAGTATATGAACCATCGCCGCCGGCGGTAACTTCCGCTCGCCACGTTACTACTCCGCCGTAACTTAGGAATGCCGGATCGGGCGCGCCGGAACATGAAACCGACAATTCTTCATCGTCATCGCCAGCCGGCAAGACAGTGATGGTGGTTGTATCTTCAGCAAACAAACTTTCCCGATCCACACGAACTCTGGCCGTATAGGTGCCGGCAGTTGAATAATCGCAAGCAGCTGTTGCGTTATAAGGATCAGAACTTGAAGTTATGTCTATCTCATAACTTCCGTTATTGGTGCAGTCGAAGCGGTATCTAATGTCTCCGCTTGCCGTTCCAGAAACATCAGCAATTAAGTCCACGTCGTTTAGGGGTTCAGTGCCGGAAGGTGGATTAGCGGTTAAAACAACAGAGAGTGTATCTCCGCCAGAGGTAACAGTAACAGTTGTCGAACACGAACCGGTTCCGCTGTCGTTGTAACATTCCAGATTATAAGTTGCATCAGACGATATTGTATAGGTTTCAGTGCCACCGCTCGAATCTTTTGGTCCCGGCCAGCCGGAAGAACCGTCAAAAGCAAGGCAAGAATCAGCACCTACGGTTATCCAGCTTATATCGGTAGTAAGCGGCGCTGCGCCAGACAGAGGGTTAGCAGTAAGCGTACAAGTCGGCGCCCCGCCAATGCCGGCGTTAAATTCCAACCAGCCGAATTCATTAGACCAAGCAAAGCCGGTTACTGTGCCGTCTGAATTGACATTCACGTCGTAATTGTCGCCCGACATTTTTACCCAACCCTCCCAGCCGCCGGAATTCTGCGCTGTTGTAGAGGCAGTCCAGATACTTACAATTCTCGCCCAACCCTTTAATTCATTTCCTTCTCTTCGAACGCCGTAGTCAGGACAAGGAGCACCACAGCCAGTAGTCGGGAAACCACTTGTCGGGTGAAAATCCAGCCAGCCGACATTAGAAAGCCAAGCATAACCGGTTACATCGCCAGTCTCTGGAATTTTAACTCCATAGCAGTCAACCGGATTAGTTCCAATACAAGCTTCACCACCGTCATTGTTATGTGTCGTAAGACTCGCCCAGCCCAAACCAGTCGCACTATCCAAACTCGCCGCGCCATCAGTTGTCCCGCCCCAAAGCCAACCCAAAACATCGGTATGGTCGCCGCGGACAGTAGAGGAATTTAATAGGACGGCAAGAGCCACCGATATTAAAAGACCAGCTATTAATGAAATTTTTCTATTCATAAATCAGCAGTCAGTATGCGGGCTATCAATTCTTTTCCAAAGTAGCGTGCCCGAGCCCGGCGGCACTTCGCGGCAGAAACACAAAAATGAAGACGATTCGGCGTAGGCTACAACACCTTCAATACTGCAGGATCCATCGGTCCGATCCCGCGTGGGCACGAGGCGCAGGCCCTCCGGATGAATTTCTATAACCGGCTTTATAGTCGTCTGTCGCTTTACAGCAAAACGCAACAACCCAGCAGGATCAGTGATGGGATTAGCTTCGCGGACAATTCCGGAAATAACAATCCACGGCCAATCAGCTCCGGTTGTATCCGGTCCAAAAAAATCAAAAGCGCCGAGGACTAATCCGTCTGACCCCAGTTGAATAAAAGGATTAAGCCGCAGAGTTTTCTGAATTTCCAGTTTAACGCTGGGCTCGAGGACTCCGATGCCCACATTGCCGATCGAGTTAATAACAAAAGGAGTGTCATCATCGTTTGTATCATCAACCCGCAAGGGATAGAGACTGGTTGATTCTGAAACATGAAGTTTGGCGCCCGGAGTTTGGATGCCAATGCCGGTTCGCCCCTGAATCAGTAAACCGTCAGCCGGCGCGTTTACGCTTCCCGAGTAGGACGATCCAATTACGGCGCCGCCTTCAACATCCAATTTATTTTTAGGGTTGGCAGTGCCGATGCCCACCAAGCCGTGAGTGGCATCACCGGAGACAATCAGGCCCGCCGGAGCGGTTCCCAAAGCATTGAGCTGTAAACCGCCTTCTTTAGCTTGACCAACATTGCCCACATTGATAGGCGCGGCTACATTGCCCTCCGGCGGATTGGCGGTCGGTTCAAACCAGCCGCCGTAAGCAATCAGGGCGCCCAAGATAACGGCCGTGAGAATTGTTAAGAAAATATTAATTTTCATTTTCTGGGCGCGGTTAAGGATTTTAAAATTTCCGGATCAAGGGGTTTGGGATTGCTGGTTGGGGGAGCGATTAAACTTTTTAATATTTCCGGATCAATCGGCTTGGCAACCGAACTTGCCTGTGCTGTAAGACTTCTGATAATTTCAGCTTCAGAAAGCTTTGGTTCTTGATCTCCCCGGCGACCTAATCCCTCGGGTTTTCTTGCTGTCCAGAGAAGCACGAAAAGAATGGCGAGTGCGATTAGAGTCCAGACGAGATTTTTAGAATCGGTTTTCATACCTTGAACGATATAATTATAACATAAAGTCGTCAACGAAATTACAAAACATCCCTCAATTACCAAAGAGTCCGCCAGCCATAAAGATCAGAGGCATTTTTTGCACAAACCTCCAGCGTATCCTTCGCCCCAGCGGCGCCCTGCCTAAACCATATTGTGCCGCGGAGCGAAGCTGTACAACCCGATTGTGCATCAGTTGTGTTTAATCTGATACCGCCCGCCACCTCGAGTCGGGCGTTGGCCAAAGTCGGCCAGCCAACTCCAATACCCACATTGCCAGTAGCCGGATCAATATCAAGAAAGGGATTAAATAAGGAACCAGTTCTGTAAAAACAAATATGCGAATTGTTGCCGACGCCTGGGCAACGATTCTGTAATGACCAACTTTGCAGTAAAATCACCGCTGGTTCATCATTACCAAAATCCTGTATAGAGATAGCCGGGAAATCTCCGAAAACATTTAGTATCCGTGCCTGAAGATTTCCCGCAACATCAAGGGTTGCCGCTGGACTAATTGTTCCGATTCCAACCTTGCCGTCAATGCCTTTAATAGTAATATCATCGCGGTTGCCCGCCCCCAATCTTAAATCTCTTGAGCCGGAATCATGTTTAATAAATGCCGCAGTATTATCTAAGGTGAAAGTTAGGGTGTAACCGGATAAAGTACTCTGGGGTCTCAATTTTAGAGCAGCGGCAGTTGTTAATCCAGGCTGGACATGAAGCGCGGCTCCGGGAGCTTGCGTCCCAATGCCGACATCTGTGCCATTATTAAAAATTAAACTATTTGCGAGCCAACCGGTACCGTCATGTCTTAAGGTTTGACCAGAAGACCCGCCGGGTAGAGCACCACCGCCGAGTAAATCTTGATAAGAGCCGCCGTTTTGAGAAACCTTGAATTTATTATCAAGAGAATCGAAATAAATCCTTCCTTGGCTGGGGGGGGCAACTGCTGGTGCCGCTACGCCGCGGATAGAGACAGCGCCGGCAATATCTAATTCTGTGTCTGGTGATATTGGTAAGCCAGAAAGGTCTGTACCCAAATTAACGCCTACCTTACCGCCTTGGATAATAGCATTGCCCGCTTGGACAATAAGGCCGTTGGCCGCTCCGCCGGTATTTAAAATAGCGCCGCCACCAGTTTCAAGCGTGTCGGTAAATAAAAGAATACTAGGGTTAGCTGGGGTAAGGACGCCGATTCGGAGGGGACCGGCTTTAGTTTGTTTAACGGGGCTTACATTTATCAGCGCCGGCACATTGCCGCCGGGCGGCGCGCCGGTTGGTTCGGTCCAGCCGGCAAAAACTACCGCGCCCAAGATTAGAAAAACGGCTATTATAATAAGTAAAGAAATAGATTTAGACATATTAAGGTTTAGTTGATTTTTAGACCGACCTTGTTAATATTGTAGCATATTGGCTATGATAGTATTATAATAGGTTACAGGAGGTTACACGATGTCGCATAAGGTTACTCGAGGTTACTATTATGCTCCAACTATTATTTATCTTTAGCGATTGGGCGATTCTGCTTTTGCGGCTGGTTTTGGGTTTGATTTTTATTGCCCACGGCTGGCCCAAGATTAAGGATTTAAAAACCACCGCCCAAGGTTTTCAGGGTATGGGTTTTAAGCCCGGCCGACTTTGGGGCACGGTGGTGGCGCTCGCGGAATTTGTAGGCGGACTTTTAATATTCTTCGGGCTTTTTACCCAAATAGCTGCCTTGATTTTGGCGATTCAATTTATCGTCATTATGATTTGGAAATTTAAGATAAAACAAAAGCTGGTTGGCGGTTATGAGTTGGACTTGATTTTGTTGGCGGCACTTTTGGTTTTAGCCGCCAGCGGCAGCTCGCTTTTCTCCTTAGATAATTATTTCCAAATTTACTTATTCTAAGTGGATCGCTTTTTGAAAAGTTTCTAGTTTTTCCTTGAGCAACGGATAATTTTTAAGCTCCCCATCTTTCTCTATAATTCGGCTGGCGGCTTCGCGGGCAGTTTTGATAAGCTCCAGATTATTTAAAGCTTTCATAGCTAAATCGGGAAGGCCGGTTTGTTTTTCGCCTAGGAATTCTCCGGGTCCGCGCATTTGTAAATCCAGTTCGGCGAGTTCAAAGCCGTTTTTGGCGCGAAGCAAGGCATCAAGCCGTTCTTTTACCGACTGGCTGTTTGATTCGGTAAAGAGGAGACAGAACGACTGGTGTTCGCCGCGGCCAATGCGCCCGCGAAACTGATAGAGCTGGGCCAAACCGAAATGTTCAACGCCTTCAATAATCATTATCGTGGCATTGGGAATATCTACGCCGACTTCAATTACCGAGGTAGAGACCAGGATATCGGTCAGACGGTTCTTGAAGTCGTTCATGATTTTTTCTTTTTCTTTACTTTTTAATTTTCCGTGAAGCATAGCAACTTTGAGATCAGGGAAAACTTTTTCGGAGAGCTTTTCAAATTCTTCCTTTACCGCCTTCATTTCTAATCGCGAATCAGCACCAATTCTCCCACTAATTACACTAATATTAGTGGCATTCGTGGGCGTTTCGTGACTATTAGCGACCTCTATTCTCGGACAGATGACAAACACTTGCCTCCCCTTTTTAATCTCCTCGCGCACAAAGGCGTAGGCCTTGCTTCGGTTTTCCGGCGCCACCACCTTGGTAATGATGGCCTTTCGGCCTTTGGGCAGTTCGTCAATAATGGAGAGATCAAGATCGCCAAACAAAGTGAGCGACAAGGTGCGCGGGATTGGAGTAGCGCTCATTGATAGAAAATGAGGCAACGGTGTCCTAGTTCCTAATCCCTGATTCCTAGTTCCTAAATTCGCTCGTTGCTCAACTCCGAACCTATGTTGTTCATCTACAACGATGAGACCTAAATTATTGAAAGTTACGCCTTTCTGAATTAAAGCATGAGTGCCGATAATTATTTTGATTTCTCCGGTGGCAATCTTTTTAGCTGTTTCCTTTTTTAATTTTTGGGTAAGTCCGCCTAACAAGAGTCCAACTTCAAGGCCCCACTGTTTTAAAAGATTTCCGAAAATTTTATGGAGCGTTTGATAGTGCTGGCGGGCGAGAACCTCGGTGGGCGCCATAAAAGCGGCTTGGAGATTTGACTTTGCGACCAGCAGGGCGGCAATGGCGGCAATCACGGTTTTCCCTGATCCCACATCGCCTTGAAGCAGGCGGTTCATCGGCCGTCCCCGCTTTAAGTCATTTAAAATCTCCGCCAAGCTTCGCTTTTGAGAATTAGTGAGTTCAAACGGCAGGACCCCACCGATTTTTTTAAGTCCTTCTTCGTTCCATTCAATAACCGGCGCTTTTTCTTGGGCGAGACGCGAACGCAATTTTAAGTTGTTGAGCTGAAGCAAAAATAGATCCTCAAAAGCAAAACGTTTTTTAGCCTGTTCGGCCTCGGTTAAGACGCGCGGGAAATGAACTTTTTTAATGGCCGTATTTAAATCCGGCAATCTGTAGGCGGCTAAAATTTCAGCCGGCAGAAAATCTTGGATAGGCGGAAGAACTTTAAGAATCGGCTTAATCAAATACCGGAGTCCCCGGGAAGTTAAGCCCCTAGTTTCCGGATAAACCGGAATCAGTCCGGCCGTGTGCTTAATCTCACCGCCGCGGAGCGGTTCATAAGAAGGGTTGGAGAGATAAATTTCCTTGTCAGTTAATGCGACTTTGCCGGACAAATTCGCGCGCATGCCGACTCGGAGAATCTTTCCGATATAGGGCTGGTTAAACCAGACGGCCTTGATGCCCCCAGAGTCATCAACAATAATAGTTTCGACTAGTAGCATTTTGCGGCGCCAAGTGCGCCGCAAATCAATTTTTCTAATCACGCCGCTTACCGTGGCCGACTGATTAAGTTTCAAATCCGCGATTTTTACGATCGTAGAAAAATCGTCATAGCGAAAGGGAAAATGCCACAGAAGATCTTGAACTGTTTCAATTTTAAGCTTCTGGAGTTTACTGATAAAATTCGGCCCCAATCCGCGAATCCGAGCCAGTTCGGTTTCCAAAGTTATCATTGTCCCCCCACTAGGAGTCGAACCTAGATTAACTGCTTAAGAGGCAGCTACTTTGCCATTAAGTTATGGGGGGCCTTTAACTTGCCCATATTTTAATACAATTCGCTAAAAAATAAAAGCGATGATATACTTTGAATTGTCAAAAATGTTTCTCTTTAAACCCAAAACACCGAAGAAAATTCTTTTTGTGGCGACTGAGTCCGAACCTTTTATTAAAGCCGGCGGTTTAGGCGCGGTTATGTTGGCGCTCCCCAAGGCGCTCAATAAACTGGGTTTGGACGCGCGCCTGATGATTCCCCGCTATGCCGGCATTGATTTGGAAAAATTCCGGCTTCAAATGGAGCTTGAGGGTTTGGAAGTGCCGACTGATGCTGCCGGTGAAAACGAGAACGAACCTACTCACCTTATTTGCAATGTTCGGAAATATATCCCCAAAGAGAATGGCAGCAATCGCTTGCCAGTTACCACCTATTTTCTGGAAAATCTGGAGTATTATGAAAAACGTTCCAATATCTACGGCTATAGCGACGACGCTATTCGCTGGGCACTGCTTTCGCGCGGTACTCTGGAATTTTTGCGTTTCTCGGAGTGGCTGCCGGAAATAATTGTCGCTTCAGACTGGCAAACCGGTTTCTTGTGTAATTACCTGCGCACCAACTATAAAGACGATGAGCGTCTAGGCCGGATTGCCAGCATTTTCATAATTCACAACTTGTATTATCAGGGTATGTTTGATCACCGCTTTGTCTCGGAGATGGACTATGATGACGGTCAATCACCCTTGCCGGCTTTTTTTAATCCGCGGCTTTTAAAGGTGAACGGCATGCGCCGCGGCATTAGGCACGCTGATTTAGTAAGCACGGTTTCGCCCACTTACGCCAAGGAGATTATGACGCCTGATTACGGCGAACTTTTGGACGGCTTGCTTAGAGAACGGCGCTCACGGGTTTACGGCATTTTAAACGGCATTGACTATGAGGAGCTTAATCCCGAGACTGACCGTTATCTTACCCAGAATTACGGACCGCACAATTTGGATCTGCGTCTCAAAAACAAACTGGAACTTCAGGCGCGCTTCGGATTAAATCAGGACAAAAACGCTTTTGTAGTTGCCATTGCCTCTCGTTTTAGCGAGCAAAAAGGGCTTGATCTTTTATTTTCCGTAACTGACGTGATGCTCCGGGAGCTTGATATGCAGGTCGCGATTTTAGGCAGCGGCGAAGGCAAATACATGGGCTTTTTTCAGGATTTGGAAAAACGCTATCCGGGCCGCGTCGGCACCCATTTAAGTTTTGATCCAGTCATGCCCCATCTCATCCACGGCGGAGCCGATAGCGTGCTTATTCCTTCCAAATTTGAACCAGCGGGACTGCTTCAGCTTGAAGCCATGCGCTACGGCGCGCTCCCAATTGTCCGAGCAACCGGCGGTCTCGCTGACACGGTTAAGGATTATAACGCGCGCGAGAACTCCGGCACTGGTTTTGTTTTTAAAGATTTTGACTCCTCGGCCATGATGGTGGCCGTGGTGCGAGCTTTTGAAGTTTTTCATCATCAAGCCGAATGGCGCATGATTCAAAAAAGAGCCATGGCCGAAGATTTCTCCTGGGACAAATCAGCCCGAGATTACGCGCATCTTTTTACTTTGGCCAATGCTTTCCGAAGGCGGGAAATAGAGAAAGAATAAGAAAATCATCAACGAATAGCGAATTTCGTACGAATGAACGAATTCGTAAATTAGGAATTGATTCGTTATTCGCTGATGGAGCGGGGCATATGAGGTGGGCTAATTTTCTACATATTTATCAACCGGCTGAACAGCAGCCGGATATTTTGGAAGCCATCGTAGTCCAAAGCTACCGGCCGATTTTAACTCATCTTAAAAAAAATAAACGTCTGAAATTGACCTTTAATATCAACGGCTCCCTTTTAGAGCTTTTTGACAAATATGGCTATCAGGATCTTATTGATTGTCTAAAATCAGCCGGCGAAGACGGCCGAGTGGAATTTACCAGCTCCGCCAAATATCATGCCTTTCTGCCTTATCTGGAGAAGGACGAAATAATAAGACAAATTCAGATTAATGATGAGACTAATAAATTTTTCTTGGGCAAAGCTTATAAGCCCCAAGGATTTTTCCCGCCCGAGATGGCTTATAAAGAGGAGCTGGCACCGATTGTTGAAGAACTGGGCTTTAAATGGATTATTCTGGACGAAATTGCCGTGAGCGGCGAGCCCGGACAAGTTGATTACAAGAAAATCTATAAAATCAAAAACGCCAACCTGCTGGTTTTTTTCCGCGAGCGCCGGCTCTCTAATTTAATTATGAGTGCCGTGGTGCGTTCAGAGGAGACTCTCCGGGAGGCGATGAAAGTTGATTTAGCGAGCGGCCGTTATCTGGTAACCGCCATGGATGGCGAAACCTTTGGTCATCACCGGCCGGGCTTGGAGAAAATGCTTTTTGATGTTTGGAATGCGAAAGATTTTGAGCTGATTAAAATTTCAGAGATCCCTGAATTTTATCAGGATGTTAAAGAAGTTTCGCCGGTTAAATCCACTTGGGCGTCGTCCAAAGAAGACATTTTAAAAGGCATTCAATTTTTATCCTGGTCTGATCCGGAAAATATTATCCATAAGTGGCAGTGGGAGCTCACGCATTTGGTTTTAGACGAGATTTATGAGCTAGACAAAGACCAGCCGCGTTATAATTTAGTGCGTAAAAAAATGGATTTGGCGCTCGCGAGCGACCATCTTTGGTGGGCCTCGGCCAAACCTTGGTGGAGCATGGAAATGATTGAAGACGGCGCTTATCGCCTGTTGGATACTTTGCGGCATATTCCCGAGGTTAGCCGCGAGAAACTGGAGCGCGCGCGCGACTTATACGAAAAGATTGTTTCCACCAGCTTTAACTGGCAGAGAACCGGGAAAATCCGGACCATGATGTGGGAGCAGAAATCAATTTTACGGATTCCCTTCCGCGATCGCACCATTGGCCGGGGCGGAGCCGAAGGCGGCGTCTATTATGCTTTTATAGATATGATGAAGCGGCTCGAGAAAGAAGCGGCCGCTAAAGGCGAATATGAAAAAGCCATTCTCTGGCGGGACGCTATTTTCAAACTGGAAAACAAGCTGGATATTTACGATACTATTAACGCCATTGATCTCCTGCGGGTGGAAATTCCCCACGAGGAGGTTGAGGCAACTATTCAAGAATACAAGGAAAAATACCGGAAGATCCGCGGCGGCCAGCCGGAACAAAGAGGTTCTTAAAATGAAAATTTTATTTGTCGCATCAGAATTAACCCCAATTGCCAAAGTCGGGGGCTTAGGAGATGTAATCGGTGCTTTACCCAAGGCGCTTAGCCGGCTGGGAATTGAAAGTGAGATTGTAATGCCCCGCTATCATTTTATTCCGCTCAAAACATTGAGATTGATTAAAAGAGGAATTAAAATTCAATTTGCTAAAACCAGTGAAAAAATTACGCTTTACCAATGCGCGCTTCCTAAAGCCAACGTTAAAGTTTTTTTAATTGAAAATAGAAAATATTTAAGCACCGGGCCGGGACCCTATTTCGAATCAAGCGGCGTAGCCGGAATGAAAAAAGAGATTGAACGATTTATCTTTTTCTCCAAAGCGGTTTTTGTTTTGCTCCGGAAGCAGATTTTAAAAAGTGATATTATCCATGCCAATGACTGGCACACAGGCGCGCTAGTAGCGCTAGCGCGCAAATCCGAAATCAGAAATCCCGAAAAGGGACGTGGTCCCCTCGGGACTTTACGTCCGAAATCCGAAACACCAAAAATTATTTTCACCATTCACAATTTAGGCAATCAAGGCCGATGGAATGTGGAAGAAATTAATCAATGGTTTTGGTCAAAAAATGAAAAGCCGATCTTCAAAAAGTTTGGCAATGATTACAATTTGATAGCCGAAGGGATACTTAATGCCGATTGGGTAACTGCCGTGTCTCCCGCTTACTCACGGGAAATTTTAACCCGCGAGTACGGCCAGGGTTTGGAAAAAATTATTCAATCGCGGCGCCGAAATTTAACCGGTATTTTAAACGGCATTGATTATGATTTTTGGAATCCTCAAAAAGACCGCTTTCTTTCTCAAACCTATTCAGAGAAGACCGCGAACTTAAAAAGCATTAATAAATCAGTGCTCCAGCGATCGCTTAAATTAAAAAATGATTTAACCCTTCCCCTTTTTGGGCTGGTGGCGCGGCTCACCGATCAAAAAGGCATTGATTTAATTACGGCCGGCATCAAAGCTTTCCTTAAAAAATATCCGTCTCAATTTGTTTTTTTAGGACGCGGCTCAACTGATTACGAAACCGCCCTTCTTAAATTAGCTAAAGAATTTCCGCAGGCCGTCTACACCAAGATTGGTTTTGACGAGCCACTGGCCCACCGCATCTACGCGGCAAGCGACTTTTTCCTGATGCCTTCCCGCTTTGAACCGAGCGGCTTGGGACAGATGATTGCCATGCGCTACGGCACTATTCCAGTTGTCCGGTCAACGGGCGGACTTAAAGATACGGTGAGACATCTCAAAACCGGATTTGTTTTTAAGCATGCTAAATCCGAAGAATTTTGGCAAATAGCGGGACTGGCTTGGAACTATTACCTTAAACATCAGGAAGAATTATCAGTTATTCAAAAAAATTGTTTTAAAGAAAATTTTGATTTTAACCGTTCTGCCCGCGAGTACAAAAATCTCTACGAAAAAGTTTTGAAATTATAGCTTGCCGGAGAATCGATAAAATTCATCGCGCTTGGCAGGGCGGGATTTTTTGTGCTAGTTTGAAGTTATTAAATATAAGTTAAGCCATGAGAAGCAATACTAAAGCCGGACCAGAGATGATGAGTAAAAAGATTGTAGCTATTGGCGGCGGGACAGGTGTTTTTACCGTTCTTTCGGGACTCAAAAAATACTTCAATAATCTTACCGGTATTGTGACCATGGCTGATGATGGCGGTTCGGCCGGTGTCTTAAGAGAAGAATTTGGTATTCTCCCGCCCGGAGATATCCGGCGCGTCTTGATCGCTCTCGCCCCATCTAATCAGGCGCTACTTGCCGAGCTTTTTAATTATCGGTTTCAAGAAGGCAGCGGTTTAGCCGGACACAGCTTCGGCAATTTGATGATCACGGCTTTGGAGCGTATCACCGGCTCTTTTGAAAAAGCCGTTGAAGAAGCCGGAAAAATTTTAGGAGTTCAGGGCAGGGTTTTGCCGGTCACTTTAAAACCACCGGTGCTTTTAGCTGAAACCGAAGACGGCCGCGTGATTAAAGGAGAAACCAATATAGACACTTTCCGACCCGAACACTGGAGCGCCGTAAGGAAGGTTTGGCTTGAACCACGGGTTTCAATAAATCCGCGAGCCCGCAACGCTATTCTTGATGCCGACTGCGTGATACTTAGCCCCGGCGATTTCTATACCAGCTTAATTCCCAATTTATTGGTTGATGGAACGAAAGAAGCGTTAAGAAAAACCAAGGCCACCGTCCTTTATTTCATAAATATCATGACCAAATACAGCGAGACCAGCGGCTTTAAAGCCTCTAATTTCTTAAAGATAGCTGAACATTATCTTGGACGCGACGTGATTGATTATGTAATTATCAATAAGGCCAAACCGAGTTTAATACGTCTCAAGCCTTATATTGAACAAAGAGCCGAATTTATAGAGCCGGACATTGAGAATTTTGGCGCCAAGCCCACCCCCATTGTTACTGATTTGCTCAAAGTCAACGGATTGGTGCGTCATGATCCGGAGAAGATTGCCAAGGTAGTAAAGATGCTCCTATAGGTTCTCGTAGTGATTTATTACGCAATTTCTCAATGACTCTGTCAAATAAGCAGGTAAATTAATAGCTACCAGATCAATTCTCCATCCGGTTTTATCCTTGATTAGCTCCTGTCGGTGGCCGGCATATAAAGAGGCAGTACGCCTCAATTTTTTTAGTTTGGCGGCAGTTAAGTGTTCTTCCGGAGTCAATAACTGCCAACTTTTGTCATCGTCATTGCTATAGTCATAACTTCTCAAGGCTTTTACTTCGACAAACACGAGGGCCTTGTCCTTATCTTTTGCCACAATATCCAATTCCCCCCACGGCTTACGGAAATTCCGCTCAATAATAAAGTAACCTTTATCTTTTAAGTATTCGCAAGCCAGATTTTCACCTAATTTGCCGATTTCGGATTTCTGTGTCATGTGTTTATCGTCTGCATTTATGATACAATTATAAATAATGTAAAACCTAGACACAATAAGTTTAAGTTTCATCGATGTTCCACAGCCAACAACCGATACAAGACAAAAAATTCCTCTCATATGAATACATCAGGGGCCTGGTAGAAGGCGAGGGATGCTTTTCATTTTCGGCTGGAAGAGAAAATAAAAATGGCACAAAATATAAGCTTCCAGCTTTTATCATTGGTATGCATGAACGAGACAGGGAGTTATTGAAAATGGTATGCGATAGCTTGGGCTTAAAGAGCAAGATTTACAATAGACCAGCATGGAGAGGAGATGGAGTTAATCGCGGAAGGTCGGTCATTCTCATTGTTAGAGATTTTCAACAACTAAAAGATATTATAATTCCACTTTTCTACAAAAAATTGAAAGGACATAAAGGTAAGCAATTTATAGAATGGCTGGAGAAAATAGGAAGCGATCCAGATATATCAGATAGATTCAAGTCGCTTTATAGAATTTATAAATGGGGTATATATGATGGTCCGAAATTCCTCAATAGATTTATAGATTAAGAACTATATAGCTCTTGTACGAAATGTTTGCCGGATTACAAGCAAAACAGCCAAATCTGAAAAACACTTGTAAAATCTACGCTTTTCGCATCTACACAAAATTCGATGTTTCACACTTGTTTCACACTTTTGTCAATAGCAGATGTAGATAAAATAAGGGTTTTTTCAAGTTTTGCAGGATTTTGCAGGATTAATCCTGCAAAATCCTGCAATAATCCGGCAAAGCTAATCCTGCAAAATTAATCCTGCAAAAATCCTGTCACCCTACGAGTGATCTCTCATGCCTACGGCAGACCTCCCGAAGGGATTGGCCGCAGGGAGACAATTATTCTGCAAAGCTAATCCTGCAATCCTGCAAAAATTTGACGAATCCTGCAAAAGATTGTCCAGATACCTTTGTCGCTAATAATCACTAATAAGGCGACCACTTGGTATCGGGCTTTACCAGCTCTCTAGCCGCCTCACAAATATTCGTTAATATTAGCGCTGGCTTAGAAATGTTCACTACTATGCGGAGTGGATAGATCATCATTTGACGGTTTATCGGGCTTTTGACGACAAGCGGTTCGTTGGAGCCCAAATCACCGGAATCAGCAGAATGGCGAAGAGAAAAAGGTCGAGTCCCGCCTAGGCGGGACTTTTTTTAATGGACGGTGCAGGGATTGGACCTGCGACCTCGTCGGTGTCCCGCATAAAGTGGGCGCACCAGGATTTAAACCTGGGACCTCTCCGGTGTAAACGGAGCGCTCTAATCACTGAGCTATGCGCCCACTTTAAGCGGGATTGTCATCCCTTCGAGAGATCTGCCGAAGGCATGACGATTTTCTAAACTCGTTTCACTCGTTAAGAAAATCGGTAATAAACTTCTCGCTCCCTGCCCCGTACCGAGCTTCGCTTTGGTGCGGGGTACCACCGAGCTAACCGTCCGCGATTTGCTTAGCGGATGTTGATTATCATAATTCCAACTTGCAGAAAAGACAACTTTTGAGGTAAAAGTAATAAGGAAGACACACGGCTCGTAGCTCAGTGGTAGAGCAAGGTCCTTATAAGGCCGAGGTCGCAGGTTCGATCCCTGCCGAGCCGAGAATGATCGAACCGGGAAGGGGGTCGGGGAAACGGGAGTTTCCCCGTGTAGAAAAGAACTGAAAACCGAGAGGTTGTCAGGGAGCGAGTTGCTGTATAGCGACTCGCGACGTGAGATTCCCTGCCGAGCCGATAGGAAATTAATCAAACCCGCTCCGACCGAAATCAGGGAGGCTTTTGCTATTTGTTTAAAAAATTGGCCATTCCGATTTTGTTTCAGAATGGCCAATGGCGTCCGGCTACCCGGTCAGCCCCAGATGGCGCCTGCCGAAGCCGCGGCGACGAACGCGAGAAGAAGCGCGGCCGCGATCAAGATCGGCTTTGCTTTCTTCATGCGAGTCCCTCCTTTCTGCACCAGGCACATACCTAGTGGTGCTAATTTATTTTAGCATACGAGCACAAGAACATACAAACATTCTTGTAAAGATGCCAAGGGGAATGATGAGATCGTGAAGTTAGTTTATCGCAATCGGTTTTAAATCAAAAGGTTTTAAGAGAGCGTTGAATGCTTCCTGCTCCAAAGTCTCTTTTTTAATTAAAGTTTCGGCAATGGCCTCAAGAACTTTTCTTCGGGCGGCGATGATTTTTTGAGCGGTTTCGTGAGCCAGTTTTATAAACTTCTGAACCTCTTTATCAATTTTAGCGGCCACGGCTTCGGAATAATCTTTCTCCACCGCGATCTCACGGCCCAAGAAGATAAGCTCCTCGCTCTTGCCAAAAGTCATAGGGCCCAAATCGCTCATGCCGAATTTAGTAACTAAAGCGCGCGCCAAGTGAGAGGCCTCTTTTAGGTCGTTCGAAGCACCGGTTGAGATATCGCCCAAAACCGCTTGCTCGGCCGCATACCCGCCCATCATAATAGCCAAATCAGTTAAAAATTGGGTTTTAGTGCGAAGCCGGACTTCTTCAATGGGGAGTTTGAGCGTATAGCCGCCAACCCGTCCGCGAGATACAATTGATATTTTCTGGACCGGATCAGCACCTTTGAGGCTGGCCGCGGCTAAAGCATGACCAGCTTCGTGATAAGCGGTGATTTTCTTTTCGCGTTCGGAAATTACCCGGCTTCTCCTTTCCGGCCCCAAAAGAACTTTTTCAATTGAATCATAAAGATCTGATTGAACAATAATTTTTCGGTTAAGGCGGGCGGCTAAAATTGCCGCTTCATTGATTAAATTAGCTAAATCAGCGCCCGTGAAGCCCGGCGTCCGAATCCCTACCTTATTTAAATCAACGCTTTTATCCAGCGGCTTGCCCTTAGCGTGGATTTCTAGAATTTCTTCTCGGTCCTTGATGTCCGGCAAATCTAGTACCACGCGGCGGTCAAACCGGCCGGGACGAAGCAGAGCCGGATCCAAAGTATCAGGCCTATTGGTAGCGGCCATAATGATAACTCGGGAATCTCTTTCAAAACCGTCCATCTCCACCAGAATCTGGTTTAAGGTTTGTTCCCGCTCATCATGTCCGCCGCCCAAACCCGCGCCCCGCTCTCGGCCAACGGCGTCAATTTCATCAATAAAAAGAATTGAGGGCGCGGCTTTTTTGGCAGTTGCAAAACTGTCCCTGACGCGACTAGCTCCAACTCCTACGAACATTTCCACAAACTCCGATGCCGAGATATGGAAGAAGGGAACATTGCTCTCGCCCGCCGTGGCGCGCGCCAAGAGCGTTTTTCCTGTGCCGGGCAGGCCCATTAAAAGCACTCCCCGCGGAATCTTAGCCCCTAATTCAAAAAATTTCTTCGGGTTTTTAAGGAAATCAACTACTTCTTCAAGTTCCTGCTTGGCCTCTTTAAGACCCGCCACATCTTTAAAAGTTATCCGGTCTTTATGGGGTGATGAGAGCCGGATATTGGAACGGCCAAAACTGAAAACTTGGGAAGCGCCGGTTCGGGCCTGCCGGAAAATAAACCAGAAAATAGCGAGGATTACGATGAGCGGCAAAAGAGTCGGTAAAAGTACGCCCAGCCAAAACTGCAAGCCGGTTTCATTTTTAATTTCAATCGCGACCCGCCGCAATGCCGCCTGATCAACACCGAGGTTGCTTAAAGTTTCCGTCAGAGCTGATTCGGTTTCTTTCTGAACCACCGCGTCTTTGCCGTCTTTAAATTCCACTGTCAGTTCATTGCCGCGGGCGATAATTCTTGATATTTCGCCCTGATTAATCTTTTCAGCCAACTGGTTAAGGCTTAAAGTTTCTTTGGATTTTTGGCCGCCCAAAAGCACAGAAAAAACCAGCGAGACAATAATCAGAGTCACGATTGCCCAGAAGATGTTTTTGTAGAGTAATTTCATGTCATCAATAACATTACATTATAAATATCTTAATCAAGATTTCATGATTCGTCAATGCTTAAACGCGGAAAGACGCGCCTGCCTGCCGGCAGGCAGGGATACCAAGCGGAAGGCCGCGGAAAATTTTTCCGCGGAAATCGGCTTGTCGTCTACGGCAGCCAACCTCTACAATTGTGTCGCAAAATATTATATGATTAAGGCAATGACTTCAGCCGAAAAATTGCTTAGAGAATATTTAGATTATTTGGAAATCGAGAAAAACCGTTCCATTAAGACCCGCGGTAATTACGAACGTTACTTGCGGACTTTTTTTAAGCAGGCCGGCATCAAAGACCTAAACCATATTACCGCCGATTCGGTAAGAAATTTCCGCTTGAAACTGGCGCGGCTTAAAGGGGGAGACGGCGAATTCTTAAAGAAAAACACTCAAAGTTATTATGCCATTGCCATTCGGAATTTCTTAAAATACTTAATAAAAAAAGATTATCAAGTCCTCTCGCCGGACAAAATTGAACTGCCGAAACTCCCTGAACGCCAGATTGAAATTATTGATTATGCTGATTTAGAAAGGTTGCTCCAAGCGCCCAAAGGCAGTAATTTAAGGAACTTACGCGACCAAGCTATTTTAGAGACGCTTTTTTCTACCGGCCTCCGGCTCTCTGAACTCTGCGGGCTTAGCCGCTATCTGGATTTTGGGCGCGGTGAAATCACCGTGCGCGGCAAAGGAGAAAAACTGCGGCTGGTTTTTATCTCGGCTAGAGCCAAAAAATCTTTGAAAAATTATTTGGAAAAGCGCGGCGATGCTGACGAAGCTTTGTTTATAAGCTTAACTAAAAAAGGACAGGCGATTGGCAGGATTACGCCGCGGGCAGTGCAGAGATTAATAGATCGCTATGCCAGGCAAGCGGGCATTGGCAAACGGGTTACGCCCCATAGCTTCCGGCATGCTTTTGCAACTGATTTGTTAATTAACGGCGCTGATCTTCGTTCGGTTCAGGAACTCTTGGGCCACAGCCATATCTCGACCACCCAAGTTTATACCCATCTAACCAATAAAGAACTCCGGGAAGTTCACCGCGCTTTTCACGCCCGCCGAAGAAGATAGATAGCTATAGTGTCGGGAGGGAGATTCGAACTCCCATGGATTGCTCCGCTGGGTCCTAAACCCAGTGCGTCTACCAATTCCGCCATCCCGACAAAGGGTTTACAACCAGCAAAACATATACTATACTAAACTCCAATATGTCCGAAGATAAAGATTTTGAAAATTTATTGCAAGATGCCCTTAATAAGTTTATAACCGAAACCGAACGTTTAAAGCAAGAGCATCGGGCTGAAATTGAAAAGATTTTAAAGGAGGTCAAAGCCCGCAAACTAGAAGCTGTTAAAAAAGATTTAGGTATTTAAATTTATGGCTAATCCAGAAAAATTGTCGTCCCCATCAGGGCCGCAGAAAGAAGGAGTTCCAGAAAAAAAAGAGCTTTGGGTGCCAGCAGAACTAAGGGAAGAAAAGAAGTCCACCCCGAAAACGCCGGAACCTTCCAGGATTGATCCGGCAATAACGTGGGGCCAGGTGGAATCTAAAACACCGATACCTCCGAAAGAGGAAGCTAAACCCAAGAAAGAAGAAGCTAAATCTAAAGAACTTTGGGTGCCGCCGGAGATAGAGTCGCCGCGGATGGAGGATATAAGACAAGCACTTCAAGAAGCTGAAGTTGAAGCCAAAGAAGGCAAGGCCAAAGTAGAAGCGGTCGGCGGAACGCCGGAAGAGATGAAAGGGGCCGAGGTAGCTGGAGAGAAAAGAATAACAGGCGTCAAAGAGGCAAGCGAAACCGCCATTAAAAACAGCATCCCGATGTTTGAGGGCCGGATTAGGGTTCTTAGAGAAAAAGTTGCCGAGACATCTAGGCGGGGCAAGGAGACAGAAGTGCTTAAACTTGAAGAGCAAATCCGAACTTTTGAAAGACGCAAAAGGGAGTTTGAATTGGAGCCGGAGAGGCGGAGATTGCGTGAAGCCGTGAAAGAAGCACAAGCTCGCGGCGTTGAATCGGAAATCTTAAAAGCCGAAGAACGTCTTCGTGCCGTTGAAGGCGAGCAATATAAAACCAGACAAAAGTCGGCAGCCACCGCCGTCGCTAAAGAGTCGGCAGAAGAAAAACCGGCAACAACCCCAGAGGCTCCTATTGACAAACTGCCGCCGGAAACAGAAGATTTTCTTGGTAATGTTGAAAGACGCAGATTGCGCGAAGCCGAAAGACCAAAAGAAAAAGCTCCGGCCGCCGAAGGGGTCCGGCCGCCGGAAGTTGAGAAGGCAGAAGGCGAAAAACTAAAGGAAAAGACGCCGGAGGTAAAATTCACCACCGCCGCCAATCAAAAACTTTTTGATAAACTGCCGCCGGAAACAAAAAATTTTCTTGGCCGGCTCTACGAACGGGTTCATCCCACATTCATTGATCGCGCTAAGATTTGGTTCAATGATCATCTTCCCATTTTTGGTTCGGAACGCTCACCTTTTGGCTTAAAACATCATGAGAAAAAAGCCGCAAAGATTGCGAGCGAACTTGAAGCAACCAATAGCGAAATTAAAAGCAAAGAAAGTCAGCTGGGAACCTATGAGGCAACAGTAAAATCGCTTGAGGCAAGAGGCGGCGAGTTTTCAGCCGGGGAAAGAGCAGTTGCCGAGCGGGAACGGCGTGAATTAGAGCGAGACCTTGAAGCTCTTAAAAACAAGCGCGATCGCGAGCAAACAGAGCTGGAATACCGAAATAGCAAAAAAGCCATCTATGAAAATAAGCGTAAAGAAATAGTTGAGGATGTTTCCGGACGCATCAAGGAACGGCTCAAACCCTACGAAGAGAAAATAGAAGATTTACGCGCCCGCAAAGAGCAGTTTGACGCCGAAGCTAAAGCTTTTGCCGAAAAAAAAGAGGCTTTTGCCAATCAGATAAAAACCATTGAGGAAGAAAGGAAAAAAGCGGTTTTCCATTTTGAACGGCAAAGATTGGGTAGAGACATTAAAGAATTAATGAAAGAACTGCGGCTAAGCGAGAATCTCTTCAAAGAACGTCTGGGAAGCCGTATTAAAATTGAACTTCAATTAGTTAATTTAAATCGTAAAGCTGGTCACTGGCGCGATACCCTAAATGAATTCGCCAGAGTTTCGCAAAGAAATGTTGCCTATGAGCAAGTCGGCGCCCGCGCCGAGGAAGGGCTGGATTTGAAACGGGCACAAGTATTGCGTGAACGCGGGACAGCGGCCGCGGCTCCGTCGGGGACCGAACAGGCAAAGGCACGAGAAGCTAAAGAAGTTAAACCGCGTACCATGTCGGTGGGGGCCTATCTTGGCCAGTGGAATAAATATTTTGGCAGTGAACTCCCGGTGCGTGAAGACGTCTTTTTTAAAACCTTGGGCGTGAGCGACCAGGAAAAACCTCTAAGCGAGTTAGGGTTTGATCTGCGGACTTATTATGATTTTATGAGAAGTCACGGCAATACTGATCGCCGTCTCACTAAGCCCAAGCTTATAGAAAAAATTAAAATCCTAGAAACTTTCATTACTAAACCTTAAACTATGAATATCTCTAAATCTACTAATACCAATAGTGCTTCAGAGCAAGCCGAGCGTCTGCTTCGCGAAATGAGAGCGGCTCGCGAGGATTTTACCAAGAAAACCGACCGGCTTTTGAGTGATATGAATCAAGATCTTAAAGCGGCCAAAAAAGAGCTGGACGGGGCTGATAGAGATTTGAAAAAGCTGGAAAAACAAACAGTGGCCGAAATGGACGCGGCGGTGCTTGATTTTATCTCCGAAAAATAAGAGGGAATCACTCAAAAATCTCCCGCTTGACAGCGAGCTTATATTTTGCTATAATTACCGCAATCCTAAGATTGGATCTTAGGAGGTTCTTTGAAATCAATCCAAAGGGAACATAGATATGGCTCGCAAGAGCCGGAAAGGACTGAACCGATGAGCTTTTTTAAGGATTTGGGACGAGAAGTGAAAAGCTTTATTGCAGAAGCCAGCGGCAGTGCCACTGGCACGGCTGTTGGTCATGTCGTCGGTGCCGGTGTCAAAACCGGACCCGCCGCCACCGCTGCCGCCGGAGCTAGGCCTGCTGCCACCGCTGCCGCCGGCGTGGGGATCGGCGCGGCGATCGTCCGGTTTCTGAGCAACAAGTGGACTCTGGAGAAGAAACGTTCGGTAGTCGCTTGGGCCCGGCTCGAGCTGCGAAAGCAGACGAGGGTAGACGAGAAGAGGACGAGAGTTCTAGCGGCGGACGGAGAACCAGGCGTATTACAAGAAACGACGGAGGTATTCGGACCGCCGACAAAGTTCGACGAGTGGCTTGATAGAGCCACGGCTGAAAATCAGGAGGATGCCGTGGTTGATGCCCTTTGTCTTCTCATTCCTGACGAGTTGCCGACGGAGAGACCGGAGCAAATCCGTCAGGATTTTCTGGTCATTCTCCGCGACGCGCTGAAGCTCCCGAGCTACGAGGAGTTCCGGAGCTGGATTGCCACCCTGGAGCGAGACTTCGTGCGTCAGTGGTTGAGGAAGTGGGATGGCGAGGCAAGCGTTGGCCTCAAGAAGTTCCGTGAGTGGCTCAATCAAAGGGGGATCCGGAGATGAACCAGACCATAGGACAGCTCTTCGAGATCTTCAAGGACGTCTGGGCCACCGGCAACCGGTGGATCCGCTGGGCCGTTGGCTTTATCGTTCTCTGGCCGCTTGCCCTTGTGGTCATCGCTCTTTTGAGCGGTGATCCCAGAGACCTCGCGGACCAAAGCGGTTTCTGGAATTTCTCCCAGCCGAACATCATCCTCGCGCTTCTGCCTGCCGCCGCCGCTTTCTGCGTCTTCATGCTTTGGTTTGACCCCATGCTCCTCGTAGCCATCGGGATTCCTGATGGGGGAAGAGCACTGCTTCGCTGGCTCGCTTTGATGATCGGAATGCAGGAGGCCATCGGCCTCTACTTAGTAATCGTTCCGATCAAAACCGACCCCGGCCTAGTGTTGCTGCTTCTCCTTGCCGTGGCTACGCTTCTCTTTCTGGGCATGGGGCTGGGCATGCGACTGGCGGGCTTTGCCAGATTCGTATTTGGCTTGGTCTCAATCGGCGCCGTCCTGCTCACCCTCGTTTTCCTTTTGGGCGGACGAAGCGGGGTGGCTACGAAGTGGAATGCGGTCAGCAAGACCGCCGCAGCCGCGCCAGCCGTATCAAGGGCAAGCACTCCAGCTCCACCGCCGCCGCTAACCATTAGGGCAGACCGCGAGGGCTTTGTAGAAGTTCCGCGCGGCACGCCGATGGTTACGGTACCCGTCAGTCCCGATCGATGGAGCTCGTGGCTTGTCCTCGAGGGGAGGTGCGAAACTAACATCACCTACGAGGATGATTCCAAAAAGCCGGAGCTCAAGGTCTGGGGCAGGAAAGGGGTAAGAATCTTGCCGCCGGACCGATCGGATGAGGGCGTGAGCGACGACGTCCAGAAACTCTGCTTCCGTGGACCAGCACAAGTAGTCAAGATCTACTTCAACTGGCGGTAAAGCAGAAAGAATCTCTTTGGAGGAAACCAGAACCGAAACGTTCTTTCACAACCTGTGTAGCAAATGGCCCCAAGGGAAAAAACCCAAGGGGCCATTTTATATAATAAAATAAGGATAAAGAAGCTAGTACGGTAACCTACAACGGTACCTGAAGCAATTGTCTGACAATAGCCACTATTGCTCGGGCAAGAAAGGCGATGATAATGGCTATCACAGCATAGACAATCCATTGGCGCGCTTTTTTAACCTTTTCCTCGTCGCCGCCAGAGGTAAGATACAGGAAAGCGGCGTAGATAATGAAAAGTGCCGCAATAGCCAGAAGCAATCCAAAAGCCCAATTCAATATAGCGGTAACAATCAGACTTACAGTAACGTCTCCTTTTACTTCAACCTCATCAACTATAATTTGGGCTCCGGTAAAAAGCGGCAAAGCCAGCAATATTCCCAGAACAATAACTGAACTGATTTTGGACATAATTTCTATCTCTTATAGATGCCACAATGCGCTCGACCTTTGAATTAATTATATATCTTTTTTAGTCCGCTCCAAAAAATTCCCTGACCGTAAGAACAATTGCCCGCGATAGAATCAGTACTATTAAGCCGATAACTGCGTAGGTTATAGTTTTTTTCCCTTTTTCAAATTGTTCTTCACTGCCGCCGGCAGTAATGATCTGAAAAGCGGCAAAAATAATAAAAAGCGTAGCAATGGCAATTCCCAAACCAACTGATTTGCCGACCAATTCCTTGAGAATATCGCTCAATTCCCGGCTGGTGCCGGTGTGGGTAGTAGTATGGTCGGCAAAAGCAATCTCTAATAAAAATAACTTTTCCAGGATTTTAATCATTATTTAGTTAATTGTTCACCGGTAATCAGTTCATAGACAAAACCCACAATGGCGCCGGCAAGAAGCGCGATGGTCACCCCGATGACTGCGGTTGCGATAATCGCCCTGCCTTTCTGAAATTTCTCCGCCGATCCGCCAGCGGTGATTATAACATAAGCCGCCCAAATTACCATGAGCGTTGCCACGGGAATCACGACCGTTTTAGCAAGAAAGTCAATAATCGCTTTTAAAAGAACTATAAAATCGTCGAGGCCGCAGCCCTGCTCGTGTTTGGGCGGCAGATCGGGAAAACAGTTTAAATCTTGTCCGAAGAGCGTAAGCGGCTTATGTTCAGGATCATGATGGGCTAAAGCCGCAGGCGCGGCCAAGAAAGAAAACAAAATAAAAAACAAGACCAGAAACTTATAGAAATTTATAGGAACCGGGAGAAATTTATTTTTCATTTTAATTTTTAAATTCTTATCCTAGAGTCTCCCCTTTTTCTCTTTCATTAATTTAGTAATGGCATCTTCCGCCTCCTTAAGCGCTTGGTTCGCGCTCCGGCCGGCTAAGACATCCTCAATGGCCTTAGATAAAACTTGTTCAACTAAGGAATTGTCAATCTGCGGCCAAGAGCGGGCCGAGAGCGCCTGCCGCGCGAAAATGCCGACTTGAGGATCGTTTAACTTTTGGCTGATTAAGGAGCGGAGTGCCGGCGGATGATGAGTTTTCTCCCCATAAAGTTTAGCAGTTCGCTCGTTAATTGTCAGATACCAAATAAAATTCCAGGCGCCGAGCCGATTCACGAATTTATTGGAAACCGCCACGCCCCAGTAATTAGCAAAATTAACCGGTGTTTTGGCTTCCTTGGGTTGGGGCAGTGGCGCCACGCCAATTTCCAAAAACGGATTTTTTTCTTTAAGCAACGGAATTTGATAAGCGTAGTTAAAAATGACAGCCGCGGATTCTTCGGCAAAAGCGTCAAGCGAGTTTTTAAAGGTCGGGCTCCAAGTGTAAAATTCGCTTGCCGGATTGGCAAAACGGGTATAGAAAAGCAAAGGCTCTATGCCAGCCGCGGCAAAAGAGGCACGGGAAAAATCGTCGGCTACCATTGGTACGCCGGCCTGAAGCATGAAGGTATTAAGTAAGTCAGTCGCGCGATCAACATTGCGGTTGGAACCGCCGATCGCAGCCGCCGCCTTGACGATTTTTCTCGTACTATCAAGTTCTCGGAGGCGCGGAATTAAATTTTGAAATTCTTCCCAGTTTTGAGGGGGTAAAGCAACGCCTTTGGCATCAAAAATATTTTGGTTATAGAACATCGCCAAAGTATCAATATAAAGCGGGAGGGCGTAAACCAAGTCGCCGTCGGGAGCAAAGTCTTGTTCCACGACAGCGGGGAAAACGTCGCGGAGCCTCCCTACCCGGAGTTCCGGATAACTAATAGGAGTAAGTTTATCAGTATGTTTAGGCAGCCAGCTTGAATGAACCATAAAAACATCAGGCCCCCGGCCGGCAGCGAGCGCATTTATGAGTTCTGATTCGTAGGTTTCAACATCAAACTTTCGGTAGGTCACTTGGTAACCGGGAATGGTCTTTGTTACTTCTACCATTATCCTCGGCTCATCAAAAACACCCCAAAAGTTGAGCTTAATTACCTGCTGAGCCGGATCTGATTTTTGAAGACCAGGGATAATTCCGGTAAATAGGAGAACAAAAAAAATAACGATAAGACCAACAGCGCCGATAATAATGAGACGAGAACGAGACATAACTACCTTAAATTCGAAATTCGAATATCGAAATTCGAAACAAATCCGAATGACCAAAAATCAAATGATCAAAACGTGTTTTGGACATTTGAGATTTCGAGTTTTGATATTGTTTCGGATTTCGGATTTCGTGCTTCGGATTTTTATAAACAGATGACTCCTGCGACCTTATCTCCCGGATTCAAAGTCATAACTTTTACTCCTTGGGTGGCGCGGCCGGCCAAACGCACTTGAGCCAGCTTGGTTCTGATAATCTGTCCTTTAGCCGAGAGGGCAATCATTTCTTCTTCTTGGTCCACCACATGGGCCGCGACCAGCATGCCGGTCTTGGAAGTAATTTTGGCGGTTTTAATGCCTGATCCGCCCCGCCGCTGGAGCCGATACTGGGCAATCGGCGTTTGCTTGCCAAAGCCATTGGCCATCACCACTAATAATCTCTGATCTTTAATCTTTAATCTTTGATCTTTGATATTTGATATTTTAATGATGTCCATCGAGCTTACCTCGTCATTTTTTTTGAGTCTTATTGCCTTGACTCCAGCCGCCGCCCGGCCCATGGCCCGAACTTGCGATTCTTTAAATCTGATGGACTGACCGTTGTGAGTGGTGATGATTACCTCATCACTGCCCGATGACATCTTAACCCAGCGCAAGAGATCGCCCTTCTTGAGCCGAATGGCAATAATGCCGGTGCGTCGGACATTGCCGAAATCTCCAAGCCCGGTTTTTTTAATCATACCATTTTTGGTGAGCATGACTAAATAACGCCCACTCGATATATCGATATTTCGGGATTTTGAGTCAGCGCTTTGTCTCCCTTCGGGAGATCTCCCGTAGGGAGACACTTTGTCCCCTTCGGGATAGCTCACAATAGCGTTGACTTTTTCCGTTTGCGGAACCTCCAAAAAGTTATGCACCGGTTTGCCCTTGGAGGTGCGCGAGGCCGAGGGAATCTCCCAGACTTTGGTCTGGAAAACCCGGCCGCGATCAGTAAAGAATAAGATATTGTCGTGGGTATTGGCCGAAATCAAATGTGTGAGAAAATCTTCTTCAGCCACCTCGGAACCAATCAGTCCCTTGCCGCCGCGCTTCTGAATCCGAAAAGAGCCGGGCGGCAGTCGTTTGATGTAACCGCTCTCTGAAAAAGTAATCACGGTTTCTTCCTGCGGGATTAAATCTTCTTCCCGGAATTCTTTAAGCCCGTGAGCGATTACTTTAGTGCGCCGCTCATCGTTATATTTATTTTTAATTTCGGTAAGTTCGTCTTTGATGACCCCTAAAATCTTCTCACGGCTTTTAAGCAAAATTTCGAGTGCGGCAATTAGTTTCTTTTTCTCTTTTAATTCATCTTCTATTTTTTGCCGCTCCAAAGCCGCCAAAGTTTGGAGCCGCATTTCCAAAATGGCATTGGCCTGAATTTCGGTAAGCTTAAAGTTTTTAATTAAATTCTTCTGGGCTTCATCGCGGTCAGCTGATTTTTTAATGGTTGAAATGATTTTATCAATGACAGCGAGCGCCTTGGAAAGACCTTCCAAAATGTGAGCCCGCTCCCGCGCCCGTTTTAAATCAAATTCGGTCCGGCGCCGTACCACTATTTCCCGGTGTTCTACGTAGGCCTGAAGTATGTCTTTAAGCGAGAGCACTTGCGGCTGAAGGCCTTGAACTAAAGCAATCATATTTAAGTGAAAATCTTTCTGAAGATCAGTATGGTTGTAGAGCTGGTTTAAAACTTTCTGGGGCGCGGCCGTGCTCTTAAGCTCAATCACAATACGCAAGCCCTCTTTGTCAGATTCGTCGCGTACATCGTGGATGCCTTCAATTTTTTTATCCTGCACCAGTTCGGCGATCTTTATGATAAGCTCGGCTTTGTTGACCTGATAGGGAATTTCGGTAATCACAATATCGTAGGCTTCTTTACTGCCGCGCCGTTCTTGGATTTCAGCCACTGCCCGGGTGGTAATCGGGCCCCGGCCGGAAGTATAGGCCTCGGCAATAGCTTTTTTATCGTAGATTATGCCGCCGGTTGGAAAATCCGGTCCTTGGATAAACCCTAAAAGATCAGCTGCTCCGGCTTTGGGATGATCAATAAGATGAAGGGTGGCATCAATAACTTCGCCCAAGTTATGGGGCGGAATAGATGTTGCCATACCAACGGCAATGCCCATGCCGCCGTTAAGTAAAAGATTGGGAAGCTTAGCCGGAAGAACTTTGGGTTCTTGACGCGTGCCGTCATAGTTCGGCTGCCAGTCAACCGTTTCTTTTTCAATATCAAATAATAGTTCTTCGGAAATTTTTGAGAGCCGGGCTTCAGTATATCTCTGTGCGGCAGCTCCGTCGCCATCAACACTGCCCCAATTTCCTTGACCTTGAATCAAGGGATAGCGCAAAGAAAAATCTTGAGCCATGCGCACTAAAGTATCATAGATAGCCATGTCGCCATGAGGATGGTATTTGCCCATGCAATTGTGCACGATCATGCCATTGGCTACGAATTCGTGATCACCCCCAACTTCTAGATCATAAGTTTCTTCTGGAGGATGGTCTTCTATTGAGGATATTTTTATAAAACGCAAATTATTTTTAATTACCGAATCTATGAAATTGAAGAAAGGAGAATTAATTTTCTCTAATTTTCTTTTTATCCCCCATTCAATTATTTGACTGGTTCGGAGCGGCTTTTCATCGAGATCACTGGAATACCTTATCTTAGCGCCGCCAGGATATTTGATACCCATCCTGAATTTGTTTCCTTCATGATCTTCATACCACCCCCCACTAAGATGTGCCTCACTTAATTCTTTAAATAAGACCCCGCTGGCATAGGGGATAACATCATAAGTATTAAATCCTTTCCGCTCATGGCTGCCGATTTTCGCAAATTTTAACCTACTGACTTTACTGTTTTTATAGTCATCGAACAAATTTAATTTTGCAGCCAACTTTAAGGCATTTTCTCCTTGGATATCTACCGCATAAGATAAGTGCTGATTTATAATTTTTTTACCTAAAAGAAATCGCTCCTTCTTATAAAGATTATTATTTTTGTATTTATTGCTAAATATTCCTTGGGAGAAAAGCAATAACATCAGCTGATCTACTAGTTTTTCAGAGATGGAGACGTATTTTATAAGGTTCCTCTTCTTCGATATATAGCCATCGCCCTCGATAAGCCCACTCACGAAAGCAGAGATTACCGATGGCGGTGACTGAAAAATTTGGGAAGGGATTTCTTTAGTTAAAGCCCACTTGTCTTCAAGATCGAACTGGGAAGCTAAAAACTCATTAACAGCCTTACTATTTATTCTCAGTGTAAAAATTTCTTTATTGAGAAGCTGACCATTTTTAGTTGGCAGTCGATACTTTTTTATTTCAATGGTGGGGCTATAGTTGAACTCATTTTCTAAAATACTTTTTACCTTCTCTAGAACTTTTTTGTTTCCAGCTGTAAAGCCAATGCGGGGATGTTTTTTGCGACCATAATCATTAGTTATCCAGCCGTCGGAAACAAACAAACCAAGCAGATAAGCTATATCTTCGTTTAGGTAAATAGTCCGCCCATTTTCGAATGTCCCCAAGTTTACTAAGTCTTTGGTTTCCGGATAGACGCTGCGCAGAATTAAATAGTCATTTTCTGTTAAATGTCGCGCCTCTTTCCATTTGAAGGACAGGTCGGGCATTAATACTTTAAATTTTTGTGATGGAGTCACAATGTTATAGAATCCGCCTCCCAAAGTAATCTTTAAAAGATTTCTAGGCGGCATCTTGAATAGTTGTTTTACCGTCTGCCGGTTCGTCTGGGTAAATATCTCATCGCCAACCTGAATATTTTGGATAGGTATTAATCCTCGCTTGGTTGATACCAATGTGTTTTTCACAAAGCATTCGCCAACCACATAAGCGGATTTGCGGAATTTTGCCTGCGCCGTAATGCCGCCGTCCCACATTGCCCAAAGAATCCGGCGTTGGACCGGCTTTAATCCATCCCGGACGTCCGGCAGGGCGCGCGAAACAATCACCGACATGGCATAGTCAAGATAGGATTCTTTAAGTTCGGTAGTGATTTCTCTTTTTTCTATGTTTGCCATAGGCAAATTGGTATTTTTCTCATGGTAGTGCTGTAGCCGGTATTGGTTCCAAATCCTCCACCATAAAATTTCTCTCCAACGGATTGATGGTGATTTCATTGACCGCGCTCAAGCGTTCTTTAAGCAGTCTCCAGGTTCCGCCCACGGTTTCTTTTATTTGTCCCAAAATAACCTTTACTCCGGCCCCAAAAACTTGGGCCAAGCCGGGTTCAGGAGCCGCTTCAGCGGTCGGGGCGCCGCCATTAATCGGCCGGACAATCACATTAAGATATAAAATCCAAACGGCGACCACCAGAATCATTGAACAACCGCTAAAAATAAAAAGCCACCGTCTCCTTACTGGTTCTTCAGAAGCCCGAATTCTGTTGATGAAATTTTTTATTTTCTCCATCATTGACTTGTGTAATTATTCCGCGCCTATCCGCTTGGCATCTGCGGTATTCTGCTTCTACACACATCAGACCTTGAGGACCGCCACCTGCGTTGTTGCCGGCAAATCCTTTTTCTTAATCGTCAGTTTCTCTTGCGGTTCAGCTTTTTGCCCCAATTCTTTTAAAAATTCTTTGACGTCTTCGGCTTTTCTTTTAAGACCCGGAATCTTAAAAAAACCAGCAATTACCAGCTTGGGATTGATTTGTTTGATAAGTTTGGCCGCCTCTTCCTGTTTTAAGAAAGGAGGGCCGCCAGCCGGAAGAAAAAGCAGATCTACTCGTCCCAATTCCTCCACGATTGAGGCCTCCGGCATCTTGGCAAGATGCCCCAAGAGTCCCAAATTCATCTCCTCCATCTTCACTAAATAAACAGTGTTTAAAATCCCTTGTCCCTTGTCCCTAGTTCCTAGTCCCTCGTTTGCGGACCACCCCCTTACTTCCACTCCTTTAATTTCATATTCGCCCGGCCCAACTATTTCCGGAACTTCTTTATGGTCATAAAGAGGCGGATAATCGGTTTGGGTTTTAAGAACAAAGTCAGCTTTAAAACGCGGCGGCGTAAGCCCGCTTTCTTTTTCTAAAGGATCAGTCAAAATCACCAGATTGCCTGATTGAATTTTAAAACAGCCCTCGCCGTACCAGTTAATTACCATGTTCGCTTCGCTCCATCAGCGAATAACGAATCCAGTACGAATTTTCGAATTCGTTCATTCGTAAGAGATTCGCTATTCGTTGATGATTTATCCAGTTTACCAAATTTCCTCTCCAAATTCAACCCCACCCCAATTTGACAAAAGCAAAGCACTCCCATAAAATTACTTAAGCCATGTCCAATGTTCGTAAAACCAACTCCCCCTTAGCCAATATTTTAAAAACCGGTTCGGGTTTAAATATCTTAAAAGCCGGCGATTTGATTGAAGGCGCGCTGCTCACTAAAGCCTCCAAGGCGGCTTATTTTGATTTGGGGGCTTTTGGCACCGGCATTGTTTATGGCGCCGAATTTTCAGCGGCCTCGCAGGCGATTAAAAATCTTAATGCCGGCGATAAAATTTCCGCCAAAATCATTGATCCGGAAAACGAAAATGGCTATGTGGAGCTTTCATTGTCCGAAGCCGGACTTCAAAGAAAGTGGGAAGCTATTAAAGATTTAATGGAGCGCGGCGAAATTATGACCGTCAAGGTTATCGGCGCCAATTCCGGCGGACTTTTGGCTGACTTAAATGAGCTTAAAGCGTTTTTGCCGGTTTCCCAGCTGGCCACTGATCATTATCCGCGGGTTGATGACGGCGATAGGCGCAAGATTTTAGAAGAACTCCGGAAACTGGTTGGTCAGGAACTCAAGGTTAAGATTATTGATTTTAAACCCCGGGCCGGCAAGCTGATTTTATCTGAACGGGAAACGGTTCAGGAAAATACCAGAGAATTACTCGGTCAATACAAAGCCGGAGATCTCGTAGACGGCATTATTTCGGGCGTGGCTGACTTCGGCGCTTTTATGAAATTTTTGAACACCCCGCAGATTGAGGGTTTGATTCATATTTCAGAGTTAGATCACCGTTTAATTGAAAATCCCAAAGAAATCGTCAAGATCGGCGATGCGGTTAAAGCCAAAATTCTGGAAATCAAAGACGGCCGGGTCTCGCTATCCTTAAAAGCCCTTAAAGCCGACCCTTGGGAAAAAGTTGAGGAAAAATACAAAGCCAGCGCTGAAGTTGCCGGCACTATTACCCGCTTTAATCCTTTCGGCGCTTTTGTAGCGCTTGATTCGGATATTCAGGGACTAATTCACGTCTCGGAATTCGGCTCGGTGGAGGAGATGAAAAAACAACTGGAATTGGGAAAAGCTTATACTTTTAAGATAGAATTAGTAAAGCCGCAGGAGAAGAGGATTATACTTAAAATGAGAAAATAATCATCAACGAATAACGAATTTCTTACGAATAAACGAATACCTAAATATAATTATTCGTAAATTCGCAATGGATTCGATATTCGCTGATGGCATTACATGCTTACCTCCCGCAAAAAGAAATCCTTGATCAAAGAACACGGCATCCACGAAACCGACACCGGTTCGGCTTCGGTGCAAGTGGCGCTTTTAACCAAACAAATTGAGGAATTAACTGGACATCTCAAAAAGCATCCCAAAGATCATCACTCCCGCCGGGGACTTTTAAAGATGGTCGGCAAGCGCCGCCGGTTTTTAAATTATCTGGAACGGAATGATCCGAAGGGGTATAGTGTGGTAGTTAAAAAACTGGAACTTAAAAAGTAGTAATGTCATGCGAATAGGTATGCGAATAGATTCCATGCGAATTAATAGCGCGAATCTTTGTCGTTACTGCGAATATTCGCATATAATTCGCATATATTCGCACTAGTCATTCGCGTGAATTAACCACCAGTCATTAGCATGAAACCATGATTTACAAAGAACAGCGCGTCGCTATCTTCATTGACGTTCAAAACTTATATCATTCGGCCAAGAATCTTTATAACGCCCGGGTGAATTACAAGGAGCTGATTAGGAATTTGGTGGCCGGCCGCCGGCTGATTCGGGCCATTGCCTACGTGGTAAAATCCGAAGGCATTATTGAGAGTCCCCGTTCCGAAGGAGGTAAAACCACTTCTTCGGAAGCTTCTTTCTTTGAGGCGCTCCGTAATGCGGGCTTGGAACTCCGCACTAAAGATATTCAGGTTTATCCCGGCGGCATGAAAAAAGCCGACTGGGACGTGGGGCTCGCGGTTGACGCCATTCGGATGGCGGCGAGTTTGGATACCATTATTTTAGTTACCGGCGACGGCGACTTTGTGCCTTTGGTTGATTATCTTAAATGGGGCCTAGGCCGGGGGGTGGAAGTGGCGGCTTTCAGTAAAACTACTTCCAGCAAACTCCGGGAAGCCGCCGATGTTTTTTGGGGATTGGAGGAAATACCTAAAATTCTTTTAAAAAAGTGAATTTGGAAAGAAAACAATTTTCCATAGATTTTGCCGGCAAGCCTTTAACCTTGGAATTTTCGCGTCTGGCCGAACAAGCCACGGCCGCGGTTTTAGGCAAATACGGCGAGATGGCGGTTTTAGTAACGGTCGTGATGGGCAAGACCGATAAGCCGGTAAATTATTTTCCGCTGGTGGTTGACTATGAGGAGCGTTTTTATGCCGCCGGCAAAATCATCGGCAGCCGGTTTATCAGGCGTGAAGGCCGACCCTCCGAGGAGGCGATTCTCTCCGGGCGGATTGTGGATCGCACCATCAGACCGCTTTTTGATCATAGGATGCGCCGCGAAGTGCAGGTGGTGGTGACCATTCTTTCCATTGATGAAAAAAACGACCCGGATTTTATCGCGCTCCTTACTGCCTCAACAGCTTTGGCTATTTCGGAGATTCCTTGGGATGGGCCAGTGGCCGGAGTGAAGATCCTAAAAACCAAAGACGGCAAAGTTGTCATTAATCCGGAAAGCACTGAAATCCAAAACGGTTTTGAGCTCGTTGCTTTTGTCTCCGGCACCGAAGATCGGATTAATATGATTGAGCTTGAAGGTATGGAAGCGCGCGAAGAAAACGCGGTTGTGGTTTTTGAAGCCGCCCAAAAAGAGGTTAAAGAATTAATCAGCTGGCAAAGAGAAATTATCAAAGAGATCGGCAAGCCCAAAGCAAAAGTGCCTTTGCTAGAGCCGCATGAAGAAATTAAAGCCAAAATCAAAAAGTTTTTAGGGCCGCGACTGGAGCAAGCAATCTATGTTTCAGAGAAAAAAGACCGTCAGGATAAAATCTCCGAGCTTCAGAGTGAAATGCAGGAATATCTTGGCAGTGAGGGCGTGGAGCCGGGCGTAAAAGACGCTGCCAATCACTTTTTTGAAGAAGAGATTGATAAAATTGTCCATAAAAATATTTTGGATGGAGAAAAAAGACCTGATGGACGCCGGCTTGATGAAGTCCGGCCGCTTCATATTGAAGTGGGGCTTTTGCCGCGCACTCACGGCTCGGCTCTTTTTATGAGAGGCAATACTCAGGCGCTGGCCGTAACCACCTTGGGCCCGCCCAATGCCCAGCAATTAGTGGAAACCATTGAATTTTCCGGCAAGCGCCGCTTTTTGCTTCATTACAATTTCCCCTCTTACTCGGTGGGCGAGATTGGGCCTTTCCGAGGGCCCGGCAGGCGGGAAATCGGCCACGGCGCTTTAGCCAGCAAAGCAGTTAAAAATTTAATTCCCTCGCCCGAGGAGTTTCCCTATACCATTCGCGTGGTTTCGGAAATTTTATCTTCCAACGGCTCTTCATCAATGGCTACGGCTTGCGCTACTTCGCTTTCTTTAATGGATGCCGGCGTGCCTTTTAGAAAACCAGTGGCCGGCATTGCGATGGGACTTATAGTTGACCAACAACCAACAACTAACAACCAACAACCGCGTTACAAAATCCTGACTGATATTCAGGGGCCGGAAGACCACTTCGGCGATATGGATTTTAAAGTGGCGGGTACTGCCCAAGGGCTTACTGCTATTCAGATGGATGTGAAAATTGACGGCGTAACACCGAAGCAAATCAGCGAAGTTTTAGTCCAAGCCAAAAAAGCGCGGCTGGAAATCTTGGACGCTATGAACAAAGTTTTGGACAAACCGCGGCCAGAGCTTTCGCCGCACGCGCCAGTGATTCTGACTTTAGATATTCCGCCGAATAGAATCGGCGAAGTCATTGGTCCGGGCGGGAAAATCATCAACGGCATTATTGCCGAAACCGGCGCCTTATCCATTGATATTGAACAGACCGGCCGGGTCTATATCACCGGCGTTGATCGCGTGAAAGCCGAAGCCGCTTACGAGGCCGTAAAATCCATTGTCAAAACTTACGAACTCGGCGAAATTGTTGAGGGCAAAGTAGTGAAACTTTTGGATTTCGGCGCCATTGTGCAGTTGGGCCCGCATCAGGACGGTATGATTCATATCTCTGAACTTAAAGACGGTTATGTGAAAACCGTGAGCGAGGTAGTTAAAGTCGGCGACTTTGTGCGCGCCAAAATTATCCGCGCAGAACCGGACGGGAGAATCGGGCTGTCCCTTAAGAATATATCGGAGTAATCGCGAATAATGCTAATTGGTTCGAAATAATGCGAATTAAAATATTAGCATTATTTTGTCTCCCTTCGGGAGATCTCCCGTAGGGAGACCTATTCGCATTATTAGCGATTACTCACAGAGGTTGTCCACAGCCGTTCCTTCCCCTCGTGTTATAATTTGTTTCATGGACGAACAGCAAAATCCTCAATCTAGCGAAGGCGGAGAACAGAAATTTGGCGCGCCGCCCGCGCCCGAGGTAAACGTCCGCACTATGGCCTCGGATACTTCCTCTATCCAGCGAGGCGAATCAATGCCGGTGCCGGAGTCAGTCCTGCCGCCGGAGACGGAAAAAGAACCAACCTTTCGTCCGGAAACTCAAGTAGGCGAATCAATGGGCATGGCAATGGAAGAAGAAAAGCCGCCATCAAAAGGGAGAAAAGTTTTGGTGGTAAGTCTCCTCGTGGTGATTGTAATTGGTGTGGGACTCGCCGGCTACTATTTTGTCTATCCCTTGCTTTCTCGAACCGAACCGGCGCCGCCGCCCGAAGCCCTGCCGCCGGCTGAACCGTCAGCCGAACCGCCGGCGGTTCTCACCGCTCATAACTCATTTTTCTTTCCCCGGCCAGCCGAAGTTTCCGAGGTCCGGTTGAGCAGTCTTTTACTAACCACAATAACAAGCGCGCTCCAAGCTTTAGCCGCCAATCGTTTGCCCAACGGCACTTTGCAGGAAGCGGCAATCTTGGACAGTGCCGGCAGTCAAATATCTTTCAGTTCTTATCTTCCCGCTTTTCTTCCGTCTCTTTCCTCAAGTCAGCTTTCCAGTTGGTTTGAAGACGACTTTACTGCTTTTCTCTATTATGACGGCAACGGCGTTTGGCCGGGCTATGTTGCCCGAGTCAAAAATGGAGTTAATTTAGATGAGGTGAGGAGCAACCTTACGGTTTTAGAATCAGGCGAGCTCACCAGATTTTATCTTTCGCCAGCCGGAGCCTTTGGCGCTTTTCGCGACGGACAAGTGAACGGCCGCGGCACTCGCTATGCCGTGGGCGGCGTCCCGGGCTCGGCTTTTAACTACGGCATCTTTGGCAATTACGTTCTCGTGAGCGCTTCTTACGATGGTCTTAAATCCGCCGCGCCCCTATTGGGACTCTAAGAATCGCGAAACAGACGCTAAACTAGACGCCGAACCGACGCGAAAAAAACCTGCCTCAAGGGCAGGATTTTTCCACTTTACCCAAAATTTATCTTCGCATCATTCGCATTGTCATTTTCGCATCGCTATAAATAAAAAAACGCCAGCGCTTAGGCGGCTGGCTTACACCCGAAAGATTCGGGAACTGCCTACGGCTTGGGTCTGTGAGTCACCCAGATGCCGTAGGTGTGGGGAGGCGTGAAGCTCGACTCTTCAGCGCTAGTGGTTACCGGCGGTAATCACCTTCCCCGAACGCATTTCGGCAGCGGTCGAAAGCGGCGCAGCTGATTTGGTCTTTCGCTTCTCTAGAAGAGGCAGAAGAATCAGACCTAAAACTACCATTACCACCTGGAAAACAACGCACAATACAAGAGGGACTGCGGCTGATTCGGTCCCTCGCCTCATTCCAAGAGAGTAAATCAGAAGCAAAACTACCTGTACCACGCAGAAAGAAACGATCAATCCAAAAACGACTTTGTCCGAGATTATCACAACCCACCTCCCTAATTATGGAAAGGTTCTGGATTTCACCAACCTTCTGGTTAGCGGTAGTTGAGCGAATTTGCCAACTACCCCCCTATTATAGCATAGTCAATATATCTTAGTCAAGCCTAACAAAAACGCTGATTTTATAAGGATAATTACGCGGTCACTTTTTGATTTATTTTTAATCAACTAAATAATGTTTCGCGTCTGTTCCGCGTTCAGTTTAGCGTCAGTTTTGCGCTTATTCCTTCTCCCTTAATCTATAACTAAACGCCTCCGACAAATGCCCAGAAGTTACCACTGGCGCGGCTTCTAAATCAGCAATGGTCTGCGCCACTTTGAGTATTCGGTAGTAGCCGCGCGCCGAAATTAAAGATTTATCAAAAACGTTTTTCAAAAATTCTTCGGCTGCTGGTTCAAGATGAATCAGTTCATCGCATTCTTTAGAAGTGAGCTCGGAATTAGTAAATTTGCCTTTGAGATTTCTAAATCTGTTTTTTTGAATTACCCGCGCCAGAGAAACTTTTGTTCTTATTTGTTCTCCATCCTTCCTTTTTACCCCATTCCCTTTCCTTGTCAGTTCTTCTAATTTCACTCTCGGTACATCAATCTGAATATCAATGCGGTCAAGCAAAGGCCCGGAAACTTTCTTTTGATACCGCAGAATTTCATAAGCGCCGCAAGTACAGACCTTTTCTTCATCGCCATAATAGCCGCAGGGACAGGGATTCATAGCTGCTACCAGCGTGAATTTGGCCGGCAGAGCGAGCGTGCTTTTAACCCGCGAGATAAAAGCCACCCCTGATTCAAGCGGCTGACGGAGCGACTCCAAAACATCGCGGTGAAATTCCGGCAGTTCATCCAAAAAAAGCACGCCTCGGTGGGCAAGACTGATTTCTCCCGGACGCGGCGACTGGCCGCCGCCCACGATTGCCGGTGATGAGGCGCTGTGATGAGGCGAGCGAAAAGGCCGGTAATTGATAAAAGGACGATTGCCCAAAAGCCCGACCGCGCTATAGATTTTAGTAACCTCAATGACTTCTTCTAAATCCGGCGGCGGCATTATGGAGCTTAAAGCTTGCGCCAGCATGGTTTTGCCCGTGCCCGGGGGACCCTGCATTAGAATATTGTGTCCGCCCGCACCAGCAATCATGAGCGCCCGCTTGGCTGATTCCTGCCCTTTGATTTCCGAAATATCCAAAAAAGGCGAATCTTCATCAGCTTTAATTTTAGTTTTCGGCTGATGATTGATGATTTCTTTTTCCTCAAGATGAAGGATAAGCTCGTTAAGGTTTTTAACCGGAATGACTTTAATGCCCTCTACCATGGCGGCCTCGGGCGCGTTTTTCTCCGGCAGAAACAGATAACGAAAACCTAAGGTCCTCGCGAGATCAGCAATGCTTAAAGCGCCGTTGACGGGCCGGAGCCTGCCTTCAAGCGAAAGCTCGCCCAGAAAGATTTTATCCGAAGTATCAAATTCTTTAAGCTGTTTGGTGGCCAAGAGATAACCAACGGCAATCGAGAGATCATACTGGGAGCCGGTTTTCTTGACATCCGCCGGAGCCAGATTGACCACAATCCGGCGGTTCTCTTTAGTCGGCGGTTTGATGCCAATATTTTTCAAAGCCGAATTTACTCTTTCTCTTGCTTCTTTAAGGGCGGTATCGGCCAGCCCCACCATCGTAAAACTATGAAGACCGACATTGACGTCGGTCTCAACTTCAATAAGGCGCGCGTCAATACCATCAAGTTCGGCCGAGAAAACTTTGGAGATATTTTTCATCTCTATTTTTTGAGTAATCTCGAAAGACGGGATTTTAACCGGGCGGCTTTGTTTTTTTTGATGAGATGAGTTTTGGCGGCTTTATCTAGTTTTTTATAGACTTGCGATAAAAGCTCTGGCGACGGCGCGCGCTTAAATCTCTTAATCGTCTCCTTCAGAATTTTCATCTGGGCGAGATTTCTCGCCCGTCTCCGGATATTCTGTCGCAGAGCTTTTTTAGCTGATTGGGTTATAGGCATAGCTTAAAAATTTCTAATTAACCTAATTTCTTCGCCGGAGGCGAATCTGCCCCTGGCATGATAATTGATCTAAACAGTTTTAGTAAGTGTAAGGGATGGTAAGATTTTTATCAAGTATTGAGATTTTAATAACTTTCTGCTTAAATAGAATCATGTTAACCAAAGAACAACTTGAAAATTTTCGGCAGAAACTTGAAGCAACCAAAGCCGATTTAGAAAAGCAAATCAAAGAATTAAATAAGGCGCCGGATTTTGGTCATGATACTGACCATTTTGAGGAAGCGGCCGACGAGGTGGAACAGTACAGCACCAATTTAGGCATTGCCCAGGCGTTCAAAGAACGGCTGGAGAACGTCAATCACGCTTTGGAGAAAATTTCGGACGGCACTTACGGCCGATGCGAAAACTGTAAAGATAAGGAAGTAGACGCTAAAATTCTAGAAGCTAATCCCGAATTTAGATTTTGCCGAAACTGCGAATCCTAACTCAAGACTAAATCCAAAAGTACCTCCTCGTATTCCAATTTCCCCGACTTTACCGCCACATCATAATCAGCCATTTTTACTTTTAGTTCCGGATCGGCTACTGCCGCTGTGATGTTAAAGATTTTAGCCGGATCTTCCTCTTCAAGAAGATAGGCGAGGGCTGAAAGGCGTAAGCCTAAAGGCCCTCTTTTTAATCTTTGAATGGAGGCGAAAAATTCAGGGATTTGAACTTCGGCTTCGGGTTTGCCGCCCAAAGCGATTTTTTCAAGTTCGTTGATGAGGCCCCAAGTATCGCCCACATAAAGAGAGGTTAGAAGTTGGAGGTTAGATGTTGGCAGTTTAATATTTCTTGCTTCAGCTTCTTTTTTAATAAAATTGATAAGTTCGGTGCCTTTTAGTTCTTCAAATTCTTGAGCTAAAACTGGTTTTTTAAGGAGGAATTGGAAATCTTTAGTTGGCCCCGACGCCCCGCGGGTCGGGGCTCCGACTCCCCCCGGGGATGTTAGGGGACGTCGGAGCTTATCATCAGCCGTGATAATTAAAGTGGTATTTTTGTCATCAATAAATTGTTTTAAAAATTCCGCCGCCTCTTTACCGACCTCCTCGGCATTATGAACCACTGCCAGTTTTGATTTATCAAAAAGCGAAACATTGCCGGCAAAATTCTTGAGACGCTCAAAATCATTCTCTTCGTCCAGCGAGAAATGTTCAATGGTAAAGACCGAATGCTTTTTTTGGTATTCGCTGACAAGCGCTTTAAGTTTTTGCTGACGCCGATAAGAATCAGGCCCGTAGAGAAAGATAAGCATGGTTTTATTATAGCATTGACAGATTAAGATTTATACGATAATAATATAATCAGCACCGTGGGTTCTACAGCTTTGGTTTTTAAGGAGGTAAATCGATGGGAGAAGTCATGAGAGATTTGAAGCTTCTGCGCGGGGCTACTTTTGGTCACTGGCCGGAGGAGCAGTGCGCCGAGTGCGCCAAGAGAGGGGTGACGGTAAAGTATCGGGGGCCGTTGATGCCAGCTGATCAGATCAGTTGGTTCATAGTCATCCTGCAGTTTTTGCGAATCCGGTCGCCTAAGCCGAGCGAATGGTGCTTCTGCGACAACTGCTGGAACTCGAGGCTGGATTACTACGACCGCCACCACGAACCCAAACCCTTTCCCGCCAACCGAGCGGCGTGAAACCGCAACACGGGCGAGCAGAAAAACTCGCCCTTTTAATTTTTCAAAACTAGAGAAACGGCACAATCAGCAACGCCACAATATTTATAACCTTAATCAATGGATTTATAGCTGGTCCTGCGGTGTCTTTATACGGATCCCCGACTGTATCTCCAGTGACAGCGGCTTTGTGGGCTTCTGACCCCTTGCCGCCGTAATTCCCGTCTTCAATATATTTTTTGGCATTGTCCCAGGCGGCGCCGCCCACAGTCATTGAAATAGCGATAAAAAGTCCGGAAATGATGGAGCCGATTAAGAATCCGCCCAAGGCCTCGGCGCCCAAAACAAAACCCACCAAAAGCACCGAGACAATGGGAAGCAAGGCCGGCAGAGTCATTTCTTTTAGGGCGGCGCGCGTTACAATATCAACTGCCCGGCCATAATCCGGCTTAGCAGTTCCCTCTAATATACCTTTAATTTCCCTAAACTGGCGTCTTACCTCAATCACCACTGCTCCGGCGGCTTTGCCCACCGAGCGCATGGCCAAAGAAGAAAAAAGATAAGGGACAGCCGCGCCCAAAAATAAGCCGATTATCACCATCGGATTTTGAAGTTCAAAAACAAATTCTTTGGCCAAAGCAGTGAGTTCCTCGGTATATCCCGCAAAAAGTACTAAAGCGGCCAAGCCCGCTGAACCAATCGCATAGCCCTTGGTTACGGCTTTGGTGGTATTGCCAACCGCGTCAAGCGCGTCAGTAATTTTGCGGATATTTTCCGGAGCATTAGTCATTTCGGCAATGCCGCCGGCATTGTCAGTGATAGGCCCGAAAGAATCAATAGCCACAATAATGCCGGCGCCCGAGAGCATAGCCACGGCCGCAATGGCAATGCCGTAAAGCCCTAAAAGCCAGTAGCTTATGCCGATTCCGGCGGCAATAATTAAAACCGGAATTAAAGTTGACTCCATCCCAACCGAAAGGCCAATAATAATATTGGTGCCGTGTCCGGACTCCGATGCTTTGGCAATGGATTTAACCGGCCGATATTTTTTAGCAGTGTAATAATCAGTAACCAAAACCAGAAGGGCGGTAACCGCGAGCCCCACGAGCGCGCTCCCAAAAACCTTTCCCGGGTTGACCGGCGAAAATTGATAAGCGGCGAAGTAGAACAACACTGCCGAGACAATCAAAGAAACAATCAATCCTTTATAAAGGGCGTTCATAATATTCTGTCCCTTGCCGGGTAGTAGAAACTCGGCTTTTTTGCCAGATTGCTGCTTCGCAGCAGCCGAGTTTTCACTACCCGGTTTACCCAGTCTTACAAAAATAGTGCCGACAAGAGAAGCGACAATGGCGAGGCCGCCTAAGATAAGCGGGAACAAAATAAATTGGCCTCCGCCTACTGCTCCGGCCAGCAACATTGCCGCCGTCAATGTTACGGCATAAGTTTCAAAAAGATCAGCCGCCATGCCGGCGCAATCACCCACATTGTCGCCCACATTGTCGGCAATGACTCCGGGATTCCGGGGGTCGTCTTCGGGAATATTTTTTTCAACCTTGCCCACCAAATCAGTGCCGACATCAGCGGCTTTGGTATAGATGCCGCCGCCAAGGCGCGCAAAAATAGAAATTAAGCTGGCGCCAAATCCTAAACCAATGAGCGCCCTGACATCTTGAGTGGCCAGATAAAATCCGGCCACCGAGAGCAGTCCCAAAGCAACTACAAGAAATCCGGTAACTGATCCGGCTCTAAACGCCAAAGTGAGCGCCGCTCCCAGTCCTTGCTCGCTAGCTCGAGTGGTTTTGTGATTGGAGCGGACCGCCACATTCATACCGATAAAGCCGGCCAAAGCTGAAGCTACGCCGCCGATTAAAAATCCCAAAGCCGTAAGTCCGCCCAAAGCAAAGTAGATAATAATAAGAAGGACAAGGGCTACGATGCCTACCGAGAGATATTGCCGTTTAAGATAAGCAGACGAACCCTCCTGAACCGCTTTGGAGATGGCCTGCATCTCGGGCGAGCCGCTCGGCCGCTTCCGAAGCCACCAGATAACCGCGATGCTGTAGAGGATAGCGAGAGCGATGGGAAGAAAAATAATGTAATACATATCTTTAAAATCCCAATTTCAAAATCCAAATGACAAATCAAGCTCAAAGTTCAAAATCTAAAACACTTTGACATTTGGATTTGGGATTTGATTTGACATTTGAGCTTTGGATTTTGGATTCCGACCCAGTTATTCCTCAGGCTTTATTTCTTTTTCAGGTTCTTTAGTTTCTTCAGATACTGTTTCTTCGGCGGCGGCTACGCCTTCGGCTTGCGTTTCCTCCGGTCTTTGCGAGGAGCGGACGTCAATTTTCCAGCCGGTAAGTTTGGCGGCGAGCCTCACATTTTGTCCGC
>CAYSWC010000004.1:0-18196 GCA_964434715.1 uncultured Candidatus Saccharibacteria bacterium
TTCAACCCTTCAACTCGTTCAGGGTTGATCCTGAGCCGTGTCGAATGGATCAAGGCTATATCCATATATATCATAGTCAATGCCGGTTTGTCAAATGAGGCGTTATCGGCTCGTTAGTGCCTACGGTGATGCTTTTCCGGCAAAACCTTATCCAATGGCTGGAGCTTTGAGCGCGGCAAAAGCTGATTTCTTAAAGGTAGAAGCAAAAGCGATGAGAGTGTGGCTAAAATTCCAGCGGCGGCAAAAACCACATTAAAGCCATAGGTGTCGGCGAGGTAGCCGCCAAGAGCAGTGGCTCCGGCGGTAGCAAGTCCAACCGCAAAAACGCTCTCCAAACTCCACTCAAAACTAATCCGCCATTTATCCACGTGCCGCGTAAATAAACTGTACCAAGCCGGCACTGCCCAAGCCATGCAAATGCCTAAAAATCCTTGGGCTAAATACAACTGCCACGGTTCGGTAATAAAAATGTAGGCAAAGGGAACAAGTCCGCTAAAAAAATAGCCAAAAAACACCGCCCAAAATTCATCCTTCTCGCCGTCGGTCCTATCTAAAAATCTCGCAATCGGAAGCTGAATAGCAGACTTCACGATCCAATAAATTGAAGCGGCAAAACCGGCAACTTTGGCCGAGCCGCCATTGATTTGGCTGGTGATAAAAATCGCAAAAACCGGCCCAAAAGAACCAAAAGCCGAGTTTACAAAAAAATCGGTTACGACCATTAGTCTTACAACTTTGTTGATGTGGCTAAACATTGGCGTGCTTCGCTAACATGATACCAATATACGAATGGGTACTAATGATACTAATGGATACGAATATTATTAACGATCAGAGCTAAATTCAAGTTCTTCGTCCTTTAGTACGACCTTGACATTTGAACCGCGGCTGATTTCCTTGCGCAAAATCTTCTCGGCCAGCTGTGCTCTTATTTTATCAGAAATCACTTTTCTTAGCGGCCTGGCCCCAAAAACCGGATCATAACCCCATTCGGCGATTTTCTGTGTCGCCGCCTCATCAAAACTTAAATCGATGCCCTGATTTTCGCGGAGAATCGCGCTCAAGTCGCTTAACTGAATCCGCGTAATCGCCCGAATGTCCTCTCGTGAGAGCGATTTAAAAACAATGATATTGGAAAACCGGTTTAAAAGTTCGGCGCGAAAATAATCAATGAGTTTGCGCTTCAAACGCTCGGCAATTTCTTTCATCGGTGTCGCGGCCTCAATCTCGGCTTTGATAAAATCCGAATGGGCATTCGAGGTGGCGATAATAATGGTGTTTTGAAAGTCAACGGTTCTCCCTAAATTATCAGTCAAGCGGCCGTCATCAAACACCTGAAGGAAGAGATTTAAAATATCCGGATGAGCTTTTTCAAATTCATCTAAAAGAATCAAATTGTAAGGTTTCTCCAGTACCGCGTCAGTTAAATGGCCGCGGACATTGCCGTCCGGCGAGCCGATAAACCGGAAAATGCTCTGCTTGTCCTGATATTCAGACATATCAAACCGGAGCATCAGTTTTTGATCGCCAAACTGGATTTGGGTCAGAATTTTAGAAAGTTCGGTTTTGCCCACGCCAGTGGGCCCCACAAAAAGAAAATTGGCAATCGGGCCGCCGCGCCGGGAAAGTCCGCTCCGGTATTCCCTCATAGCTTGCGATACTGCCTTAACCGCCTCATCCTGATCAATCAACCGTTCATGAATCACTTTTTCCAAATCCAGAAGTTTTTGAGCTTCCACCTCTTGAACTTCATGGAGCGGGATATTGATGCGCCGCTCGGCAACGGCAATAACATCAGGAGTTTCTAAAATTCCCTTTTTTTTCTCGACCGCGTAAACCAGGGCCTCTTTAAGCAAATCTTCGGCGCTGGACGGCAGAAGTTTTTGTCTAAAATACTTGTGGGCTAAAATAACCGCCTCTTTAATAGCTTTAAAGCCGACGACAATCTTGTACTGCCGCTCCAAGAGAATGCTCTCATAGACTAGAAATTTTATTGCCTGATCCTCGCTGATTTCGTTCACCCGCACCACTTCAAAAGCCGTGGCAAAATCAGTATTGGGTTCAATAAACTGTTTAAATTCGCGCGGGTAGCTTGAGCCAATCACGGAGAACGAAGTGCCCTTGATCACCGGAACCAAAATGTCAGCCGCGCTCATCGTGAGCTCCCCGGCTTTAACCAAATTATGAATATCGGGAATATAAAGAATAATATTGCCGGCTAAAATTATCTCGTCAATGATTCGTTTAACCCGCTCCTGAAGTTCGTGAGAGGCGGCGCCGGCCGAGAGCGCGCCCAAGGAAAGGGAAAGGAGCCGCCGGTCAAATAAAGGCGGCGGCACCCGGTCTTTGATAATTTCATAAGCCAAGTGGCTGACAATGGTTTCTTTGCCAGCGCCCGGATCGCCCACCAGGAGCGCATTGGGATTGCCCGGACGGGAAAGTACATCAATCAAATGCCGGTATTCTTTTTCGTGACCAATTAAAAAACCAACAGCATGCTCACGGGCTAGCTCGGTTAAATCCTGACTAAAACGATCTAAAAATGACGTGGGTCGGGCAGTCCAAGCGCGGTTCATCGCCCGATGACGGCGCCGGTAGGGGCGGCTGATAAAATGAGTCAGGCGCGAGGGACCTAAAAATCTTGACTCCAGTCGGCTAAAAATTAAAGCGTTTTCCAAATCACCGTCGCTCACATTAAAAAGATTTAAAAGCCGGACAATCGCCGATTGTTTAAGTTTGGCGAGCGCCGCAAATAAATCTTTCGGCTCAACCGCCGCGCCTTGATTGATTAGCGCCTGACGAAAGGCGGCCTCGGTTAGAAATGCCAGTTCCTGGCGCAGTTCATCGGCTGTAAGTTTTTTGGCTGGCGTCTCTTCCAAATAGGCATCGGTTTTGCTCACAAATTTCTCAACTCGGACATCCAGCCGCTTGAGTCCAGTCTGAATTTCTTTCCTATCAAGGAGCAAACGCAGCAGTTGGAGAAACAAATTGCCGCCGCGAAACATTGATTTATCGAGCGCGCCCTCAAGGATTCTGAAACTTGAGGGTGTAAGATAATTGGCGGCATTGATTTTGCCGTCTTTAGGAAGCCGCGCCAAAGACTGCTCTGATTTGCCCAAGTGAAGCAGACGGTCGGCTAAAAACAAAATCAGCAAAAAACCGGAAGAACGCAAAAGTTCAACATCTGAAAGCGACAAGGCAATCGCCCCCGCGCCTAAAAGTCCGTAAGCGGCATTGGAGACTAAACGCACCACAATCCTGTCTGGAGCCGACATTTGAAGCCGGGGTTCGGAAAAATACAATTCTAATTTATCCATACTCAAAAAAAGCCGCGATAGATGAGGTAAGGAGGAATGGCCGCCCAAATTAAAAAAATAAGAATGGCTAGGGCGATCACGGCCGCGTAAATTACACTGGCGAGAAAAATCCTAACCGAGCGAAAAATAAAACCAAGAGTATGGCCTAAAATGGTGTGATCCTGATAAAGCGGCTCAAAGAGATTTTTTAAAGTAATTTTCCAAGCCAGGAATTGATCCAGCGACTCTAAAAAATTGATGGTCAGGCGTCCAATCTGCCGAAAACTCCCTAAATACCAGTCTAAAATAAACTCCCGAATCCGGTAAAAAAACCGGCTGACTAAATAAACCAGAGAAAAGTTCATGAGTTAATTATAGCACTAGTGGCTAGTGGTCCCGACGTAAAGTCGGGATCCCGACTTCTTTTATCTAGTTTTAGATAATTGAGCGTCGGGACTAATCGCTAGTGGTTAGAAAAGGCTTTTCTGCTGTTCTATTTTTTTTCTCTCGTCTTCTTCAAAAATTTTGATTTTGCCGTACTCGCCGTCAAAGCCGGGCGTGATATGCACTTCTCCTTTACGCATCCGCGTCACTGCTTCGGCAACCGGCGGCGTGAGGCCGGCTTTAAGTTCTGATTCTGAAGCGTCAATAAGAATGGCGAACTCTGATCCAAAATGTTCAAGCGAAGTCTCGTACACTTCCCATACTCTCTTAGTATTCTTTCCCTGACCCACGGCATCGGCTATTACCTCGTCAAATGGAATAAAATTGTAAAATGGTTTTGCCCAATCAGGCTTAAACCCGGCTTTCCTCTCTGGATCGGCCAGCTCATCAATACGGGCCATTACCCCTACTGTAACCGGCCTCCCGCAGACAGTACAGATACCTTTATGCTTCTTGGTTTCTTCCGGACTCCACAAAACCTTGCAGTCGCGGTGACCATCAAAATGATATCTCCCCTCTTCAGGGAAAAACTCTATAGTGCCAACCAATTCTTGGTCGCGTTTACGGATAGCGCCCATGATGGCCTGATATGAGAGTTCGGTATCAAAAATAATCGCCTCCCGCCCCAATCTAGTGAGTGAATGAGGATCAGAACTGGAAATGATCGTTTTTTCATCCAAGAACGGCAGCCGCCAGCACATCGGTGGATCCGCAGAAAGTCCGGTTTCAATCGCAAACACTTGAGGCGTCAGCTCGTCAAAACATTCTTCTAATGAGTTGAATCCTGATTTTGAGCCAAGGAGGCCGAACCACGGCGTGAATACATGCGCGGGAATAAGAACGCACTCTGGAGAAACATTAAGCAGAATCTTCAAAAGCTCTTTGGAATCGATGCCGATGATTGGCCGGCCGTCAGACTTAATATTGCCGATCCAGCCAAGTTGAGTATTAATCTTTTGGACGGCTTCCAAGTTCGGCGCATAAATCAAATGATGAACGCGGCGGCCAGCGCCATTTTTTGTATAAACACAGCTGATTTCTCCGCTCAATAAAAATCTCGTTGCCCGACTGTCAAAGGGGCTGTCTGCCTTAATACAATACTGCTCCTTGAGACGGAAAAGTCCTGGTTCGGCGGGTTCAAGTTTGCTCTTAATTTCCTCAAACCATAAAGGGTGCGTGAAGTCGCCCGTCCCCAGAACTTTAATTCCTTTTTTCGCTCCCCAGAGCGCGAGGTTTTCCAACGTCATCTGCGGGCTTACTGCTCTCGCATATTTTGAATGAACTTCAATGTCAGCAATAAATTTCATAATTCCATGCGAATGACTAGTGCGAATGCTCGCGAATTATGGTGCGAATTTATATATTCGCATACTATTCGCGGGTATTCGCAAAATTATTCGTGTGTCCTATATATTATATAGCAAAATCCCGCACTCGACTTGGAGTACGGGATAATTAATGGCTGTGAGGGCTAACTTTGCGGCCGAGGGTAATAAGCTTTGCACCGCCGAAAACCATGGCAGTAGCAATCGCAATAGAAACCACAAGATCAATAGCGGCTTTTTGGGTTAAAAGGATTAGGGCGCCGCTTAACAGCACGGCAACGCTTTGCCAAAGATCAGAAAGGATATGCCACTCAATGCCTCTTTGGGTAACATGAGTACGCCTGCCGGCCCGCAGAATCCGGTGTTGAAGATAGTTGCCGGCTCCGCCGAAAAAGGCAATCGTCATCATCGTGCCGCTTCTTATCTGATTCTGATTTTCCATGCGTCCAAGCGCTTCAAGAAAAACCAAAAGGGCAATCGCAAAAAGCAGGACGCCATGGATATAAGCGCCGGAAGATCGGGCGCCGCCTTCCCAATCGCTCCGCCTATAAACTAAGTAGGCAATCGCTATGGCAGTAAGAATAGCGATAAGATCACTCGCCACGTGTCCGGCATCAGCCAAAAGCGCCAAACTGCCGGAGATAATGCCGCCTATAATCTCCAAAATCAGGATACCAAGAGTAATGACAAAAACAATCCAATAGCGCCGGAAGTCGCACAAGCACTCGCCGACTTCAATCGTGCAGTTCCGAAAGTGGCCCCGCAAGCCAACCTCCTTTCTCGAGATGATTGTTAAAGGACGCCCCTATCTTATAACATAAATCCCCAAACTGCTAGACCACCTCAAAAATTAACAACGATAACCGTGATGTTATCCTTGCTGTTGCGGCGGAGCGCCTCATTTTTTAAAAGTTGAGCAGCGGCTTCGGCAGCCGGCGCATTTTTGATTAATGCCACTGCTTCTTGATCGCTCATTACATCCCAAAGGCCATCGCAGGCTAAAATCAATTTTTTACACTCTTGATTTAACTCCACTTCGTAGAAAACCGGTTCGTGAGTAACAAACGGCCGAAAAGAGCCATCGCCCAAGGAACGGCTAACCTCAAGCATGTTTCCCTGCCCCTCAACATAGGTACGGCCGCGATAAGCAGTAATTTTGCCGCCGGCTTCGGTAATTCTCTTTTCTTCTTTTGGTGTCCTTACTTTATGCTCTTCCGAAAGTCTTAGAACCTTTCCGCCTCGCTCTAAAACCGCTCGGGCATCGCCGACATTAGCCACTGTTAGCTTCCGGCCCTCAATAAAAGCCGTAACAGCAGTGGTGCCGAAATTTCTGCCTTGCGCTTCTTCTAAAAATTCGATGTTGCCGTCAATAAGCTCGTAGGCGCTTTTAAGCGCTTGCTGAACCTCTAAACCTTTGTTTAATCCTTCTTCAAGATAGTAGTGGAGTTTTTGGGCGGCGGCTTCGGCGCCTTCCCGGCTGCCATGGCCGTCATAGACAGCAAAAAATTGGCGGTCTTTACGGCCAAAAAATTCCCGTTCTATCAGGTGAGTATCTTCCATCGTCGGACGCGGACCGATAGCTTCGGAAAAACCGACATCTTTGACAATACCTTCAATCTTCTCGGACGATGATTCTTCTTTTGATCTAAATCGTTCTGGGGGCATAAATTTGAATTTTTAACTAATTTCCCTTTCGGCAAAACATCAAAACAAGCCGCCAGTCGTTTCTTTAACACTTCTTTGCCAATGGTATCAGCTTCTTTAAAGCTATTGCAGTTAACCAAAATCCAAAGTATATTCACGGCTGAAATTAAGTGACTTTTCCACACATGCCTCCAAAACAGAAAATTCCGACCCAAGCAAATATAATCTGGGTGCCAACTGGCCAAGGACAAGAACTGATGTTTTCAGTTATAGTTATCGTGCCACCGCCGAAGGGTTGCTGTGTTACTCCGGTTACATCGCCATGACAGATAAGACTAAGGAAGTTTATCTCAACGTGATCGCCAACAGTTGGTTTTGACATACAAATAATAAGCAATGAAAGAGGTACATACCAGCATGTCTGACTAGTGGGCGCGGCAATGGCAGTGGGTAGAAAGCCTGTTCCCAAAACCGCCGTTATTAAACCGATGATAAAAATATTTCTTTTCATAGATCGTAGAAATAAATTTTACTGCCGACCTTTTAATCAACAGTCGGTATGCCCCCAGGAAGAATCGAACTCCCACCCCAGCCTTCGGAGGGCTGTGTTCTATCCATTGAACTATGAGGGCAAATCTATTCGTAAATTGAATGATCGCCTACGGAATGAAACCAAACGACTTACTCTAGTCGGCAATTTTTTATATTCGCGGGCAAATTTCGGAGAATAATAAATTTCCATAAAGCCAGCGAATTAAAATCAGCGCAAATCTTTTAAAGATCGCAAAAGTTTCCCCTTGCCGGATTTTAATTCTCTCCGGCTGGCTTCTAATTCCTCAACCAGCTTGCCCTGCTCCCAGAGACGAATAAGGGAGCGGAAAAACTCGCTTTTAGTCGCGAATTTGCCTCGTCGCACTTCTTCGTCAACTAACTTATTTAATTTCTCGGGCAGTGAAATATTAACTACGGTTCTCATATTGAGTATTGTAATACAATATATTACTCAAGGTCAACCCAATCGCTAACCACAGCATAAGCGACCCCTGATGAATTGTCCAGAGGAAATGATCAGATAGACCGAACAAAAGCAATGCTAAAAGCATTATTCCGGAAATCCAAATTTCAAAATCCAAAGATTCAAATTTAGTAATCGCTTTTTGAACTTTAGTCATTTGGACTTTATTTGACATTTGGATTTTGGATTTAGATTTTAAAAACAAGCTAATAAGGAAAGCCGCAAAAGCAAACAATCCTGGAATTCCGACCTCGGATGCCATAAGCAAGTAAAGGTTATGTATCGGCTGCCAAGCCCAGCTTTCAGTAAGTCCAAACTTTTGATAAAGGCCGCTTTTGACCGAGTAGGGAACCTGATTGCCGATGCCAACGCCAAGAGGATTTTCCTTAATTAAATTAAGCCCCAGCTTGCTATAAGCGAGGCGTAAAGAAACGGCAGATTCGTCTTTGGAGACCTGAAGGCGCGGCACGATAAAATCTCGGAAATTTAAAAATAAAATCGCTAAAATTGCGAGCACTAGTATCGTAAGCCGCACACCTTGAAGAAGATAGCCTTTTAGTAATGACCACAAGGCAATGATTATTGTTGAAAAGGTAGCGATTGCCCATGCGGTTCTGGAAAAAGTAAGTAATAAGCCGAAGGCAATGATAAAAATTCCGAGACCAACTATGAGATCGCTTAAAAGATTCTTCGGGGAAGAAAAAATCTTCCATTCCGAAGGACGCTTAATCCAAAAGTAATAAAACGCCAAAAGTCCTAAGAGTAAGAAGGCGGCCAATACGTTTGGATGCGGGAAAGTGCCGTAAGCGCGTACCAGCTCCCCTCCGGCGAGCGCCACCTTGCTCGTCCCTATCTGATCTGCGCCAATCGGCGACTCGCCCAAAATTTGAAGCCCCAGATTTTCCTGCCGGCTGAATTGGGTAAATCCAAGGAGCGATTGAATAACCGCTAAAACTGCGATAATTGCCAGAGTTTTTTCAAAAACTTTTTTGTCGCTGACCATCCTCCCAACCGAGAACGCCATTAAAACCAGAAGAATTAACCGAATGAGGCTATAAACCGCTAAACCCGCGGAGTAAGCAAAGAAGATAGAAAGAAAAGCAAAAAAAAGAAAGAGAATAATCGGCGGTTTAGCAGTAGTAATTATTTTCGGATTTTCCCTAAAAGTAAAGAGTAGAAAAAGAGTCAGCAGAATATCGCTCGCGTATAAAAAAATAGTTCTGTACTCGTCGAAAGCAGGGGTAAATTGGTGAATTATAGTTCTCGTCCCGAAAGGAATTGAAATCAGAAAAAGATAGAAGAGGATTTTCGCCATTGGTTAGAGGAATTTTTTTAAAATTTCGTAAGTCAAGGCGATGGCAAAAATTAAAAGCGCCACGACGGTTACGGCCGGATTGATTTTTTTAACTAACAATGGCGGCTTTTCGGATAACCGATTAGCATAAACCCACATGACAATGATAAAAATTCCCTCCAAGGCGAGGAAGATGCCGCCAGTAAAGCTCACCAGGGCGATAAAATTCTGCGAGCTTAAAAAATAGAGGATCAAAGGCGCGAAGACCACGGCGGCAATTCTCACGAACTTATTTAATTTAAGATCATAAAGCAAGGTATTAGACACATCCAAGCCCACCACAATATAAGAACTCCAAAGTGAAAGAATGCCTAAAATGCCGATCACGGCTAATAGCCAATTTGGCACTTGTCCAATAAGTCCGGTTACTGAATCTTCGGAAACAACTCCCGAGAGACCTAAAATACCAAAAACAAAAAGCGCATAAGTTACGGCTGGAATAACCGTGCCCCAAATTACGGATTTCTTGATCAAACCGTAATTATGGCCTATACCCGGCAGTTTGAAATATTTGACCAGCGAAGGAATGGCCACTCGGCCGCCCAAAGAAAAGAGCACAGCGGAAAGAGGCAAAAGAATATTTGCTGACCGGGGATAAAAATCAGGGGCGCTCACTTGATTAAATTTCGGCAAACCTAAAATAAAAATTAAAAGAATAATCGCAATCATGCCCCAGCTTATCAAAAACTCCACTAAAGTCAGCCGCCGGACGCTTAAAAAAATCGCCAGCGACCCTAAAATCCAGAAAACGAGAAGCTTATAAATTCCGTTCCCGGGAGCAATTAAGTTGGCGAAACTTAAGGAAAGAATAAGATAAATCGTCATCACTAAAATCATTTCCAAAACCGCCATGAGTATTGCGAGCCATTTGAATTTCCGGCCAAGATAAATTTCCGCGTAACCCACAAAACGGTGCTCGCCCGGAGTCCTTAAAATCACATCAGCATAAAAAAGGTGAACTAAAGTATAGATTAAGGCGCCTAAAGCCAAATAAAAAAGGCCGGTTAAGATGCCGGCTCGCTCAAATAGATACGGCAAGGCAAAAACTCCGGCGCCAATTATAGTCCCAGCTAGGAGGCCAGTCGGCAATAGGAAGTCTCTGTAAGGTCTTATCATAATGTGGCGCATAGAAGCAGAAGAACGCAGACCCGCTTCGCCCGCGAAGCGAGGCGAGCAGGCTCAGGAAATAAATTTTATCTGCGGTGATCCGCTTGATATCCCTGCCTGTCCGGCAGGCAGGCGCGCTTTTCTGCTTCTATTCTAAAAGAAAGACTTGGTCGCCTTCCCGAACTTTTTCAGTCACCTTGATGCCCACCTCTTTGCCCTTGGGCGCGGTATCAATATCTTTGTGATCAAACTGCATGGAATCCAACGCCTGTTCAAAGTTGGTGGTGGCGCCTTCAAAGCGAACCTTAGCTCCTTTTTCCACGGCTTTATTGAATTTTATAATCGCCACCCCGATGCCGCCGTAATAATGGGTAACTGCGCCGATGGGTTTTTCTTTGGCCTCTGCCATATGCTTTCAAATTAATTACATTTAATCCGACCTTTCCCCGCACCTTTTAAGCACTGCGGAGGCTATTTTTGATTCTTCTTTTAAGCTGGGTATAGACTTTGCCAAAATACTTAAGATTCTGTTCTCTCTTCTCGGCATCCTCCGGAGAGGCATAGCCTTCGATGTAAATAAATGTCCATGGCTTATATCGTGCTGTAGATATTGAGGTATCAGAATTATGTTCTTCAAGCCTCCGCACTAAGTTATTAGTTCTGCCAATGTACAAATCGCCGGTCTTCCTGCTTTTGATGATATACACCCAATACATTACATTATAATGGTGCTTAAAAGGTGCGGGGTTTATTATTTATTATTTTTCATCTTCTCCTTATCCACTAATGCCATTAGTTTGGTAAGAAGCGTTTTGGGATTTTGGTCATAAACAATTTTTCCCGGACCGCGGTGAGCGCCTCTTACGATCTCTTCAATTTTATCCGCCGTCCCGCCCGTGCCTTCTAAAACTCCGATGGGCTTCTCATCTTCAAAAGCAATGGTGAATTCATTTAAAGTTCCGATGCGGCCGCAGATGACAATGACGGCATCCACCGAACGAGTTAAGAGAAGATTCCGGCCCGAATATTCAAAACCGGTATAAATAATTATATCGTGATAATCAACCGGCAGGTGATAGGTTTTAAGATGCTGAAGTTCGGAAGAGGCAGGAGACAATCCAATCACCATGCCGCCTGCTTCTTTACATCCTTTGGCTGACCAATAAGGAATGCCAGTGGTGGCTCCGGTAACCAAAACCAAACCAGCTTTGGCAATCTCGCGGCCAATGGCCTCGGCTTTCTCAACTGCATCGGGTGCGCAGTGCCCGGTCTCGGCCGCGCCGGAAACGCCGATTTTACATCTTAGACAATAAGGTCTTATCAGCTTATCTGGCACTGGGTCTATTTTAGCTATCTTTGCCATAGTCTTCGTAATAATTCAAAATGCAAATATCAAAATTAAAAATGACAGTTTAAAATCCTAAAATCATTTTGAAATTTTGCATTGTAATTTTATACTTTGATTTTTGAATTTTGCATTTTTATAATATCACAGTTTCCCCCATCTTGGGAATCTCGGCTTTAACCGCCAGCTCGTCAATAATCCTCTGGGCAAGTGCCGCGCTTGCCGGTTCTTCGCCCTGAACCATAAAAACTTTCTTCATTGTCAGCCTCACGGGCGAAATCCATTTCATCAGTTGTCCTTGATCCGCGTGCGCCGAGTAGCCGCCGATGGCTTTGATTTTGCATCTTACCGGCACTTCTTCGCCTAAAATTTTAACTGACTTTGCTCCGTCTAAAATCTGCCGGCCGAGTGATCCGGTTGCCTGATAACCAACGACCATAAGCGTGCTTTTGGGATCGGATAAATATCTTTTCTCGTGATGAAGAATCCGGCCGCCGTGCGACATGCCTGAACCGGCAATAATGACCTTGGGCGGCGGCACCTCGTTAATCTTTTTTGATTCTTCGGTGGTTAGAGTCATTTTTAAATCCGGAAATTTAAAAAGATGGGCGCTGTCGGATTTTGCCGGCGCGCTCGGATCATGCACAAAATAGCGGTCGTATTTCCGGTAAACTTCAGTAAGTTTAATGGCCAATGGGCTGTCTAAAAATATCGGCACTCTCGGTATCCGGCCATGTTCAGCCAAATCATTGATTTCATATAAAAGCTCCTGCGTCCGCTCCATGGCAAAAGCAGGGATGAGGAGCACGCCGCCGGCTTTAACCGCATCTTCAATCAAATCCTCAATAATCTCTTTCCGGGCTGGCAAATTTTCATGGATACGATCGCCGTAAGTTGACTCCAAAAGACAATAAGTTGTATCTGCCGGCGGCAATTCCCAGGGGCCGATAAGCGGCGCCGGCGAATTACCTAAGTCTCCGGAAAACACAATTTTCTCCTCTTTTCCCTTATCGCTTCTCGCTTTCACCTCTATAAAGCTCGATCCCAAAATATGCCCGGCATTGTAAAAAGTGACAATAAAAGGGCCAACTGTAACCGGCTCGTGATACTCTACTCCCTGCCAATGTCCCATTAAGCCGTCAATGTCTTGGATATTGTAAAGCGGCGGTTTTCGGAATCGCTCGGCTTCTTGGGATAAAATGTGTTCCGAATCCAAAAGCAGGAATTTACTAAACTCTTTGGCTGGCTGGGTTGAATAAACCGTGCCCCGAAAACCATCCCGAAAAAGCTTGGGCAGGCGGCCAATGTGATCAATATGAGAATGGGTTATAAAAACCGCTTCTATTGCCGAGGGTTTATAAGGAAACGGTTCCCAGTTATGTTTTTCGCAGTAATTAGAACCCTGATGCAAACCGCAGTCAATTAAGATTTTTGTAGTCTGCCCTGAGCCTGTCGAAGGGTTACCGATTTCTAACAGATAATTGGCGCCGGTAACCATCCGGACACCGCCGTAAAAAGAAAGTTTCATAATTCTTTCATTATACCAAGCTGCTCATACAATTTCTTGGTCTCTTCTTTAATTTTTGCCGAATCGCTAATTTCGCGTCGCAGTCGCGCTTTTTCCTCACGAATATATTTTCTTATCGATTTGGAGATACGCTTTTTCATTTATTAAGTAGAAGCAGATGGTCGCGGATATCAAGCAGAATAACGCAGAATAATATTTCAAACAATAGAAAAAGGCCCGTAAGAGACGTTTGTCTCTTACGGGCCAATCCGCGCGTTGCGGACGACTACCGAACTACGGCGATTGAAGACGCTCCCGGCGGCAGACCGCCTTGAGTGGTGTCAATCACTTTTAGAGGTTCGTTTGGGATATCGGCTAGAGGGATTATGTGAATCTCCCCTCCTGTCCGAGCCTCTTCAGCGCCGTAGACTCGTCTTCCCCAGACATCCAAGGCGGTTGGTCCGGATTCGCCCGGAAAAAAAGTGCCGACGCAGAGAGGACCAAATTCTTCCGTCGTCGGGGTAAAGATAGTGATCGTTCGGCGCTCCTGATCAGCCACGATGATCTCGCCGCTAGTCAGGTAAACGAGCTCTCCGGTTGCAATTCCCATCCCCTCGCAGCTCACGACCTCAAACCCCTCGGTATCATTCGGTCGGAACCGGATGACCCCTCTGCCGTTCCAGCCGGAAGCATAGACGAAACCGTCCTTGCCCATCTCAAGATCATTGAGCGAGAAAAGACCAGCGAAAAGCCGAACACAAGAAAAGGTAGCACCGCGATCGGGTGCGATCTCCAGCAGGAGATTCACAATTCCGACTTCTGGATCTTGCCAGCTTCCGGTAATAAAGATACTGCCTTTCGGGCTGAACGTGAAGCCGCGGATACCACGGCCAACCGCATCTCCGCAATGCAGTTGAATCGGAAAAGAACCGATGAAGCGGAAGTTGGGATCAAACTCGTAGAGCTCGCCCGACTTGAAATCGCCCCTCTCCGGATAAGCATTGGCATCGGTCACCCAGATATGATCGTCTGGTCCGATCTCCACTGAACGCGCGCTGGGTCCGGCACTTAACGTCCACTCCGGTCGATCAATCACGGCCTTGAGTTGGTAATTCTTCTCTCCGTCATAGACGCGGATGCCGCCCGGAACCTGCCCGTGGGCAACGATGACGTCGCCCGGCTTGAGCTTCACGCCTTGAGCCAAAGCATCGCCGCAGAAAAGAACCATCACCGCCACCAACACCGCCAACACTGTGGTCTTCAACGTCCTTCCTCCTAGAAAGGGTTGCGAAACTCCCGAAATTGGGAGCGCCGATGCTGTCGAAGAACTATCCATAAAGATAGCAGATAGACTAAATTTTGTCAAATCTTTAGCCTTTGATGACGGCAACCGGCTTCAACCGTGCCACTCTCTTGGCTAGTCCTGCTCCCTCAACTGCTCCCACCACTGCTTCAACGTCTTTGTAAGCAATCGGCGCTTCTTCGGCTAGTCCTGACATTGAGCCAGCTCGAACCGTAATTCCCTGACGCTCTAATTCCTGCTTTAAAACCGAACCGCGAACTTCGCGCTTGGCACGAGTACGCGACATCATTCGGCCGGCGCCGTGACAACTGCTTCCAAAAGAAAGTTCCATTGCTCCGGCTGCGCCCACTAAAACATAGGAGGCCGTGCCCATTGACCCGGGAATCAAAACCGGTTGGCCCGGAAAAGCCCGGGTCGCGCCCTTACGGTGGACTACTACTTTTTTGCCAAAGTATTCTTCAAGTTTTGCCAAGTTGTGCGCCACATCGTAAACTAACAATAACTCTTGACTATGACCAAAAACTCTTTGCCATGCCTCACGAATTTCCCAGGTAATCATCTGCCGGTTAGCCCAGGCAAAATTGGCGGCGGCAGACATAGCCCGCCAGTAATTCTGGCCTTCGGGCGACTTATACGGCACGCAAGCGAGCTGATTGTCGGGAACGGTAATCCCGTATTTAGACATTGCTTGAAGCGAAATTTTAATATAATCGGTGGCCACTTGATGACCAAAACCGCGCGAACCACAATGCGCCATAATCACTGTTTGATCTTTAAATAATCCCATGGCTTTAGCCGCTTCTGGATGAAAAATTTCATCTACTCTTTGAACCTCACAAAAATGATTGCCGCTCCCCAGTGTGCCCAGTTGATCTCGGCCGCGATCTTTGGCGGTTTTAGAAACTAAACTCGGATCAGCATCAGCTAATTGCCCTCTCGATTCGCAATGTTCTTTATCGGCTTCGGTAGCAAACCCTGATTCAATCATTCTATCTACGCCCTTAGCTAAAACCCCATCTAATTCTTTGTTAACCAATTTAAGCCGTCCGCTGCGGCCAACTCCGGAAGGCACTTCTTGATAAAGTTGAGTTGCCAGCTCGCCAATTTTATCTTTGATTTCTTGATAAGTTTCCGGGGTTCTTATTAAACGGACGCCGCAATTTACGTCGAAACCGACAGAGCCGGGCGAAATTACTCCTTCTTCAGCATCAAAAGCCGCCACCCCGCCGACCGCCATGCCGTATCCTTCATGCATATCCGGCATTACCATAGAATACCTTTGAATGCCCGGCATAGTGGCGACATTTATCGCTTGAGGTATTGATTCGTCCCGAAAAATATCAGCCAGCATTTTTTCGCTCGCAAAAACCCTCACCGGCACGCGCATATCATCCCGAAAACTCCTAGGAATTTCCCAGATATAATCGCTTACCTTTATTAAATTGTTCCTGGTTATTGACATTACGCGTATTAACGCAAAAGATTAAATATCAAGTATCAACTGGGTTTTCCAAATCCCTGTTCCCTGTTGCCTAGTCCCTAGTTCCTGTTTAATATCTACTCCGTGATAGGTAACCGCTTTCACGTCTTCTTCAAATTTCGTGACCGGAATGCCTGCTAATTCAGCTTCTACTTTAATTTTATCCTCATCAATTCTTAAACTCTTTAACTCATAAACTGATTTATTGATATTGCTTTTCGCCAAAATTTCATTTAAAAAATCAACTAATAAGGTATTTATATTATTTGAAACTAATTCTATTTTGGAAATTGGTAATTGGGATTTGGAAATTCCAAATTTTGTCTTAGGCGACAAAATTTGGGTGAGGGCTTGCGCCGCGTTTTTAAAAAGTTCCTCAACCGTTTTCCCAAAAACTTCTACCCGTAAATCGGCGGTGTGTGATAAAATATTATAGTTTTTTGTCATTAAGTGATTAAGTTACTAATTTATTGAGGCAGAAAACGGCTGAATTACTTAATGACTCAATAACTTAATAACTCTGCAACGGTTTTCCGTTCATCCCACGTCAAACGTTTCCCGCCCGCTAGATGTAGCCAATGTTCACTGCCTTTGCCGGTGATAATCACGGTGTCTCCTCGCTTAGCTAAAGCAATCGCTCTTTTAATCGCCTCTCGGCGATCCAATATTTTCGAATAATTTTTTGTAATTTGGAATTTGTTATTTGGAATTTGCGAAAAACCCGATTCTATTTCTTCTAAAATTTGTTCGGGTTTTTCGTTGTATGGATCTTCGTTGGTCAAGATAATTTCCCGACAATATTCTGCGGCGATTTTGCCCAGCTCCGGCCGTTTCCACTTGTCCCGTCCGCCGCCGGCCGAACCTAGAACACAAATCAATCTCTGACTTCTGCCGCCCCGATAGGCATCGGGGCGAGCCTCGCCCCCCTGGGGCGGGACTTCTGACTTCTGACCTCTGTTTTGCAAAGTTTGGTAAACTTTAAGCAGTGAATCTGGTGTGTGAGCATAATCAATGACCACGCGAAATGGCTCTTTCTGAACCACCTCCATCCGGCCGATTAGACCCTTGAAAGACGCTAATGCCGAGCGGGTAATTGCCCAATCTATGCCAAGGGATTCGGCAAAGCTCGTGGCGGCCGCCGCGTTTTCCAGATTAAAACCGCTTCCCAACCAATCGCCAATGGAGACTTTGCCACGGGCCAGCCGGTTTTCAATAAACTGCTCACGGCCGAAATAGTAAACCTTGCCTCGCTCCTGAACCGCATCGGTGAAATAACTACTATTTACATCTTCTTGATTGATAAAAAATAATTTTTTGGGCTTCTGCGAAGTTCGGGCAATATCGCTCAAGAATTTAACTTTGGCCGCCCGATAATTTTCAAAAGAACCGTGTCGTTCAATATGTTCTGGGTGTAAATTTAAAAATAGCGCTGCGTCAAAATCAATAAAGCGGTGGCGGTACTGGAGCACGCCTTCGGAGGTAACTTCCAAAAGCGCGTAGTCGCAATGAGACCGGACGGCTTGACTCAAAAACCTCTGAATAAAAAACCGGCCCGGCATGGTGTTTTCGGTTAAATTCGGCCGGCTCTGCTCGCCGATTTTGAGGCGCACCGAAGAAAGCAGGGCGGTTTTTTTGCCGGCTGATTCCAAAATCGCATTAATCAATTCCAAAACTGTTGATTTGCCTTTAGTGCCGGTTACGCCCAAAACAAAAATTTTCCTTGAGGGATTTCCGTAAATAACACTCCCCAACCAAGCCAAGAAATAATGGTAAATGCTTTTCAAGAACTTCATTAGTTTGATTATAGAAGCAGAAAGCCGCGGATAACAAGCTGATAACCGCGGAGGTTTTTGAATAAAAAGTCCCCCGCTCCGTTCTCGGATTGGGGGACATTGCGGCGTTACTACCTCCACTCGCGGAGGCCACGCAGATACTTGACCGTGCCCATCGGACCGCGCGTGCGCTTGATCGGCCGACCCCTGAAGAACTTCTCGAAGAGTTCCATGAGAGCGGGCAGCTTCGAAGCCGGTCGCGCCGTCGGCTCTTTCCCGTCATCCGAGGTCAGGGTAGGCGTCATCAACTCTTCCGGTGTTTCCGGCTCGATGTCGAGAACTGCCCGAGTCCTGTCCAGTTCTTCGTCTTCCGTGAAGACGATGTCGCTCGAGGCCTTCCCGATAGAGGCGCCAGGCAGAACAAATGGGCCGACGACGCGACTCTCTCTCCCTCGCCCGCGGCGCTGGCTTGAGAGTTCCAGGGAAAGATCCAGCTCATCCTCCCGAGGCCCGCCCCGCAATTCCTGGTGAAACCTCACGTCTTCCTCGGCATCCCAGTTGCCTGTCACTGACCCGACCCACATTCCTCCTTGTGTGGTCATGG
>CAYSWC010000004.1:18296-38865 GCA_964434715.1 uncultured Candidatus Saccharibacteria bacterium
GTGGTTTTGGGGTCAATTTTCCCAATGGCGGCTTTGGCTTGATTCCGGTTAAAGCCGAGGCTGATTAGGGTTTCCTCAAGTTCCAAATCAGATTCCATTAGGCTTAAAGTTTGAGGCGCGGCGGTAAGCGAGAGTTTGCCTTTGAGTTCTAAAACAATCCGCTCGGCAGTTTTCCGGCCAATGCCCGAAGCCCGGGTTAAAAGTTCGGTTTTGCCTTCGTTGATAGCCGCTACCAGTTGCTCAGTTTTGGTAATGCCTAAAATTCCCAGAGCCGACTTGGGTCCAATGCCGCTTATGGTATTCAACCGCTCAAAAAGCTCCAGTTCTTTTTCGTTAGAGAAACCGTAAAGTTCCAAAATCTCCTCCCGAAAATAAAGAAAACAAAACACCTTAATTTTCTCCCCCGCTCCCGGCAGATTGTTTAAGAGATGGGCTGAAGGAAAAATTTTAAAACTAATGCCGCCGGTATCAACTACAATAAAGTTCTCCTTTTTAAAAGCCAGGATGCCGGTAATGCTATAAATCATTAACTACATTATAGCTTACCGACTATGACTATGACTATAACGATGCCATTTTGAGGAAAATTAAAACCCCTCCGACCGTAGTCAGAGGGGTACGGGCGCGATGCGCCCGATCGTCGTCTACGCCGCGACCGGCTGGAGCACCGGCTCGGTTGCCCGAGCCGCGAGGATGGCGCGGGCCTCGTCACCGGCCCGCTGGAACTCGTAGAGATCCTCGGCATCCGAGAGTTTCCTCTCGAGCTCCTCGCGAGTCGGAACACAGCAGGGACTGACGTCCCTGCCCGGCAGAGACACGACCACTGGGTTACCGCCGCGACAGATTGGACACAGCATAGTCCTTCCTCCCCCGGATTCCGCCGGTAACGGCCCCGCTTAGCGGGATTGACCAGATTGTCCTGGAACTGCCCCTATTATAGCATAGAAAATGATTGTCTGTCAAGGGGTATTGACAGGGGCTTTAGCTATGCTATAATAATGGGGATGCTGTAGTGGTTGACTGGTTTGCTATAAATGGCTGGGTATCGGTATATCTTAATCGCCCTTTAAAAACCTAATAAATACGGCTGTTAACTGTCTCGCGTGAGACAGGCCGTCTCTGACTCTTACTACCTTTTACTACCCTTTTTGGAGGGATGAGAAATGTCCGATGACCTCGAGTTCGGAGACTTCGTGGCTATGGGCAGAAAACCCAAGGCCGCGGGGGCTGGGCCGACCGGGGAAAATCCCGGCGGCACCGGGAAGGCTGTAACGGCCTCTTCTTCGCCCCGGAAGAGAAGCAAGACGGGAGGGGTGGCCAAGAAGAAGCCCGCGGAACCGCGCGCGGAGCCGGCGAGGGAGATCGAGGATCCCCTGGATGACCCCATGACCGGGGAGGAGCTCGAGCGCCGACACATCAGCCTCGCTGATTCCCCTCTCACGGTGCGGGCTGAACGCTGGCTCAAGGAGAAGAACTACGGCCCCGGCATCAAGAAAGATCTCTCGCCTCGCCTCGTCGAAGAGGCCGAGACCAAGCGCCGTCAGCTTCGGCTCGCCGAGGTCCAAGCCGTCCACGCGAGGATCATCGAGGAATTCAGGAAGGAGACTCAACGACGGGCGGCTGAAGAGGCCCTGAAAAGGGCGCCTTCGCTCGGAGAGCGGCCCATGGAGTACCAGGCCTACCAGTGGTTTCTGAACGATCAGAGACCGCCGGATGCCTGGGGTAGGGCCATCGAGGCTGCCAAGGCGGCCGGGCGCCAATTGAACCTCGCAGAGGTTCAAAAGCTCGTCGCCGATCTCGCGGCTGACGAGGAAAGAGCCCGCGAGACCCGGAGACGCGAATACGAGGCCCTCACCAACCGCCGGCCCGATGAGACGGCTACCACGGTTCCGAAGGAGGAACTGGTGTGCCGCTTCAAGGGCTGTGGTGTCGAGATCCAGCCCTGGGTAGAGAACATCACCAGGGGCAACGAAGTGGCCCGCTACTCCTCCGGGCCCTGCGCTGGCGAACTCATCATCACTGGCTGTTTCGCCTGCCAGTTTGGTGATGAGGATGGCCGGGCAACGATCGCGGGGTTCTGCGATGAACACCGCGTGGTCTACCGCAATGCGATGATCAAGGCCGGTCGCGATTTCGATAAGCGTCTCTTCTCTTACGAGGAGGCCAAGCGGTTGGCTGACCGGCACAACGGCATCCAGAGCGGCATCCAGAACGGAGTGGATGACTTGCTCCGGAAAGCCCGACCCAAGGGTCCGGCCCGGCCTGCTCGGTACGCGGCCATGCACGGCGGCTCGCCGCCTGCTCCGGACGCAACCGTTGACCGGGGAGATAAGAACCGATTCCGGCGCTAGGCGCTAGGAGGAACAGCCGAGAACTACGAAGCCCCGGCTTTGCAAGAGAGCAAAGTCGGGGCATTTTTTTACTTAACTTTAAGATTTTTGACTATTTAGCTAACGGGTTTCTGGCGCCTCGGACTTCAAAGTGAAGATGACAGCCGGTAACGTTGCCGGTAGCGCCCATCTGGGCAACCACTTCTCCTTTGGCCACATAGTCGCCGACCGAGATTAGATTTTTCTCGGTATGAGCGTATCTGGTCGAAGTGCGATTGGGATGCTCAATCAAGACAAAGCCGCCCAAACCCCCGTTCCAGTTCGCCGGATTGCCGATTTCAGTTACCAGTCCTTCTTGAGCGGCGTAAACCGGCGTGCCGCAGGCATTGGCAATGTCAACCGCGTTTACCGGATGAAGCCCACCCCAGTTCCAGCCGCGGGCCGGCAAACCGAAATAGCCGGCCAAGTCGGGCAAATTGCTTTCGGCGGCTAAAGCCAAACTTCTCTGGGGTCTCGCGTCCGGGACAATGATTTTTTCGCCTGCCTTAAGCTCTACTGCCGTTTTGGGATTGATTTTTAAAATCTTCTCCTTGGAGACGCCGTAAAGGCGGGCAATGGAATCAATGGTTTCGCCTTCACGAACCTGATGCTGGACGCCGGAAACAGGCAAAATTACAATTTCCTGCCCGGGCTGAAGCAGACGCCCGGAAAATCCCTGATTGGCCCAGAGAATAGTATTTAAGGAAATGTCAAAGTTGTTGGCAATTTTGGAAAGCGTATCGCCTTTTTGAATTTTATAAATAATCAATCCGTCGCGGCCCGGCAAAATATTACTTAAAGGGCTGGCTGGATTCAGGGCGACGGCGCTTTCAACAATTAAAAATCCTGCCAGCTGGTCGCTATCCGTGGCAATCGGGAAATCTTCAATCGCGGCTGAACTTTCCAAAAAAACTCCCCCATCCGGGCTTCTGGTCTCGGCAGCCAATGCTCCCGGACCGCCAAAAACTGCCCGGCCGCTTAGAGCATAGGGCGTTTGTTTACCAACCTCTAAAAGGCCGTTTACCATAATGCTTGCCAAGATTAAAACAACCGTGATAGCGGTTGTGAGATTGCCATTATTAAGCTTTTTCCTGATAGTATTAATAGCAACGAATATAGCATGGATTTAAACCCGAGACAACAAGAGGCTGTGGATTACGGGGAAGGACCGCTTTTGATCGTGGCTGGCGCCGGTTCGGGCAAAACTAAGACTTTAACCAGCCGATTAATCAAACTGCTTTCAGCCGGCGTGCCGCCGGCGAGTATCGCGGCGGTTACTTTTACTAATAAGGCGGCGCAAGAGATGCAAAATCGCATCTCTTCATCAGCTAATAACGAATCCTATACGAATAAGCGAATTCGTAAATTCGAAACTAATTCGTTATTCGTTGATGGCAAACTGCCCTTCATCGGTACTTTCCATTCCTTCGGCGCCCGCATCCTCAAAAAAGAAGCCCGGTCATTCAAGAGAAGTTCGGCTTTCAGTATTTTTGACGACGATGATGCCTTGAGTCTCCTTAAGGAGACAATTAAAAAATTAGAGTTTAGTTTTGAAAAATGTCCGCCGCCGGTTGTAGCTTCGGATATTGCCAAAGTCAAAAATTTGCTCTTGGGTCCCGAAGAAATATTAGACGAACGAGGTTTAGAAGTTTTCCGCGCCTATGAAAGCGCTTTAGCCCGCAATAATGCTTTTGATTTTGATGATTTGATAGAAAAAGTAGTTTGGCTCTGGAGAAAACATCCGGAGACGCTGGAGAAATACCGGAATAAATTCCGCTATCTCTTGGTGGACGAGTATCAGGACGTGAATCCCTCTCAATACGAATTGGTAAGACTTTTAGCCGGCAAGCATAAAAACTTAAGCGTCGTGGGAGATGATTCACAAGCGATTTATGGGTGGAGGTTTGCTGACTTCCGCAATTTTTTAAATTTTGAAAAAGACTGGGCTGGCGCTAAGGTGGTATTCTTGGAACAAAACTATCGCTCCACTGCCAACATCATTACTGCCGCCTCGGCGGTTATTAAAAACAATGTTTTTCAAAAACCCAAAAATCTTTGGACAGAAAATCGCGCGGGTGAATTGATTAAGGTTGTGAAAGCAGGCAGCGCGGAAGAAGAAGCCGGCTTTATCGCTCAAAGAGTTAATTTGTTAATTGGTGAATTGGCGGATTGGAATAAAAATAGAAAAACCCAATTAACTAATCAGCTAATTAACCAATCCACTTCAGCAATATTGTATCGCACCAATGCCCAGTCCCGCGCCCTGGAGCAGGCTTTAATCCAAAACAATATTCCCTACCGAATCTTTGGCGGCGTGAAATTCTATGAACGAAAAGAAATCAAAGACATTATTGCCGGTTTGCGCTTGGCTTTTAATCCTAAAGATGGGGTAAGCGCCGAACGAATCAGAAAAACTTTCCCCAAGGAAACAGCCAAAGTGTTAACTGGCGAACTGCCGGCTTTAGGCAAGAAGCTCGCGATCCTAGAACTCATTAATTTCTTTCTAGCTAATAGCCGCTATTTTGATTATTTAAAACAAAAGTTTAAAAATGCGGAAGAGCGGAGAGAAAACATCAACGAACTTATTGTTTTTGCTTCGGAATTTACCGATTTGGGAGAATTTTTAGAGCGGGTCTCGCTTTTACAATCAACAGATCTATCCACTCGAAATATCGACATACCTGTCCCTACGGGACATCTCCCGAAGGGAGAGAAATATCGCAATCAACCTCCAACCTCTAACCTCCAACCTCCCACCTCTGTTAATTTGATGACTATCCATCTTGCCAAGGGCTTGGAGTTTGACTCGGTCTTTGTAGCCGGCGTCAATGAAGGGCTCCTGCCCCATCAGCTCTCTTACGGCGCGCTCCAAGAACTAGAGGAAGAACGCCGGCTTATGTATGTGGCCATGACCCGCGCCAAGCGTGAGCTTTATTTGTCATTTTACAACTTACCCTCAAGATTCTTATACGAAATTCCGCCCGAGCTTACCGAGTTTATCAATATTCACGATGATTCCGAAGAACTGCCGGACGAAGAAGAAATTTATATTGAGTGAGCTTATCGGAGACACAAATCACAACTATTTCGCGATCGCGAAATAGTTGTGATTGCGGAAAATGTTTAAATCGTTTATACTTTAGTCACCATGATTTTTGAGAGATTTTGGGGCGGCAAAGAGGAAAAACCGGCAGAGCCGCCGAAAGAAAATATCCCCGAAGAAAAACCGCCCAAAGAAGAAAAGCCGGCTTTAGATATTAGCCCGGGCGATTTTATTGTGAGCAAAAGCGGAACGCGGAGACGGGTTTTAGGGGTCGGCTATGCTGATAATGTCGGCTGGTTTGCGGAAACCGAAAAAATTCCCGAAGCAGGCGCGGGCGAAGCAACGATTTCTAAAGAGCGATTGCCTTTTGCCCAGATTATCCAAGGACAAAGACCGGATGGTTGGGTGCTAAAAATCGAAAAACCGGGCGAACCAAAGACGGAGAAATCTCCCGAACAAATAGAAGTTCTTGATATTTATATCGGCGATGTCTTGGTAAGCGCGGGAAGCGGTAACCGGCGGACTATTAAAAAACTTGACTACCGGCGTGAGGTGGCAGAAGTAGAGACTGAAAAACCGGGCGGGACCTTCTCGTTTCAAACCCTGACTTTTGAACAGATTAAAGAGGCACTTCACGCCGGCCGCATCAGAATAGAAAAAGTTCCGAGAAAATTCTAGATTTTTTTAAATCAGCTGGTACCAGTCATAACCACAACTCCCAAGAAAATATCAATGGGCCCGCAGGTGGGCGGAACAGTCGGCAAAAGCGCAAGACAGGGCTGGGGTTGGGGCGGGATGCCGTTAGGGATGTAGGTGCCCAAAAGCCAGTGGCCGGTCTCGGGTGTTTTGTTTAGAAAAAGCAGGGGGGAGGCAATGGTTGCGACCGTAATCAGCATCGGGAAGTCCGGCGAGGGTACGGGTATATAAGCCGGGGTCATATGGAGATTAAAGCTCGCTATGCAAAAACATTCGATACTAGCGGTCACAAAACCGCCGAAAGAAAGACCAGCGGCGCTCTGGGCATAAGCTACTTCCGGATCCAAAGCCATCAATCTCTTAATGACGGCGGCAAAACTCTTCCAGGGACTAACTTCTTCAATAATTGCAAAGCCGCCGCTTGTTCTAAATTCCCTTTTTTGAACTTCAATAGTTGCTAAATATCTTTGATAATAATTTTGGAATTCGGCTTGAGAAATTAAATTCTGTTCAAGGTTGAAGGTTTTCTCAATCAGTGCCAGCGTCAGTCTGTCGGAACTAATCATATATTTGTTCCACTCGATAGCGCCGCCCTTAACTCCAATAGATTTTAAAAATTCTATTTTAGCCATCAGAAATTCATGGAAAACGCTCAAGGGCTTATGAATAGATCTAAAATCATCATTTTCCAATGCCTGTTCAATTAAATCCGCGGGCAGTAATATTAGCTTAGTGTCATTGCGCGGCAAAGCGCCGAACTTAGTATTATCAAAATCAAGATTCTGGGAATTCCTGGTAAAATATTCTAAATAAATTTCAAAGTCAGCAATACCGTCCTCGCTTATATTAAGCTCGCCATCAGTCACCTCTGGCCAAGGCAAAAGTTCCGCCGCCTGCGGTGGCAGGGAAGGCAATAAGGGAATGAGAGACTTAATATCCGGCAGACTAGGCGCAAAGGCCGGTGGAGGCAAAGCCGTTATTGTCGGTGGGGGGGCGACGGGTGTGCCGTCTTCGATTCGGGTTTGGTCTCGGGGAGGTTCTGGGGCTCCCGGCAAAGATTCTTTAATATCAAAGCGCGGCAGTTCCTCTTTCTGAATATCTTTAGGAAAGAGGTTTTCTGTCGGCTGATTAACTAACGGTTCGGTGTCTCTTTGATTATTTAGAAAAATTGAAACCGGAACAGCCAGAATGGCGCCGATGATCAAAGCGACAATAATTAAAACCGAATTGGTCATAGTCTAATTGTAACTTTTCTAAAAAAGAAATTCTATGGGTGGAATCAAGCGCCTGGGACAGCATTTTTTAATCAACCGTTTGGCGGCTAAAAAGATTATTGATGCGCTGGATTTGCAAGCCGGCGAGATGATTATTGAAATCGGTCCCGGCAGGGGCGCCTTAACCATTCCTTTGGTCCGGGCTTGTAAAGCAATCGGCTGCCGGATTCTCGCTCTAGAAAAAGACAAAACCCTCGCAACCTTTTTAAGAGATCGATCTCCTATATCTCGCGATCGCGAGATAGTGGAGATTTTTACCGGCGACGCCCTAAAAATTCTTCCGTCTCTCACTTCTCACCTCCCACCTCTCACCTCTTTTAAGTTGGTTGGCAATATTCCCTACTACATCACCGGCCGATTACTCCGAATTTTAAGCGAGTTGGAGAACAAGCCTCGGCTGACTGTTTTAACTATTCAAAAAGAGGTGGCGGAGCGAATTACCGCCAAGCCGCCCAAGATGAATTTACTCTCGGCTATCACCCAGTTTTGGGCTGAACCAGAGATTATTGCTCGCCTCAAGCCAGCTGATTTTTCTCCTCGGCCTAAAGTTGCGTCAGCCATTATTAAATTAACTTCCCGCTCAACTTCCAACCTCCAACCTCTAAATTCTAACTTCTACCGATTTGTAAAAATCCTTTTTAAGCAGCCGAGGAAGACAGTGCTTAACAACCTTAAAGCCGGACTTAAAATCAGCCCGGAAGCTGTCATAAAAATCCTTAAAAGGCAGGGGTTAACTGGCAAGGAGCGGCCCCAGGATCTATCTTTGAAAATGCTCACAGTTTTAGCTGTTTCTTTGAATTAAGCTTGTGGTATAATTTTATTAATCAGGGGCTGGCAGGCAGCGATTTTTGGGTTTAGGTGGTTATGAAGAAATTTAAAAAATTCACATCTGTTTTCATAATCTTGGGCGCTCTAGTTATCGCTCTCTTGATTATTGGCAAAAGCACGCTGGAGTCGGCTGTTTTAAATGATACTAATAAGCTCTTAGCTCCGGTTTTACCAATTCCGGGTTCAGCCAGGCCTCCGGTTGAATCCTTAGAGTCGCTGGCAGAGCTCCGAAGTCAGCCGCCAGCGGCGGGCGCCGGAGTAAATTCCACCGAGGGAGTTGCCGGGAAAATTGTCTCCGGGCTTTTGGAAAAAAATCCCGCCGGCCCATCACTGCTTGAAGGCCGCCGCTTTATAGACGTAACCAATCCTGAAGCGTTAGTCAGCCAAATTATTGCTGACGAGCTTGCTGATTTTGATTATCAGGAATTTAAGCCGGAAATTAAAATTACCGATATTAAAACTACGGCCGCGAGCGACAAGACAACTTTAGAAACTTATTTTAAAAACTTTCAGACGATCGTAAGAGCGGGCGGTGAAACTATTCCTTTAAATCCCCGATCTTTCTCGGCTCAAGACTTTGCTCTGTTAGCCCGGGCTTTAGAGGAGCCGATTGAGAAGCTTTACCAGCTTACGGCGCCGGCAATGCTCGCGAGCTCACATCTTGAAGAATTACGCCTGCTCCAAGCCCAAAGAAATATCTTTCTCGCTTTGGGGGAGAGCGAAAGCGATCCTTTCCGGGCGCTTATGGCGTTACAAGCTTTATCTTTAATTGAAGATGAGCTCGCCCTTATAAAACAAATCTTTTTAAATTTTATTGCTGAAAACAATTTAACCATTTAAAATGCGCTGGTTATCAAAAATTTTAATCGCGCTGATGCTCATAATCTTCTTTTTAGGTTCTCACCAAGGACTGCTGATTAGAGCACGCGCCCAGGCACCGGGTCTTAGCGTTCCGACTCTCGAGACCAACCCGATTCTTGTTGGATCTGCAAGCGGCAACTTTATGCAAAGGCTCTTTGAGTGGGGCCAGCGCTTTGTCCGGGAAACTCTAAGAAAACGTCTTTTGGATATGGTGGTTGATCAAATTATTACCTGGATTCAGGGGGGCGGCGATCCAAAATTCGTAACTGATTGGCGCAGTTTCTTAGACGATGCGGTTAATATCGCTGTTGGCGATTTTGTCCAGGAAATTGGGCTCGGATTTTTGTGTTCGGCTTTCAACTTCCAAGTTATTGCCACGCTTCAGACCACCCGTTTTAGTCAAAATATCACCTGCACCCTGGATCAGATTGTCCGCAATATTGAGGATTTCCAAAATGATTTTAGAAACGGCGGCTGGGTTGCCTATACTGAAACTTTAAAGCTTAAAAACAATTATTTCGGCGCCGTGGTCCTGGCTCGGGATGAAGCTGAAAAGCGGGCCCAGAAAGCTCGTGAAGCGGCCCAAAATGAAGCCCTATCCGGCGGCGGCTTTTTAGGCACGCGCAACTGTCAGGAAGCCCCTACCACTACTTTCCCGGGTCCTGATTTAGACGGTGACGGCCGGGCCGGCGATATTCCACTTACCTGCATTATCACCACGCCAGCCGGAACCATTGGCGCGTTGGCCGGCCAGGCGGTTGGGGTGGATATCCCCTATCTTTTATCAGCCGAGGAGTTGGAGGCTTATGTCGCGGCTATTGCTGATGCCCTTATCAACCGTCTCATCCGCGAAGGCGTGGGACTGCTCCAGGTGAGCGCTCCAGGCTCGCCAGCCGGCGGATCAGTGGCTCCAGGCGCCGGGGCTTGTGCCGGGCTTACCGGACAAATACTCTCTATCTGCCGCAGTTATTTCCGCTCCTCGGGCAGTTCTTCCCTAACTGTAAGCCAGCAGTTGCTTGAAACGATTACTGAAGTCTCGCCTCTCTACTCTGAAGCTTTGGGCATTTTTCAAGATTCCCAAAGCCGCTTGGAACAGTATCTCCGGGATTTAGATGCTCTACTTGATCAATGTTCTAACCTTGATGATGAAATTGAGCGCGAGCTCGCTTGGGCTCGGGATAAACTTACGGCAGTCCAAAGTCAAGCTACTAGTACCGCCGCTGCTATTGGGGACTTGGCCTCGGCCAGAACTGAAATTGAGAGTCTTGAAGCCGGCGACTGGATTGGGCTCTCAACCATCCAGGGGCGCATCCAAGCACTGCTTAACAGCCAACAAGTCCGCCGTCAAAGAGATCAAGCCGAGATCGATAACCGCGACATTATAAGACGGATTGAAGATCAGCTGCGGCGCTTTGACAATAATTGCCAGCCCTAATAATGAAATTCAAGACTTTTAAAAATTTGCTCATTGCTGGTTTGTTTGTCTTTCTGGCTTTAAAGCTGCTTTTGCCGTTTGAGATTTATGCCCAAGGCGCCGCTCAACTTCCTCCAAACGTTGATGTGCCTACGAGCGGCTGTAATCTTAATTGGTCTTTTTCCCCTACCAAGTGCATTGTTTCGTTAACCCAAGCGCTGCTTACAATAATTTTCAATCAAGTCGGTAACTTGATAACTTTTGCGGTTTCGCTGATCCAAAATCAGCTCACGCTTAACAGCGACTTATTGGAATCAGGCCTTGTTAGAGAAGGTTTCCGCATTACTTTAAGCCTTGCCAATTTGGGCTTTGTACTGACACTAATTCTCATTGCTTTTGGCACCATTCTCCGGCTTGAAACCTACGGCATGAAAACCATGCTCCGCAACCTGATTATTGCCGCAGTGCTGATTAATTTTAGTTTGACTATTGCCGGATTGTTTTTGGATTTCTCCGGAGTAATTGCCGATTTTTTCTTGAGCCGCATCAGTCAGACGAGCAGCAGTGATTTTGGACGCAATCTGGCGCACACTTTTCAAATCCAAAACCTGGCTAATATCAAAGATCCTGGCGCGACCGCGGCCGTGCTCCGTTTTGGCGACGCCGTACTCGGCGCACTTTTCTCGCTGGCGATTGCGACTGTCTTTGCGGTCCTGATAGCTATTATTTTCTTCGGCATCGGTATTATGCTCCTGGTGCGCTATGTGACGCTAACTGTGCTCTTGATTCTTATGCCTTTGGCTTGGCTTTTTTTTGTCAGCCCCAATCTCAAACAATACTGGGATAAGTGGTGGAGTCATTTTCTGCGCTGGGTTTTTTTCCTGCCGGCGGTTGTGTTTTTCATCTATCTCGGCATTTTAACTTCGGCTCAAATAGATACCTTAGTTACCGGCGCCGAGGCCGGTTCAGAATCTTCGCAGGCGCTCGAGCCATTAGTAATCCAGGAAGGCGGCATTGGCAAATTTCTTCAAATCCTTACCAAAATCGCGATTTTTGCCGGCGCCCTTTTAGCTGGCAACGCCATTGGCATTGCCGGCGCCGGCGCCAGTTTGACGTTTGGCAAAAGGCTGGCTCAAGGATTTACGGGGATTAAACCGGGTGCGTTGGGCAGGGCCGGCGAGAGAGTTGGCCAGATGGCCGCGAAGGGCGCCGCCAGAATTCCCCTTGTCAGACGCGTTGCTGGTTTAGCATCGCCCACTGTTCGCAAAGAAACAACTAAGCTTGAGGCCAAAAGAACAGGGAAGGGCGCTGATCAAATAGCTAAAGACGTCTTGACCGGTAAAGTTAGCCGAGAGCAGGTGCTTAAAAAAGCCGGCGCCAGATGGCGGAGCGCCGTGCCTTACCTGAAGCGACAGCGCGCCCAAAACATTGTGGCTTTAGCGGGTCTTGAGAAGGCCGGGGCACTCCGGCGTCCTGGCATGACCACGGCGCAATATCAAACACAGCGGGGCGAATTACTGATTCAAATCCAAGAATTAGAAAGTAAAGGTACGCCGGCAGAAGACTTGGGGATTTTAGGGTTAAAATCTCAATTAGAGACACTGGCTAAACAGTTTCGAGCTCAGCCGGCCGGCGCCGGCGAACCAATAGAACTCGCGGCGGCACAACGCGGTCTGGGAGTAAAGATTCCTGGGGTTGAACGCCGTTTCTTGAGCGTGAGGGAGCGACTCGCGAAAGCCAAAAAAGTTGCCGAGGGGGAACAACGCGAGAAGGTTCGCGGCATGGTAGAAGCAATGGCTAAAGAATTGGGCATTGTCCCGCCAGAGGGCACTGTCGGTCAAGCACCTCCAGCTGGCGGCGGGAAAACTACTTAAAAAATCTATGCCTCAAAATCTCTATGGCCTAGGTGGCTACAATTCAGAACAAATCAAGGAAATGATGAGCTTGGTCGAGGAAACCGACCTGGATGCGCAGGAAATTTTATTACGCCGCCCCGATGCCGCTTCAGATCCCAAAACAGCCATCAAAAATATGCTCCTCTCGGAAGCGGCTTTTATTGTGCCCGATGCTCTAGCCGGTCAACTGGGGATAGAAATGATTGAAGGATTCAGTTTGCCGCAGCTCCAGGAAATCGGCACAAACGGCGACGAGTATCTTAGGGCGGCAGTTAAAGTTGCTTTAGAGCTTGCGCTGCGCCGAAAACCAAACAATGAACATCTTCAAGAATTAAAGGAATATATCAACCAGTCGCCGGCTTGGCAGTTCTAAAATTATGGATGGAGATCTAAAAATCCCGACAAACGAGGAATGGGTGACGCCCGACGAGGTTAAATTACCTCAACCAAACGCCACACAAAAGGCGCTCTGGGAATATCTCGACACCCTTTTCGATCAAACTGTTTTAAACCGTGAATTAAAGTTTTTAGAATTAGATTCGGACACTATCCGCCGACTGGCATCAATCTCGCTCGCTCAATCGGTTGGCAAAGTTGGTAAGAAATTTAATTTGAATTATAAGCAAGTAAATGATTTGGCTCGGTTGATTAAGTATCTTGCTATCAAAGAGATTGTGCCCGAAAACTTAGTTTCCAGTCTTCAAAAAATCTTAGAGATTAATAATGAACTGGCAGAGACAATGGCAGCTGATGTTGATTTCCAGAATCTTATTAAAGAGGAGGGGGTGCCACCAGCGAGCGAGGCGTCGCCGCCTGCTTCTCTAACCGTTCTAGAGCCGGTTGAGAAGCCGACGCCGGAAACTCCGGAAACTACTGAAACGCCGGAGCAATCAGCGTCTTCTTTTGAATCTTCTCCGGCGGAAAACGAAAGTCCTTTTATGCTCCATGAAGAGAAAACTTTCTCGCCTTCTCCGCCGCCGCCCGAGCGACCCTCGGTAAGCTTTACTCCGCCTACGCCTCCAAAACAGCCCTCACCCAAACCGCCCAGAGCCGCCAGAATCGAACTGCCGGAGCAAGACTCGGAGAAACCAACAGCCAGAGTGGTGCACTACAGCAACCTTAGAACACCATTAGATACCGATGCGAAAGATAGAAAATAAATTATCCTAATTAACCTAATTGCTCTAATTATTCTAAACAAGCTCCAATGCCAAAAGATCCAATGACTAAACTTTTGGGTATTTGGTAATTGGGATTTATTTAGGTCAATTAGAATAATTAGAAATTAGAAATTTTAGCCGGCATGCAGTTTCAGGTTCCTCAATTTATAGACATTGCGCCTAAAATAGTCGGGCCGTTAACTCTAATCCAGTTTCTTTTTTTGGCTGGGGCGGCGGTGCCGAGTTTTCTGCTTTTTTTTGTTCTAAAATTCTGGCTGTGGCTTTTAATCACTGTTATTCTGGCCTCGCTAGCCGTAGCGCTGGCTTTTGTAAAGTTCAACGGCCAGTCCCTGCTTAAAGTAGCGATGGCGGCTTTAAGTTACTTCTGGCAGCCGCGCTTCTATCTCTGGAGACGGCTAGAGGCGCAAAAGGGACCATCTTTACCCCTTGCGCCCCGACTAACCGGCCGGGCGCTCTTAGAAGGTTTGATGCTTAAACTTTCAACCAGCCGCAGCCCGATTGAAAAGCGGGAAAGGCCAGCCCGGCTTTTTACCAAAGGCATTGAGGGTTTTGAGACGGTGCGGCGAACCACCGGGGAAAGAGAGACGGCGAGACGGGTCGACTACCGCTAGGATGTTATAATTAACACATGACCGATCAAAAAGAAGCGCAGCCCACTCAAAAATTCGTAGAAATTGAGTTGGTCAAAAACGGCACGGTAATTTTAAAAAGCGGCGGTTTGCGCCAGATTCTTTTGGTTTCGGGTGTTAATTTTGATTTGAAATCCGAAGAAGAACAAAACATGATTTTGGGTTCTTTCCAGGGTTTTCTAAACGCCTTAAACTTCAGCATCCAAATTCTTGTTCATTCCCGCAAGCTCAATATTAATAGTTACTTAGAGACATTAGCCGAACGGGAGGGGCGGGAACCAAATGAACTTTTAAAAAATCAGATTTCTGAATACCGGGAATTTATCAGGGCGTTTGTGGCTGAAAACGACATTATGAACAAATCTTACTTTGTAGTGGTGCCTTACGAACCAATTAAACTCCCCGGCGGTGAAGCGGTTACTAAGGGATTTTTTGGATTGCTTAAGAGGAAGGGCGTGGCCAAACCCACCGAGCGGCTGCCCGAGGCCGATCTCAAGCCGGAAGAACAGCTGGAAAAACACGTAGAACAGCTAACCCACAGGACTAATCAAATCATTGAGGGTTTAAACCAAGTAGGGCTCCGGGCAATACCTTTAAATGACGAAGAGTTAATTGAATTATTCTATAATCTTTACAATCCCGGGGCGGTCGAGAAAAAAGGTCTTAAAATAGCCGATGCTAAAGATGCGAAGTAAATTCGAATGATGCTAAGGTAATTATAAATTTCGCGTCATTCGCATTCTAAATTTTCGCATCGGTTCTATGGAGAAACAAATCAAAGACATCATCGCGCCGGCGGCTTTGGAAGTTAATTCCAGCTATTTAAAGCTGGGCGATAAATTCGTAAAAACGCTTTTTATCTTCACCTATCCGCGCTATCTTGCGACCGGCTGGTTTTCTCCAATTATTAATCTGCCGGAACTTTTAGACGTTGCTATTTTTGTCAGTCCGGTTGAAACTCCGCTGGCCCTAAAAGATCTCCGCAAAAAAGCCGCTCAAGTCCAGGCCCAAATTTTAGAAAACGAGGAAAAAGGCAAGGTGCGGAATCCTATTTTGGAAACCGCTATCCAAGATATTGAAAGCTTGCGGGACTCGCTTCAGCAAGGACAGGAAAATCTCTTTAGCGTCTCGGTCTACATCACGCTCTATGCCGATGATTTAAAGGCGCTTGAACGTCTTGAGGGCAAACTGCAGACGCTTTTGGAGAGCCGCCTTATCTATACCAAGCCGGCAATCTTCCAGCAGCTGGAAGGATTTACGTCAGTACTGCCGCTGGGCTCTGATAAATTGGGCATTACCACCCCGCTTAATTCCGGACCGCTGTCCTCGTTCCTGCCGTTTGTTTCGGTCAATCTGACTTCGGATCAAGGCGTGCTTTACGGCATCAATCGCCATAACAACAGCTTGATTATTTTTGATCGCTTTTCGCTCGAGAACAGCAACTTGGTGATTTTTGCCAAAAGCGGCAGCGGCAAAAGTTTTGCCACTAAATTGGAGGCCTTGCGTTTGCTTATGATGGGCGTGGACGTTTTAATCATTGATCCGGAAAATGAATACGAACGCATGGCCGAAGCAGTAGGCGGAAGTTTTTTTAGAATCTCACTTACTTCCGGACATCAGATCAATCCTTTTGACGTGCCGATTGTGCCCCAAGGCGAGGATCCATCGGATACGCTCCGCTCCCATATCATTAACCTTACCGGCCTGCTTAAAATTATGCTCGGGTCTATGACGGCTGATGAAGAATCGCTTTTAGACCGGGCTTTAACCGAGACCTATGCCTCACGGGAAATCGTGCCCGGTAAAGATTTTTCCAAGGCGGCGCCGCCGCTCCTCTCTGATTTAGAAGCGGTGCTCCAAAATATGGAAGGCGGCCGGGGGCTCGCCGGACGGCTTTATAAATTCACTAAGGGCAGTTACGCTGGCTTCTTAAATAACCCGACTAACGTTGATATTAAAAATCGCTTTATTGTTTTTTCGATCCGAGATCTGGAAGATGAACTCCGACCGATTGCTATGTACATCGTTTTAAACTTCATTTGGAATTTGGTCAGAGCTGAACTTAAAAAAAGGATTATGATTATTGATGAGGCCTGGTGGATGATGAAATATGAAGATGGCGCCTCATTCCTCTTTGGTCTCGTCAAACGCGCCCGCAAGTATTTTTTGGGAGTGACTACCATCACCCAAGACGTGGAAGATTTTATGCGTTCGCCTTACGGCCGGCCGATTATCACCAATTCCTCGCTTCAGATACTCTTAAAACAGGCGCCGGCGTCTATTGATGTAGTGTCTAAAACCTTTAACTTAACCGAGGGTGAGAAAAATATGCTTCTCGAGGTTGAAGTGGGACAGGGATTATTTTTTGCGGGGCTAAACCGTGTTGCCATCCAGGTTGTCGCCTCTTATGCCGAAGAACGGTTAATCACCACCAAGCCGGAACAAATTTTGGAACAAAAACAATAAGCCGATGCTAAAAATGCGAAACAGATGCGAATGATGCGAAAAATTATCTTCGCAACATTCGCATTAAGAACTTCGCATCAGTAATATGGAGAACCAACCAAAAATTTCAGCGCCCGAAGCCTTTTTCTTAATTATTGTTGCTGTGATCGCTGATTTGATTAACTGGATTCCGTTCGTCAATTGGTTGGTTACCTTTGTTACCTTACCCGGGTTTCAGTTTTATTTTATGATTAAGAGGGTAAAGGGTTATGCGGCGGTAGTCGGCAACTTGATTGAGCTGATTCAGTTTTTAAGCTTTTTGCCGGCAATTACCGCTGGTGTTTTGGGAGTAATAATTATTGATCGCCTAACGGCCAGTAAATTAGGGCAAGTGGCGCTTAAGGGCGCTGGTCCGGCAGGCAAGTTGGCTGGGCAAGCGCTTAAAAAATGACTAAGCTTAAATCCAAAACCAAATATCTAATAACCGCAATTTTTCTAGTGGCTAGTGGCTATTGGCTGGTGGCTAATGTGGCTAACAATATAACCTCGGCTCAAAACACGCCGGAACTGTTAATTACTTGGCAGGCTCAAGGCTATGTTCCTCACGGCTACCAAGGCAAGATCTTGCCTGTTAAAAAAAGTCTTGTTGAGGCGGCTGCCGAACTTATCCAGAATGGGAAAACGGCTGATCTTAGCCGCCGGGAGTTGCGCTGGTTTTTAAACGGCCGGCTGATTCAGGGCGGCCTGGGTTTAAAAACTATAAGTTTTATGGTACCTGAAGACGCCGCCAGTCTTAGTCTGCGCTTAGTGATACCAAACTACGGCGGGCGTGTTTTGGAAAAAACTGTGGCACTGCCCTTGGCCCAACCAGAGGTTGTGATTGATGCGCCTTACGCAGCCGCCATCGCGTCGGGCACTAATATTTTCCGGGCGCTGGCTTATTTTTTTAATATCTCCGGGCTTGATCAGTTGACTTTTGAGTGGGTTGCTAATGGCGTCGCCACTGCCGGCGAAGATAGTAATCCGGCCGAGCTTGAACTAAACATCTCGGGCGGACGCCCGGGCGATGAAGTAAATCTCTCGGTCAATGCTCTTAATAAATTTGATCCTTTAGAGACGGCTGGTGCTTCGGTGAATTTAAAAATCCGATGAAAAAATTTTTTTCTGCTTACAAAATTATTCTCCTGGGAGCGGCGGCATTGGGGGCGGCTTTGCCCATTACCGGTTTAGCTTACCGGCTTTCAGTTCCCTTGCCTTGTCTTCCGGGCGGCGTAAGCGGCCCTTGCTCGAGCGGCTATTTAGCTCCCAGCGGTCCGGCTGAATATATTCTTACCATCTATAACCTCGCCTTGGGCTTAGGCGCACTCCTGGCTATGGTGATGATTGTGATTGGCGCTGTCCAATACACAGTCTCTGAAGCGGTTGCGAGCAAAGACGATGCCCGCGACCGGATTATGAGCGCCGTCTGGGGTTTGGTGCTTTTAATCGGAGCAACACTCATACTTTACACTATCAATCCGCAACTGCCCGAGCTTCAGGAACCCGGACTAAGAACCGCGGCCGTGCCGCCCGGACCGCCGCCCCCTCCACCGGTCTGCGGCAATGGCAGAATCGAACCACCTGAAGTATGCGAAACTAATTGGGACTGTAGCATTCTTACTAACATTTGCAGTGGGTGTCAGTGCGTTCGCGATGTTCTTTTCATTCCATTTTATTAATGACTTGACTATAAATGAAAAAATTTCTCATTATTATCGTCATTATCGCTCTAACCGCTGGTGCGGTTTGGTATTTTTTCTTTAATCGCCAGACTGACGGATTGAACGGTTCGGGAACTGGGGGTACCACACAGCCGCCGGCTGACTTTGGTTTAAAAATTTTAGGCACCAAGCTAGTCTCTGATTATTGGATTGAGGCGGCGGGCGAAGCAATTTTTTATATCTCTCCTGACGGCTTTATTTCTAGGCTAGGGCCTGACGGCACCGAGGAGCGTTTGCTTGACCAGCCGCTGAATAATTTGCTTTCGCTTCAGCCGTCTTTTAATCAAGAATTTATTTTAATGGAGCTTGGGTCGCGTCTCAATCCGGTTTTCTCTATTTTAGATATCAAAAATCTCTCTTGGACGCCGCTCCCAGAGGACACGGTGGCGGCGGCCTGGAGCCCGAACGATCTGCGTCTGACTTATCTTAAGGAGACGGGGGCGATTGCGAGTATTAATATTTTAAATGCCGCTAACGATCAAACCAGCGAAGTTTTTCGTCTGGCTCAAAAAGATTTAGGTCTGGAATGGCTGGCGCCGGATAAAATTTATTTAACTCAAAGGCCGGCGGCCGGACTCATCTCTTCGCTCTGGTCTTTAAATATCAAAGACAGGACTCTTACGCCTATCGTAGTTGATGAACCGGGACTTATGATTCTTTGGGCGCCTGACGGGGAGTTGGGCTTAAAATTCACCTCGGTTTTTAGGAGTGGCCGCCTTGATCTTATTGACGGCAGTAATAAATCATTGGGCGCACCGGTATTTTCAAGCGCCTTGCCCCAAAAGTGTGTCTTTCACGATACTGTGCTTTACTGCGCTGTACCTCAAAACATCCCCGCAAGCGCCATCCTGCCGGACGATTATCTAAAAAGAAAATTTTATTCTCAAGACGCGCTTCTTGCCTGGGATAGAAATACTGACAAAATTAGAGTTCTTGATGACGGCCAAAAATCGCTGATTGACGCCGAACAATTAACTAAACAAGGCAATAAACTTTTCTTTATCAATAGATACGACAGAAAATTATACTCTTTGGAAATCCCGGAATAGGCCGATGCTAAAAATGCGAAGTAAATGCGAATTTTGCGAAATTAACGGCTTTCGCATCATTCGCGCTGTGAATTTCGCATCGGTTTAAATAGGTTTAATCACTACGCATCTTTCCCTGCCTTCACCTTCGGATTCGGTTTTAACTTCCGGATGAACCGAGAGCTCCAAGTGAACCAACCGTCTTTCGTAAGCATTCATAGCCGGTAGCTTGACTGTTTCTTTTTCTGTTGAGGCCTTTCGGGCCGCGGCCTTGGCCAGCTCCACAATCAGTCGTTCCCGCTCTTTGCGGTAATTGTTGATATCGATAAATATGGCTGCCTGCTCGGCTTTGCGGCTGAGTAACTTAACCAGCTGTTCTAAATCATTGATTAGTCCCGGGAGCCATCTTTTTAGCCACTCACCTTCATTTAAAAAAATTTCTAGTTTGCGGGCTTCGGCATCAATGCTTACAGCCGGCTCCTCAAAGCCGGCTAATTCAAGCAGTTTTTTGACTTGGGTCGCTAACGGTTCCATTTTCTTTAAGTGATCTAATAATTAGAGCCTGCTGGACAACAGAAAAAACAGCGGTCGTCAGCCAGTATAGACCAATCGCGGCTGGCAAAGAATAAAGAAATACCAATGTAAGCAGGGGGCCAATAAAAACCATTTGTTTGCCGATCCGTTCGGCCGGCGACGATTCGCCTCCGGCGGTGGGTTTTGGCAGGCTTAACCGCGCCTGAAAATACTGGGCTACCGCCGCCAAACCAACGATGATTATATTGGATGCGCCCAAATTTATCAAGCCCAAGAAATCGCTCTTTAGGGCTTCCGGAGGATTAAGAAAGCTATAAAGATTTGCGGTGATGGCTTCGGAAAAATCTGATAGGAAAACCCGGTAAAGAGCGATCAAAACCGGCAGTTGAATAAGAATCAGAAAAAATCCGGAAAAGGGATTTACTTTATGCTGCTTGTAAAGTTCTAAGAGGGCCTGCGCCTGCCGTTCCCGATTATGCTTATGATCGTGCTGAATCTTTTTGATAGCCGGCTGAATCCGCTGCATCAGCATCTGATTTTTGTAGCTTTTCCAAAAAAGCGGGTAGAGGACGAGGCGGATGACAATGGTTAAAAGAATTATGGCGACGCCCA
>CAYSWC010000005.1:0-26421 GCA_964434715.1 uncultured Candidatus Saccharibacteria bacterium
GGCACAAAAATCGGCAAAGGGTCTCCCTACGGGAGATCTCTCGAAGGGAGACAAATCGCAAAAGGGCCCCGGATCGGCATTGATTACGCCGGGCCAATTTGGGCCAAAAAACCGTGGCGGTTTTATTTAAAAAATAATCCTTATGTTTCACGCCAATCGTTCTAGCATCGTTCATCCCTTAAAAATTGTTTACCCCGTTACATCCAGAAAGCTCCGGTCTTCAGGCCAGAGATGAATAGCCTAATTAGAATCAGTTCTTTGGGGAAAGCCCCGCCATTTATGGCGGGGATGTAACGGGGTTTACATCTTATATGATTAATCTTCTATGATGTTAACATTTATTTCACGGCGGTGATGATGAAGTAAGGCAGAAAGTTTCTCGGTTCGAATTGCCAGCGGACGCGGGAAAAATGGGTTTTTAGTTCTTTATTGCTTTTGGGGATGGGCATATTTTGATACCAGAGAAAAAGTCCGCCGGGATTTAAAATGGCGGCGGTGCCGGCAATAATCGCGCGCCTCACTTTAGACTTCCACATTAAAAAGGGAATGCCGGAGACAACCGCCTCAACGTTTGCGATTCCCAATCTTTCCGGGGAGCTTAAAACCTCAAGGACATCGCCGTAAATTACCGAAAACCGCTTATCCCCTATCCCTTGAAGAGCCAAAGAAAAACTGCGGCTTTTCTCAATAGCAATCAGTTTCCCGTCTTCCGGCAAAACCTTCAAAATCTCTCGCGTCATTACCCCATCCCCCGGCCCGTATTCCAAGACGGTTTTGATAGCCGGCTGAATTTGCTTAATCACCCTTTGAACCACAAAACGGGAGCTGGGGGTTAAAGCTCCGACCGTTTTATAATCTTTTACTGCTAATTTCAGAAAATTAAAAATAGCCATTTTCAGCAGAATCGGCAGACGTTCGCCGGTTCTTTTTTCCCCTCCTTTTGACGGGCTTTCCAGTCTTTACAGCAATGCTTACAGCAAAAAGTCCTGCCGTCCTCTTTCACGCAATCATCACAGTCTTTTTTACCGCAGTGGGAACAATTAAATTTTTGTTTCATAAATTATAGATATTTATGAAGTAGGTACGACCTTTCTACACTCTTATACCCTTTTTCTTTGAGCAGTTGGGCGGCGATTTTTCTCACGATTTCAACCGGCACCGCCTGACCAGCATAAGTTTCTTCTAAGATTTTGATGATCTCCTTAGTCAGTTCTTCGGAGATTTTCCCGCCTTCCAAGCCGGCATCAGCAAATGATTTTTTAAGCGACTTGAAAATTTTGTAAGCATGTAATGGTTCCCGGGCGCCGCTCCTTTTAATTACAGTGTGAATCTTGGGACTGCCTAAATGCAGGGAAATTAATTCGTAGCTTTGGGCGCCTTTGGCGTGTCCGTCTTGACGCAAAATGTGAAGCACAGTTTGCCGGATTTCTTCCACTTCAACCATTTCCCTGCCTTTGCCTTCCAAATACTCTTGCGTTTCGTGAGCTAAACGTTCAGCTAATTTCCCGTCTCCGGCTTCGCAGTGCTTTAGAGCATCGGCAATAGAGCGACTAAGTTTCTCTAGAGAAAATTTTTGCCGATAGCCGCTGTTCTTTTGCACCAATCTTAGTGTCATATGATGCTATTCTACTTAAATTGTAGCAGATATTTAGCCGCGGCCATAATCAAAATCAGCGCCAGATGACCGATGATAAGCGGCCAAAGAAGATAGTCGGCCACGGTGGTAATAATCCAGATGCCGACCGCGGAGAGCGCGAGACCGATTACGAGCCGCATAGTGCCGCGGTGTTCCTGTTTCCAAGCTTCGAGACGTTTGATAGCAAAGCCGTAATAAACCATCCAGATGATGGCGAGGAGCGGCAGGACAAAAACTAAATTATAAAGCAGGAGCAAGGGCAGGCCGGTTAAAAAATTTAGACTGCTTTGAGACATAAGCGTAAGAATGGCTAAATAAGGAGCGCCGGTGCAGGGCAACTCTATGAGCGTGACGATAAAACCGAAAAACAAGGCCGCGTAGAGAGAGGTGTGAGTAGTTTCAACCTTGCTCTCCAGATAAGAGACAAGGCGTTTCGGGATAGCGAGCGAAAACCATCGGCCATACCAGAAAAAGTCTTTGATTTCCAAAAGGCCGGCTAAAATTATAAAAGCGCCGATGACAAAATAAAGCACTTGTCCGATTAAAACCACGCTGCGGACGGCGTTAAAAACCGAAAGCAGGGTCAAGCCGCCCACAAGATAAGTAAGATAGACGCCGATGGTATAAGCCAAGCCGTTTATGAGAACTTTGCGCCGGTCGCCGGTCTTAAGAAGAACTGTGAGCATCACCAAAAGCACACCAATCACGCAGGGATTGATAGAATCCAGAAGGCCGAAACCGACAATAATTGGTAAGGAGAGCGAAGGGGCTTGGAGAGATAAAGTAGCATCCATATTAGCCGCGACCTAATTTAGGAAATTCAATGGGATTAACTTTGAGTTCCGCTTGGATTTCTTCGACCGAACGGCTGTCAAAAAATATGACAATCACGTCTTGATCTTTCCAGATAAATTCGCGGAATTCGCTCACCGGCGAACCGTTGACAAAAACCTTAACAGTTCCGGCCTTGCCGTCAGGACAAAGATCGCCATTATTTTTATCGGCAATGCGTCTATCACTCAAAGCAACTTCTATGGCCGAGAAGAAAGCGCCAAGGGTAAGCGGTTCGGTATTAGTAATGCTTTGGGTTGTTTGATCATACGGCAGTTTGTCATGCCAGTGAATAGTATTTTTTTCTTCATGGGTATGCGGCCCGTCCAAACGGCCGACTTCAATCGGCAAGCGGTATTCCTCGCCGCAGATTGAAATAGGGACAAAGGCATGAATATGAGCAGTCCAAAAACAAGAGCCCTCTTGGGGACAAGTGACAATGCCTAAGGAAGGATTAGCTTTAATGGTTGCGTAGAGGGAATAAGTGAGACCGGCAATCACAAGAACAATAATTGACCAAATAACCGCCGCTTTAACTTTTTTCTTTAAGATACCGGCGCCTAAAATCAGGATTACCAAAACCGCTCCAGTTACAACCGTAATCAAACCAACACGGCCGCCCACGGCTTCACTTACAAAAACATCAAAATCAAAACTTAAATTTTCATCCTGATAGACGAATTCGGTATGAATTTTATATTCGCCGCTTCCGGGGAATTGATATTCAAAAAAATAATTCTCGCCTTTGGGTTCGGCCGTAAAAACCGAAATTACTTTGCCGGCCGTGTCTTCTATTTCCACCGTCGGATTTAAACCGGTTATTTTATCGCCGCTCGCTACTTCTTTTATTTCAAAAAAGACCGGGATTTTGGCTTTAGCTATAAAAATGTCCGGCTCTAGAATGGTTGCCGCAACCCGAGCTTCCCCAGCCGGCTCTGATTCCACGTGGGCTAATGCCCGCGGCGCCCAAAAACTCAAAAGTCCGGGCGCTAAGGTAATTATCAGCATTATCATTACCAAGATAATGAGGATTATAGTGATGAACTTTTTCATTATTGTTATCTACCCTGTTCTTCCAATTTAACATGCTCTAAATAAACTTTAAGCAAAGCCAGAAAAATAGCCACAATCAGCGGTCCGTAAATAATGCCCATAAGCCCGAAGATTTTAAGGCCGCCCAAGATGGCAAGCAGTATTAAGAGCGGATGAACTTTGATTTTTTGACTGATCAATTTCGGTTTAATCAAATTGTCAACCGAAGAAACTATGAGAATGTTGTAAAGTAAAAATCCGATGGCCGTTCCAGTCTGATCGGTAAAAAAAAGATAAAGCGCGGCCGGTATGAAAATAATATAGGCGCCTAAAAACGGAATCAAGGCCAGAAAAGCCATAACCGCGCCCCAGAGGACTGGTGAGCCGAGCCCGAAAAGCGCAAAACCAATACCGCCTAAGATTCCCTGCACTAAAGCCGAGATAAAATTGCCGTAGAAAATCGCCCGGCCAGCTTCCTTGAAAGTATTGTAAAGATCCAGCTCCTCATGCGTCTTAAGGGGACTAAAGACAATTAGAAAATCAGCTAAACGTTTGCCGTCGCGGAGAAAATAGAAAAGCGAAACAAACATAATAAAGAAATTTAAAATGAGCAGCGCGGCGTTGGAAAGCAGACTGCCGATCTCGCGCGAGATCGTGAGTCCTAAATTTTCTAAAACCGGCGTGAGCTGGGCATTGACCACGCTTTGGATGTCAATATTAAATTTTTGAGCGATCGGTTTGAACGTCTTTATAATGGTCTCGCTTAAAGAAAACTTATCCGGCGTTTGCGAGAATAAATCCACTGCCTCTTTGGTAAGAAGCGAAAGAATACCTAGGAATGGCAAAATGATTACCAGAGAGACGACCAAAACCGCAATTAAAGCCGAAAGATTCTCCTTGCCGCCAAAGCGCTTAAGTAAATACTCGTAGAGCGGGTAACTGATGCCCATAAGCAGCAGTCCCAAAACCAAAGGCGCGAAAAACCCGCTTAAAATCACCACTAAAAGAACGAAAAAAATCGCCAAAAGGAAAATCAGGAACTTTTTTGCCTCGCTGACTGACATTAGCTATAATTATAACAATTTTCCAGTCTATGACAAATTACTATGCTGGCACGGCCTCCGAAGTAATCCAAGGGCTCAAATCAAGCGAGCACGGTTTAAATCAGGAGGAAGTTGAACGCCGCCTTAAAGAATTTGGATTTAATCGCCTGCCGGAAGCCAAGGGCAAGAGTCTCGGACAAATTTTCCTTGAGCAATTTAAAAGTCCGCTGATCTATGTTTTGATGGCGGCGGATATTATTGTTTTCTCGCTCCGCGAATTTACTGACGGTTTTATTATACTATTTATTCTGCTTTTTAACGCTGTTTTAGGCACTATTCAAGAGGGCCGGGCGCAAAATACGCTTCGGGCGCTCACTCAATTTGTGGAAACCCGCGCCGAGGTGCTGCGCGCCGGCGAGGAATTAAACGTGGCCGACGAGACGGTAGTGCCGGGCGATATTATCCTGCTCCAGGAAGGCGAAAAAATTCCGGCTGATTCACGGCTCTTGGAAGTTCATAATTTAAAAATCAATGAAGCGGCTTTAACCGGCGAATCAGAACCAGTGCGGAAAATCGCTGATCCTTTAGGCGGTGAGAATCTGCCTACGGCCGAGCAGAAAAATATGGTTTTTAAAGGAACAACGGTCGCGGCTGGCGCCGGCAAAGCGATTGTGGCGGCAACTGGCTTAGCAACGGTCATCGGCAAAATCAGTCAGGCAATTGCCGGCATTGATACCGAAATACCGCTGACTAAAAATTTAAGACAATTGGCGCGGGTGGTGGTGATAATTGTGACGGCGGTCATTGCCGCGATCTTTATAACCGGAATTCTGGAAGGCAAAGATTTGACTGAAATGTTTATCGCGGCCGTAGCCATCTCGGTAGCTGCCGTGCCCGAGGGTTTGCCCTTGGTTTTAACCGTAACTTTAGCCACCGGCGTCTGGCGAATGGCGCGCCGCCGGGTGCTGGTTAAAAAACTTCAGGCGGTAGAGGCCTTGGGACAGGCGCAGGAAATCGCGGTTGATAAAACCGGCACCATTACCAAAAATGAACTGGTGATAAAAAAAGTCGTGATCGGCGGTGAAAGTTACGAAATCCCAGGCGTGGGCTACGAACCCCAGCCAACCATCCCCAATCCTTCGGAGGAACTCCGTCTCGCCGCTAAGATCGCGGTTATGTGTTCCAATGCTCATATCGCCTACTCAACTGACGGCGGCTATCGCTTGACCGGCGACCCGACTGAAGGGGCGCTCATTGCTTTTGGCTGGAAAGTCGGGATAAAAAAAGAAGGGCTGATCAAGGATTATAAGCTCTTGAATGACTGGCCGTTTGATTACGGCCGGAAATTTCATCTTTCTCTCTACGAGAAGGATGGCCGGCCGTTTTTAGCGGTTACCGGCGCGCCAGAAGTTATTTTGGAACTTTCAAGACTCACGCCGGAAACAAAAAAAATCTTTGAAGATAAATTCTTTAAACTTTCTGAAGAGGGCTTAAGGGTTATCGGTTTTGCTTATTTAGACGGGGCGCCGCGCGAGGTTAATCCCGACCAGCTGCCGCCGCTTAACTTCGGGGGACTTTTTGCCATGCATGATGCGCTCCGTCCCGGCATCCGGGAAGCGATTGAGAAGGCCCGCTCCATCGGCATTAGAACCATTATGATTACCGGCGATCACGCCATTACCGCCAAAACGATTGCTAGCCAAGCCGGCATTTCAACTCACGGCGACGGCATCTTAACCGGAGCTGATCTTGATAAAATGACAGCGGAAGAATTATCACAGATTCTCCCTAAAACCACGGTTTTTGCCCGCGTCACTCCTGAACATAAAATGAAAATTATTGAGGGCTACCGTAAACGCGGCGAAATCATTGCCATGACCGGCGACGGGGTAAATGACGCGCCCTCGCTCGTGGCCGCCGACCTGGGCATTGCCATGGGCAAGATCGGCACTGAAGTTGCCAAAGAAGCGGCTGACTTGGTGCTTTTGGATGATAATTTCGGCGACATTTTAAACGCGGTTGAAGAAGGCAGGAATTTACGAGCCGGCATACGGCGCACCATCACCTATTTATTCTCTTCCAACTTGGGCGAACTGCTGCTTATCGTTTTAGCGCTGATTTTCCGCTATCCCCTGCCACTCTTGGCCGCCCAGCTTATCTGGATGAATGTGGTGACTGACACTTTTTTCGATATTTCGCTGGCCTTAGAACCCAAAGATCCGACGCTGATGAAAAAGGGCGCGCGCCTGCCCAAAAAACTTTTTGACAGATTAATTGCCTCACGCCTTTTGATAATTGGGCCGGTTATTGCTTTGGGAGCTTTTTGGTTTTTCTTAAATAATCTTGATGATTTGACTCGCGCCCGGACGCTGGCCTTAACCAGTCTTATTATTTTCCAGTGGTTTAATTCCTGGAACTGCCGGTCAGAGCATAAATCCATTTTTACTCTTAATCCGTTTTCCAATAAATTTCTCTTGGGTACGCTCTTCTTAGTAATCGCGCTTCACGCTTTCGCCCTCTATAATCCTTTTATGAACGGGATTTTGCGAATCAGCCCCTTGGCCGGAGCTGACTGGCTTCGCATCGCCGGCGTCGCGCTCTTGGTAGTGGCAGTGGAAGAGATAAGAAAATTATTTTACCGGCGGCGGTTGGCACGGAAAATGTTATAATAAAATCAATGAATACGCCTCAAGAACATAAAGATCTTACCCCCCGCTCGGCCGGGCGGCTTATGGTCTCCAAGGTGCCGGTCATTCATCCCGGCGCCACTATTGCCGGCGTTGAAAGACTTCTGCTTGAAAAGACCAAGAAACTGGAAACCATCAACTATATTTATGTAGTTGACCGCGAGGATAAACTTTTGGGTGTCCTTTCGGTTAAAGAAGTATTCCGCGCTCCCAAGGAAACACCGGTTGAAAAAATTATGACCACTAAGCTCATAACCGCTCGGCCACACACTGATCAGGAACGAATAGCGCTCCTTGCAATTGAGCACAGCATCAAAGAAGTGCCGGTGGTTGATCACGAAGACCGGTTTTTAGGAGTGGTGCCGGACGATGTCATTCTTAACGTCCTGCATCAGGAAAATATTGAGGATGTTTTAAGATTTGCCGGCATTCACGATCCGACCAAAGAAACCATCAAAGCCGATGCCGCGACGCTAATCCGGAAACGTCTGCCGTGGCTTTTGGTGGGACTTTTGGGCGGACTTATCGCAGTGTGGGTAGTTAACTTTTTTGAACAAACGCTTGAGGTGCAGATTATTTTGGCTTCGTTTATTCCGGCCATTGTCTATATGGCTGACGCGGTCGGCACCCAAACCCAGACGATTTTTATACGTACTTTGGCAATTGACCGGCATCTTAAAATCTTGAGTTACTTGGGGCGGGAAATTAAAGTGGGTTTGGGAATTTCGGTTTTTATGAGCGTACTCATGGGCATTTTGGCTTATCTTTTTTGGGAACCGAATGTAATAGCGCTAATTTTGGGGTTTTCGTTTTTGGCGACGATTATGGTGGCCATCGGTGTGGCGGTTTTTCTGCCTTGGTTTTTCACCAAGCTCAAAATTGATCCGGCGATCGCGAGCGGCCCCTTCGCGACCATTATCCGTGATATTCTAAGTCTTTTTATCTACTTTTGGATAGCTACCTTCATCTTGGAATTCGCTTTGTAATGAATTTAATAAAAGTTAACTCTAGAAAACCGGATCGCAAGGCTATTTTAAAAGCTGCCGAAATTATTAAGGACGGCGGGTTGGTTGTGTTCCCAACCGAAACGCTCTACGGGCTGGGCGCGAACGCGTTTGATCCGCGAGCGGTAAGTAAAATCTTCCGCGTAAAAGGCCGGTCGGAGCAGAAACCGCTTATCATTTTGATTGCTAGAAAAGAAGATTTAAGAGGCGTGGCGTGCGACATTCCCCCGCTCACTTGGAAACTAGTCAAAAAATTCTGGCCCGGGCCGCTGACTTTGGTTTTGAAAAAGAAAAAAATTATTCCTAAAGAAGTTTCGGCTGGCAGTAATACCATTGCCGTCCGTCTTTCGCCTCATCCGGTAGCGCGGGCTTTAGTCAGTGCCGCCGGAGTGCCGATCACCGCGCCCTCGGCCAATCTCTCCGGAAAAAGACCTCACCACACCATAGCAGGAGCCCTTAAGGAACTAGGGAATAAAAAGGAAATAAATTTATTTTTGGATGCCGGCAAAACCCCGATTGGCAAACCCTCAACCCTTGTGGATTTAACAAAAAACCCGCCGCGGATTTTACGCGAAGGCAGTATCACAAAGAAACAACTTAAAAAAGTAATAGGACGAATTGCCTAAATCATACTTTCTAATTCGCGCGAATTAGAAAACTACGCCACTTCGGCTTGGTAGCACTGCTCACAGTAGACGATTTCTTTTCTCTCGGGAGAATAAGAGGTTTGAAATTCGTTCGGGCAATGTTCGTTTGGCTTATGAGGCGCATGGAGGTTTGCGACGTTGGTATAAGCACCGTTTTCAGATGCGGAGCCAGCGCACTCACACTTTCGTGGCCAGAGTTTAATCGGGGTCCGCTTTTTCAATCGCTCGAAGTGCCTGCAGTTCGGACACAACCGCGGCAAGGGTAAATTCGCCGTCTTGTAGGTCTTCAGTTCTTCCGGAAGAATCCGAAAAGCCGTGGTGCACTGCTGGTTGCATTTGCCCGCGTGCTCGCAACCGATAACTTCATTTACGATTGTATCAGACGCATCTTTTACATTATCGGGAATCGCCATAGCATCCAGCGTGATCTGATAGTTCTTTATGTCAGGCTCTTTCCATGGATAACCCATTTCCTCGGCACTTCCCTTGTGGATCGGGAAATATTCTTGAGCAAGCGTTTCATTATACGCAAAGGGCGAAATTTCAAAAGGATAGAATTCTCCGTAAGTATACTTTCTTCCTTTCTTGTCGGTATACGGCATCTTTTCCATCTGCTTTCGGATTTCTTTTATCTTTTTTTCATACTCTTCTTTCGAATACTGTTTATTCAAAATGCAATATTCGGAGCTGCGAATTCCAATACAGCCAAAAAGGTCGTGGGCATTATGACAGTTCATGGAATACCGCATTGCAATTGCCTGAATCCAGCATTCATTTCCAAACTGGAGATCGGATACTTGAATGCCGCTATTGATGGATTCGTACGTAAGCTCGGCGGTGGCGCCCCAAAAGCTATAGTCCATCACGTCTTTGGCATCGATTACGGCATAGAGATAGCGCCCCTCTTCAACTTTCGTAATCGTGAATGATTTAAAAATATTCTTCGAGTTCTCAATCCAGTTGCCGCTTATGTTCGTACTGTGGTGGGTAACCAGGGCGGGTACGATAAAATTCTTCTTGAATTCGGCGAATTTCAACTTCATCCCTTCCACGAACATCGCGCTTCCCAAGTTATAGCCCCCTATAATCTTGTGGTACTCCTCCTTCGTATAGGGCTTATTGAAGATATGGTATTGCTTGTTCCGAAGGTTTACGCATCCAAAACAATTCTGGCAATTATTGCAGTTCCACAGAAACCACGAATCGGTGCAGTTATTCGCTTCCTGCACAAACGCCATATTGTAACATTGGAAACAATCAATACATTCATAGCAGCGCTCGGACTTCTGGACGTTATAGCCGTCCATACATTCTTTAGATGCATTCATCCATACTCCGTAACGGCAATATTCAGCAACCGTTGTACCGTACAATAAATAACAATATCTCATGTCGGTCACGCGATTCGTATATTCACTCTCCACATGATTGCCCTGTTTGATGATACCCGGCCTCGGAACATCCTTAAGAAGCGCCGCAAACTGTTCAAAAAATGATTTAGAAAAATCATATTCCCTCCCGTAATCCAACGCGCTCCACTTATCCGACCACCAGCATTGACGGCAGTACACCTTATACGGCGAATCCGGCGCGTACATTAAAATCTTCATCTCGCCGCAGAGATCGCATTTCCGTCTGTAGAGTGCGCGCTCATTCCTCCATACAAGCCGCCGAATTAAACGACACTCCGGACACCACGTTGGCGGCGGGACTTGAATTTTTTCATAAAAATTAAAATCCTCCGGCTCAATGGTAAATTGAGATTTACAGTTTTGACATTGCTTTATCTCTGAATTTCTCATTAAATAAAGAATACCTTAAATAAAAAAACGCCTCAACTATTAGTTGAAACGTTCCCTAGTCCCTATTTCTTTCTACGCAGAAACGCCGGTATTTCCCAAACGTCAGTTTCTTCTTTCTTTTTTTCAATTTTCTCCATTGTCTTAGACTTTTTCTCCTCCGGCATTTTCTCCTTTTCTCTAGTTTGAATCTGCAAAGCTTTAAGTTGATCGCTGAATAAAGTGGCGGCCGGCGGCTCGGCTCTGACCAACTGGCCGTTAAAGCCGGTGGCAATCAAAGTTACTTTAAGCTGGCCCGGGCGGAGCTTACGGTCATAATAAGCGCCAAAGATGATTTTAGCTCCCGGATCAACCGAGGCGGCAATGACTTTGGCAATTTCGTTGATCTCGTTCATTTTAAGATCGCGGTTGCCGGCCACGCCAAAAAGCACGCCCTTGGCGCCGTCAATAGAGACCTCCAAAAGCGGGGAGTTGACTACTTGATTGACGGCAGTCAAAGCCCGATCCTGACCGCCGCCAAGCCCAATACCGACTAAAGCCGGTCCGGCATCTTTCATTACAGCTTTGACATCAGCAAAATCCAGATTGATAATGCCGGGCACAGCAATCAGTTCGGCAATCCCCTGCACGGCGGCGCGAAGCACATCATCAATATACTCAAAGGCCTTTAAGAGAGGCGTGTCTTTTCTCACAATGGTAAAAATCCGATCATTGGGAATGACAATTAACGTATCAACTTTTTCCTTGAGTTTAACCAAAGCTTCCTGGGCAATGCGGCTGCGCTGGGCGCCCTCAAAAGTAAAAGGTTTGGTAACCACGGCAATGGTTAGGGCGCCGCTCTCTTTAACCGCTTCGGCAACCATCGGGCCGGCGCCCGAGCCGGTACCGCCGCCCAGTCCCGCGGTAATAAAAACCAAATCAGCGCCTTTAAGCGCCTCCACAATTTCGGCCCGATTCTCCTCGGCTGCCTGACGTCCTAAATCCGGATTCATGCCGGTGCCCAAGCCGCGCGTCAGGTTCTTGCCAATATAAATCTTGCGCTTGGCGCGGCAATAATCCAAATCCTGGGCATCGGTGTTGATAGCGATAAAATCAACGCCGCGAATTCCAAGATCATTGCACATACGCGAGACCGCATTGCCGCCGCCGCCGCCCACCCCGACGACTTTTATCTTGGCTGAATAATTACCGTTTGATTCGTTTCGTTTAGATTTCTTCATAAAAATTTAATCCCTAATTCCTAGTCCTTAATTCAGGGCGCGAAATACCCAAACACTCTTTTTAAAATTCCCCGAAAAGGGAGATTGGCTTTTTTAGCTTCCAAAGCCTTATCTTGCCCGGTAAAGAGAAGTCCCAAAGCGCAGACAAACTCCGGGTCTTCAAGTTTTGGCCCCAAATCGCTGGACTTGATTTCCAAAGCGGAAAGATCAGCGAGGCCGATTTGAGCTGAAAGCTTAAGTTCCTGTTTAGCCAGTTCAACAATGCCCGGGAGCTTCACCCCGCCGCCAACCAAAACCACGCCGGCCGGCAATCTCCCCGACTTGCTAAGGTACTTAAGCTCATTATCAACCAATTCGAAAATTTCCGCAAGCCGGACTTCAATAATGTCGGCAATGAATTTTTTGGAAACCGTGCCGCGCGACCGGGCGTCAACCTTGACCAACTCAACCGTATCCCGGGCTGAAACCTCGCGGGCCAAAGCCGCCCCAAAAGACAACTTGATAATCTCGGCGGTCTCCACCGGAATTTTAAGTCCGATGGCCAAATCATTGGTGATGTTGCCTGAACCAACCGGAAAAACCGCGGCATGAAGAAGTTTGCCCTCTTCATAGACGCACATCGTGGTTTTGCCAAAACCGATGTCAACCAAAACCACGCCCAGCTCTTTTTGACTTTTGGTCAAAACCGCCCGCGCCGAGGCAAGCGGCCCCAGAACCAGACCTTTGATTCCGCCTCCTAAAATCTCCACGCATCTGGAGAAATTTTTCAAAGTCGGGAGAAAAACATCAATAATCAGACTGTTTACTTCTAAACGGCTGCCGATCATCCCCAGCGGATCGTGAATTTCTTTCATGCCGTCGACAATGTATTCTTTGACAATTGAATGAAGCACGGTGCGGTTGGGCGCGATATTGATGGCTTGGGCGCTCTGGATGGCACGATTTACGTCGTCTTGGTAAATTTCGTAGTCAGCTCGGGAGACTGCCACTACGCCGATGGAAGAATGCACCTTGATATCGCTCGTGCCGATACCTAAAAATATGTTATTTAAAGCGCTTTTTGAGGTTTTCCGGATTTCGGAGAGCGCTGGAGCAATCGCTTGGGTCACATCGCCCATATCGTCAATCGCGCCTTTGCGTAAGCCCGCCGCCGGCATTTTAAAGACGTTAAGAAGCGTGAGACTGCCGTCTCTTCTGGTTTCAGCTAAAGCGACTTTGATGGTTCGTGAGCCGATATCCAAACCGACGAGGTGATTGGGCATTAATTTTTAATCTCTTAGGAATTGGAAATTTTAGAAAGTAGTTCTTCCTCTTTCCTCTCCATCCTTATGCTATCACTTTTCTTTTTATGATTATAGCCCAAAAGGTGCAGAAAACCATGAACGAGCATAAAAAAAATATCCTCGCCGCGTCTCCTGATATAATCCGGGTTTAAATAGATTTCCCCCAAGAATTGACCGCTAAAATCCGGTCTGGGAAAGCCCGAGGGCGCTGGATATGATAAAACGCTGGTTTTCATGAATTTCTCGGCAACAAGATAAATCTCCAGCGCTTTTTGCTTTTTTCCGGTTAAGCGGAGGAGTTTAAGGGCGACTTTTTTAAGGGTTTTTCCTAGTTTTAAAAATTTCCGGTCTTGAACTATAATAACAACTTTATTCATTAACTTTAACCCTCCAGATACTTTTTAATAATTTCGCTCGTGAGCTTGCCGTCAATTTTGCCTTTAAGTTCGGCCATTACGGCTTTCATGGCTCCGCCAAAATCTTTAGCGCCGCTGCGCTCCAAAATTTCCTTGACCGCTTTTTCCGTTTCCTCGGGGCTTAACTGTTGAGGCAGATAATTTTGGATAATCTCAAGTTCTTTCTCCTCTTTTCCCGCCAAATCGCTGCGGTTGCCCTTCCGGAAAACCTCAATGGACTCGCGGCGCTTTTTGGCTTCGATTCCTAGAACTGCCGTTACTTCTTCATCGGTAAGCTCGCCGCTCCCAGTTTTGGATTTCTTGGCAATTTCTTGATTATGAATAGCGGAATTAAGCAGGCGCAAGACATCCACCTTGAATTGATCACCGCTTCTAAGCGCTGTTTTTAATTCCTCCCCTAGCTTATCTTTAAGGCTCATGCTCTGATGATTTTTATAAAATCCCAAGCTTTCTAGCCCTCTCCACTTCAGCTCGCCTCTTCACTAAGTGGAGCGCCGAAAGACGCTTTTTAATCCGGCTTACCGGCCGGCTGCGGAAACGTCTTTTCTTGGCTTCCTTTAATATGCCGCTTTGCTGCGTCTTTTTGGTAAACCGGTAAATTAAAGCGCTGGATGATTCGCCTTCGCGTTTTTTTACTTCCATGCTCGCTATGCTCTATCAACGAATTACGAATCTTTTACGAATCTACGAATTAGTAAATTCTCCGCCGAAGGCGGATCAGCCTCTGGCCGAGAAGCGGATTCGTTATTCGCTGATGAATCTCCTTATTTTATTGCCTATTGCCTCAACCGACTCTTTAGGCGGATTATCAACTACCGAATGGATTGAGCTGCCGCCGTCAGCTTCAAATCTCGGAATAATGTGAACGTGGACGTGATCAATCGCCTGACCGCTTACTTTACCATGGTTAATGCCGATGGTAAAGCCCCGCGGCTTGAGCGCCCGGTTAATTTTTTCGGTAACCAGTTTGACGACCCGGAAAAGCGGCTGAATTTCAACTTCGGGCAAATCAATAATATTTTCGGCATGGACTTTGGGAATGACCATGGTATGCCCGGGCGCCTTGGGACGGATATCTAAAAAGGCCAGCGTTCTCGCGTCTTCATAGACGATTTCGGATTTAATTTCTTTAGCCACTATGCTACAAAATAAACATTTCATATTGACAGCTTTATTAAATTATAATTCGCATACTATTCGCAAACATTCGCATAAACATTCGCGTAAACATTCGCGTAACCTATTATTTTAATTTCTTCTTTATGGTTTCCACCAGCTTTTTTAAGGGCACGCTCTCTTGGAGGCCGCTCCGGAGATCACGGACAATCACGCTCTCTTCATAAGCTTCTTTTTGGCCGAAAATCAGGGCTAAAGGCGAGCTAGCTTTATCAGCCGCCCGCAACTGGGCTTTAAGAGATTCTTTAGCCAGTGATTCGGATACCGGAATATCGGCTTCGCGGAGATCCTCAATCAATCGCAGACTCTTTTTCTTGGCTAAATTGCCGATGTGAATCAAAAAAACTTTGGGGCGCGATCGCAGTCCCAGATTGATGTTTTGGGATTTGATAACCTCAATAATCCGCTCCAAGCCCGCTGCCCAGCCGACTGCCGGAGCAGAACGGCCGCCCAAAAGTTCAATTAAATAATCATAACGGCCGCCGCCGCCTAAGGAGGAACTCACGCCTTCGGTAAAAACTTCAAAAACCGTCTTGGTGTAATAATCCAGTCCGCGCACCAGATGGTGATCCAAAGTGTAGGGCAAACCGAGTTCATCTAGGTATTCAAGTGCGGCTTTAAAATGATCGTGGCAATGATCGCACAAGTGATCAATGATAATCGGAGCTTCTTTTTTAAGCGTCTCACATTTTTCCTGCTTGCAGTCCAAAAGTCTTAAAGGATTGAGCTCCAATCGCCGGCCGCAGTCGGGACAAAGTTGATCCTTTAAATTCTTATAATAATTCTGGAGTTCTTTTTTGTAGGGCGGCCGGCAGCCTTTACAGCCGATGCTGTTTAGGGTAGCGCTTAAATTCTTGATTTTTAAAGCTTCTAAGAAGCGGCAGAGAACCAGAATTACCTGGGCATCATAAATAGGATCATCCTCATGAGAAATAATTTCAAAATCAACCTGATGGAACTCGCGAAAACGTCCGGCCTGCGGCTGTTCATAGCGGAACATCGGACCCTCGTAGAAAATCTTTACCGGCTGTCCCAGCTGGCTTAAACCGTTTTGAATATAGGCGCGGGCGATGGAGGCGGTGGCTTCGGGCCGGAGTGCCAGACGTTCCTTGCCTTTGGTGGTTAAAATAAACATCTGCTTCTCAATAATATCGGTAGTTTCGCCCACTGAACGTTCAAAAAGCTCGGCGCGCTCCAAAATAGGCGTCTCCAGCTTCTGGAAATTATAAAATTCCGCTATCTCTTTAGCAGTCTTCCTCACTTTTTCCCAAAGCGGCGCGTCCTGGGGCAGAATGTCATGCATGCCCTTGGGGGACTGGATTATTTCTGGTTTTGGTTTTTTGGGTTTAGGCATGGGTGTTTCACATTTAATAGCTTGGGGCTTCGAATAGCCCGAAATCCCTGATCGGTAAAATCCGGAGGCGGGTAAGTCCCACAATGTCCTTTCGGCTGACGGCGCCCCAATTACGGGAATCAAAACTGTGATAGCGGTTGTCGCCTAAAACAAAATACTGTTCGTCACCCAGTTTAATATCAAAATTGTCATTGGGTTTGGCGCCGCTTAAATATTCTTCGTCAAGGCTGACTCCGCTCTCGTCCGCGAAAATCTTAATTCGGCCGTTTTGAGAGACCACCCGCTCGCCCGGCATGCCGATGATGCGCTTGATAAAAAACAGGGATCGGTCAAGCGGATAGCGGAAAACCACCACTTCGCCGCGCTGGGGTTCGCGAAAGCGATAGGTGATTTCATCAATCAACAAGTAGTTGCCGTCAGAAAAATTCGGCTCCATTGAAGCGCCCGAGACCAAAAAGGGCTGAACCAAAAAACTCCTGATTAAGTAAACCGTTACCGCGGCGATTAACGCCACTTCAACGATTTCCCAGACGCTGGAGAAAAAATTTTTAAGCTTGCGATTCATAATGTTTCTCTGGCGGAATATTAGAAATTCTACTATAATGAACGCGTTCAATCAAGTGCTTATGAAGATCAGACTAATTATCGGCCTCGGCAACCCGGGGAAAGAATACCAAAATACTTACCACAATGTCGGATTTTTGTTTGTTGACTATTTAAAAAACTCACCTCTCACCTCTAACTTCTCACCTCTGAAATCAAATGTTTATATGAACGAATCCGGTTCTTTTGTCGCTCGCGAACTAAAAAAGCGGGGGTTAAAACCGGAAGCGCTACTGATTGCGCATGATGACAGCGATATTGAACTCAGTAAATTTAAGCTTTCTTTTGGCCGCGGGGCGGCCGGGCATAAGGGCGCGGAGAGCGTAATTAAGGCTCTAAAAACTGAAGACTTTTGGAGATTTCGTATCGGCATCCGTCCGGAGGCGAAAAACGAAAAGGGAGAAGCGAAAAGACTCAAGGCCGGCGAGTTTGTTTTAAAAAAAATAACTGCCGCCCATGCACGAACTCTCAAGCAAGTTTTTGAAGAAGGCGCTAAAAGGTTAGTCCAGTCAATTCAAAACTCACCGTAAAATTCACGGTGCCGTCAGGATTGGTTTTAATGCCCGAGAGCGGCAAGTCAACTGATTTAAACAGCTGATTTTGAAGCAAACGATCTTTAAAAATCAGCATTGCCTGTTCGCTGGGTGAGGTAGCGCTCAAGGAAACTTTATTTTGGCTTATAAGGACGCGCTTTAAGGCAGTCTGGCCGGCGGTCAAATTACTGATCTGACTTATGAAACGCGACCATTCGGGAGTTTCATCCCTGGCTTCCCCAGCTAAATTAACTAAATCATTAAACTCGCGGGCTTTACCCTGAAGCTCCTCGGCTTCGGCAATCTCACGGCTTGAGGCGGTAGCCGAGAGCTGTGCCTCAATTTTTGCCTGCTCGCGGAAGATCAAAAAATCGAGCGCCAAAACAAGCGCCATTATAAAGACGATGACGGTTAAGGCGATTTTTCGCCATAAACTTATAAAACTCAAAAGCCGCGCCTGTGAGTATTGGACTTGTACCGGCGCGTTGGTAAGACTGATAAAGTTATCTAACACCCGCGGCAGGGTAGCGCGCAGAGCCGATCCCAAAACCGGCAACCATTGAGAAGTCAAATTAGGGAAACTTTTAAGGGTAAGAGTTATGACCTTAAGGCCAAAATTTTTCCGAATGAGCTCAGCGAAAGTGCGATCTAAATTAGAGGCGAGCAGAATGATATTTTCAATAATTTCACCCCGACCGCTCCAAAAATTCAAAACTTTCTGAATTTCCTTAATCAAAAACTGTTCAAAATTCTCGCGGGAAAGCTGTCTCACGTTTAATTCTTCCCCAATGGCGCTCCAAGTATGGAAATGATTAAAGTAGAGATTGAAATTCTTGATCACCATCAGAGCCGTGCCCTCACTCGAGATATCCGTGAGTAAAAAGTTCCCTTTGCCGCTCCTTTCTAGTTCCCGGCCAACTACCCGCGCGATGGCGAGCGCCGGAAATTCCACCGCCACCACGCTAAAATTAGCCGCCGCCAAAACTCGGAAAAATTCATCAACCAAAGACGCCTCCACAAAAGCGCCCAGAAGTTCAATTTGCGCGCTCTGACCGAATTGTTCTCCGATTTTCTGCCAGCCGTGATAGGAGCTTTTAAGATCTAAAGGAGAAATCATCTCTAAATTAAGCCGAGCCGCTTCCTCAAGACGTCCGGCGCCTAAAGCCGGGATGGTAAAAGACTGACTGTAGACAATTGATCCCGGCAAATTCAAAATCACATGAATAGGATTTTTAAGAGGCAGGATTTGGCTATGGAGAGTTTTAAGGGCGGCGGTAAGTTTGTCAGCATCTTTGATCCTTCCATTTTCCAAAATTCCTGGCGGCAATTTAAGAGAGGCGCTGGTAATTTTTTTGCCTTCGTGAATCCGGAGAAACCTTAAAGCCGTGTCCCCAATTGAAAGACCGCCCACGGGCGGCGCCGGATTAAGGGCCGTAAGTATTCTATTAAATATCGCTTTCCAATTCATATTTTCTCGCTTACTGATTCAATTTTAAGCAGTCGCGTTTGGGGATCAACTTCAACCACAGCTATAAGCTGGCGCTTTTTTAAAGAGACAATGCCGGTGGAGGTAATTTTGCGTTTGGCATTAATCGTCGGCTCACAACCCGGATCCCCTCCTTTACAAATTGACACCTGGGCCTTACCGCTTGGAAGACTAATATCATAACTGGGGGCGCTATCAGTGCCGCGGATTATTTTAAGCAGAGCGTCATCAACGCCGGCCTGGGCCGCCGCCAAGGCCTCGGCCGAGAGCCGCGCGCCCAACGAGCCCTGATTTAGAAAATAAACCAGGAGGGCAAAAACCAAGACTACCTCAACAATAATGGTACCCATAAGAAAAATCGCCCCCAGGGAAACGATGCCGCTCTTAAATTTTCTAGTTTCCAGTCCCCAGTTTCCAGTTTCCATAGTTATGGGCTCCAATTAATAATAATATCATTTATCTCCGGACTTTGTGCGGGAACAAAACTCCAGAGAAGCATCGCTTTATAGCGGACGTAGCGCTTGTTGTTGTGATGAGATAAATTGATTTTAGCCGGACCGAAGAAACCAGATAAAGCAACTATCTCCGTTGGTTCGTAGAAATCTGCATCACTCGAACTGCCTGCCGGCCCCTGAAAACAGCTTTTGCCGGCACCGCAAAGACCGTCAGAATCCAAATCCCAACAATTAGCTCCCCCGCAGGAACTTAAGGCGTCGCAGGAAGGATTAGCGGCGCCGTTTTCGCAGTCGCTTGAGGCGACTTGAAAACGAACAGTACTATCCGATGGCCGAACGCCCCGCCAGCTAACCGTATTGATAGCCGCCCCGCAACGTGGAGCGGTAAGGCAAGTATCAAAAATTCTGGAGATTAAGTAAGGTGTTTGAGGCGGCGGCGGTTGGAATCCTATTGAGGCGAGCGGATAATCAGTGGGGGCAGGATTAATAGAAATCGGCAAACCGCCGAATCTAATCCAACCCAATTCCGAAGACCAAGCATGACCTTTCAATCTATGCGTGTAGGGAGCTGGTAAAGTACCCGCGGTATCCGGTTCAATAACTACGCCGTTATAACTCACACCGTCTATCTGACCCGTATATTTAGGACCGGTTGAAAATTTAATCCAGCCCTCGTAGCCGCCAAAGGCCGAATGAGGAGGACCAGCACAATCTCCATCCGGCAGTGAGGCGGCATCATCAACGGCTGAACAAATCCTTGCCCAACCTCGCAACTTATGGGGATTCACTCTATCAAAGCTATCAAGAAATCTCTCTACGCCTCTACACGGAGCGGTTGGATAGCCGCAAGTAGAATAAGTATTAAAATCTCCAGTAGGCCGAAAATAAATCCAGCCGAGTTGACTTGACCAAGTATAATCGGTTATCGGACAACCGGAATTACAGCCGGCGGCTTCAGGAATACTAAGTCCATAGTTTGTTGTACTCGCAATGTGGACCCAGCCTAAACCAGTGATGGTATCTAAACTCGGAGTTCCTAAGCTATCATCGGTTGTACCACTCCAAAGCCACCCAGTAACATTGGTGTGGCTGCTACTTAAAACTCTCTGCGTTTGCCAAACTATAATAAGTCCGCCGAAAACCGCTAAGATCAATAAAATTTTTTTAAGGCGCAATGTCATAAAGCCAAATTCTATTAAGGTTTGAGCTTGATAACGCCCGGTGTGCTCAGAAAATCAATATTATCCGAAGAGGATTCAAATTTGTTGTCTGGTTCGGTGACCGAGGGCGCGCCGGGATTGGCTCCGCCCGACCAGTCGGTCTGCACCAAAACTTGATTCGGCCGGCGGGCTAAATATTTAGCAAGTTTGATTTCCTGATTTTGAGCGGCTTGTTGCCAAGAGACAACGACGGTAACGAATTGAGTTGAAGGATCTTCGGAACCGCTAGAGCAAGTGTCAATTGCCGTTCCTATAATAGCTTCTGTTGTAGGATCTCGACAGACATTTTCCAGATAAAAGTATCGCTTATACTGAACATTATCTAAAATTAAATCTACCGATGATTCCTCGCCTGCCACCCAAGTAAACTGGGGAGTGGAAGTATCTAAATAATATTTTCGAGTCTCGCCTTTTTGAAGATTGTAAATGCCGAATTTGCCCAAATTAGTGATACAGGTTGGTGAACAATACCACTGGCGTTCAGCAAAAACCGTAATCTTGTCTAATAAATCTTGACGCAAATAAGAGGCCGCTTGGAAAAATTTATTTTGCCTGCTGGAGCCCAAAACCACGGCAATCAAAGTGGCGGCGGCGCCAATTAAAATCACGCCTACGGAAATTCCCACCAAAAGTTCAATTAAAAACTGACCGGTTTTATCCCGCACCTTTCCCCGAATACCCTGCAATCTTGCAACGGGGAGGAAAGAACGAGTTCCCGTAATTCTTCCCGCAGGGACAATACCTTTTGGAAAGGTGCGGGATTTATTTTTAATAAGTAATCGCGCCATTGGAGGAAACAGTAATAGTTTTGCATCGCTCGGGATCGGGACAAGATGATCCCGCCAGTTTGATTTTAACCTCACGGGCACTGCTTGCAGTCGGTTCTCCGGAGAGTCTGTTAAAAATAATATTGATCGGAGTTCCGACGGTTATGTTAAATTCAATCAATGGTTTCAGAATATAATGGCCGGCTACTTCTTCCTTGTTGGGGTAATCCGGGCCGCGAAAAATTTCATAGAAATCCTGTCCCGAAGCCGGATTTTCAAAATGCGCGCCCCAAAATTTATTGGAACCCGGTTCAATACTTTCACCGGTAATCGCCAAATTTTGGGCGTTCCGCAAAGCCCCGACAATGGCTTGAGCGTCTATCTCTAAATTTTTACTCACCTGATACCGACGGAGCGAAGGCACGGCAAAGGCCGAAATAATCACAATGATCGCCAAAACCACTAAAAGTTCAACTAGGCTATAACCTTTCATTTTAAAATTGGCCTACCAGCTGATAAATCGGGACAATGATGGCCAAAGCGATAAAGCCCACCACCAGACCAAGAAAAGCCATTAAAGCCGGCTCCAGGATGGAGACGAAAGTTTTTAAAGCCCGATCAATTTCCAAATCATAAAAATCGCCCAAAGTTTTTAAAACCTCTTCCAAATGTCCGGCTTTCTCGGAAATGGCAATAAGATTGACTACTACCTTGGGAAGGGCAGCTTCGCGTTTAAACGCTTCACCCACGGTCATACCCTTGGCAATGCCTTCGCGGGCGATTCTCCTTAAACTCACTGCCAATTCTTCCTGTCCCACGGTGTTGGCGGTAATCTCCAAAGAATCAAGAATTGGGAGACCCGATCTAAGGAGCGCGGCCATGGTGCTCGCGAAACGCTGGAGCGCGAGCTTCTTCACCAGCGGTTTGATGATGGGAAGAAAATTAATCAAGCGGCCTAAAAATCTTCTGCCGGCAAGGGTTTTCGCAAAAAAATACCAAAGAGCAAAAAGAAGTATCGCGCCTGATCCCAAAATCCACCAAATATAATTTCCCAAAAAGAGGCCGACGCCAAAGACTAGGCGCGAGAAAAGCGGCGGTTCAATGCCGCCGCCCGAGAAAACCTCGGCAATCTTGGGCAAGGCGAAAGTTACGAGAAAAGTCATGATTACCACCGCCATCACCAAAAGCAGGATGGGATAAATTAAGGCGCCGCGAATCCGGCCGCGAAGCTCGCTTTCTTTCTCCAAACTCGCGCTCAATTCCCCAAAGACGCCCTCAAGATTGCCGGAAGATTCTCCGGCTTTAATTAGATTGATAAATACTTCGGAGAAAAATTTCGGATAACGGGCAAAGGTGGTATGAAGCGGCTGGCCCTTTTCAAGCGAACCTCTGATTTCCAAAAGCAGGGCTTTGACTACCGGCTTGTCAAAATCAGCGATTAAAATATCAATAGCCCGAAAAAGATCGGTGCCGACTTTAAGCATTAAAGCTAAATAGCGCGTCAGGAATACTTTGTCGGTAATGTTGATTTTCTGACCGAAAAAACGCCTGGCTCCGACACCCGCCGCCAAGCCGGCCGGCTTGACGGTAATCGGCCGCAGTCCCTGTTTAGCCAAGAATTTTAAAACTTCAACCGGCTCCTTGACGTCTAGGTCGCCCTCAACAGTCTTGCCGTCCGGCTGAAACGCGATGTAGTGATAACGCATAATCTGACCAATGACCTACGACCTACGACCTACGACCTACGACTGTTAATTTCTTTTTAAAACCACCTAATTGATTTGAAATGCTATTGAGTCTCCGAAAAATTTCATTGAACTCTTGGTCACTTATAAATTTATTATCGTGTAAAACATCTGTGGCGGCAAGGGTCTCGCTAACTGATCCTAAAGCTATCTCAAAAAACCTGTTCATTTCTTTATCAGAGGCTTTCCCACTGCCTTCGGCGATGTTTAAAATTATGGATAAAGCTGATTTTATTATTTGACTCCCTAGTTCAAATCTATACTCTTTAGGCAGCTTTCTAACTATCTTCAAAATAAGCGAAAACAACTCTTTGGCGTCTCTATAAACCTCCCATTCTAAAAATCTAAATTTATTCATAATACTGCCGTGACTAACGACTTACGACCTACAACTTACGACTGTCGTTAGTCGTTAGTCATAGGTCATAGGTCAAAGGTCAAAGTTATTCGCGTATCACGCGAAGAACTTCCTCCAACGTAGTCATCCCCTTTTCCACCTTCCGCAGGCCGTCTTCGAGCATAGAGATGTAGCCCTCTTTTTTAGCAATCTTGCGCAGGCCGTCAAGGCTGAAATCCGGAACAACAATATACCGTCTTATCTCTTCGCTTACATCCAGCATCTCAAAAATACCGATCCGGCCTTTATAACCGGTGTGGTTGCAAGCCGGACAACCCTGACCCTTGAACATGGTTTCGGGAATTTTGTAGCTGGTCTCCAATTTCAACTCATCAATCTGTTTTTGCATGGCTTTCATCATTTCGGACGTAACTTTGTGGGAAACAATGCAGGTAAGGCAAATGCGCCGGACCAGCCGCTGGGCCATAATCATGTTTAAAACCGCGGCCACCAAAAAGGGCGCGACTTTAAGATCAATGAACCGGGGCACGGCAGTCGGGGCGTCGTTGGTGTGAAGTGAAGAGAGCACTAAATGACCGGTTAAAGCCGAATGCACGGAAATTTCCGCGGTCTCTTCGTCACGGATCTCGCCCACCATAATCACATTGGGGTCTTGGCGAAGAATGGCGCGGAGGCCATTCCCAAAAGTAATGCCGGCCTGCGGATTTACCTGAATCTGGTTTACGTATTTCATATAGTATTCAACCGGATCTTCAATGGTAACAATATTGAGCTCAGGCTTATTTAGAGTATTCATTACTGAATAAAGCGTGGTGGTTTTGCCAGAACCGGTGGGGCCGGTAACCAGTATCATGCCGTAAGTTTTGGCAGTATTTTCTTTTAGGGTCTTGACCATATCCGGGAAAAGACCCAGCTCTTCAAAAGAGAGCGGCCGCTCGGTGGCGGACAAGAGCCGCATTTCCACTTTTTCGCCGTAAAATGTGGGAATCACCGAGACGCGGATGTCCATCACATCAGCGCCGATTTTGTAGCGCAGGCGGCCATCCTGCGGCTTGTAGTGTTCATCAAGTTTGAGTCCGGATAAGAGTTTTACGCGGGCAACAACCGCCGGATGAACCTCTTTTTGAACTCTCATAATCTCATGGAGGATGCCGTCAATCCGGAAACGCACCAAAACTTCATTCTCTAAGATCTCCCAATGAAGATCAGAGCCGCGGAGCGCAATGGCGTAAGATAAAAGATTATCGGTGAGATTCACGATCGGCAGTTCCATAGCCGCCTCTTTGCCTTCCTTTTCCTTAACTCGGCTTTTGAGCGAGGCCTCAATGTTTTCTTGAATTACGCGCCGAAAATCCTGGGCAACTTTTTGACCGTAAAAAGCCAAGCCGCGGTTTAAATCCTCCTTGGAGGCGAGATAGGGCTTGATTTTGGCTTTAAGATAATTGGCTAAAAATTCCTGGGTGATGAGATCGCTCGGATCTTCCATAGCCGCATCCAAAGCGCCATTGGGCTCGCGTTTAAAAACAATCACCCGCTTTTGGCGCGCCAAATCTTCCGACAGGAGGCGCAAAACTTTCTCATCAATGCCGCGTTCGGCAAGATTGGCCCTCTCAATGCCGTAATACTTGGCTAAAAGATTCTGATAATAATCTTCGGTGATAAAGTTGCGTTCCAGTAAAATATCCGAAATGCCGGCGCCCATCCGTTTGGCGGCTCCCACCGCCTCCTCAAACTGCTCGGCAGTCACCACGCCATCAACTAAAAGCAATTCTTTAAATTTTTTCTCCGGTATTTGAAGCATGCCAATTTTGTCTATGAATTCGAGCTAACTCTGTTAGCGATGAATGAATAGCTAACAAAATTGAGCACCCCGTTAGATAACTGATGTGAAGCCACTTCTGGCTGTCTAAGTTTTTCTTGTGATGATTGCTGATTGATGAATTTCATAGCTTTTATCTAACGGGGTTAAGGTTTTGTTGCCAAAATTTGTTCGGTTGCGCCTCCAAATTTTTGACAAAACTCTTAAAATCTAAAGCTTCCCCACCAAGCTTGATCCTTTGCCCAGAATTGAATCACGAGAAGCACTGCGATCGCGGTTGGTATCCAAAAATGATAAAGGGGTAATCGTTCTCCGCGCCTGATAAAAAGAAAAGAAACAAGAGCAGAGAGAATGAGGATTACGGCAAGATAAAAAATCCAGCCGGGATAGCCGACTAAAAAAATTCCTAAAGCCGAGAGATAAAATTCTTCACGCTCAAAATGAATTCCGCCCCGCCGTTTGTTGATATACTCGGCAATCAAGACGATTAAAAGAGCGGCAAGGAGCGAAATTAGATATTGATTCCAAAAATGAAGACGAACGTAGCCGATAAACCAGTTGATGCCGTCTAACGTCCCCAAAGTAAACTGGAGCGGCCCGGACTGAAATGCCTGATATTGAAGATAAGAAAGGTAAAAGAGGTAAGAAAAGGTGGCAAGCAGTAAAATAAAAAACAGCGGCCGGACAATTTTAAAAACCAATGCGCGCCGGAAAATCTGAACCGAGAAAACCGCTAGCAAAATAATGAGCGATCCATAAAAAAAGAACTCCTGAATAGCCATTGTTCTCCATTATATCACAAATTAACAATGCTAACTGCTGATTACGCTCCGGCTGGCTTTAAAAATTTTTTCGGCGATGAGCACGGCCGCTTTTGCCTGATCTTCTATGAAGATCTCCGAAGGTATCGCCGGTTCGGCAACCGCATCGGGATAACGCGCCGAAAGATAATATTGATCCAACTTACTGCCCTCCGCCATCAGAGGCAAAAATTCTGGATGTATCTTAGAAACCTCCTCTATTAATTTATTGATTGAGTGGATAGTAATAAATCTGGCTCCGTCAAAATAGAGAACCGCCTTCAAGAATTTCTGCGCTGACTGTTCGGCTAAAAAACAGGCGACATTGTAGGCTTTAATTTCAATATTTTTAGCGGCCTGCTCCAGCGTGCGTTCCGCGTCTCTTAGCCAACGTTCAGCATTTTGTTTAGAATTTTTCATGCTCCGAGTAAATTACCTTAGCGCTTTGGAGCGCGCTCATAATAAACGGATTTTCATGTTCCTTCATAATCTTAAACTCCTCCGGCG
>CAYSWC010000006.1:0-26420 GCA_964434715.1 uncultured Candidatus Saccharibacteria bacterium
CCAAGGATAAGGCGCCGGTGAGCAATGCTGTTTTGTCCGGTTCGCCGGCTGTCCCTTGAATTAAGGCGATAACTGTAACTATTCCCAAGACTAAGAGTCCGGCAATGACTACGATAAAAAAATTCTTTTCCATAATCGCTTCGCTCTATTATTTCTTGCCTAATTTGAACCCCTGATAAGCTAAGATGCCGGCGATAATCAAAGCCACCCAGCTTAGCCACATCGGCACCATAAAAGTGCCGATCACCGCCTCCCAACCGTAGATAAGGCGCAGTCCGTGGAGGATAAAAATGATCAGGAAAATTATTCCCGTAAATAAGCAGAAGTTTTTGTTAGACATATTAGCGAATGTTTATTTATTGATGAGTTCGACCTTCGCGGCTAAAATAAAGTCGTTTTCCGATAAGCCGCCCGCCGCGTGTGTCCAGAGTTCAATGATAACACGGTTGTAGTAAATGTGCATATCCGGATGGTGGTTTTCCGATTCAGCCAGCTCCGCCACCTTATTTATGAAATGCATCGCCTCTTTAAAATTTTTAAATTTAAACTGTTTTTTAATTTTTTTGGCCTCAACCACCTCCCAATCAGTTTTAAGCTGGGCGAGATAATTCTTAATCTCGGCATCGCTAAGCGGCGGCACGCCGCCTTCACAGGGAACGCATTTTTTGTCAGTTAATTTCATTTTGAAGTTTTTCCAGCCATTCCTGCTTTGTTATCTTTTTTCTCCAAATTTAGCGCCGCGGAATTAATGCAGAATCTTTTGCCGGTTGGTTGGGCCGCCTGCCTGCCGGCAGGCAGGTCCTCAAAAACATGTCCCAAATGCGAACCGCACCTTTTGCATAAAACCTCAACGCGCCGCAGACCATAGCTTGAATCTTCTTGAAGTTCAACATTTTCCCGATTGGCTGGTTCAGAGAAACTCGGCCAGCCGCTTTTAGAATCAAATTTGGCTGATGATGAAAAAAGCTCGGCGCCGCAAGCCGCGCAAACGTACATTCCTTTCCCGTGCTCATTTACGTATTTGCCGGTAAAGGGCGGTTCGGTGCCTTTCTCGCGCAGGATATGATACTGTTCCGGCGTAAGCTCTTTTTTCCACTCCTCGTCAGTTTTTATTAATTTATCCATAAGCTGTTTTTATTCAATAGCTTCCAGCTCTTCGAGGGCTTGATCAAGGTTGTCTTTGGCATCAAATGGCAGATTTTCAGGTAATGTAATTTCGAGGTTTGCAGATTCCGGTTCCGGTGCGAGCGTTGTGCTAGTTCGGTTTTTAAAGATTAAAAATACAGCAATAGAGATGATAATTAGAATCAGAATAATGAACCAGGCTTTATTCATTGCTTTTAGCTAAAACTAGACTAAGTGACGATCGTTACTTAGTCTAGTTTATTGAATTTGATCTTTAACTTTTAAAATAAAATCGCGCCAGGCATTCCGGACAGATAAGATAATTTGCCGGCGCTCGGCCATGGTTTTGGCACTATTAAATTTCTGTTTCTGCTCTTCAATCAAAGCCTCCAAATCGGCAACCGCCTCTAAATCCGCGCCGCGTTCAGCCAAACGTTCGGCCCGCTCTTCCAAATCATAAAACCGGAATTTAATCATGGCAAAAACTTTATCTTTGACGGCTGCTTTACAAGCCGCTTGGTCTTGACCAGTCCGGCTTTGGCACGCCTTTACCTCGTCGGCGAGCGCGGGTCCCAATTTTAAAACATTGCGGGCGCACTCAAATCGTTTGGTTCCGGCCGGCACATTCCAGCAAGGCTTAAAAGATTTATACCTCTCTTCGCAGGCTTCTTCGGCTTCTTCGGCTTCTTCATCTTTAAGGACACGGCATTCTTCCGGCAGATATTGAAGTTCTAGTTCGCGGGCAATGCCGGCTGGAGCGAGATTTAAGCGGCAGAAAATCCGGTCGCGCAAAGTGGTTTTGCTGCCACACTGAACTTTTTCACAGGGCTTAAACGTTGACGGTGAAGGTGTAAGTGCAGTGGGACAATCAAATGAAACTTTACAGTTCCGGCTGTGCCGGCCGTAAATATCGCAAGTCTCTGACCAAGCAGTGCAAGTCCACTTATCGGCAGTGCAGGGAGGCGGTGGCGGTTGGGGAGGCGGAGGAGGTACTATTTCAGGCGGTGGAGGAAGGGGTGGAGGCGGTGGGAATGGCGGTGGCGGCACCGGAGCCGTGCACGATTGCTCTTCAGCTGGTTTTGGCGTGTCAGTAGTTGAGCAGTCAAAAGTCAAATTACAAGTGCGAATTTGCTGGCCTTCTGCCGAACACGGCGTCCAGTCGGTACAGCTCCAAGTATCCTCTGAACAGCCACCTCCGCCTCCACCACCCCCACCGCCAACAGCCAAAACAGCACTAATAGCAGTCAAAAAGAATACAGCAGCAATAACAGCAAGGAAAATTAATATTTGAACAGAGCGGCGAGGCATTTATATTTAATTATACCATAGCAAAAGTTGCGGTTGCTTAGTCTGCTAATATTTGCCGGTTAGAGAGCAATAATTTCTTCCCACGGCAGGTCAGTTTTCCCGAAGTGGCCGTAACTGGCGGTTTTGAGATATATCGGCGCGCGGAGATTTAAAAGTTCGATAATGGCTTGGGGACGGAAGTCAAAATGTTTTTGGAGCAGGGGAGTGAGGTTGCGGCCGTTTTGGTCTTCGGCCTGGAGCATCAGCGGTTCGGCTCGGCCAATGGCATAGGATACAGATACCAGACATTTTTTGGCATAGTCGTTGGCAACCAGATTTTTGGCGGTAAAGCGAGCCATATAAGCGGCTGATCGATCTACTTTGGTAGGATCTTTGCCGGAAAAACAGCCGCCCCCGTGAGGAATGAGTCCCCCGTAACTATCCACCATAATTTTCCGGCCGGTGAGCCCGGTGTCAGCGTAAAATCCGCCTTGAACAAATTTGTGAGTGGGATTTACGAGTATCTCAATGTTTTTAACACTCTTGTCTCCAATTAGCGGTTTAATCAGGTTATGAGTAAGGGTTTGACGGATTTCTTCATAAGGAATTTCAGCCTCATGCTGGGCGCTCACCAGAATAGTTTTTACTAGCCCATCTTCAATAGTCACTTGTGCTTTGCCGTCAGGTTTAAGCCAATTAATATTTCCGTTCCGGCGGAGTTGTTCTAGGCCCCGCGTTAGTTTATGAACTAAAACAATACCTTTTGGTAAAAATTCCGGCGTCTCATCAGTGGCGTAGCCGTACATAATTCCCTGATCGCCGGCGCCGCCGGTATCAACCCCTTGAGCAATGTCAGGCGATTGTCTCACAATATTGGTAATAATTTTTAAATCATCTTCATAGCCGATGCTCTGATAAAGATCGCGGGCTGCTTTCTCGAAATCAACTTTAGCATTAGTGGTTAATTCGCCGCCTATAATGAGCAAGCCGTGACTGCCAAAAGTTTCAATTGCCACGCGGCTCCGGGGATCCTGCTTCAAACATTCGTCTAAAATCGCATCCGAGATCTGATCGCAGATTTTATCCGGATGACCGGCGGTAACGCTTTCAACAGTGTAGGTTTTTGGTATAAACATAATTACTTAGAAGCCACTAGCCACTAGGGTCTAGCCACTAGCTGGTTAATGACTACTTAAAACAAAACGCCTCTCTTGTGAGGCAGAGAAGCGTCTTATTATTATCTTTCTCCTCACTAAGGAGCTGGATTTGGCACTTCCCACTCGTTATATCGATATGTCGATATATCGAAATATCGCGTGGGGTTGCCGGCGGGTCATAGAGCCAGTGCTCTCGCCGCGCTCTTGATAATTTAATTTATGGAATTATAACTGAAAATTATAACAATAGCGCTTATCAATAAGTTACTCCCGGAAGTTTGTTATAACCAAAAAGCCGCCTAAGGGCGGCTTTTTCAGCTATCAATAATAAACCCTATCTCATCTCCGGGTTGCACAAACGGCAATCCTTTTTATGGATGAGAAGTTCGTAGACGGCCGAGAGTCCAACTAAAACATAGATTACGGTTGAGACGGTTGAATCCATGCCGCCGAAAAGCTGACCAATATCCCAGCCGGTAAGTCCGAAAATACCCCAGTTCAGGCCGCCGATTAAAAGCAGCCCGAACGTTATCATATGAATGCCTCGATTGCCTTTCATGGAGCTAAAGCTCTATCAGCGAATTACGAATCTTTTACTAATATACGAATCCTTGAACAAGTTCAGGATAGTGAGCGTGTCGAATCCATTCGTATATTCGCAGATTCGTTCGATGGATTCGTTATTCGTTGATGAAAACTCATTACTCTTAAGCTCGACCTTTGTTGATCTGTTAATTAAATTATAATCCAAAACCAAAACAGCCCTGTTTATAACTTTTCTAGAGTTCAATATCGCCGCAGGCAACGTAAACGCCGACTTCATCACCTGATTTATGGACATTCACAGCCAGCGGTAGTTCTGCCGTGAGCTTTGTGAGCGAAACATCAAGGATGGTTTCTGATTGACCATTGGTAAGCGAAGTGAGCGGATAGACTACATCACCGAGTTCGGCGCAGGAACCCATATGAATATGAGAGGGTTGGGCGACATCCTCGGGCGCGCCGACCAGATCAACCGTAACCATTACCTTGCCGTCGCTTTCGGTTAACTCCGCGGCGCCATATTTCCCCGAGTCATTTTGGCTGTCAAGTAAAACCGTGGCGCCTTCCGCCGGAGCCGCGTAATTTTGGTCTTCAGGAGCCGAAGGACCGCGATAAACGAAAACAAGTATAATGGCCAAGATAACAATAGCTAAAATAACGTAAAAACTTTTGGACATAAAATTTTACTATTTTATTGCTTTATTTGGTCGACCTTTCCGTAGTTATTATAACAAAACCAGACTGTTGATAAAAAGCAGCAGCGAAATTAAAGCTGAAATCAGGCAGTAGAAGCAGTAATCTTTAATTACGTATTTTTGAAGCAAGGTAAGAAAAATTGAAAATACCAGTCCGATAGCGGCGCCGATAAAAATATAAAAAGTAAGATTAAAAATTAAATCAGGAGTCAAAACTAATACCAATCCGCCGATGAGCGTGCCGCCGTAGAAAAATACTCCCAAAACTGAATTGTGGATGCCAAAAATATTGCCCCAGCGGGATTCCACCACTGCGTTGCAGTCATGGCCAATCGGGCAGACCAAGGGTTTTTTCTCAAAATAGCGCTTGTAGGTTAAATAACCGGCATTAATGAGGCCGGCTAATGAGAGAACGATGAAGGTGGCGGTAAAAGGCATGAGCTTACGCTTATCTTGGCCTTGAGAGCGTCGCTAAAGCCAACGCCATAAAGAGTATCGCCACATCTCTGAAAATAATATCCAGCGCTCCCATATTAAAGACAATGATAGCGAGCATGGTGAGTCCGGATAAAATGGCGGCATAGTAAGTTTTCTTGCCGGACAAGAGCCAAAGCGCGAGTATTATCTCATAGATTGAAAAAGCTGTAAGCAGGGCTTGAGCCGGGAGCATTGCTCTAAGAGGTGACGGCAGAAAACCGATCCAGGAATTGGGATCCAAAAAAGCGGCCACGGCGGCATAGAGGAAAACGATTGCTAAGCCAACGCGAAGAAAGAAAGAAATTAAAAGAGCGTTCTTCATGATTTTCAATTATAACACAAATTCCCTCCGGCCTTATCCGGAGGGAATTTGATTCAGGCTAGCGAGCAAATAATCCGCCAAACAATTCGCCGAACTGTCTTAAAGCCGTTCTGACTTGGGCAAAGAAATGGGCTGTATATTGAGTTTTCTCGGTATAAGCATATTGCGGGGCGCCGATGCTAAGCGCGATGCAGTGAACGCCGTTCCAGAGGTGGCCGCCGGGACAATATTGGGGAGTGAGGAATGCTCCGGGCGGCGGACCGCAGTCTGCCGGGCAGGAACTGGAAGTTTCACCTGACCCTGCTTCACAAGTGCCGTTGCCGCAAACCGGCGGCGGGGGAGGCGGAGGCGTGCAATCAGCCGGACAATTTGTATAGGATTCTCCAACTCCGCAATAGCCATTGCCGCAGGTTTCTGCGGGTGGCGGCGGCGGTCCGGCTGGTGGAGGTGGTGGTGTGCCGCCACAATCAGCTGGACAGGTGGCAGAGGTCTCACTGCTTTCACAGATGGCATTGCCACAGGCTGGAGGCGGAGGTGGAGGGCCGGCTGGAGGTGGCGGCGGTGTTGAGGTAGAACAGTAGTTTCCATACCAAACACAAGGAACCAGACAAGTAGCTGCAGTAGTATTGCTGCTGCAATTTCCTCCGCCGCCAGGACATTGAGAAGCAGTAAAGCTGGAAAGAGATGCACTAAAAGATCCGCATAGGGTGGAGTTGCTGTCACTCATGCAGTACGTTCCCATGCTATGCGAACCTGGTACGCAACCGCTTCCGCCGCCATCAGCAGTTTCCGTAGTATCGCTCGCGCTGTAGCAGCCAGTGTCAGCCGGATAATCTTTGAGTCCATCGCCATCGTTGTCAATGCCGTCAGAGCATTGTGAGCCGTCTCCGCCGCCACTTGAGCAACCAGAAACATTTACAGTTTGGCAAGAAACCGGCGAGCCAGAACCAGTGCCGGGAACTGACCAGTGAGTATCCATGTTGCTGTTAAAAGCGTAGCCGCTGCCCATGAAGTGACAACCCGTGCCTAAAGCAGAAATCTGTCCGCTCGAACAAGTGCCACCGCCTCCGCCGCAATCCGAAGCGCAGGAAGAAGAACTTTCGCCACTTTCACAAATTCCGTTGCCGCAATAACTGCCTGAAGTCGTGCAATATGTCCCAGCCCAAGTGCAGCCGCTCGTAACCTGACAAGTGGCTTGGGTAGCATAACTACTGCAACCGCCTCCGCCCGATGCCGCACAATAGGTGCTATACCAGGCACAGCCACTAGTAGCCTGACAACTGGTTTGAGTTGTGTAACCGCTGCAGCCGCCGCCGCTTGTTTTACAATAGTTACCCGTTGAATCCCAAGCACAGCCGCCGGAGGTGCAGGAACTTTGGCTCGTATAACTGCCGCAGCCGCTGCCGCCCGAACAAGCCGGATCAGCTGCGTCAATCAGACCATCACGATCATCGTCAATGCCGTTAGTGCAGCCGCCCGGAATCTCATTTTCATAAGCTCCGGTAGGACGGCAACTGCTGATGGCGCTTACCCAGTCGCAGGCGACATCAGCATCACAAGGAGCGGCACCGGTGTAGGTGGTACAGTTGCCTCCGCCCCCTTCGGGAGTTTCGGTAGTATCAGAGGCGCTGGAGCAACCGGTATCATTATTAGGACTAGAGCCAAAATCAATCTTGCCATCGCCGTCGTTATCAATCCCGTCAGAGCAGGCATAACTGCCGCCTCCAGTTGGACATTCGGTCGGGCTGTAATTCGCGATATTAAGATAAGCCGGGTAAAAGAATTCGCAGGAGGTAAAGTTACTTAACTGACAATATCTCGCGCCTTGACTGTCATATCTGCTGTAAGAGAATCCGGGACATGAATTAGCATCGCCGGCGTAGATCATTGAACAATAAACATTGCCACTGCTGGTTGGCGGTATATTCCATTGACAGCCGGCGCTTGTGCAGCCGCCTTGCGTTGAGTAAGTACTGCAATTTGAGCCACCACCGCTGCTTGTCTTGCAGTAATTTCCGGCTGAATCCCACGCACAACCGCTAGTGGCGTTACAGCTCGATTGGCTAGTGTAAGTTCCGCAGCTGCCGCCCCCCGAAGAAGCGCAATACGTGCTGTACCAAGAACAACCGGAGGTAGAATTGCATGAGCTTTGTGTTGTGTAACTGCCGCAGCCGCCGCCTCCGGAACCAGAACAGCCGTAGACCGGCGCATCGGTTCCAGTGCATGGATACGGCCCGCTGCCGTCGGCGCGACGATATTGGACCATACCGCTATCAAGACAATTACCGCTAGAATCCATCGGATGCCAACCAATTCCATGCGAGTCGCAGTTGCCACTGGGGGCATATTTTTCATCGGGATCGCCGGAGCCGTAACAACCGGTGTCAGCCGGATAATCTATTTGACCATCGCCATCATTGTCAACACCGTCAGAGCAGGCTGGCGATCCGCCTCCGCCGCCCGGACCGGTACAGCCCTGGGTAACCGCAGTGTACGGAGACAAAACAGATTTATCCATTGGACCATTGCAGTAGATCGCCTTGCCAGTTGAATCTGTATACATTTGATGGCAACCCGAATCGTTATTCAAAAGACTAAGAACATTTGCGGGACAGGTAGAACCTCCGCCGCTGGTCCGGCAATAACCAGCTCCGCCGCTTGACGGGTATTCCCAAAAACAGCCACCTCTTGCAGTGCAGGTTGCCGGAGTATTTAATGAGGGATCGCCGCAGCCGCCGCCCGTGCCGCTTTGGCCATGAGCTTGATCATCGCAATGCGTATCAGAATGGTTATTAACGCCCTGCTGATACCAAACACAGCCAGCAGTAGTACACGCTGATGGCCCGGAAATGGTGTAACAACTGCCACCGCCGGGAGGAGGTTGAGTGGATCCAGCTTCTCTTTCACAAGTTGCTACATCGGCTTGAGCTTTAGAATCTAATTCGCCCCAAGGAGGCGGAATCCGTCCTTGTCTTAACCAATCCTGAATTCTGGATGCCGCCGTGCCGCTGCCTAATCTTTCCATGCAGTTGCGGAAGGGACTAGAGAAATGGATGCCGCCGCGATAAGAAGTTCCATCGGTTGGAGGCGGCGGGGCAGTTTCTGAAACGCAGCGATAATAATAACCGCAATCCCTGGAATAATAAGAAACTTCTTTTCGTTGTCCGGTCGGACAAGAATCCACAGTTGGCAAAGCCGGACAAGGGCGTGGTTCTGGCGGTTGGGTGCGGGTTCGGAAGTATTCATCAACATCGCTGGTGCATTGGCTAAGCGAGCGGCCGCTCCGGATGCAGTCTTCAATCATTCGTGAACGATCAGGGCGAAAATCTTCGCGGTGTTCAACAATCGGCTGGGTGTAAATCGTAGTTTGGACGTAGGGGATAGGCGGCGGACCTTCGTCAGGATTTTCTAACCAACGCGCATATTCTTCAAGGGCGCGTTTTTTATCAAGGCCCGGCGGCAAGCCGCCGCGGCCGGGCGGCACAAAGCCCGGATAGGGCCCTACCGCAGTTCCCGGCAGCGGCGTACCGGTCGTTGGTTGTCCGTAGCGAATTTCAAAAGTACGTTCAAATCTTTTGGCAGCATAATCGGTATCAATAAATTTTGCCTTGACAGCCTCATTAAGGCATTGATCGCCGTTTCTTTGACAGTAAGCGTCCAACTCGGGAAGACTTGAAAAAGTTAACTCGCCGATACGGAATTCTCCCCGGCTGCGGAATTCTTCTTCAGCGCGCCGCCGCGCCCCAACTGATTTATCCGCTGAACCGATTCTTCTTTCAAAATCCTCAACAAAGAATTCAATTTCCGGGATATTGGGGAAGCGGGCAGCTACTGCTTTAATTTGGGGAAGAACTGCTTGGCCGGCTGCCACGCAGAGCGAGCCGATTGAAGTATCAAACTGACAGCGGCTCGGATCAAAAATACCCCGGTCGCTCATCTCCCTTCCTATAAGACGCTGAACTTCCTCCATAGCTGAAAATCGTTGGGCCTCGTCACGAGGAACAAAGTCCTGACAAGCAACTGGATTTTCTCTACAGGCATCAAAATCAAATTGCCCGCCAGCCGCAATTCTATCTCTAATTTCCCGAACCATTTTGCTGGCAAATTCGGCGTCTCTTTTGGGAATGAACCCACGGTCCGCCATAAATTTCGTGCCGGCATCAATAATGGCGACATCTCCGCGGCGCATCGCATTTTCCATATAAAGACCAAGTTCTTGGGGATCCAGAATCCGGCCGTCAGGAGTTTTAAAAACTACATTTTTTGCTCTGTTTTCGTAGTATTTTGAAGACTCATTAATTTGTTCTCCAATTTTACTGTAGGCATTACGGAGAGCTTGTTCACCGCCCTCGTCGGCAAAAACCGTTCTGGCTAAATTAAGACAGGCTGGGGGGATAGCGCTTTCGCCCCGACTTATTGTTTGAGGATCAAAGCAAAAATTGCCGCAATTATCCAAGGTCTGCTGTAAGGTTGGCGCCGCTTCACCGCAACCGGCAAATAAACCCTGCTCATAGGCGGTTAAAAATTCGTCCGTATTGTCAGCATGTTTCCGCGCTTCTTCGGACAAACTTCCTTGAACTCCTTCGTGTTGGGCTAGCCGGGCGCAACCGCGGAGCAGTTCCACGGTTGCGGTATCCGGATCCATTGCCTGACACTCACGAAAATTCACTCCGATTTCTGTAGCGGTATCAATAATAGCTTTCTTTTCGTTAACTTTGGTTGTCGTTAGTTCTAGAGCGCGCGCCGCCGCCGGATTTCTTGCGGTAACTCTCTGCGCTAATCTATTGGCAACATCAAATAAGCATTCATCGGTAGTGCAAGTTTCTAAGTCTCTGGCTATGGTGCCTTTAAGTTCATTAAGCACAGCGTCAACTTGCCCTTTTTGTTCCTCGTTGTAGAGCCCGTTTTTGCCACCGATTTCAGCACAGATCTTGAAATTTTGTTCTAGGCCGCAAACTGCTCCAGCTTGAGTGATGTCAGTAACCGGTTCACCGATGGCGGCGCTTAAATCTTGAAGCGCCGCGTCAATTTGTTCTTGGGTTACTCCTTCGGGCAGCGCCTCCTGCGCCAAAACTAAAACAGCCGAAGCGGTTAAGGCTACCCCGGCTGTCAAAGCGGTTAAGATTAAAATTTTATCCCGCACCTTTCCGCGAGGTATTAGACACCGTGGAAAGAATTTAAAAATTGTTGCGGTATCCTTACGGCAAGACCACAATGTTTTAAGAAAGGTGCGGGATTTATAAAATAAATTTTCGCTCATGGAGTTAGTTATTAAATGCGGTTAGCGCCCTCTAAACGGATTTAAAGTATCCGTAAGTTTCTGAAACGGATTAGCTTCTACTCCCTCAAGCGGATTTTCTGTCTGGAAAGGATTGGCTGCTTTAGCTATTTCGTCCGCCGATTTGGCGGCCGCCGCTTCTTCCAATGCTTTAATATCAGACTCGGCTTGGCTGTAACCGACCTTGTTGCCGTACCAATAGCCAAGGGCTGTGCCCACAATCAGGGCGATCACAGCCGCGGCTATAACAGTAGATTTACTCATGATTAAAATTATTTAAAAAATTTAAGACCTTTACCGCCTAAGTTATCCACAGGCGGGTATATATGATTAATTTTAGCGCATAAATTCAACATTTCAACCGTTTAGTTATTAACAGTATAAAAAATGGCGCGTCTGCCTTTTCCAGGGCATCACGCGCCAATGATTTCTACCTCCTGACCAGTGTCGGTCCACCACCGGTTGATGTCTTTATAGAATTGGCCGGGGTGAGCTTTACGAAACGCCTCGGTAAAGTCCGTGGTCTTACCGGCAAAACCTTTGTGCTTGAGCATTGCTCTAAGCGTGACGGTGTTTTCGGCACCGGTTTGATTCGGATCATTGTCAAAGGCAATCACGATGTCTCCGGGAAAACGGGCTAACTCTTCGGTGAGCGCGATGTTTTTGACGCCGATGATTGCTAGCGTAGCCGGATGTCTGGCAATCTGGATAAAAGTCAGAGCATCTATACCTCCTTCGGTTATGAGAAGCCGCGACGCTCCAGATTTCGTGACCTCCATATTGAAACCGCCGTGCGGCACTCGTGTCTCTTCGGTTGAGAGCTTGCGGTGACGGAAGCGTTTGTCGCAGTTCGGGTCAGTCGAGCGGCCGTAGAAGCTTGTGAGCCGTCCGCCGAGCACCAGCGGGAAAGTCACGCGATCTTCAAGAGCAAAGTAGGGAAAACCCAAAACTTCTTTTTTGGGTTGGCCTTTCTCGCGGATGATAAGCGGTCGTCCAATCTCTTTGGTGCTCAAGCCGTGCCGCTCCAGCAGTCTTGGTACTCGTCCCGATTCGGGAATCCGATGAGAAATTCCCAAGAAGCCGTAGCAGAGAAGCTGTTCGTAAGTCCAGCCGTCATCCAAAAGGCCGTCCAAAAGTGTGAGCGTTCCGTAGCCCACACCCAGGGAAAACGCGAGATCGGGATCAAGCCGGCGTACTTCAATAAGGTAGCGTTCGCCGGGACTGCCGCGGAGAGCGTTATGAAGCAGTTCCTCGGCCGCGCTCATGATCCGGCAGTGTTCTTCCGGAATCGCGATTTGTCGAGTAGCCGCGTCCTCGCGGCGACTTGCGCTTGCCGATCTCCAATCAACTTGGATATGTTCCGGAACCGATTCAGGAGCAAAGCGTCCCCAAAGGCCGCAGCCAAAGCACTTGAATGAACCTCGCCGGAAGCTCACATAAAGCGAAGGCGTCCGCTCTTCATGAACAAGACAGCAGATATGACCGCCGCGCGTCTCGCTGAAGTGGCCGACTCCAATCTTACCGGCCTCGATCGCCTCTAGCAGGCGATTCAAGTGCATTTCAAGGATTGGCTCTCCGGCTCTGGTTCGGCTAGTAACCTCGATAATCTTGAACTTATCAAGGTATTCTGGGGCCTGATAATGCTTTACGATTTGGGAGACGGGGTTTTCCGGCTTTTGGTTTGCAAGTTCCGGCGAAAGCAGTTTTTGAGTATGAGGCAAGCTGTTCCGATGTTCATTGCCGTTTCCAACCAAGAGGCGAATAAGGTGACGAAGTACGCCACTGGTCATGATTCGGAGCATGGAGCGGCGTCGCCCGGAGCTCCATCTGGCTACCACTTGTTCTTGGAAAGTTTGTTTGGCTTCCGCGGGGGTGAGCGTAACTTGGTGGGAGATCGGCGGCACGTGCGGGAAGCAGTAGAGAAGTTCCCCGCGCAGTTTAACCGATTCTTCCTCCCAAATTCGCTCGAGCGGCCGCCGCGTAATCAGCGCGTGCGACAGGAGCGTGAGCGCAAGATAACGCCGGATTTGCTCCAGGTGTTCCGGCAGCGGCCCTTCGGCCACTTCATCGGGCAGCAGCATTCGGCTTTTCACGCCCTTGGGGCCGTCGCCCACGGCAAACTTCCAGTCGCAAATGGTGAGTTCAAGCGGTTTCTCAAAAGCCGCGATCAAGTTGCTGACCAGGTGCCCGGTAGAGCGGCTGGATTCGGAAGTGAGGCTTTGAAGCCGCCGGTTTTGTTCTTCGGTCGGCGCCTCGCCCGCGATCTTATCCACTCTTAGGGCATCAATCCGGCCGCCGCCCAAGTCATAGTCCTTGGAGAGCACTGGCAATTCCCGGAAAAGGACGTGCTTCCGGCTTTCACGGAAATAAAAGACCATTGAAGCCCAGGTCATTTCCGTAAGCAGGATGAGGTATTCGTTTTCAAAAATGCCGCAACGGCGCAGACTTTGGACGTGTTCTCCGAAGATGGCCGTAAGCAGTCGTTCCAGCCGCTTAATGGCTTTAGCTTTCCGATTCCAGAGAACGAGTCGGTTGCCTAGGGCCATTTCACTCCGCAGTTCCCACCAACACGACTCCAGCTGGTTTACGAGCACCAAGTGCCGGACATGGTTTTTCCGAGACTCGGCGTAAGGCCGCCCTTTGGCGTCAAAAAGTTCTTTCTGTTCCGGAAAGAGCAGCCGCTGGGAAGGTTCACGGATTCGGCGGTTTCTTCTCCGCGGAGCAAGACTCAGGAGTTCGCCGGCGAGCAGTTTTGGGATAGCCACATGACCGATTATGCCCTGATAACAATAGAGATCAGTGGCATCATAAGCCGATTCCTCTGGAGTAAAGAGTGTCGCGAAGCGTCGGATTAGCTTAGAGCTGGTCGTCATTCTGTCGATGTCAGTCCAGCCGACTCTTAAAGTTTCGAGCGGATGTTCGTTTAAGTAAGTCTCAAGATAACGGAGCGCCTCCGGAATATCTTTGGCTTTACCGGTCTTAAAGATCGCCAAAATCACTGTATCCAAAAAACCCTGGAGCAGAGCATTCCAAACCCAAGCCCGAACTTCCGGGCGCGGGTTTGGCAGATGCCTTCTTAGGTCATCAGCCGTAACCGTAACGCCCGGGAAACTTCCCATTGTTTTCTTTCCCCTTCCTTTATTTACGAGTTGGTAAAGAACGATTCTACCAAAGAAGAACTAATCTAATTCCTATTCTAATTTTAAAAAGCTGTCAATCTCGCCTGGCGAGATCATGACTGCTATAGGTGAGCTCGTTGGTGAACTGGGTGAGATGAAGCTGGAGCGTTGGCTTACGGTTATGACGCCCAAAGGTTGGGGAACAAGAAGACTTACCTCCTGAAGCAGGAGATTCAAACGCGACTCTCGGAGACCGAGGGTCGCTTTTTCTTAAGCGTTTTCTATCCCGTATCTTTCAGCAATTTAGCGAATTTTTCCTGAACTTTTTCGAGTTTCGGGTTAATCACGACTTGGCAATAGGAATTGCCCGGATTTTTCTTATAGTAATCCTTATGATAATCCTCGGCTTCGTAGAATTTATCTAGCGGTTTAACCTCGGTTACAATCGCCGCCTCCTCTTCCTTTGAATCATTCTGTGGTGAGCTTGTCGAACCCATTAATTCTTCAATAAATTTCTCGGCTTCCCGCTTTTGCTCTTCGTCAGTGTAAAGAATAATCGAGCGGTACTGCGTACCCACATCTCCGCCTTGCCTATTTAGAGTGGTGGGGTCGTGGGTGGCAAAGAAAACCGTGAGCAAATCCCGGAACGAAATTTTATCGGGCTCGTATTCAATTTTGACTACCTCCGCCTGTCCGGTTCTACCAGAACACACCTCCTCATAGGTAGGTTTTTTAGTTCCTGAGCTTGTCGAAGGACCACCGGCATACCCCGGCGTAACTGAAACTACTCCTTTGAGCATTGCAAAGATCGCTTCAGTACACCAGAAGCAACCTCCGCCAAAAACCGCGATTTTAGCCCTTGAGTTCATAATTACAGTATATAAAAAATCGGAGTTATAATAAAAGAACATGTGCGGCATTGTTGGTTATATCGGCAAAAAGCAGGCCCTGCCCCTAGTTTTAGATGGTCTCAAGGCACTGGAGTATCGCGGCTATGATTCAGCCGGCGTAGCCGTGATTGAAGGCAAGCGTGTTTTTAGCGAAAAAGCAGTAGGCAGAATTGTTAATTTAGAAGCTAGAATAAATGCGCGGGAATCTTCTGGATTTTTAGGCATTGCGCATACGCGCTGGGCTACTCACGGCGGCGTAAGCGAAGTCAATGCCCACCCTCATCACGACTGTGGGAGGAATATTTGGCTGGTTCATAACGGTATTATTGAAAATTACCGGGAATTAAAGTCGCTTTTGACTAAAAAAGGACATGCGTTTACTTCAGAGACCGACACCGAAGTTATTGTTCATCTCATTGAAGAAATAAAAAACAGGAAAAAATCTTTAAGTTTAGAAGAAGCAGTGCGCTGGGCGACCGGCGAGCTCAAAGGCGCTTATGGTCTTGCCATTTTTGACAAAAGGGAGCCGGAAAAATTGATTGCTGTCCGTAATTTCAGCCCTTTGGTTTTAGGCATTGGAAGCGGTGAGTATCTGGCGGCTTCTGATGTTTCTCCAATTTTAAAGCATACCAAAAATGTTATTTACCTTGAAGAAGGAGAGATGGCGGTTTTAACCCGTAATGGCTACGAAATTTCCGATTTTAAAAGCCGGCTGGTGAAACGTCCTCAAACCATTATCGATTGGACAATTGACGAGGCAAAAAAAGGCGGCTTCCGCCATTTTATGCTCAAAGAAATTTTTGAGCAGCCGGAGGCCGTTAGAAATACACTTCGCGGCCGTCTACTTACCGGCGAAGGGCTAGCGCGGCTCGGCGGACTTAAACAATTTGAAAAGACGCTTCGAGATTTGAAACGACTTTTAATCGTGGCTTGCGGCACTGCTTATTTTGCCGGCCGGGTAGGGGAGTACATGCTTGAGGAATACGCCGGCGTGCCAGTGGAAGTAGATTTAGCTTCTGAATTCCGCTATCGGAAACCGGTTTTTCGAAAAGGCGACGGGCTTCTTGTGATTTCCCAGTCAGGGGAAACTGCTGATACTTTGGCGGCTTTGCGGGAAGCTAAAGAGAAAGGCATCCCTGCTTTCGGCTTGGTTAATGTGGTTGGTTCAACAATTGCGCGGGAAACCGATGCCGGAGTTTATCAGCATATCGGGCCGGAGGTCGGCGTGGCATCAACCAAAGCCTTTACTTCTCAAGTCGCTCTTTTGGCGCTCCTTACGCTTTATCTTGGAAGGCAACGCGAGATGTCATTGGTAATGGGACAGCGGATTGCCGAAGAATTAGGGCGCCTGCCCGAACTCTTGCGGCAGGTGCTCGCTCGCGCCGAGGAAATTAAAAAACTGGCTCATAGATATCAAAAATATAATAATTTTCTCTACTTGGGGAGAAAATATAATCTGCCGACAGCTTTGGAGGGCGCTTTGAAGCTTAAAGAGATTTCCTATGTTCATGCTGAAGGCGGGAGCGCTGGTGAGATGAAGCATGGACCGATTGCCATGATTGATGAAAAATTTCCCTCAATTTTCCTGGCTTTAAAAGATTCGGTCTATGAAAAAACTGTTTCCAATCTGGAAGAAATTCAGGCTCGCGGCGGCAAGGTTTTAGCCGTGGCAACCGAAGGCGACGAGACGATCAAAGATTTAGCTGATGATGTGATTTATATTCCTAAAACTTTAGAGATGCTTTCCCCGATCTTGGCCGTGGTGCCGCTCCAGCTTTTTGCTTATTATTTTGCTGTCAAACGCGGTTATGATGTGGATAAGCCCCGTAATCTCGCCAAATCGGTAACCGTAGAGTGAGGCTGATTTCAATTATTCTCCCTCCTTCCAGACTGTCCGAAAGCTGTCATTCTGAGGCGTTAGCCGAAGAATCTCACTTCACCGAACCTGCCCTCTAGATTCTTCATTCCATTCAGAATGACGAGCGAAGGGTTAAGAATGGCGAATTATATTTGCTGTTATGCTAACTTACTTTAGTTCGGCGTAGCTGAAAAGCACCCGGAAGGGCACGCACCAGACCAGCACTTTGTTGTATTTTTGGATATCAATGGCGGGGTCAATTTCATAATTGACATTGCCCTTGGTGGCGCGGATTTCGCCTAAATCAATATAATCGTCGTCTCCTAAATCAGTTGAGAGGTAAATATGCAGATTAGGGCCGTTCACGGTCTCAAAATCTTCAAAGCGGAGAATTTTACCCCCGCCGCTTGAGATCAGAAGCGCTTTGCCCGCCACTTCATGAGCGCGCGGCATAAAGTTTCCTTGGGCAACAATTTCTGGCGTTGCCGGCATTGATTCATCCATAGTCATTACTTTCACGCTGGCTTCTTCAACCGCTTCCGTAAATTCTTTCATTTCTTCGTCAGTCATCGTCTCAAAACTATCCTTAAACATCGCGCCTTCAAGCGGCGACGGTTCATTCCGTTCTTCCACTCTCCAGACCGGCGAGATTAAATACCAGCCAATGGCGAGTACCCCAACTATAACTATTGCTAAGATTAATTTTTTAAACATAATTTATTTAAGTATAACACTGGTTAGAGTAAAAACCTAAAATATTCGTATCGCAGCAGTTCTCGGACTGCATATTTTGGAAATCCGGAGAATACATTTTCATCATCCATTTGAGAAGCGTGAAATCGCAAAGCCCGTTTTTTAATTTCAGGGTCGATTTTGACGCGTAAATCAGGGTTTGCGAAAGCAATCCCTTTTTTATAATGAGGCGCCCTCCGGCGAGCTAACAGCCATTTTTCTGCTTGTCTCTTAAATTTTGGCGGCAAGGTGAATACAGCAAGTTTAGTCTTCAGCCCTCTGGCAACTTGCCTGGCTATCTCGCCTACGGCAATATGGTCGCGATGACCGGAAATTCCATCCGGCCCGAAACTCATAATAAAATCCGGTCGGTATTTAAAGGCAACATCCGCCACCTTGCCGAGAAGAATTTTTTTGTGCTTATCTACTTTACCGTCGGGAAAGTTAAGAATTAATAACTTTGAGACGCCTAAAAACTTTGCAGCCCTGATAAGTTCTTGTTTGCGAATTTTCTTAAGCTCGGCAGAGGTTATTCGCCTTTTTAGATGCGAGCTGCCGCGTTCTCCGAGGGTGGCGCAGATGAGATAGTTGGTGCCGCCCATTTTTCTATTTAAATGCAAAGTGCCCGCGCTTGCGTAAGCTTCGTCGTCAGGATGGGCAGTGAGTACCAGAATTTTTTTGCCGAGCAGGACATTCATTAAATAAGTTCCAAAATAGCGTTAAGCGCTGACGGTAGTTTTGTTGTGCCGTCGCGCCTGCCGCTGAAGTGCCCCTTCTTATGTTCGATGATGATTTTCGAACCAAGCTTGTCCCGAAAATCATCTTGGTTATCCAAAGGCACCCACGGGTCATCGTCAGAGAAAATGGCAATGCTTTTCGGAAGATGAGATTTTACTTTTTCAAAATTAATCGGCGTTCCAAGCCAATGTTTGTCTGTCTCTCGCACATCAGTATCATCTTCAAGACCAGTCAAATGTTTGAAGAAACCGGCAACGAAAACTGCGCCACCGACTTTTACTCCCTCTCCCAGAGTTAAAAGATAACGAGCGATTGTTTGGCAACCCATACTGTGTCCGACAAAATAGGTTTGGTGATCTGGAGTGCTTACAGCTTCAGCCAGCGCCGGAACCCATTTTTGGATCCTCGGATTTCCAGTATCGGGTAGTTGTGGAACCAAAACCTTAAACCCTTTTGCTTCAAGTTCCTTTTTTAACCACGGAAACCAACCTTCTTCAGAAAAGCCGCCCCAACCGTGAATTATAAAAACTCGTTTAGTCATAATTTTAGTACTGTTTTATTCCTAAGCACTGCTGGGTTCCTTGGTCTCGTACATTTTACCATCAAGCCTCACAAGGGTTTTCGAGTAACTTTTTAAGATTGAATTTGATGCTCCTCGGACGCTATAATATTTGCTATTTATCGCTGACAACAAAGTTAATATCTGTCTGAGAAATTTCTTTATCAGTAAGTACCCATGCATCTAAATCGGTAAGCATTTTTCCGTTGTCACTAACTAAATATTTTGTGTCATATTCAAAATCCAATAATTTAAAATCAACGTTTTTGGAAGCAGATGCGGCTATGTTGATATCAGCATTAGACGGATTGGAAAGGGTAAGTATATAGATATGCTTATACCCTCCTTCCACCTTGGTGTTTAAAGATTTAATCTTACGAATAATCAGCTCTGGTTTAGGGGCATTTTCATTGACTGTAAGATTATTGTTGCCAATTTGATTGACTGTATTTATAGAATTTGGGGAATCATTCACTTTCAAAAATGAACTGGGCTTTCCAATCCCAAAAATAAAATGGCCAATTAGAGATGCAACAACGGTCGTACCTATACCGACTATCCATTTATTTTTTAAGATTTTCCTAATATTAATAACTCCTCGGATATCGAACCTATCTCAAGGTGGCCCCGCCGTTGGCGGGACACTTGTTTTTCTAAGCTCGTGCCTCGCTAAGAAAAACTAAGTGCTGCGGGGCCTGGGCATACTCCGTCGAGAGTCTATACGGAGAATTTGTCCGATTATACCGCATTTTCGCCTTTTTTGTGAAGCTTTATAGCGAAATCCGCCGAATCCGCCAGCTGGCGGAGAAGGAGGACAAATAAAAAAACCGCGCACTCAAGTGGGTAAGTCCGTCGGTTTTTTTGGTTGGTGCTAAAAAAGAAGAGGCGCAACCCCCTTTTTTCAGAAGTGTTGCGCCTGTAGTGTTGTGCTTCATGGCAGAGGTGACCTCAGAATTTGATGGTCAAGCCGGTGCCATACGTTGTGCTCGTCTCTTGCCCGTCTGCCGCCGAGGTGAATGGCGTCGTTGCTGTGAATGACAAGACGTTCCACGCCACATTCTTCCCGAGGCGGTAGGCGAAGCCAGCATCATAGCGACCAAGGATGATGTCATGGAAACCAATCGACCCCGTGTCGCCGATCACTCGGAGCTTCTGGTTGAAGTCGAGCCTCGGATTCAACTTCCAGGCATGTTGTATACCCAGCCAGAGCGTTACTCCGGCATCGGCATGGCCTTCGACCCGCAGCTTTCCTTCGAGTTTAGCAACGGGGCCGAGTGTGTGATTTTCTGCGACCTCGTAGCTCTGGCTTGCCACAATGTAAGGTCGGAGAACGTCTACGACACCCTTCGTACGGTGGCCAAGCTCAAGGATGTCGAAATAACTCACCCCAGCCGAGACGCTCGTTTGTCCTACCTTGCCGTTCCACCCGACTGTGTAATCCACCTCGTCGCCGAAGTCGGATGAGAAACTGTCGTCGTTTAAGCCAGCCGAGTACCATACGCCGAGCTGGAAGCCCCCCGGGAAGGTAGCCGTGATATCGGTCTGGACGACTAGATCGTCATGTACCACGACTCCGTTGAAGAGCTCGTACTGGGATAGAACATGAGATGAGAGCGCGGTGTGGATTGATTCGTTCGGAATGCTCACGCAGCCGACGCAGAGAAGAGAAAGCAGCGAGAACCAGATCGGTTTCAATGTATTCCTCCTTTAGTGAATGGTTGTCTTCGGTTCTTGAGGGAAAACAGTTCACCTTGTGCTGCTGCATATTGTAACGAATCCTCCAAAAAAGTCAAGTGCCTGTAAAAAAACCGCTTTTCGGCGGCTGTGGATAAGAGGGTTGACATATAGCGAGCGCTTGCTATACTGACACTGAATCCACAAGAAGAAGCACCTCTTAAGGTTTCGTCCTTCGGCGGTGCTTTTTCATTTATATTCAAGCTTTTCCCTTAAATTATCCATGAAGATTATCTTTTCTTTGGCCGATTTTTTAAGCAGTGCCGAGCAGGTTTTTACATAAGGACTCATAACAAATTTTAGTTTTCCGTTGTCATAGAGATATTTCACCAGAGAATAAAAATCGCCATCGCTTGAAACAATAATCGCCTTATCATATTTCGAATAATCAATCATTGCTTGAAGCACTAAATCAGCGTCCACATTGCCCTTAGGTTTTCCAGTGCCATCTGGGATTGTCGGTTTCAGCACCAACACATAACCCATTTTTTGCAAGGAGGAATACAAATCCTGATTTTGAGGTACATAGCCGATAAAAAGATAGGCCGTGGTGACTCCATATTTCTCGCTAAGATAGCGGCGGAATTTCGAAAAACTCAATTTCCAACCTAGGCTCTGTATACCAAGGTTAAGATTCTGGCTGTCTATAAAAGCATAATTATTTTCCTTCGAAATCATATTTTAATTGCCCTTATTTTTTCTCTATTATACCTCATTCTCTCCTTTTTTGTGAAGCTTTATAGCGGAATCCGCCGAATCCCGCTTAGCGGGAGAAGGAGGACAAACTAAAAAAACCGCCCCGCAAAGCACATCTTTGATGTGTCACGGGGCGAGCGCACTCAAGTGGTGCGCGGCGCGGTCGCGTTTGCGGTTAAGACGAAAAACGGCGGGTGAGCGCCCGCCACCAGGTTAGCCACTTAGTCAAAAACTTACCCTCTATCCTATCTCCGCCGTAAACCTCGCCAGCAATCCATTCTTGACGACGATACGGTAGATCCAAAGGAGAAACCAATAGGCGAGTACAAGGTAAAGCGCGGCTATTAAAATGCCAGTAAAAAGCGATTCCATTGAAAGAGTCCCCGTTGTAAGCACACTTCTCATACCCTCAAAAGCGTAAGAAGGCGGGACAAGCTTTGCAATTGGCTGAAGCGCTAGGGGTAAGGCGGAGATAGGGTAAAAAATTCCGGCAAAAGGAGTAAATAAAAAGGGAATTGCCCAAGCGAGCCATTCGGCAGCGGGTCCGAAGCGAAAAACCACCGCCGTGTTTATCATGCCGAGCGCGAGCCCGAATAAGAAGATAATAAAGATAAAGGGGACAAGGTATAGACCGAGTGAGAAGATGTTATAAGCAAAAGCAAGCCAAGCGACAATGGCGAGACCAATCAGAGCCATAATGCTGGTTGTTATACCGACCAGGACTATGCCCAGAACATACTCGCTTATGCGGAGCGGTGAGGCAAAAAGATTTACGAAATTTCGCGACCAAACATCTTCAAGAAAGGCCATCGTCATGCCTTGCTGGACACGAATTAAGAGATTCCAGAGAATGACCGCGCCCAAGATTACCGTAAGGAAATTTACTTCGGACTGACCGACAGAATCGAGATACCTGGTGATAAATCCCCAAAGCAAAATGTCGAGTATGGACCAATAAAATATACTTATCAGTCGCGATTTGTTGCGATAGATCAGGAAGAATTGTCTAAGATAAATAGCTAAAACTCTTTTAAGATTCATGGTGGTTGTTAGCAAACGTAAGAGGTTCTTTGGCGACCGCTATAAAAAGCTCCTCAAGATTCTTTTTATCATACTCCGCGGGCAGGGTGCGAGGATTGCCTTCAAGTAAAATTTTACCATGCGAGAGAAAGAGTACGCGGTCGCAGACGGCTTCAACTTCATGCATGTCATGGGAGGTCCAGAGGACCGCGGCTCCAGTTTCGGCCGCATAATTTCTTATTTTGTCACGCATGATAACCGAAAGATGCGGATCTAGCGATGCTGTTGGTTCATCAAGCAAGATAAGGCGAGGTTTGTTTAAAAACGCCTTTGCCAGATTTACACGCGTTTGCTCTCCCGACGATAAAAAACCAGTTTTCGTATGGGCAAATTGCTCGAGTGAAAATTCTTTAAGAAGCCGATTTATGGTTTCTTTAAGGTTAGAAGCGCCGTAGAGCAATCCGAAGACAAGCAGATTTTGTCTTACGGTAAGATTTCCGGGGAGTTGAGCGTAAGTGGCGGCAAAATTTGTGCGTTCCAAAACCCAAGTTCGATTAGTAGAAAAATTCTTTCCCAAAACATGGACGGTGCCGGCTGTTGGTTCAAGAATTCCCAAGATGATATTGATGGTGGTGGTTTTGCCGGCGCCGTTCGGTCCCAAAAGACCAACGATCTCGCCTCGCTTCGCTGAAAACGAAACACTATCCACCGCGCGGATCTTTTTATATTCCTTAGTCAATTGTTGTACTTCGAGTATGGAATTATCAGTTACCATAAGGTTATATTATAATCAATTTTCCTAATTTTTATCAAAAACTAACAGTGTGAATTTATGTTAGGCCGCCTTTTTGCGCAAGGCGTTTTTGAGAATTCTCTTCCGCAAGCGGATGCTTTTAGGAGTTGTTTCAACCAGCTCGTCATCGCCGATATATTCAAGCGCCTGTTCGAGCGAGAGTACCCGCGGCGGGACAAGATCGTCGGTAACCGCGTCAGTCTTGGCGCGAAAATTGGTCAGCTGTTTTTGTTTGCAGACATTTACGACAATATCTTCAGGTTTCGCGTTTTGTCCCACCACTTGGCCTTCGTAAACCTTTTCGCCCGGGCCGACGAACATAACGCCGCGCTCCTGCGACTTTAAAAGCGCGTAAGCGGTAGAGGCGCCCGGTTCATGAACAATAAGCGAGCCGTGCTCACTGGCTTGGATAGAATCCCATTTCGGAAAATAGCCGGCAAAAAGAGCATTCATAATGCCAGCGCCTTTAGTCTCTATTAGAAAGTCGTTCCTAAAGCCAATAAGCCCGCGCGTCGGTATAAAAAAGTGGAAAAAAGCAATGCCGTTTTCGACATGCATATTTTTTAGCTCGCCTTTTCGAATGCTAATTTTTTGGATGAGCATTCCGGAGTATTTTTCCGGAATTTCAATCCACACGTCTTCTGCCGGCTCAAGCGTTTGCCCGTTTTCCTCTTTATAAATTACTTCCGGCCGGGAAACTTGAAGCTCATAGCCTTCGCGCCGCATTTTTTCAATCAAGATCGCCAAATGCAGTTCGCCCCGGCCGCTGACGACAAATTCATCGGCCGATGACCCTGACTCCACGATGAGCGCCACGTCATTATCAAGTTCTTTTTTAAGGCGCTCGCGCAGATTCCGGGATGTGCCGAATTCTCCTTCCTTACCGGCAAAAGGGGAATTATTGACTGAAAAAATCATTTTAACCGTTGGTTTTTCAATTGAAATCGGCGGCAGGGGATTGGGATTTTCCGCATCGGCAATTGTGTCTCCGATAGTTATCTCATCAATCCCGGAAACCGCCGCGATATCTCCAGTTTGCACGTGAGTTACCTCGGCGCGGGTGAGCCCCAAGAAAGTCATAACGCTCGTAAGCGCGGAGTTTTGAATTGTGCCGTCGCGCCGGATACGAGCCACTTTCATATTCTTTTTAAGCGTGCCGCTCTCTACCCGGCCAATGCCGATGCGGCCGCGGTAGCTGTCATAAGCAATCGAAACCACCATCATCTGCAGAGGTTTTTCTGAATTTATTTTGGGCGGCGGCACATGGCTCACAATCGCTTCAAACACGGGCTCGATGTCTTTCATATCTCGAAGTTCCGGAGCGAGTCCGGCTTTACCAAGTCTTCCAGCCGCGTAGATTATCGGAAAATTCAGCTGTTCGTTGGTTGCTCCAAGCTCAATAAAGAGTTCAATAATTTTATCGAGCACGTAATTTACCCGCGAGTTTTTCTTATCAATTTTATTAATGACGACAATGATGGCATGACCGGCGAGCAAAGCCTTTTTTAAAACAAATCTGGTCTGGGGCATAGGGCCTTCCTGCGCGTCCACCAGAAGCAAGGAGCCGTCGGCCATATTTAAAACGCGCTCCACTTCGCCGCCGAAATCCGCGTGGCCCGGAGTATCAATAATGTTGATTTTTGTGCCGCGCCAAATGACGGCGGCGTTTTTTGAAAAAATCGTAATACCGCGCTCCCGCTCGAGCTCGTTTGAGTCCATAATAAGCTCACCTTCGCCGGCTTTTCCCAAATCCGTGTCGGATTGTTTTAAAAGCGTGTCAACAAGCGTGGTTTTGCCGTGATCAACATGGGCGATAATGGCGATGTTTCGGATGTCTTTCATAAAATAAAAGGGCACTGCTTTGCCCAAAGCAATAAGAATACGCTAAATTTTAAAAAAAGTCAATCCATCGACTCGGCTCAGGATTGACACTGAGTATTATCGAAGTGTTAACGCCCGAAGCGGCTTCCCCGATGTTGCGGCCTTCGCGGCCAGGGACGCCGTTCACGATGACGCGCTTCCGAGGAACGTGGATGTCCGTAAGGCGCCCGAGGGTGAGAGAATTGCGGAGCGCGAGCCGGCGGCAGTTCCGGCAGTTTTGAAACCGGCAGGGGTTTACGAATCAAACGCTCAATAGAACGGATTGCCCTTTGTTCATTAGGCATGGCAAAAGTGATGGCATGCCCGCCGGCGCCCGCGCGGGCCGTCCGTCCGATGCGATGCACGTAGTCATCCGAAGTCGAGGGGAGATCGAAATTAAGCACCAGTTCGATTCCCACGACATCAATGCCGCGCGAGGCGATATCGGTTGCGACGAGCACGCGGTACTTGCCAGATTTAAATCCTTCGAGCGCCTGCTTGCGCTGGCTTAAGGAACGGTTTGAATGAATTTCGGCGGCGCTCACGCCCATGGCCTGGACTTGGCGCGTGATTTTTTTCGCGCCGAATTTTGTGCGCGTAAAAACAAGCGTTGATCCTTGATAGTTTTGGAGAAGCTTTTCGAGCAGCCGGATTTTCTGATCCTTCTCTACGATAAAAAGTTCCTGCGTGACGCGCTCGACAGTGGTACCGGTCGGGGCAATCTCCACTCTGATGGGGAGTTTCATGTGAGCGGTCGCCATTTTCATAATTTCGGCCGGCATGGTGGCGGAAAAAAGCATAGTTTGCCGATTTTTGGGGAGTACGGCAAAAATCTTCTGAATCTGCGGGAGAAATCCCATATCAAGCATGCGGTCCGCTTCATCGAGCACGAGGATATGAACCTGATCGAGGCGGATATTTTTCTGGTTTAGATGATCAATGAGGCGTCCAGGAGTTGCGATCAAGATTTGCGGCTTTTGTTTAATCATCTGGACTTGAGGCCAAATCGGGGCGCCGCCGATCAAAACCGCAGTCCGGAGGCCTGAATCTTGGCCAACGTTGCGCAATGCCTCATCCACTTGGAGCGCGAGTTCTCGCGTGGGGAGCAGTACCAGCCCCTGTCCCGGTATTTGAAAGAGCCGCTGCATCATGGGAATGCCAAAGGCGAGCGTTTTTCCGGTGCCGGTCTGCGCGATGCCCACCAAGTCTTTCCCTTGGATGGCAACCGGAATCGCTTGCGACTGGATCGGCGTCGGAGTTTTAAAGCGGAGTTTCCCCAAGATTTCCAAAAGCGCCGGGGCAATGCCCAAGCCGTAAAATCCTTTCGTGGTTTCCTGTGAATGCTGCTGCACGTGGGAGTTAGAATAAGTTCGCTCTCAATATCCGAACTTTCTATTTATCCGTCGAAGTCTTGGCGGAGGTGGACCAAACGAATCCGGACGACTGACCGCCCTCCTCCGCCAACTGGCGGATCCGGCGGAACGCTCGGGCGCGGCGGAAACTTGTCCTGAGCTTGTCGAAGGATTCCCCCCACACC
>CAYSWC010000007.1:0-23132 GCA_964434715.1 uncultured Candidatus Saccharibacteria bacterium
TTCGAAACCGGCGTCCGGGTTTCGGGCAACAACTGAACAGGGCGACCCCGAGAGAACCGTTCTCTCGGGGACTTTTTTATTGGCTTGGTCTAAATTTTGAATCTGCCGGTTGGCGGAGCACAAAATTTAGCTACCAAACAATAACCCGCCCAAATTTTTGATGACTATTTTCTTCATAGTGCGATATTGCAATAGTTTATCTTATCTTGTAGAATGGTAAAGTTAACTAAGATTATCATTAAAAACTTTGGCGGGTGCGCGATTTTCTAGTCTCGCTCCGCTCGAAGAAAATCGGCATGGGTGGCGTTCCAGTCAAACATCATTCTAAGTCAAAAGTCGGCCGGCGGCGGGCGCATTTGGCGTTAAAACCAGAGAAAATCTATGTCTGTCCTAACTGTCGCGGGCCAGTTTTACCGCACAGGGCGTGCGGACAGTGCGGAACTTATAATATCAAAAATCAAAAATAAAAAATCAAAAACACATATTAAAAATGCAAAAATAATTTAAACTATATTAACTATATTTTTGATCTTTGATATTTAATTTTTGATTTTGAGCGTCAGCGAACATGGCTACCAGACATTTAGCACGTTCAGTAGTATTACAGTCTCTCTACGAGTGGGATTTTTATAAGTCCCGACTTCACGATCCAAAAGTCAAAGAAGGCGAGGCCAAGCCAAAGTCGGCACAGCCCGATTTAACCAAAATTATTGAACGCAATTTAGCCGAGTTTGCGCCGGGCATTGATGAGCCGGAGTTTGTCTGGCGGCTGGTTAAAGGCGTGATTGAACACCAAAAAGCCATTGATAAAGTTATTGCCAAAGCCGCGCCCGAATGGCCGCTGGAGCAAATCGCCATTGTGGATAGAAACGTTCTCCGCATCGGGCTTTATGAGCTCATCTACGCCGACCATGAAGAAGTGCCGCCCAAAGTAGCCATCAACGAAGCCATTGAGATTGCCAAAAACTACGGCGGCCCCAATTCGGGAAAATTTATCAATGGCGTCCTTGGGACTGTCTATAAAGAAATGGAAAAGTCGAACACAAAATAGGAAACAGGAATTAGTAACTAGGAACTAAGAATAAAAATTATAAACCCTAGCCCCTAGTTACTAGTCCCTAGTCCCTCTATATTATGAATCTTTCCAAGCTTGAAGAGTTAATTAGCTATCAATTTAAAAACAAGGATTTACTCAAAGAATCTTTGACTCACCGCTCCTATCTTAATGAGGAGCCGGCTTGGAGCCTGCCGCACAATGAGCGGCTGGAGTTTTTGGGCGACGCGGTGCTTGAACTCGCGGTAACCGAAGAACTTTTTAACCGCTATCCCGACTATACCGAAGGTCAGCTGACGCCCATCCGCTCGGCTTTGGTTAATTTCCAGATGTTGGCTCAAATCGCGCGGGAATCTTTGAATTTAGAAAATTTTGTCCTGCTCTCGCGCGGCGAAGCCAAAGATACCGGCCGGGCCAGAGAAGTAATCTTAGCCAATGCCATGGAATCGGTGATCGGCGCTCTTTATCTTGACGGCGGCTACGTGAGTGCTAAGAATTTTGTCAATCGCTTTGTTTTGGAGCGACTTCACGAAGTCATGAGCAAGGGGCTTTATAAAGACGCCAAAAGCGAACTTCAGGAGAAAATTCAGGAACAGCTTAAAGTTACGCCGACTTACAAAGTTCTTGGCGAGACCGGCCCTGACCACGAAAAAACCTTTACCGTCGGCGTGTATTTTGGCGATAATCTGATGGCCCAAGGAGAAGGACCGTCAAAACAGGAAGCCGAAGTGGAAGCAGCCAAAGCTGCCCTTAGGCAGCTTGAATAGTTTTTAGTCTTATGTACCTAAAACGCCTAGAACTCATCGGTTTTAAATCTTTTGCCCAGAAGACGGTTTTGGATTTTCCGGCTGGTATCGCCGCCGTGGTTGGTCCGAACGGCTCGGGCAAGTCCAACATTATTGACGCCATCCGCTGGCTTTTGGGCGAGCGGGAAGCCAAAAATATGCGCTCGCTTCGGGCTGAAGATTTGATTTTTACCGGCACGCCCCAGCGTCCCCGAGTCGGCTTGGCGCAGGCCGCTATCACTTTTGACAATCACAGCCGTTTTTTCCCGGTTGATTACGCGGAAATTTCCGTCCGCCGCCGCTTGGATCGCGAAGGCGTATCCGAACATTTCCTAAACGGCTCCCAAGTGCGCCTCAAAGACATCATTGATTTTTTTGCCCAGTCACGGCTCGGCACCAAGGGGTTTTCCATCATCAATCAGGGCGATGCCGATCTTTTTGTGCGCGCCCCGGCCAAGGAGCGCCGGGCCATGCTTGAGGAAATTTTGGGACTCCGTCAATTTGAGCTTAAAAAACACGAGGCTGAACTTAAACTTCGGAGTACCCGTTTTAATATGGATAAGGCAAAGGCTTTAATTGATGAAATTTTGCCCCATCTTAGATTGCTCCGCCGCCAAACTTCAAAATGGGAAAAACACGATGAATTAGTTCAGGAACTTCATGAGCTTGAAAATCAGTATTTTGGAGCCAAACTTAGAGAATTTGAAAGCCAGGCCATAAAAATAGAGCCGGAGCTTAAAAAATTAGACGGCCATCTGGAAAAACTGGGAGGGGAGTTAAAAGAACTTCAAAGCGAACTCACTCGGGTAGAGAAGCGCCAACCGAGAACCTCGGAGGAAGCTAAGAGTTTTGAAATTGAAAAGGAGGAACTTTCCCTGGAAAAAGCCAAGCTGGAGCGGGAACTCGGCCGGTTAGAGGCCCAGATTGAACTTACGGGAGGCAAGAACGAAACGACTTTTGATACTCAAGAACTAGTCCGAATTTTAGAGGAAACGCAGGAAACCATTGAAGATGCTTTGATTATGACCGATCTTAAAATAGTCAAAAGACTACTTCAGTCGCTAGCGGAGAAAATCGGACATGTTTTGGAGGGCGAGACCAGCGAGTTAAAACCCCAAAAGCGCGAACTAACCGAAGATCCGGCATTCTTGAAATCCGAGGTTCACGGCAAACTCTCCCTGATCAGTAAAAAATTGGCTGCCATCGGCAATTTGGAAAAACAGGAGAACCAGACGCTTAAAAATTTTAATGAGTTTTTCCGACGGGCTTTTGAATCGGTTGAGGGCAAAAAAGATGCCATTCGATCCTTGGAAAACCAGCGTAATAAATTGATGTTTGAGCATGAGCGTGTAAATCTCCGGCGCGAAGAATTGCGCCGCCAAGCCGAGCAAATTGGCCGGAAACTGGAGGAATTTAAATCAATTACTGAAGTGCCGGCCGATATCATGAGTGTTGAGAGGCGGATGCTTCGGCTTCGCGGCGAACTGGCCTCGATCGGCGAAATTGATGAAGCTTTAATCAAAGAAGCGCGCGAGACCGAGACGCGCTACGAGTTTCTTTCTGTCCAGCTTAAGGATTTGGAAAAAGCTCATAAAGATTTGAGCGAGTTAATCAAAGAATTGGATGCTAAAATCCATCATGATTTTACCGGGGCGCTCAAAGACATTAACGAGGAATTTCAGAAGTATTTCCGGATGATGTTTGGAGGAGGAAGCGCGCGGCTTAAGATGAGAGCGGTGATGGAGGAAGAAATGGAACAAGGAGGAATTGATATTGATTTAAATATTCCGAGAAAAAGGATCGGCAGTTTGGATATGTTATCCGGCGGCGAAAAAAGTTTGGTGTCGCTCGCTGTTTTATTCGCCCTTATCTCTGTAAGTCCGCCGCCGTTTTTGGTGCTTGATGAAGTTGATGCCGCGCTTGATGAAGTCAACAGCCGCCGGTTTTCCAATCTTATCAAAGACTTTTCCAAGAAAACCCAATTCGTGGTCGTCACCCACAACCGCGCCACTATGGAAGCGGCGGATTTGCTCTACGGCGTGACCATGGGAGAGGACGGCACCTCAAAAGTACTATCATTGAAATTAGAATGAAATTCTGTAATACTTAAAGCAGGAGTTCCGATCTTTGAAAAAGGAGAAAGATGATGAATAGCGTGAGAGAGCTTCGGGAGTTTACCGAGATGCTTGCCCAGATTTTAGCCGAGCAGGATTGCCGGATTTTCAAGATGTTTTATCATTTGGATGGTTTTGGTGAGAAAAAGACGGCGGCGGAAATTGCCGATCGCTTTGGGATTAAACCCGAACGGGTCATGCGGATTATAAAAGAAAGGTGCTGGCCTAGAATTTCAGCCTTAACCGCGAGAAGCGAAGTCTGGCTTCTCCGTGAGCCGGAGCGGCCCAAAGGCGAGAGTAAGCAATAGCGAGGCTTAGACCTCGCTATTTTTTCCCCAAAAACTAACCTACCTTGGCCACTTGACAGGTCGCTAACTAGCATGCTACACTACTGAATAGTGAAGGCACGCTAGTGCCTGTTGAAAATCCAATACACAACCAAATACAAGGAGGCAAGCGAAAACAATGGGCTGTGATATTCATTTGCACGTTGAGCGAAGGCGGGAAGACAAGTGGGTGAAAGTGCCCGACCCTCCCGAGGAGTGTTCCCTCTGCAATGGCAAAGGCAAGAACCTCGAAGGAGAACGGTGCAGCATCTGCGATGGACTCGGGAGATATCCCGTTTCCTTCTACGGCCAACGCAACTACGACGTCTTCGCCATACTGGCAAACGTTAGGAACTGCCGAGGCTTCGCGGGATGTGACACGGGCGACGGCTTCGTGCCCGTCTCCTTACCCAAGGGTTTTCCGAAGGATGCGTCTCAAAAGGTGCTCAAGGACTACACGCTACGGGTCGTGCCCGACGACGAGTATTCCGAAGACACCGAAGATCCCATCTGCTCGGAGGAGAAAGCGAAGGAGTGGGTTGTCGAGGGACACTCTCGCTGGCTGATTCCCGGTAAGGTCGTCAGCCGCCCCGACTGGCACTCGGCCTCATGGCTCATGCTCGAGGAACTCCTCGAGTATGACTGGAGCAGGGTAGTGAAGCGTCGCGGGTTCGTGGAACTCAAGATTTACCAGAAGTGGATGGAAGTGGATAAGCATGGCGTGCCCGACGAGTGGTGCGGAGGCGTCTCCGGCAGCATGGTGCAAGTCGTCTCCAACCAGGAGATGGAACGCCGCATCCGGGACAAGAGCGCCTTCAATGGGCTGATCCACTACTACACCATCATCGAGTGGGAGGAAGTCTACTCCGAGAGCGTTAAGGACTTCTTGGGAGAAGCATTGCCGCAACTCCGCAAACTCGGCAACCCCCAGGATATTCGGATCGTCTTCTGGTTCGACAACTAAGGTCGCTGTAGCCCACGGCTCGCCGCAGTGCTCTTTGACCTTAAAATCGGCCCGCCAAGGTTTTACACCTGGCGGGCCGCTTATTTTTTTATAGATCAGTATCTTAATTTACCACAGTCCTGACTGAAAACTCCGGCGTTCACGCCAGAGATGAAAGCATGCCCGGAGAACGGAGGCCGATGAATCTTCCACAAGGACTGGATGAAGCCGCAGGTTTTAGCCCGCGGAGCATTATTATTGACAGCCGGATTCTGCTTTGTTAGCATTGCTTTTATGCTCGCCGTGAAACTTCAGCGTATCGGTAAAAAGCACCAGCCGAGTTACCGGCTGATTGTGCAGGAAAAACGTGAAAAGTTGGGCGGCCGTTATGCCGAGGATTTGGGCTGGTATAATCCTTTAGACAAGAAGCACGAGTTTAAAAAGGAGCGAGTGGAATACTGGCTAAAAGTAGGCGCTAAGCCCACTCCGACGGTTCATAATCTCTTGATCAAGACCGGCATAATTTCCGGTTCTAAAATGCCGGTTCATAAGACGGCCAAAAAGACCGAAGAAGTTAAACCGCCGGAAGTTAAGGCGGAAGAAAGCAAGACGCTCAGGCCCGAAGCAATTCCCGTGACCGAAGGCGAGACGGAAAAAGCCCGAAGAGAGCCGGCCGCTTAATGTGGTATAATTAAAAGGTGTTAATCAGAGGTCGAGATTCTCAAATTATAGGATTAATATGAAGAAATTACTTTTGGCTTTAGTTTTTTTAGGATTGATCTTAATTTGGAGTATCACGCAAGCACAAGGTTTGCGTCTAGCTGGGGGAGTTGTGAATCTGAATGGAGGCATAGTTCCACCATTCTGTAACCTTTTAACTTGCGGCGGTCCGCCTCCTCCGCCTCCGCCACCACCGCCACCAGATCCTTGTGCTGCCAATGCTCAAGCTGTCCTCAACAGTTCCAATGTTAATAAGGATATTCAGACAAGCTGTGATGCTCAATGGCCGAGAACGGCAACGAGGAAAGAGTTGGAAACTTTAGCCAGCGGTACCGCCTGCGGTATGTGGGCGATTAGCGGCCATAATTGTGCCGGCGAGCATTGGGTAACAACTAATTCTGAAATTGTGGCTGGACTTGCTCAACTTGCTTCAACCGGCTGCAGTTATGCCATTACTGCTTATGGCGGAGGACAACATCAAGGCACCTCGCATTATCAAGGGAGATCAGTAGATATTGATGCTGCCTCAACCGGTTACGGCAACTGCTCCAATCAGCAGGTTAAAGACGCTTTTTGTCCTCGAGGTTTACACGTCAATAACGAAACCAGCCATTTTCATGTTGGTTTTGAAACTTTTGCCGATATTTGTCCGTAAAAGCCAGGGTATTGATTTTCCCCGTCAGTTTGTTATAATAGGAAGACACTCGACGCTGAATGACTGTTGGTCAGAGCGTCAGTAAGAAAGGTCGAAAAGTAAAGCCGTAATTGAAGTTATCATGTCTGTAAAGAATTCAGATCAGGAATTCCTGGAATTTCTCGTCAAAGCCATTGTGGATAATCCGAATGATGTGAAGATTGAACGCAAGGTTGATGAGATGGGGGTGCTATTGACTTTAAAAGTCAATGCCCAGGATATGGGCCAGGTGGTCGGCCGACAGGGCGCGACTGCCAAAGCCATCCGCTCGCTCCTCCGGATTGTGGGCATTAAAAACAATGCCCGCGTGAATTTGAAGATTGAGGAACCGGAAGGCGGCCTGCGCGCTCCCCGGAGCGCTCCTGCCGAAGCAGGCTTGTAAATTAATTTAAGTTATTTAAAACAAAATTCCTCCGATTGCAATCGGAGGAATTTTGTTTTTGATTAATATCGTGTTAATCTGCCTTTAGTCCTTTTACAGAGATTGTGAGGAGAAATACCGTTGTCATCAAGAACACACATAATTCAGCGAAGCGCCCTTTGGTTTAATGACGGACGCCGGAACCGCCATACGCGGCTTAGCCCGGGAGATATCCTAATCCATAATCCGCAAACGCAGAGCTTGAAGATTGTTCGTAGAGAAGTGACGCTTGAGTGGGAACAATCAGATGGTTCACGTTTGACCGAAATCAATGTCGGCGAGCTGAATCCGTCCGATTTCGCGACCTTAGTCAAAGTGATTGCCGGCATTTTCGGGTTTGGGATGGAAGTTGTTGAACTCGCTCAACAAGGCGAGTTGGGTTATCGGTTGGTTGAATGAAGGTGCGTGGTTGACAGAATAAGTGGTATGCGCTATAATATGGTTCTACCAAGTCGTGGCGGCTTGGTATGACCAAAAACGGGTTTTCAGCTCTTTAACTTTTTAGGGGAGGGAATGATTTCATGTTCGTGAATGCGATGACGGCGGCGATGAGACTTCGAGAGTTTCTCGCCGCAGTCTACGGCGATAAGTACGCCGAAGACGCGGCCGCTCTCGGTCTTCGAGCACTCCGGCAAGCAGGACAGCAACTTTTGGAAAGACTGCCTTCTTCGTCGGAGTGGGAGGTAAAGCGTGACGTACTGCGTCTTTACCTCGGGGTTGCCGACGGCTATCCTTACGCCCCAGCGGAAATTGGCAGGATGCTGGGGCTGAACGTGAACCCGGATGATATTGGTGCTATTGGCGTGGCCGCAGTTCAGACGTTTCGGAGTCAGCGTACGTAACCGCCTTAGACAGCCCCAAGGGGACAAACCCGCGGGGCTCTTTATTTTTTAAAATCGTTATTATAATCTCATAAGTATGCGCTTCGACATAATAACTATCTTTCCTAATATCTTTGATTCCTACTTTAGCGAATCAATTTTAAAACGCGCCCAAAAAAAGGGCTTAATTAAGATTTTAGTTCATAATTTGCGGGATTTTACCACCGATAAGCATCACAAGGTTGATGACAGTCCTTACGGCGGCGGCCCGGGCATGGTGTTCAAAATTGAGCCGATTTATCGTGCCGTCCAAAAACTGGAAACTTTAAAAACTAAAACTAAAAACCAAAAACTAAAAACTAGAATAATCTTATTTAGCACGCGCGGCAAAAAACTTGATTCCAAAATCGCTAAAAGACTCTCGAAATACGATCAGCTTATTTTAATTTGCGGCCGTTACGAAGGCGTTGATGAACGGGTGGCAAAATATATTGCCGACGAGGAAATCTCCATAGGGGATTATGTGTTATCCGGCGGGGAACTCCCGGCTATGGTTTTAGTGGAGGCAGTCTCCCGCTTTATCCCCGGCGTTTTAGGCAAGCAGGAATCGCTTGAAGAAATTAAGGGATCGTATCCGGTATATACTAGACCGGAATCATTCGCGGCTGAAGTTAGAAGTCGGAAGTCAGAAGTTGGAAGCCGTAAGAGCTGGAAAGTTCCTAAAGTTTTATTAACCGGCAATCATAAAAAGATTCAAGAGTGGCGTAAGGGGGTTATTAACAGATAGCTTGACAGGATTTCAAGGACAAGTATACTTGTTTTTATCGTACTTTGCGATATCAAGGGGTGGGGTGAAAGCGGTACTTTTTTGGAGCTTGACGCGACAGAGGAGTGTCTGCCCATCTGCGGCTCACTAGATCGAAGAAACTGGTGTTCGCAGAACACCTCATCCCAGGAAATAAGAATCACTCAACCAGGGTTGTGTTTCCGCAACACGTAAAACCAAGCAACATTCCTTCTTCCCCTTTTCCCGAAAATCCTTGGTTGAGTGATTCCATCAAAGCCGGCGCTAGATTAAGGCATGCCTAACGAGAACCGCTTCCAAACTTAATTTAGCGCAGGTCGGGAGAGAGGTGTGGCGAGTCAAACTCTCGCGAGTTCCCGACAGAGCTATACCTCTCTCCTTCTTCAGCACCTTGAAAACATACTAAGTCGTCCTAAAAGGCGGCGAGAAGGTTACCGTGATCAGAGCTAGTCCAAGCGGATCAGCAGACACACGGCCCCTTCTTACCGCCGTTTTTTTATTGCACGCGAATAGCGCACCTAAACTCGATATGGTGTCGGGGTTTAGGGTGTGGATAATAAGCACTTGACATTTGTGTTTAATTGTCTATCCTTAAATTAGGACTTTCCAAACCGAAACAAGCTGTAAACCCAGTGCTTAAGGAGAAATAACGCATGGGTGCCCTCCTCTTACTGTTGGTCATGTTTTTTTCTGGATCAGAGACGGCAGTTGAGAAGCTTCGCAGCGAGTGGGGACGGGAAGCACGCGTTGCCTACAAGAGCGGTACGGCTGGCGATATTGAGCCTGCTCGTAAGTACCGTGAGATCTCCGCTAAGTCCCAGAAGAAGGTTTGGGATTATGTCAGGCGGAATCCCAAAGCCAAGGACATCGAGGAAGCGTGGGAGTTGTTGCTCCGGATTGACGAGAAGATCGGCGATGTCGAAGCCGAAGCCGAGCACGCCCGCGAGTACCTGAAGCAGTTTCCGCAGGGGATCTACCGTTCCTATGCCGAGTATCGCCTTGGGTTGCTTACGATCGTGGACGCCAAGAGCGACGAAGAAGTTGATGCTTTGATTACGGAGTTTGATCGTCGCTGGCCGACGGCAATCCTTGAGCGGGGAACGCTTAGGGCAAAGGCAGCCGAGAGAGCCGCAGAAGCGGGGAATATCCAGCGCGCTCTGAAGCTCTACGACGAAGCTCTGGCTTTTCCCAAGACAGATGAGGAGCGTGAGCTGGAAGCGCGGAATCACGGAATCGGCTGGCACAACTGGTGGCAGAGAGATCGTGACCGGCTGGATCTTTTCCGGGAAACTCCCGAGCTTGTCGCCAAGGACGTTGACGGCAAGCCGGTTGATCTCCGGAAACTCCAAGGCAAAGAAGTGCTCATCGCTTTTTGGTCGCCGCCCTGCTGTAAGGACAGGATTTTGGTGGATCTGCGTTCTCTCTATGACGAGCTTCACCTTCAGGGTCTTGAGATTATCGGCGTTGGCGTGGATCAGGCCGCCGGCAACGTGAAAGGCGTGAAGAACGGTCTCCGGCTCCGCTTTCCCAACATTCACTGCGAAGGAGGTATGAAAAACCCTCTGGCCAAAGACTTCAAGGTGAATGGCATCCCTCACACCGTCCTTATAGACTCTGCGGGCAAAGTGCGAGCCGTAGGGTTGAGGGGCATCGCGCTTGAGGATAAGGTAAGGTCGCTCCTTGCCGAAAAGACACAGCTTGCCGCCAAGCGTTAAGGCGGCACAGCCCCGACTTTTGCGAGAGCAGAAGAACGGGGCTTTTTCTTTTCCAGTTATCCACTTGACCCCGCACCTTTCCTGACAGAGATATTGTGGTAGTATAAAATCAGAGGCGTAAGCCGGCTTCGCCTTTGGCGGCCTTGAAATAAGAAAGTCTTTGCCGGAAAAGGTGCGGGGTTGACACCTAAAACTAAATGACTATAATGAATAATAATCCGCAGACCGCGGGCGTCCTGAACTTACCGAAGGAATAAGCCCCGCCGAGGACAAATAAGCCACTAGTCCCGACGCCACAATTTACCTAGTAAATAAGGAAGTCGGGATCCCGATTCCGACGCTTCGGTACGGAACTCCGACCGTGAGCGTCGGAGCTTTACGTCGGGACCACTAGTGGCGATAATTCCTCGAACTGCGGAGATAACGCAGTTTTTTATTTATTCATCAGCGAATAGCGAATCAATTTCTCGGCCAGAGGCTGATCCGCCTTCGGCGGAGAATTTACGAATTCGTACATTCGTACTAGATTCGTAATTCGTTGATAGAGCGAAGCGATATGAAGACCAGAAAACAAAAATCCCAAGAACTTGAAGCCGGTAAAAAACTCTTGACCGAAAATCATTCAGTAGTTTTTGCCGACTTTACCGGAGTGGATACCGCTTCGCTTCAACGGCTTAAAGCCGAGCTTAAGAAAATCGGCGCCACTTTTAAAGTTATTAAAAAGCGGCTTTTAAGAATTGCGTTTCAGGCGGCCGGCTTGGATTTTAACCCGGAAGAGTTTCCGGGAGCGGTGGGCGAAGTTTTCCTTCCGGGCGAAGTATCAGATGGAGCCTCCGTTGTTTACAAATTTTCTAGAGAATTAGCCAAAGCAAAAAAAGAATTCAAGATTTTAGGCGCTTACGAAATAGCCAAAAAAGCGTTTTTGAGCTCCGAGGAGTTTTTGACAATCGCCAAACTGCCGTCAAGAGAAATACTGCTTGCGCAACTGGCGGGAGTTTTGTCAGGTCCGATAAGGGCATTTATGTATTTATTGCAGGAGAAGAGTAAAAAAATGGTCGAAACTTGAACTCGCGAATAGACACGAATAGCCCACGAATAACCCCGAATACAATTAGTGAAATTAGTGAGTAATTCGTGTAAATTCGCGAGGCAAAACAATGGATAAATTTGAAGACATCATCAATAAAGTAAGCGAACTAAAAGTCACCGAACTGGCCGAGCTGGTAAAAAAGATGGAAGAAAAATTTGGAGTGTCGGCCTCCGTGGCCGTGGCTCCCGGCGCTCCGGCTGGGGCTGGCGGGGAAGAGGCGGAAGAGAAAACCAGTTTTGATGTGGTGATTGCGGAGGCCGGCGGACAAAAAATTCAGGTGATTAAGGTTCTTCGCGAGGCATTGGGTATCGGACTGCAGGAAGCTAAAGCTATGACTGAAGGGACGCCCAAGACGGCAAAAGCGGGGATGAAAAAGGAAGAGGCAGAGGAGTTGAAAAAGAAATTGGAAGGAGCAGGGGCAAAGGTGGAGTTGAAGTAGAGGAGCAAATTATCTTTATTTTTTAAGAAAATCTTCTTTTCCCTCAAACCGCTGCGCTCGCCCAGCGTGCTCGCTTGCTTGTTCCTCGGCTCGCTCTCCCGCCCTTTTGGCGTAACCAAAAGAGCGGGAACCATGCCCGCTCGCCTGCGCAGTTTTCGGATAAAAGAAGATTTTCCTTAACGATAATTTACTCCCCCTTAGGAATTGTTTGAGAATAGGAATAGTAGAGCTTCTTTCGGAGGTGCGTCTGCGTATTAACTTTCTCTCTGGAAGGTTAGTGGGGGAGTAAGGAAGGCGCGGCTTGTAAGCCGCGCCTTTTTGGATTAAATTGTTTACAAAGGGCGGTTAGTTTAATGGCAAAACGCTGCATTCACATTGCAGAGAGCATAGGTTCGATCCCTATACCGCCCAAATTTGCTTTTCTTTGGTAGGGCGTAAGGAGAGTTAGCAGCCGATCCCACCTAACGATCCAGACTACGAAGAACCGTGAGGTACAGCTCCTCGACGATTTTTTCTTGCGCCTTACCAGTCTTGGCGTAGTGGTCGAGTCCTGGCGCGGCGTTGATTTCAAGCACCCAGTATTTTCCCGGTATGGGTGGCGCGTTTATGCGGCCATTGACCATGAGGTCAACACCGCACAAACGCAAGTTCATGTCGGCTGTTAGTCGTACCGCGAGCTCCCGGAAAGCGGGGTTTACGCTTGCGGTCACGTCAACTGCGTCGCCGCCAGAAGACAGATTGGCGTTATCAAGCAAGAATACCCGTTCGTCGAGAACCGGCACCGAGCGAAGCGAGAGTCTCTGCCGCTTAAGTTTTTCCGCAATGCGCGGATCGTCCACCTTGATACGCGTTTCCCGCTTGGCGGCGATAAACTGACGTTGCTTCCTTTGGAGTAGCCGCTCAATTGATGTCTTACCATCGCCGACAATGTTAAGCGGTATCCGTTCGTAGGCGGAGATTACTTCGTCGTAGAGAACGACCAACCGGTAATCTCGGCCACACACTGGTCTCTCCACCAACACCACGCGGTCAAGCTTGAGGGCGGCGCGCATGGCGCGGTAGAACTCGCGCCTGTTGTGGACAATAGCTACGCCCGAGCCCTGACTGCCAGTGTTTGGTTTCACCACAACTGGAAAGCCGAGACGCTTTGAATACGCATACGCATCGTCAATCGTGCGGCGAGACGCTCCAATAGCCTCCGCCCATTCTTTCAAAAAGAACGTTTTGCTGTCAGGCACGACAGAGTAACCAAGCCGCCGCATAAACAGATTGGCGTAATCTTTGTCTTTGGCGATGTCCGATGCCCCAACCGGATTAAGGTCAAGGGTGTTGTATCGGAAGTAAGAATTTTTGCCGCTTTTGAACGTAATCTGCCCAGCAATCTTCCATTCGGGTTCTAGGAACACAGTCGCCCCGACCCGCGGTGCGATTTTCTTGAGTAACTTTCCTAACACTAGTGATTCTTTTTTAAGTTGTCTTTTCACGTTTTTCATGATTGTACCTCCATGCTTTTGATTGTGAGCGAACTATCCCATAAATATAGAAAATTGCAAATCTCCATACCTTGCCCCGAGTTTGATTTTTCTTTTTTGGGGTTGTAAAGTAGGGCAGAAGCCAAACAAGGGAGTTTGGCTTACGGAGCGCCTAAAGTATTAGACACTCCGTTACCTTAGCAATTTGAAAACTGAAGAAAGGAGGGTTAATGGGATTTTTCTCTATTGCTGATCCGAGAGTTTTAGCCATTCAAATTAGAGAAAACGGTGATCCGCTGGTTGACATCAGCGACCATCCGCAATTAACCGTAAAGTATGCCAAAGGAGGATATGATCCCGGCGATCCGAAAACCTTTTCTAGGCTTCGGCAAGCAGTGGTGAGAAAATTATTGACCGCTCAAAAGAGGCTACCGCCTAGGATCAAATTCTTGGTTAGAGAAGGTTATCGTCCGCTTGCGCTTCAGCTGCAATACTTTGAAAAGTATCGCGAGCAGCTGCGTGAGAAACATCCAAGCTGGACCGAACAAGAGCTCTTCGAAAAAACCTGCGTGTATGCGGCGCCGCCCGATACTTGTCCGCCCCACACCACCGGCGGAGCCGTAGATCTAACGCTCATTAGCAGCGAGAGCGGTTTGGAGTTGGATATGGGTACGCCGGTTAACGCTACACCCGAAGAAAGTCAGAATCGGTGTTTTACCCACTCACCAGGACTCGGCGGTTTAGCCAGAATGAACCGAGATTCCCTGATTAAGGTCATGGAAACAGTTGACTTTGTTAACTATCCGAGCGAGTGGTGGCACTGGTCTTACGGCGACCGCTATTGGGCTTATCACAAAAGGCAGCCCTATGCGATTTACGGTTCGCTCTAGTAAGTCTAAACTGCCGCAGTTAACCCCTGCGGCTTTTTATCTGCAAGGAGTTTTCTTGATGATCTTGCTTTTTTTCGGGGAGGGTGTAAGCTAGGGAAGCAAACGGAGTAATCAGGAAAGGAGAATAGAGTGAGAAAAGGCATCTGCGAAGTTTGCGGAAAACGCAGGGTTGTTCATAAGAACCCGAAATCCGGTCGGTTGATCTGTGCCAATTGTTATCTTCGCCGCCGCGGCACCTGCAGTGTTTGCGGTAAGGATAGGATTGTCCATAAAAAAAGAAATTCCAAAAAGAGAATCTGCTCGAACTGCTACCAGAAGCTTTACTACTCATCATATAACTTTGTTCTTGAGCGCTGTGCGAAGTGCAAAAAGAAGAGACCAGTGGTGGCGAGAACTGATGCCGGTCGGCCGATTTGTTTCAAATGTTGCCGGCGCCGGGGACGCCTTGTCCGGGCAAAACTTCAAGCTATCCTCTTGGGATGCATCCGGCTGGTGCGGGAACTTGACCGGTGGAGTGAAAGCGATTAAAATGTGATTTATCGTTTCGGTTGGGTTCTTTGACAACTTATTTCTAAGGAGGGGAATATGAGCTAGCAAGCTCACGCCGGTTTCGTGACCATTGCAACCGGGGAGACAGGGAAACGGGTGGATTACCACCCGGGAAGTCAGAGAGTGTGTATGGCGGTCGTTCTCTGGTCAAGGGAAGGAGGAAAGAATGGCGAAAGTCGAAGTTCGCGTTCCAAGAGGAGCAATCGAGGTCGGCGTTCGGGAGAACGGTCGGGCGAGAGCGGTGGCGATCACCGTCACCGGACGCATGATGTACACGAAGCGCAACGGTCGGCCGTCTCTCGGACAGGGCGACCGGGTGCAGATCATTCTCTCCGCGCTCAACGGTCAGCCGCCGCTTCTCGTGATTCCGGATGGCGATGAGTTCAAGAACGACCATTTCGTGATCACGAGGATCGATGGGCCGAAAGGGAGCGAGGTCGACATCTACGGTCAGAACGTGGGCGTCGAGTCCTCGTCCCCGGATGTCCAGCTCCTCCGACGCGGAAGGCCGGTCACGCTCGAGAACGGCAAGCTCGTGTTGCCGAGAAGGTAGCTCCGCCTCGTCTAGGAACAGTTAGAGGTTTTGATTATGCCTCGCGAAGGGATTCGCGAGGCATTTTTTTAGATTTGACGCCGGAATTGTTTAGTGCTAACTTTAAATTAGGACCTTTCCAAGGTAAATACGGGCTTGTTACGAAAGGAGGTAAAGCCCATGAGGTACGTTCTTCTCGTTCTCTCGGTGTTCGTGTTCGCGGCGTTCTTGGTCGGCGAGCCGGTCTTGGCTCAAGCGGGCGGTTCGGGAACTCAACAGCAGGGACACTGCTGGGGAAGGCCGACCGATGTCCCGCCGGGCACGACTTACTCGGCCCCGGATGGCCTTGCGGTCGTGAACAGCGGAAGTGGCGGCAAAGTTACCGTTACCTCTTGCGACGGTTGCGACGGCAATCATCCCTCTCACAGCAAAGTAGATGTGAAGGGCAATGCGAGAGTCACCATCTACGGCATGGACGAGGGCGATGAAGTAAACGCCTCCAGCGGCAGTTCGGTGTCAATCGTTGATCCTGCCGGTGGAACGGTCAACATCTCGGGCAACGGCACGACATTGACGATTACCGGTGGCGGTGGGTTGACGTTCGAGTTTAAAGCGCCGGTCTATGGCAGTTCAGTGGTCACGAACAACAGCTCGAACAACACCGTTAACTTCAACGGTAATCTTGGTGGCGCGACTCCTAACAGCGCGACTTTCAACGGCGGCACCGGCAACCGGTCTTTCCCGGGCCACGCGCCCTAAGGAAAGGAATGGTTGATTAATGAAAACAATCATAGCTTTCTTCCTTAGCGTCTTTGCAGCCATCGGCATTATGACGTTCGGTGGTTATCTTCTAGGCTGGGGATCTTACAAGGATCAACCACCAGTGGCGGTGGCTTATCCGAGCGTAAGCGCTCCCACGGAATTTGTCTTTCAAACTGCGAAGGAAAAACAGCTCATCGCTTCAGCAGCGATTCCGGTTGTTCCCCCAATCGATTCGATCGTAGAGAACTTGAAAGCTCAACTCGCTGCGCTCCAAGAGGAGAATCAGGATTTTCGCGCGCAAGTCGAGGAACTTTCGCGGGAGCTTGAGTCTTACCGGCTTGAGCACTTCAAGACCTTGGTTCAGCGGTTTCGAGAAAATCCCGTAACCCAAGAACTGACCGAGGCCCAGAAAGAGTACTTCACTGGCTTTGTGATTTCCATGCTTGGAGAAATTCCAAGCGATGCCGAAATCCTGCTTTTGGCCGAGACCGCCCATTTCAGCGAAGAGCTCAACGATTGGAATCGTCGCTGGGCAGAGAAACCGCGGTCTTTTGAAAGTGAAGAGGCCGAGATTCTTCTTGACGAGAAGGGAAGTATTCTCCAAGACTGGCGGCAGGCAGTCGATGGCGTTCTCGGTCCTGACCGAGCCGCCAAGCTTTTTCCGGAGTAACCCTCCTTACTCGATTCGTCGTATCGGGCGACCCGCAAGGTCGCCCTTTTAAATTTTTAAAATTTCCGCAAAATTTAGTGCTGGGGTTATTTTTATTCAATCTGTGCACATTCTGTGAATAAACTCCGGCTCTGATGTAGGTTTTTCAATGTTTTCTCCCGCTCAAGCGGAGACTTTTTTATTTGACTCAAAAATTTCAAGTGGCGTATAATGGAAGAAAAGTGGGGAAATGTGGATAAGTTTGGGGATAAGTGAGAATTCTGGGGATAACTGATTTTCTTCAACCGGAGCACATAACGCATTATGTGCTCGGTTGATTAGAAAATCGTTACCGAGCACATAAATTATGTATTACGTGTATTTGCTTAAAACCTCTACCATTCAAGGCACTTACATTGGTTATACCAATGACTTAGAGAGACGTCTTAGAGAACACAGAAATAGAAATCCACAAATAATTTATTACGAAGCCTACCGTGATGAATTAGATGCAAGAGATCGAGAACGAAAACTGAAGCAACGTGGTCAAGCCATCCGAAGATTAAAAGAGAGATTGAAATATAGTTTATTAACATAATTTATGTGCTCGGTGCTCGTTTGCAGCCAATCGCTGCGGGCTCTCGGGCAAACATCGCATGTTTATAGGCGAATACACACACAATTTAGATTCCAAAGGCCGCATGGCGGTGCCGGCGAAATTTAGAAAGGGTTTGACTGGCGGCGCGATTATTACGCGCGGTTTGGATCGCTGTCTTTTTGTTTTTTCCAAAAGTGAATGGGAAGTACTGGCAAAAAAAATTTTGACTTTGCCTTTAGCCAAAGCCGATGCTAGAGCCTTTAGCCGTTTGATGCTGGCCGGAGCGGCTGACGCCGAAATTGACACCCAAGGGAGAATTCTTATTCCCGATTATTTGCGCGCCTACGCTGACTTAAAGAAACAAACGGTGGTTGCCGGCCTATACAACCGGCTGGAAATTTGGGATGCCGCTTCTTGGAAGCAGTATAAAGCCAAAACCGAATCGGCATCGGATGAGATAGCGGAAAAAATGGGAGAACTGGGTATTTAAATTTCAAATGTCAAAGCTCAAATGTCAAATCAAGCTCAAAGCTCAAAATTCAAAATATTTTTTGATCATTAGGATTTTGGATTTGATTTGAAATTTAGATTTTGGCATTGGGATTTATGTCACATGTTCCTGTTCTTTTACACGAATCCATAAGATTACTAGATCCCAAGCCCGGAGAATTCATCATTGACGCGACGGTTGACGGCGGGGGCTTGGCGGCGGCGATTTTGGAGAAGATTTCGCCCAATGGATTGCTTTTGGGAATTGATTGGGATAGGCGGATGATTGAAAAAGCCCAAGAGCGCATTGCCGAAATTCTAAAACTCCAGTTTCCGATCTCCGAAGTGGTTTTAGTCAATGACAATTTCGCCCGCTTGCCGGAAATTTTAAAGGAAAGAAATTTAGGCCAAGCCGACGGATTGGTTCTTGATTTGGGATTTTCTTCGGAGCAATTAGAGAATTTTGGCAGGGGCTTCAGTTTTCAGAGAGATGAGCCGCTCATTATGACTTACAGCAACGACGTGAAGCCGGTAAGAGAAATTTTAAAAGAGTTAAGCGAGAACGAACTTGCCGAAATTATCAGGAAATTCGGAGAAGAGCGATACGCCAAACGCATTGCTTACGCGATTAAACAGCAGGAAAAGATTAAACCGATTGAAACTACAAAAGAATTAGTTGATGCGGTCATCCCCGCAGTCCCAAAAAACTATGAACAAGGTCGTATTCATCCAGCCACCAGAACTTTTCAGGCGCTCCGCATCTATGCCAACAAGGAATTGGAAAATCTGGAAACAGTTTTGAAGAATTTGCCGGAAATTTTGAAAGTCGGCGGCCGAGCGGCCATTATATCATTCCATTCCTTGGAAGATCGGCTGGTAAAAAATTACTTCCGGGATTATAAAAAGGTCGAAAAATTAACGATTTTAACCAAAAAACCGATTACGGCTTCGGAGGAAGAAATTAAGGAGAATCCTAGAACCAGATCAGCCAAACTCCGTTGCGCCATAAGGCGTTGAGGTAGCGTAAGCGCAATGACCATTATCCAACCCAACAAACCAAAATCTAAACTGCGGTTTTTTATTCTACCGCTCATTTTAATGCTTTTTGCCGGCGTTTATTTAAGCATTGTTTTCTACAGTGACGTCACTGAATTTAAAGTTTTATTGAGCAAAAAAGAAAAAGAGCTTCAGGAACTGGAGGTTTTGAGTGCTGAACTTAAAAATCAGCTCTACAACATTTTAGATACTCAAAATATGGCCAAAGCGGCCGAAGAGGCGGGATTAATTTTAGAGCAAAACCCCATCTATCTTAAACCAGTCAAGGGTGAGTTAGTAAGTCAGTTATAATTTGTGATGAAACGTTTCAGGTTTATCTTTGTTTTTTCGGGAATCTTTTTGGCTTTCGGCTCGTTAATTTTTAATCTTTACGAGCTTCAGATTAAAAAGGGGAATCTTTATGCCGCCCGCGCCGAATCCCAGATTCGTCTGGCCGGTCTCTTAAAGCCCCGCCGGGGCTCTATTTATTTTACTGACAAGAACAGTAACTTGATTCCGGCGGCCTTGAACCGCGATTACCCGGTTGTCTTTGCCGTTCCCAGGCAAATTGAGGAACCGGATAAAACGGCGGAACTTTTAAGTTCTATTTTGGAAAAGCCGCAAGCCGAACTCCAGAGGAAAATCGGCAAAAGCAACGATAGCTATGAACTTTTAGCCGCCAAACTCGGTGAGCAGCAAGTCGCGGCCATTAAAAACTTGGATCTTAAGGGCATTTATATTGATAAAGAAGAATTCCGTTTTTATCCCTTTCGAGATTTAGGAGCGCATCTTTTGGGTTTTGTGGGACCTTCCAGCAACGATGATGAATTAAAAGGCCGCTATGGTCTTGAGGCTTTTTACGAAGAACTTTTGCGAGGGCTTCCGGGCGAGGAGGCGGGAGGCAAAATTCACGAGCCGGTTCACGGCAGTGATTTGGTTTTGACTATTGATCGCAATATTCAGTCTCAAGCCGAGGAAATTCTGGCTCAAGCTATTCTCAAGAACAAAGCCGTGGGCGGGACGGTGATTGTTGAGGAACCTAGAACCGGCAAAATTTTAGCTTTGGCCAATTATCCGGCTTTTGATCCCAACCGCTATGGCGCTTCCGCGGTGGGGGATTTTTTAAGCGCCGCCAGTCAGTCTATTTACGAACCCGGCTCGGTTTTTAAGGTCATAACCATGTCAGCCGGCATTGATACTGGCAAAATCACGCCCGAGACCACTTTTACTGACACTGGTTCTATTGTTTTAAACAACCGGCGCATTCAAAATTATGACGGCAAAGTTTACGGCACCGTGAGCATGACTAAAGTCATCGAAAACTCCATCAATATCGGCGCGGTTTTCGCCGAGCGGCAGACTGGCCATGAGAATTTTCTCCGCTATTTGGTGAAATTCGGCTTTGACGAAAAAACCGGTCTTAATTTGCCCGGCGAGGTCAAAAGCAGTCTTAAAAACTTAAAAAGCAATGCCCGGGACATCAATTTTGCGACTGCCTCTTTTGGTCAGGGAGTGGCAATGACCCCCATCGCCTTAGTGAACGCCATTTCAGCGATTGCGAATGGCGGCCTGCTTATGAAACCCTATCTTTTAAGCGGTGAAAAGCCAGAAGTCGTGAGGCGTGTGATTAAAGCAGAAACCGCCAGCCAAGTTGCCCAGATGATGACCTCGGCAGTTCGTAAAGCCCAAGTGGCTCATATTCCCAATTATGCGGTGGCCGGTAAAACCGGCACGGCCCAGATTCCCGATTTTAAGCGCGGCGGCTATACTGACGAGTTTATTCATACCTTTGCCGGGTTTGCGCCGGCCAAGAGCCCCCGCTTCGCCATTCTTTTTAAAGTTGACAAACCGCAAGTCGGGGAACTTGCCGGTCTTACCGTGGTGCCGGCTTTCCGCGAACTGGCCCAGTTTATTTTAAATTACTATAATATACCGCCCGATGATCTGCCGGAGGCGCCGGCAACCGCTCCGAAGCTATAACTCCATCTCATGAAAACAGGTGCTTTAAAAATTCTCCTCTGGATTTTAAAGGTGCTTAGCCGCGGGACTTTAAGCAAAAACCGGCCCGGCGTCATCGGAGTAACCGGCACGGTTGGCAAAACTTCAGCCAAAGAAGCGATCTACACCGTGCTTCGGGGCTTACGCGAGACCCGTCACAGCCGAGGGAATTTTAACGGCGAGATCGGCTTGCCCTTGACTATTTTGGGCGAGTGGCGTGAAGCGGAGGAGCGGCTCTTAAGCCGTGAATATCCCCCGGGCAAAAGCAGAATCCGGAAATTATTTTTTCTGCTCAAAGTAATTTTTATAAGTTTAAACCGGCTGGTCTGGGGCTGGCGCTCAAGCTATCCCGAACTTCTGATTTTGGAATACGGCGCCGACAAACCGGGCGACATTAAAAATTTGCTCACCATCGCAAAACCCCAGATTGCGGTTGTAACCGCCGTGGGCGAGATTCCCGCCCATGTGGAGTTTTATTCGGGTCCGGAGGCGGTGGCGCGGGAGAAAAGCCGTTTGGTGGAATCTTTGCCCTCAAACGGCTTTGCGATTTTAAACGCCGATGACGAATGGGTTTTGAATATGAAAGAGAAAACGCGGGCTCATGTGATTACTTTTGGATTCAGCGCCGAAGCCGAAGTGCGGATTACCAACTTTGAACTGCGGACGGAAAATGGCAAGCCGGCGGGCATAAGTTTCAAACTGGAGTATGGCGGCAGTTTTGTGCCTTTTCGGATTAATCACGCCTTTGGTCGTCCGGTGGCCTATGCCGCCGCCGCCGCCGCGGCCGTGGGCATCTGCTTTGGCATGCATTTAATCCGCATTGCCGAGGCGCTCGCATTTTTTGAGCCGCCAGCGCACCGGATGAAAATAATTCCCGGGATCAAGGGAACTTTGCTTTTGGATGATTCTTATAACGCCTCGCCGCTCTCTATGGCCGCGGCTATTGAAACCGTGAAAGCGATTGAAGCGCCGCGCAAAATCGCGATTTTAGGCGATATGCTGGAAATTGGTAAATTTGCTATGGAAGCCCATGAAAATATCGGCAAACTGGTGCCTAAAGTTTTTGATATTCTCATTGCCGTAGGACCGCGGGCAAAATTCATTGCTGAAGCCGCGATTGAGGAGGACTTAGGCAAGCGGAGCGTTTTTACTTTTGATCAAGTTGACGAAACCCTTATGGGTAAAATCGTGGACTTGATTAAAAAAGGCGATTTGATTTTAATTAAGGCGTCATGGGCAATGGGTTTTACGAGAATTGTGCACGCGATAAAACAGATTTAGGAGTAATCGCGAATATGGCGCTTTCGTCTAGTGGCCTAGGACGTAGCGTTCTCAACGCTGAAACACGGGTTCGATTCCCGTAAGCGCCAATAAAAAAATTTTCAGTGGAAAAAACTTTCAAAGATTTCTATATCAGCGTCCCCACGGCTTTAAGTTTAAGTTTATTCCTCGTTGCCTTGGGGATTGCTTATGTTTCTTTGAAGGATATTGATCACTTGCTCGTGATTCATTTTGTCGGCGGCCGGGGCATTGATTTTTTGGGCGACAAATACGATGTTTGGAGCATTCTTTTCTCGGCGCTGGTGATTATTTTGGTCAACCTTTTTCTGGTTAAAATTTTCTACAACCGCATCCGTTTTTTTTCCTACCTTTTGTCCTTTTTCAACATCTTTATGAGCATCTTGATTTTAATAGCGGTCGGCGTTATAATTTCAGTCAACTAATTGTTACGCTAATCAATAGGCGAATTTTTGCGAATAGTATGCGAATGTTATAGATATTCGCAAATAATTCGCATATATTCGCACCAGTCATTCGCATGACACCCCTGTTTACAGTCATCCAAACCGGCGGCAAGCAATATAAAGTTTCCGCCGGCCAAAAATTAAAAGTGGAGAAATTAGACGCCAAGGAAGGCGATAATTTTTCTTTTGACAAGGTACTACTCACGGCTGACGGTGATAACGCTAAAATCGGCACCCCCTATATTTCGGGCGCTCAAGTGGAAGCTAGAATTTTAAAACAGGGGAGAGCTGATAAAGTAATTGTCTTCAAATACCACTCCAAAACCCGCTACAAAAAAAAGAAAGGCCACCGCCAGCCGTTTACCGAAGTAGAAATCACCAAAATCGCTGGTTAGATTTTCTTAGACCTAATTTATTTAATCAATTTCAAGCTGTCTATTATTCTCGATCGAGAATAATAGACAGTAGATTTTCAGACTAAAGCTA
>CAYSWC010000008.1:0-22314 GCA_964434715.1 uncultured Candidatus Saccharibacteria bacterium
AATTCTTGCCCGCCGGTGAAAGCGCCAAATACTGCCTTAAAAAATCAACCAAATCGAGCTTTTCTTTAATAAGTTCGGTAGTGTCGGACATGGTGATAGATAAAATCCTAAATTCTCCCTAGGCATTTCGTGCCGGGATCCCGGCCGACTAAAGTCGGCCTAGAGATAATCTCTAAACAAATTCTAATACCCAAAACTCAAAATTACAAACAGTTGATTATTACTATCTCCTTATGATAGAATATCAGTAATGGCTAAAATCACCGCCAAAAAACAAAAAGTTAGAAAACAAAATGATTTTATAATTCTTCCCCTTAAGGAATATAACAAACTCATTATAGAAATCTATCAAAACAAATTAAGAAAATCGGGAAGTGCGATTCTTAAACATTAACACCTAGAATAATCATTCGCATATAATTCGCGCTTATTCGCAAATATATTCGTGTAACATATGCCGGGTAGTGAAAATTCGACTGCTGCCCGGTGAGCAGGAAAATTTATTATTGTCGAATTTCTACTACCCGGTATGAGAAAATGTCTAAACTGCGGCAAAGGTTCAATAATGGCGGGTACGCGGCGACTGCTTCGTGGCCATTATAATCCAACCAACTGGAGCCGAAAATATCCGAATTTACAGCGAACCAAGCTGCCCAATGGTAAGCATGGTTTTGTGTGCACTAAGTGCATGAAAAGTTTTAATAGAAGGCGTCCTATTTCGCGTTAAAGAAAAGTCACTAAAATTTCTGCAAGCCTATTTTTAGGAAATAGATCTTTGGGATAAATTTCAACTAGCCGGAAATTGAATTCCTGGCAGAATTTACGTTTTCTCGTAATAATCTCATCGTATATTTTCTGGACTCCTGCTAATCCGAAAAATTCTAAAATAATATTCGGCTGAATCATAAAGTCGGCAGTCATTTTGGTTTCCCCATATCTAAAATTTCTCGCATGTGGAATGCCTCTATTCAATAACCAATCATCAATAATTTTTTCTGTAAATGAATCGCATCGATGTCCATCGTTCGCACAAAACTTATAAGAAAATAATTCTGGGTTAGTAGAAAAGCCAGAAGCTTTTATCGCCCGATTCCAACTTCCGAATCTTCGCTTATACTGATCATACATATTAAATTCTCTTTTCAAAGGAATGCGTCCATGAATTTTATAAAAATTCCTTATCTTCTCAATAAGGTCAAGTTTAGTATATTTTTCACGAAGAAAGCCAGTTTGAGAGGCAAAAGTTCTTAATTGTTCACGCCGCTCCGGAGTAAAAACTTTCGCGCTATACCTTTCCCATATAGCTAGTTTCTGTTCCGCGGTAAGAATAATATCTTTAGTCCACAGATCAGCTGATCCTAAACTAATACCAAGCTCTCTCACAATTTCTCTATGAGTCTTTCCATGTTGCCGTAATTCTCGGGCGCGTTCTTTTATCGAAAATGGATAACGAACTCCGTTCCTGTGCTTTACTTTTTCCATGACGAAATTATATCATGAAAATATATCATAAAAAACGATTCGGGCTGTCGTATAGTGGTAGTACGCGAGGCTGGGGGTCTTGCAGCCCGGGTTCGATTCCCGGCAGCCCGAAAACTAACTTACTTATTAGCTGAAACGCCTTGTAAAATAAGGCTTTTTCCGAACACTTGACACGAGTTAAATATTCTGCTATACTATAAAGACACTTAAAAGGTGTTCCTGTTCCTTTACAAATAATACCCTATCCTCGTTGGCTAGGGTTTAGGGTCTGACCAGAATTTAACCAACTAACCTTGGGAATAAGGAGGGTTGCCGATGATTCAATTCCGTAAGATTGTCCTGCACGGCGGTGCTCACCTCGATGAGTTCTTTGGGCTATGGTTGCTCCGGAGGTTCGGCGAAAAGCTCTTCCCCGGCATTTCCAAGGCCCGCGTCGTCTACTGGAAAACTCCGAGGGCGCCGGATGGCCGTTCGGCGGAGAAGTACGAAAAGGAGGGAACTCTTCTCGTGGGCCTTGGCGGTGGCCGATTCGATGAACACCTCTCGGACGGTACGCGTAAGGCTAACGAAACCGCCTCCACACTCATCGCCAAAGAGTTGGGCATCTTGGAAGAACCGACGCTTGCCAAACTCCTTCACTTCGTCCGAACCGTGGATCAGAGACCGGTAGCTCACCCTTTCGACCTCTCCTCTCTGGTGAAGGCGATGCATCAGCTCCACCCCGACTCCCCGGCAAAAGTGGCGCAGTGGGCAACCGAAGCCATCGAAGCCAAGTTCGGGGAACAGCAGCGCTTCTGGAGCGCGAAAGCTGAATTCGATCGTGCCCCGATGGTGGAGGTTGTACTCCCCGGTGGACGCACCGCCATGATGGTGGTTGCCGAAACCGCAAACCCGCAGTTCTCGGCATTCGCCCGCTCGGAACACGGCTGCCGCGCCACCATCATCATCCAGAAGCATCCCAAGACCGGTCAAGTTCAGATCTTCACCGACCGGAAAGCGGGAATCGTGCTCGCTCAAGTGGCCGCGGAGATGCGGCTCGAGGAAGAACGCCTTCAGGGCAAGACAACCGTCTGGTACTTCTTCCCCGAAGGCCAGGCGCTTCTGAACGGCAGCTTGAGCTTCCCGCAGGTGCCGCCGACTCGCATCCCGCTCGAGAAGATCGCCGAAATCGTCAAGCAACACGTGAGGGTGTAAGACCGTCAGTCGTCCGGGCCTCACCTATGTCCGCAGTTATGACATGGTGAGGCCCTCTTTTTTTCTAAAATTTCATGCTATACTAAATTTATGGCCTACGAGCCGCAAAATTTTGATCAGCTCCTCGGCACGCCGGGTTTTTCGGATAAAGCTCTTCAAACCCACTTTACCCTTTATCAGGGCTATGTTACCAATGCCAATAAACTGGCTGACACTTTAAAGGCAATGGCGGGCGAAGGTAAAGCCGGGACGCCGGAATATAATGAACTTAAAAGGCGATTTGGCTGGGAATTTAACGGTATGCGGCTGCATGAAATTTATTTTGGGGCTATGTCCGAGACCGGCAAAGCGCTTGACGGTCAATCGCCACTCGCACAAAAAATTTCCGAACAGTTTGGCTCTTATGAAAATTGGGAAAAAGACTTTAAAGCCACTGGTATGATTCGCGGCATTGGCTGGGCAATTTTATACCATGACCCGATAGCCAACCGGCTTTTTAATATTTTCGTAAACGAACACGACCTTGGCCATTTGGCCGGCTCTAATCCCCTGCTCCCAATGGATATTTTTGAACACGCCTATATCATTGATTACGGCTTAAAGCGCGCCGACTATATTGAGGCGTTTTTAAAGGTGGTTGACTGGGAGGTGATAGCTGGAAGATTCAGATAAATATTGTTTAATCCGTTTCTTAATTTTTCTGTATTACCATGAATGAGCAATCCTAAATAAGATTGTAAAGTCTCCGCAAACGGCATCTCTTTAATTCTCTTGAACATTCGTCTTTTAGTTGCGGTGCGCAAAACTCGGTGGTCGGGAAAATGTACCCAGCCCAAAAAATCAACGCCGGAAGCAATCGTCTTAATCAAAATTTTTTGGGGGTGCAGAAACAATTTTAATTGTTCCTCTAAAAACTTTGCTATCGGCAGGATTAAGCCTTGAAGCCAGTCTCGATTAAAAGAGAGTATCACAAAATCATCGGCATAGCGGATATAGTATTTTGCCTTTAACGTATGTTTAGCGAATTGATCAAATTCATTCATATAGATATTGCAGAATAGTTGTGAGGTTAAATTGCCGAGCGGCAGACCTTTATTTGGATCTGCCGAAAAACTTTGTATGACTTCCTTGAGCAACCATAAAATATCTTTGTCGGGAATGTAATTTTCTAAAATCCCAATTAAAACCCCGTGATCAATGCTTTCAAAGAATTTCTTGATGTCGCATTTTAATACCCAGCAGGTTCTGGTATGATTCCGGCTCGCTTTATAAGCAAACTGCCTAAATCGGTTTAGTGCTTTATGTGTTCCTTTATCTATTCGGCAGGAAAAAGAATCGGCTATGAATGTCTTATCAAAGAATGGATACAAAATACGGTAAATGGCGTGATACAAAACTCTGTCTCTGACGCCCGCTTTATGAATCTTCCTCGGTTTTGGGTCAGAAATTCTAAAACCGACATAGCTTCCGTGCTTGTAGGTTCTACTGACAAGTTCCTCGTGAAGCTCTATAATATTATCCATTAGCCGAAAAGAAAATTTCTGAACATCCAACTTCTTCCGCTTGCCGCGCACGAATTCCTGCCAAGCTGAAAGCAAATTATCCAAAGATACAATATCATCAAATTTAGCCGCTAGCTGAATTTTCATATTTTCTTATGACCTATAATGCCCCCCCCCCAATGGAGTTTGCCGATTTTGTCCCATTTGGTGAATTGTTATAAAGTGTGGTACGAACTTTTCGTTCACATCCCGAAATCTTCAAAATACACGCTTGGAGAAAAAATTGACGCGCTATTTCTGGAAACAATCGAGCTTATCTTCATCGCCCAATATACAAAAATGGAACAAAAGCCAATAGTGCTTCAAAAGGCGAACACCAAGTTTGATCTATTAAAATTCCTGCTCCAGATACTCTGGGATATTAAAGCTATCTCAACAAATCAATACGGTCTCTTATCAGAGAAACTAAACGAAATAGGCAAAATGCTCGGCGGTTGGCTGAAACAGGCCATGCGCGCCGAGCATATGCGCTGATGGTATTGCTGCTACTTGCTGGAGAGAGCGACACGCCCGTTCTGATCAAACCTGTTGTCAATCCAGTTCCAGTCCTCGTCCCACCGCTCGCCGTCATGATTCGCATACGGGAAGTTCCGGTCGCCGTCCTCGTGAACCACGATTGTGCAGAAAGCCCTCCGCGCCACCATTCCTTATCCGCCGGGGCTGATTTGGAATTGTATCGAATTCGGCATCTGTAATGTCCTAGCTCTTTGCACTAAGTAGAGAAATATAGTGCGTATCGTAAGAATGCGCTGGCGTGAAGCGTACCCCGCGCCATTCTGATTCAAACGATAGCGGAATTCGACGCGTATAGCCGTAACCATACGCACACGATCTACTATCCAAAATAATTATAACAAAAAAGAAGCCCTGCGCGTTTTCTCCAAAAACGCGCAGGGCCAAAGGGTTCCAAGCGTGAAAGGTCCTATGACCCAAGCACGCAAAGCCCAAAGTGCTACTGCTACTTGCTGGAGAGAGCGACACGCCCGTGCCGAACAAACCAGGCGTCAACCCAGCGCCAGCCCTCGCCCCACCGCTCGCCGTCACGACCCGCATACGGGAAGCGCCGGCCGCCGCCCCCGTGAACCACGACGAGCCCCGGGAAATCAATGTAGACTTTCCCGAGAAGCGCCTTCACGGCAGTCCGAGCCGGCTCCGGAACCTCATCCTGATGAGCGATGAGCCAATCACGGTGCTGGAGGCCGAGGAGCGAATCCTGATGCGGAATGAGACGACGCTCGTAGGTCACGCTGTCAATCTCCCTTTCTTCCGGCATGAGAACCGTAGCGAGACGGAGCGTGACCGGACTGGTCGGGGAAGTGTCCCGCTCGATCCTGCTCACCCAAGGCCATCTCGTCTGGATCTCCGCGAGCGTGGGGCGTGGGAGCACGGGGATCTCAATCGTGAGTTCCCCAGCTTCCCTTAACAACCCCGCCATGGTCACCCGAAACCTGTTCTTTATGAAGAGCGTGAACTCGACTCCGGCGCGCTGGGCATCCGTGATACCGACCTGAACTTCCTCCGTCGTAAGCGCGCCCCAATCCGCGTGTCCCCCGAGCTTCGCGAGAAGCTCGAACTGCTGTTCCAAACCCGGCCTTGCCATATGTTTCTCCTTGCCGCGGGTGACTTGAACGCAACCGCACCATGCGAAGCGTTTGATCTTTGCGCCGCAGCACCAAACCACCCATTTGAGAGGCTTGGGGCTACGGCGAATTTACAAGTAGCAATATGATTATGATTACAAAGAGCTGGAAATCCTTGATTTTTCAGGAAATTACCCTGGTTTTTCAAGGATAGCTATATTATAGCAGATATAAAGAAAAAGTCAACCCCGCACCTTTTTTGCACTACGAAGGCTATTTTTGATTCTTCTTTTAAGTTGGGAGTAGACTTTGCCAAATTGCTTTAAAGTCTTTTCACGATGAAAAGCATCTTCTTTAGAAAAATAGCCTTCGATATAGACATAGAACCAAGGTTTATATCTTGAAGTGGCTTTTGATCTGCCTGCATTATGATCATCTAATCTTTTGACTAAATTTGGAGTAGAGCCGATATACAGCGATTGATTATTTTTGCTCATGATGATATACACCCAATACATAGTCTCAATATGGTGCAGAAAAGGTGCGGGGTCAAGCCCCGAAGTTTCTTTTGCGATTAGAGAAGTCCGCAATGGCTTTCCTGAACTCCAAAACGTCAAAATCCGGGAAAAACCGCGGTGAGAAATAAAGTTCAGCATAAACTCCCTGCCAAGGCATAATGCCGGAGAGCCGCTGTTCGCCGCTCGTTCGGATAATCAAGTCTGGATCGGGAAAGCCGTTGGTATCAAGTGATTTAGCAAAATCGGCTTCATTGACTTTTCCATTCTCGCTTTTACATCTCTCCAGCGCTCGGAGTATTTCGTCCCGGCCGCCGTAATCAAGGGCGAGGCCCAAATGCAGGGTGCCAAAATCTTTGGTTTCTGCCTCAAGCGTTTTAAGACTGGTTATAATGTCCTTGGGCAGTCGGTCTTGACGCCCAAAATGACGAAATTGAATTTTATATTCGGTGAGTTTTTCTTTAAGTTTTCGGAGGTGTCGGCGGAAGATATTCATAAGAAAACTCACTTCGGTTTTGCTCCGATTCCAGTTTTCGGTGGAAAATCCCCAAAAAGTAAGATAAGGGATTTTGAGCCGCCGGCTCTCTTCCAGTAAATCAGTGAAGTTTCGAACTCCTTTCTCATGACCTTTAAAAATCTGGAGTTTATGCCCCTTGGCCCACCGCCGGTTGCCGTCGGGAATAATGACTACATGCTCCGGCAAAATCAGCTTTTTTAAAACCCGTTGAGAAAAATTCTTTAACGCGAAAAGTTTATCTTCTAAAAAATTCCCCTGTTTCACAACCTCAAAATTTTTGAACAGGCCTGAAGCCGACGCCCAGATGAATTTAAGCGACTCCACCTTAGAGAAAATCGTTCCCTGATAACACCAGTCTAGCAGTTTTTGGAGCTTTTCCTTTGATCCCTCGGCAACAATCTGGAGCGATCCGTCGCTTAAATTCTCGGCTCGGCCAGTGAGTTCCAGCTCATCGGCTAGGGTCTTCACGCCGCTCCGGAAAAAAACCGCCTGCACGCGGCCGGTTATAAGAATCGTGAGCTGATATTTGTTGTAATCCATAAAATTTAAGTCTGCGGTTTGGGTAAAAATAATTTTACCAGAAAAGCGCTCGCCAATCCAACAATGGCGCCGGCTAAAATATCCAAAGGCCAGTGCACACCTACATAAACTCGCGCCAGGGATATTAAGGTTGCGCCAATTAGGAAAATAATTCCCCATTTGCGGCTCAAATAAAAAACAGCCGTGCCCAAGGCAAAAAAGACGGCTGCATGACCCGAGGGCAGTCCGGCGGCGCTAGTTGCCTCAATTAACGGTTCAATAGTCAAAACCAGGCCCGGCCGGGGACGAAAATATAAAAAACGGATAAGTTCGGTAAAAATGCCTCGGGCTAAAATAGCACTCAACGCCGCCAAAGAAAAATTATAAAATCGCGACTTCCAGTTGCGTTCAAAAATCAGCGCTATTAAAAAGCCGACCATTAAAAAATAGCCAAGATATTTGGCTAAGAAAATTCCCAAGATATCTAAAGCCGAACTTTGGCGGGCTAAACCGTAGATGGACTGAAAAAGAGCTGAATCGAAATTCATATAGTTTCTATCTCCTCACGTAAGGTAAGAGTCCCAGATACCTTGCCCGTTTAATTGCTTGGGCGAGCCGCCGCTGGTGCTTCACGCAAGTGCCGGTATGCCGCGGATCAATGATTTTGGCCTGACCGGAGGTAAACCGCCGAAGCAGTTCGGTTTCTTTGTAATCAATATCTTTGAGGTTTTGGGAACAGAAAAAGCATTGAGTCATCGTGTTGCGCTCGAATTTAGAACGAATCTTAGCGAATTTTCAACGAATTGATTAGTTGTTATTCGATTGCATTCGTTTATTATTCGAGCGAGTAACGTTAGAACGGCAGGTCCTCTGCCTTTATCTCTTCCCCCACGTCAATCACTGGAATCTCTTCGGCTGGCGACGCGGCTGGGGGATTTGGCGCGGCCTTTGCCTCGGCGGCTTGACCGCTAAAACCGGCTGGCCGGGGTCCCAACTGGAGGCGCTCGGCGATAATTTCGGTGGTGCGACGTTTTTGTCCCTGCTTATCATCCCAAGAACGGGTCTGAAGCCGGCCTTCAATTAAAACCAGACTGCCTTTCCCAAGATAACGGCTGGCAATCTCGGCCTGCCGTCCCCAAACCACCACATTGTGGAATTCGGTTGACTCCTGCTTCTGCCCGGCTTTATCAGTCCAGACGCGGTTGGTAGCCAAGCCGAAACTTGCCACTGGCTGGCCGGCGGCAGTCGAACGCAACTGCGGATCAACCGTCAAGCGCCCTAAAATGAAGACTTTGTTGAGATTCATAAAACTTCACTAATATGACGAATATAGCACTAATATACGAATGTTGCAAATTAGTATATTCGCGCTTGATTCGTATATTAGTGTAGTTTATTTAAGGATCTCCTCCAGCTTCTCTTCCAGCGCTTCGTTGGTCAAGACTGGCGTCGCCGCCGGTTCCGGCGGTTTAATTTCTGCCTCGGCAGGCGGCGCTTTTCTTTCCCGGGAGACCGACTTTACGGGCGGCGTGATAATTAGAAATCTTAAGACGCCGGGCAAAAACGCAAGTTCTTCTTTAATTTTGGCAATTTTCTCCGGCTCGGCCGTAAAAAAACAAAAGCCAAAAAAAGCCGAAGTCTGCTTCCTGATCAGATACATAAGTCTAATCGGCTTTACCGGACCCTGCTCATAAGGAGCGGCGCCGTGCTTACCAAGCAGTTCCAAGACGCCCGCCGCGGCCTCGGCGCTCAAAAGCAGAAAAGAAAGCTCATAATCTTTTTTTAATTCGCTATCGGTCTTATCCATAATTTTGACTTTGTCATAGTCAATGGTTATTGTCAATAGTTTAATTACGATATTGCTTCCGCTATCTCCGATTTACTGGTTTCCTCCCCGCTCTCTTGGGCTTTAAAACTCTCTTCCCTTAGAGCTCGTCCCCGGAGGCCGGTGCCGGCCGGAATCAGCCGCCCGATAATCACGTTTTCCTTAAGCCCCCGCAGTTTATCAATCCGGCCTTCAACCGCCGCGTTAATCAAGACTCTGGCTGTCTCCTGGAAAGAAGCCGAGGACAAGAAACTTTCGGTAGATAAAGCTACTTTGGTAATGCCCATTAGCATCTGTTGGGCTTTGGCCGGCGCGCCGCCTTCGCTTCGAATCCGGCGATTGGCCTCAAGGAAAACTGATTTTTCCACAATGTCGCCGCGCCCAAACGGAGAGTCGCCGGCATCCATAATCTTCACTCGGGCAAACATCTGCCGGATGATAACTTCAATATGTTTGTTATTGATAGTCGCGCCTTCGGAGAGATAAATCTTCTGGACTTCATTTAAGATATAATGTTCAACCTCCCGACTGCTTTTAAGACGAAAGAGTTCTCTTAAATCTAAGGGTCCCTCCGAGAGCTGGGCACCTCGTTCCACGGCATCCCCGAGTTTCACGTAAATCCAAGCGGAACGCGGCACCGGGTACTCTATGACTTTCTCCTTTTTACCCTTAGTTTTGGATTTGACTTTAATAATTTTAATCAAACCCCGCTCTTCAATCTCGGCAACCACGCCTTCTTCTTCGGCTAAAAATGCCTTGCCTTTAGGCGGCCGGGCTTCAAAAATTTCCTCCACTCGCGGCAAACCATGAGTGATGTCGGCGCCAGCCACGCCGCCGATATGGAAAGTTCTCATAGTGAGCTGGGTTCCCGGCTCGCCGATTGATTGAGCGGCAATGACACCCACTGCCTCGCCCAGATTGATGGACCGATTATAACCAAGGTCATAACCATAACACTTAGAGCAGATGCCGTATAAAGTTTTGCAGGTAATCGGCGACCGGATTAAAACTCTCTCGATTTTGCTCTCAGCAATCGCCTCCGCTTGCTCGCGGTCAATAATGCCACCGGCTTTAACTAATATTTTGTTGCCGACCTTAACATCCTCGAGCGCTGTTCTTGAGAAAAGTCGGCTTGGGAAGGCGTGCCCGAATTCCAGACCATCAGCTCGATTTACTTCAATACCCTGCTTAGTTCGGCAATCCTCTTCCCTAATAATCAAGTCCTGCGACACATCAACCAAACGGCGGGTAAGATAGCCGGCTGAAGCGGTCTTCAAAGCCGTGTCAGTCAATCCCTTGCGGGCACCATGAGTAGAAATGAAATATTCAAGCACGCTAAAGCCCTCCTTGTAAGAAGATTTTACCGGCAGCTCCATAGTCTCGCCTTGAGGGTTCTGCACCAACCCCTTCATGCCCATCATCTGGGCCGGCTGACTCCAAGAGCCTCGAGCGCCCGAATCAATGATGGCATAGACCGAACTATGGGGATCAAGGGTTTTGGGTACAATCTTTTTGCTTAATTCGTCGTTGGCTTTTTTCCAAACTTCAATGGTGCGTTCCCGCCGCTCGGATTCGGTCAAGGACCCTTCTTCAAACTGACGACGAATCAAAGCTTCCTCGGCTTCAGCTTTTTTCAGGATCTCGGTTTTTTCCTTGGGAATCACTAAATCATCCATGCCCCAGCTTACCCCTGAGTAAGTGGCGTACTCAAAACCGATTTTTTTAATCTCATCCAAATAGTGTTTGGCTTCCTCGGTGCCGAATTTATTGATAATCCGGCCCACAATCTTGGAAAGTTCTTTCTTGACAACCAAGTGATTGACGAACTCAAAGTCAGGCGGCAAAACCGAATTAAAGATTAATCGGCCAACGGTGGTCTCTAGGGTTTCTCCCGGGCTTTTAATTTTAATCACGGCGTTTAAAGCGATAATGCCGGCTTCAAATGCCAAAAACGCCTCGGTTCGACTGCTGAGGGTCATACCGGTGCCCAAAGCTCCTTCTTTAACCTTGGTTAAAAAGTAACAGCCCAAAACCACGTCTTGAGTCGGCGTCACAATCGGATCGCCGGTTGCCGGTTTAAGCAGATTGAGGCTTGAAAGCATAAGCTCACGAGCCTCGGTTTGAGCTTCGGCGGAAAGCGGCAAATGAACCGCCATCTGGTCGCCGTCAAAATCGGCGTTAAACGCCGGGCAGACCAAAGGCGGCACCTGAATAGCCAAACCCTCGGTTAAAAGCGGCTTAAAAGCCTGAACGCCCAGACGGTGGAGGGTGGGCGCACGATTTAGGAGTACCTTGCGGTCAGCAATTACTTCCTCAAGCATCTCCCAGACCTCGGGCGGCGCCTGCTCAATTAAACGATTGGAATTGCGGATATTGTGGGCCAGACCCCTTTCAATAATTTTATTGATGACAAACGGCTTAAAAAGCTCCAAAGCCATTTTCTTGGGCAGTCCGCATTCATCAAGTTTAAGATGCGGGCCGACCACAATTACCGAACGGCCGGAATAATCCACGCGTTTGCCCAAAAGATTCTGACGAAAACGTCCTTGCTTGCCTTTGAGCATGTCGGAGAGCGAGCGGAGCGGCCGGCGCTGACTGGATAACTGCTGGGAACCCATCCGGGCTGAATTATCAATCAAAGCATCAACAGACTCCTGAAGCATCCGCTTTTCATTGGTGACAATGACTTCTGGAGCTTTAAGATCAATCAATTTTTTTAAACGATTATTGCGGTTAATGACACGCCGGTATAAGTCATTTAAGTCCGAGGTGGCGTAGCGGCCGCCGTCCAAGGCCACCATGGGACGGAGATCCGGTGGCAAGACCGGCAGCACCGTTAAAATCATCCATTCGGGGCGCATGCTGTTTTTAAGGAATAAGCGCGCCAGCTTGATGCGTTTTAAGATACGGCTCTCCTTAAGCGGATCCTTAAGAATTTCTGCCTCTTTTTCCAAGTCCGCTACCAGCTTTTTAAGATCAAGGTTGACTAAAATCTTCCGGATTGCCTCGGCGCCGCTCGACGCCTCAAAAACTTGGCCAAAGCGCTTGGCTAAACTGTGATAACTGCTTTCGGTCAGTACCGCTCCCGGGGTGAGCGCCTCGAGTACCCCTCTGGTTTCGGCAAAACCGGTTTTTAACTGTCCCAAGTCAGTACCCGTTTCTCCGAGACTTTTCTTCCGAGCCCTGAATTCTTTTTCCAATTCCTCAAGCACCTGTTTTTTGTTCTCCTCATTTACAGCCGTCACAATGTAGGCGGCGTAGTAAATCACTCTTTCTAATTTTTGAATAGGGACGTTAACGAAGAGGCTGATTTTAGAAGGTACGTTTCTCAAAAACCAGATGTGAGCTACCGGAGAAATGAGCTTGATGTGGCCCATTCTTTCACGCCGGACAATGGAACGAGTAACTTCCACGCTGCATTTGTCGCAAACCACGCCTTTATAGCGCGCTCGCCGGTACTTGCCGCAGTAGCATTCCCAGTCTTTGGTCGGACCAAAAATCCGCTCGGAGAAAAGTCCGTCTTTCTCCGGTCTTTGAGTCCGGTAATTGATGGTCTCGGGCTTCAAGACCTCGCCATGCGACCATTTCAAGATTTCTTCCGGAGCAGCGATTTTAAGTTTGATGGCGTCAAAATCCATACGTGTTTCGCCCGAATTTAGAACGAATGTTAACGAATATAAATCGAATAAATTATTCGTTCTTATTCGGTTTAATTCGATAATTATTAGGGCGATTTGTCGGCTTTTTTCATTAATTCCACATTAAATCCCAATGATTTAAGTTCCGAGATGAGCACGTTAAAAGATGCCGGGATGTTGGGATTTTTGATGGGCTCGCCGCGGATAATGGACTCATAGGCCGAGGAGCGGCCCATAATGTCATCGGATTTGGTGGTCAGCATTTCCTGAAGCGTATGAGCGGCGCCATAACCCTCCAAGGCCCAAACTTCCATCTCGCCAAAACGCTGGCCGCCGAACTGCGCCTTGCCCCCCAAAGGCTGCTGGGTAATCAAGGAATAAGGACCGATGGAGCGCATATGGATTTTATCTTCTACCAAGTGGTTCAACTTCATCACATAAATCACGCCCACCGTGACCGGCTGACTAAAGCCCAGTCCGGTGCGGCCATCGTAAAGTTTGACTTTGCCGCTTGGAGGCAAGCCGGCTTTAAGCAGCTCTTCTTTAATCTCCGCTTCGGTGGCGCCGGCCAGGACCGGACTTAAAGCCCGGTAGCCCAATTTTTTTGCCGCCCAACCTAAATGCGCTTCCAAGATTTGACCGAGATTCATACGGGAAGCCACCCCTAAGGGGTTCAAGATAATATCAACTGGCGTACCGTCTTCAAGATAGGGCATGTCTTCCGCCGGCCGAACTTGGGAAATCACTCCTTTATTGCCGTGACGGCCGGATAATTTGTCGCCGGCCATAATTTTTCTAAGTTGCGCCACCTCCACCTGAATGCGGGTAATTACGCCTGGATCCAGCTTGTCGCCGCGGTCGCGGGAGAAAATTTTTACGCCCACTACCCGACCGTATTTGCCGTGGGGGAGCGTGAGCGAAGTATCCTTAACATCGCGCGCTTTTTCTCCGAAAATAGCCTGAAGCAGTCTTTCTTCAGAAGTCAGTTCTGATTCTCCTTTGGGTGAAATTTTGCCGACCAGGATGTCCCCGGATTTAACCTCGGCCCCGATCCGGATAATGCCCTCTTCATCAAGATTGCGCAGTTTCTCCTCGGAAACATTGGGAATGTCAGGCGTGGTAAGCTCCGGCCCCAGCTTAGTATCGCGCACATCGCAGTAAAAATCTTCAATATGGATGGAGGTGAAGAGATCGTCTTTGACTACCCTTTCCGAAAGTATGATGGCGTCTTCAAAATTGGCGCCTTCCCAGGAAAGAAAAGCCACCAGCAAATTTTGCCCTAAAGCCAGCGTGCCCTGATCAATTGATGGACCATCGGCCAAAATGTCTCCTTTTTTGACTTTCTGGTCTTTGACCACTAACGGCTTTTGCGAAATACAGGTGAATTGGTTGGAACGCTTAAATTTAATTAGAGGATATTTCTTGATTCCTGATTTGGTTTTTAAAATAATCTTCTCGCCATCGGCTTCGCCGACCGTTCCTTCTTCCGGCGCCACGATGAGATAGCCGGAATCGCGGGCAACCTTTTCCTCGGCTCCGGTGCCCACATAAGGAGCCTCGGGTTTTACTGAAGAGACTGCCTGCCGCTGCATGTTTGAGCCCATGGCGGCGCGGCTGGCATCATCATTCTCAAGAAAAGGGATGAGCGAGGTCGCCACGCTTACGCACTCATGGGGCGCCACATCAATTAAAGTGACCTCGGCCTTGGGACAGATGCCGGGCTTACCGTAAATTCTTGCCTCCACCATTTCATCAAGTAGGTTGCCCCCGGCATCAAACCGGATACCGGCGTGGGCGATTTTATTTTTCTCTTCTTCTAAAGCGTCCAGCCAAACCACTTCGCCGGTAATCTTGCCGTCCTGAACCACCACATAGGGCGCCTCCAAAAATCCCAATTCGTTCAATCGGGTAAAACTTGAAAAATAGTTGATCAGTCCGATGTTGGCGCCTTCCGGAGTCTGAATCGGACAGATACGGCCATAATGCGAGGTATGGACATCGCGGACTTCAAAGCCGGCGCGCTCGCGGGTCAATCCCCCGGGTCCCATAGCCGAGAGCCGCCGCTTATGCTCCACTTCAGCCAGGGGATTTACCTGATCCATAAACTGGGAAAGCTGGGAAGACGAGAAAAATTCCCGTACCACCGAAATCAGGGGCTTGGCATTGATGAGCTGGGTGGGATTTAAAGTCTCAAGCTCTAAAGTGGACATCCGGTCCTGGACAATGCGGCGCATCCGGGCAAGCCCAATGCGCAGTCTTGATTGGATCAGTTCTCCGACCGGCCGAATCCGCCGGTTGCCCAAATGATCAATATCATCGGGCTCGGCGTTCTGATCGTTGTTAAGCCTGATGATTTCTCGGACAATCTGGATTAAATCTTTAAGCTCAAGCAGGTGTCCCCGGCTGGAAGCCGCTCCGAGCCGGCTAAGGCGCTGATTGATTTTAAAACGCCCCACTACCGATAAATCATAGCGATCCAGGCGCTGAAACATGGCGTCAATCAGACTCTTGATATTATCAATAGTGGCTAAGTCCCCGGGCCGAATCCGTTTGTAGATTTCTACGTAAGATTCATCAAGATTTTTGGCGGCATCTTTCTTTAAAGTTGCTTCTAAGAATTTGATCGGGCCGTTATCCAAATCCTTAAAATCTTCTTTGCTCAAAGCTTCATTCCAGCCAAAAATTCTCAAAAGATCAGTGACGGCTACCTTGCGTCGTCTGTCGATCTTCACGCCTATAAAGCCGTCGGGGTCGGTTTCAAATTCCAGCCAGACGCCGCGGTTGGGAATCACCTTGGCGCCGAAAAGTTTCCGGCCGCGCCATAAATTAGCCGTGAAATAGACGCCGGCTGAACGAATAAGTTGTGAGATGACTACGCGCTCAACGCCATTAATAATAAAAGTTCCCCGCTCGGTCATAACCGGAAAATCGCCGAAGTAAACTTCCTGCTCTTTGGTCTCTTTGGTTTTGTGATTGACTAATTTGAGCTTTACCCGGAGCGGCGCCTCAAAAGTCAAATTTTTGATTTTCGCGTATTCCTCATCGTATTTCGGCTCATCAAAATAATAGTCGGAGAAATTAAGCTCCAGTTCTTTGCCGGTATAATCCTTGATGGGTGAAATTTCCCCAAAGAGTTCTTTTAAGCCGGTTTTCTTAAACCATTGGTAAGATTCGGTCTGGATAGCCGCCAGATGATCGGGTTTTACAAAAGGTCCTGGATGAGACGAAAAAATTTTAGTAGGAAGTTTCTCCATAGCCCTAATATACGAATTGCTTTCGAATAAACGAACAAAAAATCGCCCGCCCTAAGACGTTTCGATTATGAAAAATATATTTGCCTATTGTATCACGTAGGTATTACAAATGCAAACCCCGACACCTTTTCAAGATTGCGAAGCTTACGGCTTTTTCGGTAAGACATAATTAAAAAGTAGACATAAATTTCCCCCAAACCTCGCTGGCGTACCGGCTTCGGAAAAGACCTATCTTGAAAAGGTGCGGGGCAAATATCTTGCCCTGTTAATATTGTGTTCTTCAAATGTCTCCGCAAAAACCGTCTTGCCCGTCTTGGGGTCGGATAGATAATAAAGAAAGTCTGAAGCTCTGGGGCTCTGAGCGGCGCTAACCGCCCCCAGACCGGGATTGGCAATCGGCGAGGGCGGGAGCCCGGGATAAAAGTAGGTATTATATAACGATTTTACTCGAAAATCGTCTCTTGTCAAGGGGGGGCAATCCGTAAAGCTGCCGCGGCATTTGGCGTAAACTACCGAGGCATCAACCTGAAGCGGCATGCCGAGCTCGAGCCGCTTGCTTAAGATGCCGGCCACGAACTCACGATCTTCCTCTTTGGGGATTTCTCGCTCAATCAAAGAAGCTATTATCAGGGTCTCGTACCAATCATCCCCGCTCACTCTAAGCTGGGGCAAAGCTTTGTTTTCAAAATTCGCGAGCAGTTTCTTTAAAATCTCTTCAACTGACGAACGGGGAGCAATCCGATAAGTATCAGGAAACAAAAATCCTTCAAGATTGCCAACTCCTTGAAGAAAGGGAAAGTCGCCTGCTAACAATGGCGGAGAGAAACTGGCCAGACTCCCGGCCTCAATCAATCCAGAACTGGTGAGTTTTTTATCAATATCTTTTAAGCTTTCGCCTTCAATAATTAAAATTTCCTGATCCGGCGGCCCCTGGATTAAGCGACGAACTAACTGCGGCGTGCTTAAGCTCGCGGCAAGTTGATACTCGCCCGGTTTAAGCTTGTGGGCTGAACCGGAAAGTAAACTATAGATTTTAAAAGCAGCCGGTGATCTTATAAAGCCCAGCCCATCAAGCAGGCTGACAATTTCTTTAAGTCCGGCACCGGCATTAATAATAAAACTCTCCTCACCGGCGGTGATCATCGTGGGACTAAGCAGATAATAAAAATAAGCTAGGCCCAAAATAAAAATACCGCAAGTCGTGACCACTGTTAATCTTAACCAAGACATGGAAAAACAAACTATGACCTATGACTTATAACTTATTCCTCACGGCAATGCTCTGGATAATACCGACTAAGACCGCTTTAGTCAAGAGACTGGAGCCGCCGTAGGAAAGAAAAGGAAAGGTGACGCCGACAACCGGTGAAAGGCCCAAATTAGAGCCGATATTTAAAATAAATTCCCAGAGCAAAAGCATGGCGGTACCGAGCGAGATAAATTGGGAGAAGTTGTTGGCGCTTAAAAGCCCGATGCGGACGATGCGTAAAACCACGATAATCAAAGCCGCGATCACCAAAGCGGCGCCTAAAAACCCCCACTCTTCAGTAAAGGCGGCGAAAATAAAATCCGTGGCTGGTTCGGTCAAAAACCCAAGTTGAGTCTGCGTCCCCTGAAGAAAACCCCGGCCTAAAAACCCGGCTGAACCGATGGCGATCTTGGCTTGAATAACGCTGTAGTTAACTCCCAAAGGATCATAGCTGGGTTCTAGGAAACCGATAATCCTTTCTTTATGATAATCCGCCAAGAAAAAATTCCAACCCAAGAAAGCGACAAGAACAGTGAGAAAAAAACCTATAAAAAGATGGCGCCAGCTGATGCCGGAAACGAGAAGAAAACCTACCCAAAGACCAAAAAGCACCAAGACTGATCCCCAATCCGGCTGAAGGAGAATTAAGGCGGCGGGGGCGGCAAAATAAAAAAAACTTAGGAAGAGCGTTTTTAAGCGGGCAATGCCAATGTGCCGCTTGGCAAAAAAATAAGCCAGAATAATGATTAAACCTACTTTAGCCAATTCGGCGGTCTGGAATCTTACCGGCCCTAATACCAGCCAGCTTTTAGATTCGCGAATTACCGGCGCAAACGCCAAAGTAAGAAGCAAGAGTCCCAAAACCAAAAGATAGCCGCCTACAATAATCCAGCGGTAATTTAAAATCGGCCGCCAGTCAATTTGAGCGAGCACAAAAATCAGAAGGAAAGCCAGTACAAACCAGACAAGTTGGGAGGTAAATAATGAAGCATCGGCGCTTTTAATGGTTAAAAGACTCGCCGCCGCCAAAATTAGCATAGCAAGATTTAATAACCAGTCCTGATACTTTAGCGAGTTGAACATAAATAAGGTTACCTAAGGTTGCGTATGGGTTACAAACCGTTACAGAAGGTTACGCGTAACTTCTTGTAACCTCAGGCAACCGCATGTAACATTTTTTAACCTTCTTATCTTCTTACTTCGGTTCCGATTTGGATCTGCTCCCGGGAAACAGCGGCAGGATCAATATTGGGAATACTGATTGTAAACTCACGTTCTTCAAAGGCTTGAATATCCTGAAGCAGGGTTTCGGAAGCGCCGAGGCGGATGCCTGCCGGACTCGCAATTACGGCGCTTATGACCGCTCGGGAAAGTTTAAAAGAATTTTGATTGACTAAGAGGCCCGAGACGATAACCCGGCGTTCCGCTTCTCGGACTTCAATTTTAATATCGCGGGTTTGGACTGCCGGCAAAGAAAATTCTTGAACCGATTCCCAGGAAAAATCAGAAAGCCCTGCTTCGGCGCGCAAGATTCCCGCCGGATTTATCGGCAGGCCGGCTTCAACCATGGTTTTAATCTCGCCGGGGTAGATAAATGATTCTCTCTGAATTGAATCAATCAAGACGCCTTCCGCGTCATAGAAATTAACAGTGTAAGAGAAATAGTCAGCGCCGAAATTGGTATTGGGATTTCTAAGCTCGAAAGTCAGCGATAATCGGCCTTCGCCGGCATCAAGCAAAGCAATCGGCGAAACACTAATCGGTTTAAGACGTTTAAGTTCGCATGGCTGGCACGACCCGCCGCAGTCAATTTCGGTCTCACTTTGATTAAGTTTGCCGTCAAAGCAGGAGGGCGGCGAACTAAAAGGCAGATAAAAAAAGTAGCCAATGCCGAAGATAATCGCGAGATAAAAGGTCCCGTAAATTAATTGTTTTAGAAGTCTCGACTGCATTTTAATATTAGATAGTTCCTGAGCTTGTCGAAGGACTACTTTTAAAGTAGAGAATGGCTTGACTAATTATTATCTAAGTATAAACTAATTTCAGGACTTTCCCAAGCAGATCCAAACTCAAAGCGGAGGGGAAGACGATGAAAACAGCGGTGTTGGTTAGTTTGATCTGGACTGTACAGGGGTTTTCGATCTACGGCGCGATTCAGTTTTTTGATCTGGGCGGCTTTTGGGGTAACTTTGGTGGTGTCAGTTTATCGCTCTTGGCTTTTACGATGTTCTTGGGAACACTCGTTTTAGTTCACGAGCTTTTCCGCCGCAAGCCCAAACGGACTAGTGAACTTTTCTCCGACCCTCAATGAGGGTCGTTTTTTTAAACAAAATGCCGACGAAAAAAGTCCTTAAGCGCCGGCACATCCTACTTTCCCCATCGCCGAAGCAATGAGTATCATCGGATTCAGATGCTTTTACTTCTCTGTTCGGAATGGGAAAAGGTAGAACACATCTGAATAAAACACCGGCACTTAAAGACTTTTTTCAATAGTATCGATACAATTTCGCAAAGCGAAGGATGTGGTTATTTTTTATGACGGTTTATTAGTATCACTCGGCTAAACGCATTACTGCGCTTACACCTATGACCTATCAACGTGGTAGTCTTCCACGAACCGTTACCCTGGAAGCTAGAAACTAGGCGCTGGGTTGCTGGAACGTTCCAGCTTCCAGTATCCAGTATCTAGCTCCCAGAGTGACGCCTTATCTTGGGTTGGGCTTCGTGCTTAGATGCTTTCAGCGCTTATCCCTTCCGCACATAGCTACTCTGCATTCACTTGGTAGCAAAGCAGATACACCAGCGGTGCGTTCAGCCCGGTCCTCTCGTCATGTTTGCTTCGCAAACCGCGGACTCACGCTGACTTTACGCAGACTTTCGCAGAAATTTTCCGCGTGTGTCCGCGTCCAGTCCGCGACTGTCCGCGATGCTACGCATATTCCCTTATTACTAAGGGCATAGACTATATCTTCATCCGCCATCTGGCGGAGTCGGCGTATTAATAAGGATATCTCACCTTATTCCCTCCGATTTTACATCGGAGAAGTCGTTACGGGGTCACCTGCTCAAATTTTTGGAGTCGTTGACAAATAAGTCTGAACGTGCTAAGATTGATTTTGTTCATATCCTCTAACTAGAAAGGAGACTGATATGAACCCTATCAATTGGAGCGCTGTGCTGATCGATTTCTTCGGGATTCTCTGCTGTCTCTTCATCTTATTGGGTCTCGGGCTCAACAGGAAGATGAGACGTACGAGAGACTGAACACGACGCACAGGTTCCTTCACCGCTGCGAGAATCCGTAAGGAAACTCCAGCGGTTTTTTTTATTCCAAAAATTTGAGCAGGTAACTTCCCACGGTATTAACTTTAATCCGTTTTATCAAAAGCATTTAGGACCGATTAGCTTTTGCAAATTAAAGCCTCCACCGTTATTAGCCGAATTGTCAGTCCGAATCACTTCGGACAGTAGCAATTGTCTTTTACTAGGGCCGACTACCCTCAAGCGTCTACGCCTGCAGCAGATAGAGACCAACCTGTCTCACGCATATTCAGAAATCAGATGTCAGATATCAGACATTAGAATTCTTGCTCCGCTATTACTAGCGGGTTCGGACTATACCATTTCCCTTTTTAGGGAATCGACGTTTTAATCCCACAACTTTGGGATTCTGCTCGTTACTTGAGCAAGTCTCTACGGGGTCAATAAGATTTAAAGTTATCTACCCTGAAGTTCTTGCCAAACTTTTTCTTTAAGAGAGTTTGGCTGGTTGGATTTATAAACATCGTAGGTATAAATCGCGATAAAAATCGTGAGTAAAACGATTATTAGCAATTTAAACCAATTTTGTTTAATCCAGTTTTCCATTTTAAATTTTTAACTTTAAATTTTTTAAGACTTCCCTCGGTATTACCGGAACACATATCAGGTTGACTATGTGCTCGGCTTCACCGATATGAGTCGATTTTGCATAAAACATTACTGCCCTATGCCGCCGTGTGATCTCGATGTCTTAGATTCTTTTTTGACGGTTTGACAATATTTTTCCGTTATTACTAACGGTATTAGACTATACCTTTTCTCGATTTCGTCGAATCGAGAACCGACGTGTTAGCTAAGAAGTAATAACTTCGTACTTCTTAACTCCTCCGCTTTGGGCGGAGAGTCGTTACGGGGATTATCAATCTTGTAGATCATTGATGAGATAATGAATGGTTCTATGATTCGAGTAAATGCTTCGTATCCGAATCTGCCAATCGCAATTTTATATTTCGATCTATCTTTTACCATAGTTGCAGGAATCGAGTGGCGTTCGGTTAAGAACGTTATAATCTTTTCCTGTTCATCTTTCGAGAAACAGTGAGTGTTCATAGTGAAGCTCTCTTTTGTATTCGATCCGTCATCCATGAACCACACCGCAAGTGCTCGCGGCGTGATGAAATCGAATACACTATCTGGAAGAATCTTTATTCCACTCCGATAGAAGTAATGATAGAGCTCACCAAATTCTTCGGTGCTTCTCGTATGGAAGTACCACGAATAATGATCTCTATTTCTTTTCGGGTCGTGCCACACCTTAATACGGCGCGGTCCTTCAGAAACTAAATTCTTGAAAGTTTCATACTTCCAGAAAACATATTCTTTCTGTTTCTCGCTGTGGTGAATTCGCAAACGAGCAGTAATTGCATGCCGCTTGCCGATAGATCGACATTCCAACCGTGCATCACCAAGCAATGATCCAATAACAACATCAATTTGATTTGACGAAAGACAAGATTGTAACCTTCCCACGATGTTGTCCATCACTCAATTTTAACATTTTAGGCATCCGGACTCCACCGTTATGAGTCAGTTTATGTCCTTCGACTCCGCTCAGGACATCCTGGGTGCTTATCGAAGGATGCTGGGCTCAAACTTATGTCTTACCCAGCTCACGTATCCTTTTAAATGGCGAACAGCCATACGCTTCCCACCTTCTC
>CAYSWC010000009.1:0-19178 GCA_964434715.1 uncultured Candidatus Saccharibacteria bacterium
TATCAGTTTTTTTGAAAATAAAAAAGGCCCGCGCATGTTTGCTGTATTTGAATACGCGGGCATAACCCTTTGTCTTTCTATCTTTCTTTGTTGTTCCACCAACCACCGGGCGCGCCCCGCTGAGAAGCGTATGCTTCTGGATCTCGTTGTTTAAGTCGGGGCGCAGAAAGTTTTGCTACTGCTTTATCTCGCGCAGCCAACATTTCTTTCCCGCCACAACTTTCGCAAAAAGCAGCTTTACCAACGAAAATGGTTGCTTTGGCTCTACAACACGTCATGCAAAGCTGTTTCTTTTTCTCTGACACGACACACCCTCCTTACAGAAAGACTAAGATGTTCTTGCTCTTGTGAACGAACCATTTTAATTATAGATCTATAAAATCTCCTGTCAAGCGCGCCTAGGTCTGTGTAAATCCGCAGTGAAGCTAGAATAACTTCACCACATCTCTTACCGTAATCACCACCATTAAGAGCAGTAGTAGGACAAAACCGATGGCGTTAGCAATCATCTCGCGCTTGGGATTGAGCGGTGCGCCTTTGATTTTCTCAAAGAGTAAAAACAGTAGCCGGCCGCCGTCCAAGGCCGGCACTGGAAGAATATTTAAGACAACCAAATTTAGAGAAATTAAGCCAATAAGCTGAAGCAGATAAACCAAACCAAATTGGGCGGCTTGGCCGGCAATCTGAAAAATGCCCACCGGCCCCACAAATTGCTCCAAAACCGGCGCGCCGGTAAAAATTCCGGCTATTAAATTAGCAATGGCTTTTACAATGGCGTAAAGAATATTAAAAGAGCTGATCAATCCTTGTTTTAAACTCGCGAAAAACGGCAGTTTTGGAAAGCCGACTTCAGTAAGCGTAATGCCCAAAGCGCCTTCGCCTACCGGCGGATCCTCGCGCGGCACTACTTTAAACTCTAAATTCTTCTCGCTCCGGGTAACAGTTAAAGTTATTTCTTTGCCTTTGGAATCATTGACAAACTTCACAAAATCATCAACTTTTTGGAAATCTGAAATCCGATCGCCGGATAAAAGCCCCACTGCTTCTGCTGGCGTACCCTCCAAAACTCCGGTAATTAAAACTCCGCCCGGCGCGCCAACCATATAAATGCCGGCTATGACAAGCCAGCCCAAAATCAGGTTCATTACGACGCCAGCCACAATAATTACGGCGCGGCGGCCCACCGGCAAAAACCAGAAACTGCGCTCCGGCATTGGTTCGGTTTCTTGCGGATCCCGTTTTTCGCCGTGGATTTTAACAAAGCCGCCAAAAGGCAAAAGATTCAAGCTGTAAACCGTCTCACCTATTTTCTTGGAAATCAGCCGCGGCGGAAAACCAAACCCGAATTCTTCCACTAAAAGCCCGAACCACTTAGCCGCCAAAAAATGGCCGAGTTCGTGGATGAGAATTAAGATTGATAAACCAATGATAAAGATAAGTATGGTCATGAAAATCTAAATGTCAAAATCCAAATGACAAATCAAGCTCAAAATCTAAAATCCAAAGCGCTTTGACATTTGGATTTGGGATTTGATTTGACATTTAAAATTGGGGTTTTGGATTTTATCACGCATTTATTTCCGCAATCTTACTATTTAGTAAGGCATCAATGTCTTTATTGGTCTTGTCTACCGCTTCCTGCACCCTTTTCTTGCCTTTAAACTTCTGATCTTCGTTTATGGTTTTGGCTTTAAAAGACTCTTCAATTTTTTTGTTGGTTTCATCGCGCAGATTGCGGAGTTTAATGCGGATTTTCTCTGCCGCGGCTTTGACAATTTTAGTCAGTTCCTCCCGCCGTTCCTCGGTTAAAGGCGGAAGCCTTAAATGGACAACATTGCCTTCAACGCTGGGATTAAGTTTCAAGGACGAATTTTCAATAGCTTTAGCTACGCCTTGGACAACGCTTTTATCCCAAACTGAAATCTGAAGCTCCCGCGGCGGCGTAACCCCGATTGAGCCCAACTGCTTAACTTTAAGCATTTGGCCGCCGTAGTCAACTAAAATATCTTCCACTAGTTGGGGAGTGGGCCGGTTGGCGCGGATGCCGGAAAGTTCCTGACGCAAGGATTCTAAAAGCGGTCTGGTTTTGAAATCAAGGTCTTTGAGGAAATCAGGTTCCATGCGAATGACTAGTGCGAATACTCGCTAATTATGGTGCGAATTTATTTCCTGACGCTTACGCTACGCGATGCCAATATACGAATGTCTCTCTACGGGAGATCTACCGTAGGTACGACATACTAATGATACGAATAATACTAATTTTCAATTCGTATGATTAGTATCATTCGCATGAATTAGTATATTGGTATTACATTTGCTTTAGCAATGCGGCTTCGAGCTGCAGCTTTTTATTAACATTAAACTGATTAATTAAAGTCCACCGATGAAGCACTTCACTAATTATAAACCAATTAGCAAACAAATTCTTCCTTAGCTCGGCCACGAGCACGGTGACGAAATCATCCAGATTCACGCCGCTTTTCTCATCTAAAAGAATTTTGATAATTTCGCTTTTTTCTTTTGGTGTCGGCGCCCGAAGCACCTGCTTTACCAACTTTAAAACTTCCTCGTCCGGCTTTAGTTCTCTGCCTTGACTGCTAAAATAGATTTTTTGAAACCGCGACTGAAGCGGCCAAAGTAAAGTTTCTGGATTTCTCACAATTAAAATTAAAAGCGCGTGTTCCGGCGGTTCTTCGGCAATTTTTAAAATGGCGTTTTGAGCGTGAGTTGTAAGGCGCTCCGCATTTTGTAGAACCAAAGTTCTGCGGGGAGACTTTACCGGCTTTTGCCATAAGAAACTTGTAATCCCCCGCGCCGCCTCAATGCCTTCTTCCTTCATAGCTAAAGCGTCAAGGAGTATTCCTGGCGGCTCTTCCCATTTTTTATTTTCTAAATAATTGGCAAGTTCTTGAGTAAACTTAAATTGCTCGTCCATCGCCTCGCCAAAAAAAAGATAGCTATGAAAAAGTTTTCCGTTGTCTATCAATCTTTGAAAGTCTTTTTTGAGATCAGGGATAAAAGCCATAATAATTTTAAATCCGAAATTCGAATATCGAAATTCGAAACAATATCAAAATCCAAAATTCGAATGTTCAAAACGTTTCGAATTTAGAATTTCGGTCATTCGGATTTGTTTCGGATTTCGGATTTGGGATTTCGAATTTAACGTTTATTGAGCAGCGTTTTCTTATAAACATCAAGGTGGCTAAGTATCAGTCCCGCTCCTTTGGCCACGCAGAAAAGCGGTTCCTCGGCAAGATAAGTCGGGACACCGGTCATGCGCCGGAAAAACTCATCCAAATACTTAATCTGGGCTCCGCCGCCCGAGAGCACAATGCCTTTCTCCATAATGTCCGCCACCAGCTCCGGCGGGGTGGAGTTGAAAACATTCTGGACTGAAGCGGCGATATCCAAAAGATGGGGCGTCAAGGCCTCGGCAATCTCATTGGAGCGGATGATCAAATCTTTGGGCAGTCCGGAGATTAAATCCCGGCCGCGGATTTCAATCTGGGACTGCTCTTTGGCGGCTAAAGCTGAACCAATTTCAATCTTGATATTCTCGGCGGTCTGCTCGCCAATTGATAATGAATATTTCTTTTTAATGTAATCCATAATCGCCTGATCAAACTTGTTGCCGGCAACGCGCAAACTGGCCCAAGTGACAATGCCCCCCAAGGAAACCACTGCCACCTCGGAAGTGCCGCCGCCGATATTGATAATCATATTGCCGGCATGGGCATTGATAGGAATACCGGCGCCCAAGGCGCCCAAAATCGGCTCTTTAACAACATAGGCCTCGCGGGCGCCGGCTTCACGCGCGGCGTTAATGACTGCCCGCCTCTCGGTCTGGGTAATGCCAGCCGGCACCGAGATCACTACATCAGGACGGAAAAGATTAAACTGGCCAGTAGCTTTGGCAATAAAATACTTGAGCATCGCCTTAGTGATGTAATAGTCGGCAATAACCCCGTCTTTAAGCGGCCGGTAGGGAACAATATCTTCCGGCGTCCGGCCGATCATGTCTTTGGCTTCGCGGCCGACAGCAAGCACGGTATTTTCCGGTAAAGTCAAAGCCACGATAGTGGGTTCGTTGATGATAAAGCCCCGGCCGGGCACAAAAACAATGGTATTGGCGGTTCCGAGGTCTATGCCGATTTTGCGAGTAAACATGTTTAGAAAATCCAAATTTCAAAATCCAAATGACAAATCAAATCCAAAGTTCAAATGACTAAAACTTTTGGATTTTAGATTTTGGGCTTGATTTGATATTTGAGCTTTGACATTTGTCATTGGTGATAACGGTTGAGGTTGGAATTTACGGAATCCGCAGTATATCAGCCCCCAATTGTTGCAACCGGAAATCTATTCTTTCATATCCCCTATCAATCTGCTCGGCTCCCTCTAGGATGCTCTCGCCTTTGGCGATTAAGGCCGCAATCACCAAGGTGGCGCCGGCGCGCAAATCCAAGCTCTCTACCTTGGTGCCGTTAAGCACGGCCGGTCCTTTAATTAAGGCCCGATGAGGGTCTAAAATCGTGGCCTCGGCTCCCATTTTCTTGAGCTCGTCAATGTATTTTAGTCTGCCGTCATAGAGGGTGTCAAAGATTAAGGAGGCGCCGTGGGCTTGAGTGGCTAAGACCCCAAAAGGCGCTTGCAAGTCGCTAGGAAGTCCGGGAAATGGTCGGGTTTCAATTTTGGCGGCCTTGAGATTTCCAGCCGGGCCGTTGATCAAAAGTTTTTCGCCGTGGGTTTCAAAAACTACGCCCATCTCACGCAATTTTTCGAGTACGGCATCAAGGTGATCGGAAATTATCGGAGTTAAACTAATTTCGCTTTTGGTGGCCGCTCCTAAAATCGCGAAAGTGCCAACTTCGGTCGGATCGCTTACAATTGAGTGTTCCAGAGTTTTAATTGGCAAGGACGATGGCGGCCTTAACCGGACAGTATGAGTTCCTAAACCGCCGACTTCAACTCCTAATTTCAAAAGAAAATTTCCCAAATCAACAACGTGCGGTTCGGCGGCCGCCAATTTGATAGTCAAAGGATGGCGTCCCCCGAGCATCAGCAAATTTTCAGTGGCAGTTACACTAAATTCCCGGAGGATTACCTCGTTTTTGCTAGGATTTTCAAGACTGATTTCATAAAGACCGGTTTCCCGATCAAAATTGATAATCGCGCCCAGCGCTTTTAGCGATTCAAGATGAGTATCAATCGGACGACTGCCGATATGACAGCCGCCGGGAGTGGCAATCACAAGTTTTCCAAAACGGGCAAGCAGAGGCCCGATAATTAAAATCGCAGACCGGATTTTGCAGACCAAATTTTGATCCAGCCGGCTGGGATCAATATCTTTATTTACAATCTCCAAAGCATGATCATCCAGCCAGCGCACCCGAGATCCCATACTCTCTAAAATCCGGAGCATGGTTAAGACATCGCCAACTTTAGGGATATTGCTTAAAGTAACCGGTGTTTTGGCCAAAAGCGTGGCCGCAATAATAGGAGTGGCCGCATTTTTAGAGCCGGCAATAGTAACTTCGCCTTTAAGTTTCTTCCCGCCGTTAATTACAAATCTCATGGGAGTAATCGTCTCCCTACGGGAGATCTCCCGAAGGGATGACTAATATCGCTAATTTAAGGCAAAATAATGCGAATAACTATAGGAATAACTAGAATCTAGCAGATTTTGTTTGTGGTGGCAAATTTTAAACTGATTCAAAAGAAAAAGGGTACTTGTGTACCCTTATAAACCCTTATAAAGCGGTTCTTCTTTAACTCACTCTTCAACACTCCCCTAGAATTCCAACCCTGATATGCTGCAGATACGAGTTCGACCATCATCCCATCTAACCGAGAGCTGAAAGGGGCTATAACCTTGTCTGCTCAACCCCTCTAATCGGTCTGACTCCCGAAACATAATCATTGTGTTCCGTCTACGCGCTACGAGTTGACGCACTATCCCGTGGCGAGCCCGACAATCGTCTCCTTGGCAGACGTGGCCTTTATCCCTAACCCTTTTACCAAGCCACCGTGCTTGGGCGGCTTTAGCAAGAGCAAGGCGTGCGCTTTCTGTAGCACCGATGGTTATGTTGCCCCTCTTGATGAAATCAATAAGAGCGCTGCAGGTTCTTCTGGTTAAAGGTGGAACGATGTCTCTATTCTTCAAAAAGAAAATCTGGCCTTCGGTCGGTTCATCACTACGCACCGTAGCTCTCCTTTCTTGTTTTTACATGGTATTTGTTTAAAGGTTAAGGTTCTGGGGTGTATTGTAATTGATTCCTAGGTTGCTGTCAATTTTTAGGATTTCACATGGAATAATCGTGAATATACGAATTCTTTTAGTTTGGACTAACAAAAATTTCGGGTGCCATATCGGTACTTGGTAAACCCTGAACTTGATAACCATTAGTGAAATCTATGTCGGAAATCAGAACTGCGGTAGAGGTGGACATCGGCGACCAAATAAAATCATCGTTTTCATCATTGTCAACGCCGATGATCACGCTTCTGCCATCCGGACCAGCCGCGCCCATATCAGTTTTGTTGCTATCATCTTGGATATGACCAACTGGAAAAGCCTGATCGCCCCTTAAGACTACGCTGAAACTTTCTGTGCCGGGACCAGTTTCTACATTGGAAACATCGGTTCTTAACTCGAAATATCTTGTCTGCAACGCGGGGACTTTATAAGTTGTGGTTGCCATATTAAGACTCGGTCCGCAGGCGGTGGCGCTCGGATCCATATGAATTTCTAAATCAACGTTGTCGCCCATCACGCCCATATCATTGGGCAATGAAACTTTGGCATTATCTGGAGAATTAGAGCTGAAATAACATTTGCTGGAATTCAAAAGACCGTCTGGGTTGAGAGGAGAAAAACTGGTGTCTGGGATTGAAAAACTCGAATCGGTATAAGCATAAAGAGCGTAATTAGAAGTGGTGGCGCTAGCCATAGCTCCGGTTGAAGAACTGATGTTAAAGGTTAGTTTGTAAATTGCGATATCTTCTGCGACGGCTCTTGCGCTAAATCTGTATAAAATAAAGCTGTCAGAATTTGCTAAAAGATTAGACGGAACCGGCAGTTTGGTAAATACCGGATAAGCATCCATAATCCTAACTCCCTCTACAGAGGTGTCTGGCGATGATGTTGCTGAGATGGTTAATCCAGAAGTTATACCTACTCCGAAGTTACCGTTGGAATCGCCATCGTAATCAACTTTTAAAAGATCTCCGGAAAAAGTAAGTGGTCCGCTGGCTGAAATAATGTTGATGTCCCCTTTAATGGTCATGTCTTTAAATCCATCTTTGGGAACTGTAAATCCGTTAACAGTGCTAGTTGCAAAATCACTGGTAAATACAGCTTCTCCAACTTTCGTTGCTCCATCCCAAAGCGTAATTTTCACTAAATCAAGGGGTGTATTACTAGCTGTGTCTGATAATTGGAATGTAACGCTGTCAATTCTAATATCTTCAACAAAGGCGCTAAAGCGTAAATTAAGTAAGGTGTTGCTGGTCGAGCCAGAGTTCACAATCCGATAGCCGGGGGTGAAGTTTTCAGCCACTGTGTAGGCACCGTTAGGAACAACGGTCATGATCTGTCCCGGATTATCAATTTCGGTGAGAACGGCTGGTTGCCCAGAACTCGCTCCAGTAACCGAAGGATTTGAACTTTCATCGTATCCCCAGGCATATTCACCGCTGACGCCACCGGCAATATTACATTTAAGAGCAATGGTTTTAATCGTTGCCTTCTCAATAATCAATCCGGCATCTAAGATAAACGGAGTAGAGGAGGCGGCAGTGGTTGGGTTCACAACATTGGTACCGGTGTTAAGAGCCGTGGTGCCATCAAAAATCTGACAACTTGTTAAACTCGTAGCACTTCCTCCGCCACCCACATTGTATTCAAGGGGAAAAATAGTTAATCTAAGGTCTTCGTCGGATTGGGTTGCATCTAAGTGATAGTTCGCGAAAGTAAATTGATTGGTTCCCGCAACCACAGTTTGAGAAGGTGGGAGTTCAGATACGCTAATAGTTAACCTCGGCTCTTCGGAGTCGCCGGGGGTTGTGACGCTGACCACATTTGAATAAACTGAAAATCCTTGCGAATTAAATGCCGCAACCCGATACCAATAGGTTGTGTTTTCGATGACGGTAGTGTCAAAGTAAAAATTAATGTTTTCGGCGGAAGTGCCAATTTGAGCAAATCCTTCTTCCGACCCGATAGTGCTTCTTTCTATCCTAAAGCCGGTTTCGTTGTCGGAATTATCCTGCCATATAAGAACAACTAAAACTGATTCCGCGGCACCGGCAACTAAATCCGATGGCGGCGCTGGAGCATCAAGCGTGGTTACGCTGACCGTGTTGGAATATTGAGAATTGCCATGAGCATTAAAAGCTCTTACGCGATAATAATATAAAGTGCTTGGTATAACGGTGTTGTCTAAAAATGCCGTGATATTAGTCCCTGTTACGGCGATCTCCTCAAAATTGCTTTGATCGTTTACGCTCCTTTCAACCTTAAAACCCGATTCATCTGAAGAATTATCCTGCCAAACCAACGCTACCTGATTTGCTGAAGTCGCAACGGCAGTAAGGTTAGACGGCGGATTGGGCGGTTTTACAACGCTTCTGGACAACTGGGCATAAGCCAATGAGGCAAATACAAATAATAGGAGAGTGGCGGTGAGAATTTTATATGCCGTGTTCATTGTAAGCTCATCTTACCGGAAGAGCTAATAATTAATCAAGTATGCATCAGCAATCTATTAACTTGCGGCGGGACGCCGAATTGGGGCAAAGAAAGAGGTTTTCCGAATTAAAACAAGTTCACAACGACAACAAAAACTATTCCCCCCACTAGATTAAAAAACAAATCCGCCATCGTGTCGGAGATGCTGATTTGGGCGCGGGGGAAAATTTGCTTATCGGCAAAAATGCGGTCAAAGGTAAATTCAAAAAACTCCCAACCCACGCCGATTAAAGAGACAAATCCTAAAGCCAGAATTAAAGTAGCCAACCAATTTTTCTTGGTATCAAAAATGTGGGGGTATTGTTTGAAAACGTAAAAGAAAACCGCCGCCACCCAAAAACCGCCTAAAAAGTGATGGAGATTGTCAAAAACATTATCATACTTCCAGTACCAGCCAAAAGACATGGCCAAGACGTGGAGAATCAGAATCAGGACAAAGAGGGAGATGATGAAAAAAGGAGAGGTTAAGAAGTTTGACATCGCTTTGTCTCGCTAATAAACACGAATAATTCACTAATTTCACTAATACTTTTAATAACTAATTCGTGATATTCGTGTCTAATTAGTGTAGATTCGCGAGCCTACCGTTTCTGCCATTGTGGTGCCCTTCTTGCTTTCTTCAGCCCATACTTTTTTCGCTCCACCATTCGGGCATCACGGGTGATAAAGCCGGCGCGACGGAGCCGTTTTTTAAAATCAGCGTTGAATTTAACAAGCGCTTTGGCAATGGCATTTCTCACCGCCTCGGCTTGGCCGGTTAAACCGCCGCCCTCCACCTTAACCGCGGCTCGCAATTTATCAGCCGCCTTCATAAGTTCCAAGGGCGCCGCCGCGGCTATCTGATGCTTGGGGATTTTGAAATAGTCCTTATAATCCTTCTCATTCACGGTGATGCCCGTGCCTTTGGTATAGAGCCGCGCTCGGGCGCGCGAAGTCTTCCGGCCGCCAGTGGCCTCAAAGTAGCGCTCCTTTTTGACTGGCGCCGCGACTGCTGCTCCTGCGCCTTTCTGTTTTTTGGGTTTTTCTTCTGTTTTCTTCATCTTTCGATAATTAATCTTTTAAGCCTTTTGGCTCTTAGCCGGTTTTTGGGCAACATGTTATAAACCGCCTTTCTTAAAACCGTCTCCGGCGACTTTTCGAAAACTTCACGAAATTTTTTCTCTCGCAAATGCCCCATATAGCCAGTGTGGTGGTAATAAACTTTTTGGCTGTATTTTCTGCCGGTGACAACGATTTTGGAGGCATTCTTAATAATCACCTTATCCGCGCCCGCAAGCCGCGGTTCGTAGGAGACATTTTTTTTGCCTTGCAGGATAACTGCGATTTCGGAGGCCAAACGGCCCAGTTTTTGGTTGGAAGCGTCAATTACATAATCCATACGTTTGACCGACGAATTTACGAATAGTTGCGAAAGTACGAATAAATGATTATTAATTATTCGTAAATTCGTAATTCGTCGGGCTATACAAACTCTATGGTCGCCATTTCGGCCCCGTCCCTTTTTCGCGCTTTCGCCCCTTTGGTAATCCTTAAGTAGCCGCCTGATCTTTCTTTGTATCGCGGCGCAATGTCGTAAAACAATTTTTGGGCCGCCTTTTTAGGCAGTTTAGAGAATAAAATTCGGAGATTGGCCAGATTATTTTTTTTGGCAATGGAAATTAACCGCTCAAGAAGCGGTCGGATTTCTTTGGCCCTCGCAACCGTGGTCTCTGTCTTTTCCTTCATTATTAAATTCACGGCGAGACTTTTAAAAAATAATCGGCGCTCGCCGCGCTGACGGTGAAACTTGCGCATATCCACAAGCGACACTAATTACAAATGACACACGAATTTACGAATATATCCATTCGCGTCATTCGTGTGAATTTGTAGATTGGTGTCGCTTTCACTTCTTTTTTGGCCTCCCCCTCTTTTTCTTTTCCTTGGTTTCCTTAGCTTCTTTAGGTTTCACGACTTCAGTTGGTTTTGGCGGAGTTACTTCAATGGCGCCCAATTTAGTAAAGTGATCCAGTAAAATCCGGCTGGCTTTGCGGAGCGCCTGCGAAGGAGTAATACTGCCGTCGGTTTCAATGACGAGCCGCAGTCTATGATAGTCAGTGCGGTCGCCGACGCGCATATTTTCCACTGAAAAGTTGGCCTTGACTACCGGCGAGAAAATCGCATCGAGCGCGATTACGCCAATCGGCAGTTTTTCCGACTTTCTGGCTTCAGCCGGCACATAACCCAGGCCTTTCTCAATAGTTAATTCCATATCCAATTCCGCGTTTTTATCGGTTAAGGTGGCGATATGAGCCTCGGGCGTAATTACCTCCACTTGATCATTGGTTTTTATGGCGGCGGCGGTTACTTTTCCCTCGCCTTTGAAGTTCAGAGTTAAATTTTGGGATTCGGTGGTGTGGATCCGAAAACGGATTCTTTTAAGATTCAGCATCAATTCCACCATATCTTCAATCACGCCCGGAATGGTGGTAAATTCGTGGCTCACGCCTTTAATCTTAAACTGGGTAATGGCCGCGCCCGGAAGAGACGACAAAAGAACCCGGCGCAGGGCATTGCCAATGGTTACCCCATAGCCGGTATAAAGTCCTTCAACTTCAAAAACGCCTTCGTTTTCAGTTTCCGAAATCGGCTTATAAGCTACGGTTTCGCTAAGAAATTCGTACTTCATAAGACTTCGCTAATATACGAATAGAGCACGAATATACGAATTCGTATATCAGTGCTTGATTTGTATATTGGTGCAGTTTACTTTACGGCTTTTGAATAATAATCCACGACCTTGCTTAAATCAAATGTCTCATCAAAATCTTTGGGTAAAGAGATAACCTTGCCTTCAAGTTTTTCTTTATCCAGCGCGAGCCAGGAAGGCGGTTCGTATTTGGAGAGCGCCGCGCTTAAATCTTTAAAAGCCGGATGATTTTTTGATTGGAGACGGATGGCAATTATATCTCCGACCTTAACCTGATAAGAAGGGATGTCAACGCGGCGGCTGTTAACTAAAATATGGCCGTGACTCACAAGCTGACGTCCCACTGACCGCGCGGGGGCGAGTCCCAAACGATAAACCACATTATCCAAGCGGCGCTCCAAAAAATTCATAATCATGGCTCCGGTTGCCGAAGGATTACGCAGCGCTTCACGGAAAATCTTTTTCATATAGGTTTCGCGGAGGCCGTAGCTAAACTGAATTTTCTGCTTTTCTTTAAGCTGTTCGCCGTATTCCGAGAGCGCCCGGCGATACGCTTTGCCGTGAACTCCCGGCCGCGTGGGCCGGCGCACGGTCACGCATTTGGCCGAAAGACAGCGGTGCGGCTTTAAGAAAAGCTTGATGCCCAGTGAACGTTCTTTTTTTTCCGTAGTGTTGAACATGCGTTTAATATGATGCGAATCTACAAATTTTATCCGAATCTACAAATATGCGAATTCGCATATTGGTAGATTAGCATTCCATTCGTAGATTAGCATCACACTCTCCTAACCTTCCGGGGTCTCGGTCCGTTATGCGGTATCGGCGTCACATCCTTGATGGATAAAAGATTAAATCCGCGGTTGGCGAGCGAACGGAGGGCCGAATCCCGCCCGCCGCCGATGCCGGCAACATATACCTGAACGTTAAATGGCCCGGATTTCTGAACTTTCTCGGCTAAAGCGGCCACGATCTTGGCCGAAGCAAAAGGCGTAGCTTTTTTAGGGCCGGAAAACCCCAAGGCGCCGGCGGAACTCCAAGCCACCACATTGCCTTTATCGTCGGTAATGGTGATGAGCGTGTTGTTATAAGACGCCTTAATATAAACCCGGCCGGCATCAAATTTTTTAGTTACGGCTTTGCCGGCGGCTTTGCTAAAAGAAGTTTCCAGCGTTTCTTTCTCTTTAAGCGCTTGTTCAGTTGTCTGGGTGGCGATTTTTTTCTTCCCCACGGTGTTGCGCCCGAATTTATACCGAATTTCACCGAATGTCAAACAAATATTCGTTACAAATTCGATATGATTCGATGTTCATTCGAGCGAGTAACGTTATTTAAGCTCAACCTTCCTCTTGCCGCTGCCGGCTGTCTTTCTCACGTTACCCCGCACGGTCCGCGAATTGGTTCTGGTGCGCTGACCGCGTGCCGGCAGGTGTCTCATATGACGAGTGCCCCGGTAAGTCTGCATCTCTTTTAACAAATTAATATTTTGTTTAATCAGCTGGCGGAGTTCGCCTTCAACCTTATAACTTTTTTCAATAACATCCTGAATTCTGCTCACCTCATCCGGCGTTAAATCTTTGGCGCGTTTGTTAGGATCAACTTTGGTGACTTCTAAAATTTTGCGCGCCAAAGAAAGCCCGATGCCGTAGAGATAAGTCAAGGCAACCTCGATTCGTTTGTTGTCTGGAATGTTAACACCGACTATGCGCATAATAAAAATTCAAAAATCAAAAATCAAAATGTAAAATGGCAATGCAAAATTTCAGAATCATTTTAACATTTTAAACTGTCATTTTGAACTTTGATATTTGCATTTTGCATTAGGTTTATCCTTGTCGTTGTTTATGTTTCGGGTTTTGGCAGACAATATAAATTCGCTTGCCGCGCCGCACGGTTTTGCATTTAATGCAGATGGGTTTTACGGAGGATCTTACCTTCATCGTGTTGCGCCCAAATTTAAATCGAATCTTACCGAATAGCTATCGAATAATCATTCGTTTGCCATTAGAAACAATTCGAGGGTTATTCGGGCGAGAACGTTATAGCCTTCTCACTATTCTGCCTCTTTTATCATCATACGGGCTTAACTCCACGATCACCCGGTCGCCGGGCAAAATTTTAATATAATGGAGCCGCATCTTGCCCGAAAGATGAGCCAAAACCTCGCGTCCGTCATCAAGACGAACCCTGAAATTAGTGGCGGGCAAAGCTTCTTCCACCCGGCCGTAAACCCGCTCCGCCTTCCTATCTGCCATATAGACCAAAAGCTATCATATAATCAGTCAAAAATATTGCCAAGCGTTGCTTAATATACAATACAAATAAATAGTATAATCGAAGAGTTTCCCTTAGTCAATAGTAACCTCAATCTTCTCTAAATTATTGGGTACCCGCCTCACCCAGAGCGGCCAAAGATTGGCAGTGGCGCTGTCCAAGCCGGGAAACGAAAATATTACCGCTTTAAGCTGGTTTTCGGTCTGACCGGCAATACGCTGTTTTAAAAGGCCGACATCAATTTTTTTAGCCAAAGTGCTCTCGTAGCCGACTGAAAAAGTCAGCTCACCGGCTCCGGCATTAAAGCGGGCTGGGCCGTACTCTAAAGTGTAGCCTCTCACCTCAAAAGCATCATCGGTTTCGGCAGCCAGCTTCTTGAGAAGCATAGCGAGCAAGTCCTGCTCCCGAAAAACCATCACTGACACTTCCGCCTCGGCAAAAACCGAAAACTTCCCCTCGCTATCAACATCAGTATCAACTTTTTGCGAAATCACCCTAAAATTTTCCGCGCCCTCAATCAATTTAAATTCAGGCGGGAGTTGGGCAAGCGTAAAAGTTCTTATTGCTTCTTCTAAGTTTTGAAGAGTCAATTGCTTGGCTTTTTTAATATCTTCATCCGTTGGAAAAGCGCTTTCACCGATAAAACCACCGGTCATGGGCGCCCGCGACTCGCCGTAAAAGGCGAGAGCTTTGGGCGTGCCGGCAAAACCGGGAATAGTAAATCTAGCCACTGGCCCGATGTTATAGGCCTCGCCGGCTTTATCAGCGGCTACTTTAGCTTCTATGGAAGAAGGCTGAATTTGTCCGCTTACCACTTTGGCGCCGGGAACCGTTATCCGATCAACCAGCCGGAAAATTTTCCCATCCGGAGTCTGAAAGCGGGTAGTGGCGACAAGCGGTTGGGGCTCGGAGCTGTGGGCGTTGTAGATAATAATCGTGCCGGTTGCTTTGCGAGTTACTTGTTTTTTGCCGGTAGCCGGAAAGGATAATTGAAGATTTTTTCTTTGGCTAAAAATTTGTCCCGGCACTTTGCTTTGCTCCGGTTCCGACTCCCCAGCGGCTTTATCAACTACTACGGCGTCATTATAAGCCCAGGTTGTCTTGGCGGTTTTAATATTGATAGTGGCGCGCGGCAAAATTTGAAAGGCGCCTGCAACTCCCGCCACTAATAGCAGCGCTAAGATTATGAGCGCCGAAGTTTTGAAGCTGGGCAGAAATCTTAATCTTAGGCCGATTAGGCGGGCTTTAGGTTTTTCTGGTTCGATAACGGTTTTTTTCTCCTCGCCGGCTGTTTTAGCCGCGACCGAAGGGATTTTTTCTGCTTTGGCAAGCTGAATTTGAGGAACGCTTTTGCTTTTGTGAGTCACGATATCATGGAATTGCCGCTTGGACTCGGCAAAAAACGGATTAACGCACTCCAAGCCGTGCTTTTCGGAAAACTGCATCACCGAATCATCGACAGACTCAATAACAAGTTTTTTGCCCAAGGCCTCGGCTTCCCGCTTTAACAGGCGGAAGTTGGCTTCTGATTCAATCAAGCGGGAAAATCTCGGCACCGCGAGAACTATCTCCTTGGCTTCGGAATCAATAATCTTCTCAACCACCAAAGTCACTTCATCGCTTTTGTTGACGGTAATCTTATGGGTGCTCATGCGAATAACTAGTGCGAATATTTGCTAATCATATGCGAATACTTAATAAATTTTAGTCTCATTCGCATACTATTCGCAAAAATTCGCAAAGGGATTAGCGTGCGATCTAACTGATGAGCCATCTGGCGTGCCTTCTCGCGATCTTATTTATCTTATCATCATGGGGGGAAAAGTAAAACTCGAGAAGAGCCGCTAAAGATGAAAACATTCCAGTGGTATTTGGGGCCCTCCTAAACTTAATATCAAATCCCAGTTGATCTCGGATTAATTCGTGAGCGGCCGGGAGCAGCCGTGCCCTTAAATTCAGCTGTCGCCGTAAGCCCTGGCTAAAGACGAACTGCGGCAGATTGAAAAAAGCCAAGATATAAATTAACTCAACTTTGTATTTAGAAACGGCCTTGGAGACGGAAGCAAATAATAATCCGAATTGTTCCAAAAGCAGTTTCTCAATCCTTTTTAAAACAGCCTGGGACGCCTGGCGAATAAGATAAAGCTCAAAAATCTCTTCCGCTACAGAGGTGCTTACCGCAAAGTTTTGGGCGATGGCCTTAATCAAATTCTCTTTGCCCCAGCTGACGGTCGCGAGATGATTAATGGAACTGCCGTCAGCAAGAAAAACACTGGCTTGGCCGGAAAACAGTGTCAGTAATAAGAAATTGGGAACCGAGACGGTTCTCGAGATAACGTCAGTCTCCGGAACGCCGGCCTCGGCAAGCATCGTGAGTTGACCGGCGGGAATAATCTTTTTAAGTTCGGCAATAAAGGGGCCGGGACAAAAAGTCTGGATAAATTGAATCTCAACAGTCTTGGCTTTAAAACCTAGAGGATTGACTAACCGATGACCGTCCACTTTAACGCGCTTGACTTTAACATCGGTCAGTAAGACATCAAGATCCCGGACTTTCATCTTCTGGGCGGCCCGGCCGCGGCCGCGGTCAAAAAGCCGCCAGATGCCTTGAGCCACGCGATTGTCCAAATCAGTTTCATCAATCGGTGTTTTGGGCTTATCCCTGGCTAAAACTGCGCTGGCGTGGATGGTGGTGGCAAAAAGCGAATCTAAACTGAAAATAATTTTGTAACGGGTGAGTTTTCCGAACTGCCGCAGTAACCGCTTCACCAGTTTTAAAATTTGCGCTTGATCGGTGAGTTCGTGCTTTTGGGAAATAACTTTTACCATCTCCAGCGCTTTCTTTTCAAAGTTGATTTTAATGAAACTCGCTCTTACTAACTTATTTAAAATTTCAACGACTAAAAACCGCTCTTTCGGGATCAGAGCCGGGAAAACTTTTAGAAGCCATTCCAGCATTGGTTTAATTATAACGCTAATTGCTCTCTAATGCTATAATAATCTCTATGAAAACTTTCCTACTGATTGACGCGAGCGCCCTGCTTTACCGTTTCTTTCACGCGCTCCCGCCGCTTACCACTCCGAGCGGCAATCCGATTGGAGCTATCTACGGTCTTACGGTGGTTTTGCTTAAAATTTTCCGCGAACAAAAACCGGATTTTGCCGCCGCCGCTCTGGATCGGCCGGAGAAAACTTTCCGGGAAGAACAATTCCGGGAATACAAAATTCAGCGGCCGCCGGCGCCCGATGCCCTGATTGAACAGATTAAAAAACTGCCGGAGATATTCAGCCTTTTTAATATCAGGACATTTGAGCAAGCCGGCTTTGAAGCTGATGATTTAATTGGCACGCTGGCCGAACATTTTGCCGAAGAGAACACTCTTAAAATCATTATTCTTTCCGGCGATCTTGATGTTCTCCAATTGGTTCAGGGCGATAAAGTAATTGCCCAAATTATCAAAACCGGAGTTACTAATACTGATTTCTATAATGAAACTAAGGTGGCGGAACGTTACGGCCTAGGGCCTGACAAGCTTAAAGATTATAAAGGCTTGGTTGGCGATGCTTCGGACAATATCCCGGGAGTCAAGGGGGTTGGCCCTAAAACCGCCTCGGCGCTTTTAAAAACTTACGGCTCTCTGGAAGCAATTTACGACAATTTGGGACTGATTCCGGGAAAGGTCGCCGTTAAACTTGAAGGTCAGAGAGAAAATGCCCTATTTTCGCGGCAGCTGGCCACTATCCGAAAAGATGTTCCAATTGAATTTCCGCCTCTTCAGGAACTGGCTTTAGCCCCTTTAAATAGCGATCAATTAAAGCCGTATTTTGAAAAAATGGGCTTTACGAGTTTAATCAAGCGTTTGGAGAACAACGGTTGATTTGGCAACACTCGGATTTATAAGTTAAACTTAATTAATAAATCCGCTTGCGATTCCAAATGAAAATTCTTTTTTCTAATCTCAACTGGCTGTTGCTATTACTGGTGATAGGACTTACGGCTATCGGCTTTTTTTATTTGCCTCCGCCCTGGTCAATGATCAACTTCGGTATTCTCTTGGCTCTGGGCATCTTAGTGGTTTATAAAACCGCAGTCGGTGCTAAAACCAACCAAACTCTGAAGCTGGAACAGTATCGTTTAAACAGCATTATTCACGACCTGCGTGACGGCGTCTTGGCTTATGACCAAAATTTCAAAGTTCTGATTTTCAATCCGGCGGCCGAACAAATCTTCAACATCAAAGCCCAAGAAGTGATAGGTCAATCATTCACTCTTAAAGTCAGGCAAGGAGACATTCGTTTTCGGCCTTTGCTGACCATTCTTTTCCCGGCGCTAGCTCCGGTAATTGTCCGGCGGAGCGAAATTGGCATTTATCCTCAAGTGGTGGATATCGGCTTTGATGAACCGCCACTCGAGCTCCGCGTTACCACCACGAGAATTGTTGATGAAAAAGGCGGGGTTTTGGGTTTTGTAAAATTGATTCATGACCGCACCCGGGAACTCGCCCTGCTCCGCTCCAAAAGCGAATTTATCACCATTGCTTCTCATCAATTGCGCACACCGCTTTCAGGATTAAACTGGGCGCTGGAGAGCTTGAAAAACGTTTCTTTGCCCAAAGAAAATCAGGAAATTGTAACTAGCGCTCTGGGGGCGGTAAAGCAGCTGCTTAAAATCGTCAATGACCTGCTTGATGTGGCTAAAATTGAGGAAGGTCAGTTTGGTTATGAATTTCAGGAAATCGATTTGGTGAAGTTTTTGGAAGAAGCCCTAAATCAAACCAAACCAGTAGCTGATCGCTATGGCCTGAAACTCTATTTTGAAAAACCCAAAGAGCCGTCTCTTAAAATATCGGTTGATCCACAAAAGCTGGCCGTGGCGATTTCCAATCTTTTGGATAATGCCATTAAATACAATGTGCCCAACGGCCAAGTAGTTTTAAAATTGGAAAAACTGGAAAAAATGCCCTATGCCCAAATAACTATCCGCGACACTGGCATTGGGATTCCAAAGGAGCTCCTGCCCAAAGTTTTCACCAAATTCTTCCGCTCTCAAAATGCCTCCAAGGTTGCCGTTGACGGCACCGGTTTGGGGCTCTATATCGTCAAAAACATCATCCGCCGCCACGGCGGCAAAATCTGGGTGGAATCAACCTTGAACCGAGGCACCAGCTTTTACTTTACCCTGCCCACTAACCCGACTTTGATACCGGCTAAGGAGATAGTATATGAGGAAGATTAAACATGATGCCAATCAGCGAATCTTATGCCAATCTAGCTAATATGCGAATGGCTAAATTAACGTATTGGCATATTTGTAGATTAGCATTTCATTGGTAGATTGGCATCTTATGACATGCCCGAGTTGCCCGAAGTCCAAACTATCGTCTCTGACCTTAAAAAGAAGATCATTGGCCGGCGCATCACCGGCTTTTTTTCCGATACACCGCGTATCTTTAAATACACCAC
>CAYSWC010000010.1:0-17538 GCA_964434715.1 uncultured Candidatus Saccharibacteria bacterium
ATAGCTTTTTCAAAATCTAGTCTAAACCAGTAAGTGTAATTATCCGGATTTTCTTTAATATCTTTTTTTAACCAAGCCGTATCTACCCATTTCCAGTTGGCGGCTTCTTGGGGGCTGGGTTGAGGACTCCCGTCAAAGCGGCCGGCAAAGACGTGAAGATATTCATTTTCCGAGAGGCCGTTGGGAAAGGGCACTTTATAAATAAAACTAAAGAGTTCTTTTAAATCAGCCTCAATGCCCATTTCCTCTTTTAAGCCGCGCCGGGCGGCGGAGTCAATCGGCTCGTCAGGCTTGGGGTGGCCGCAACAAGTATTAGACCAGAGCCCGGGAGAATGATATTTGCTCAAGGCCCTTTGCTGGAGCAGTAACTCACCTTTGGAGTTAAAAATAAAGACCGAGAAAGCGCGATGAAGCTGCCCGTTTTTGTGAACCGTTATTTTTTCTCCGGTGCCGATGGCATTATCTTTTTCATCAACTAAAATAACCTGCTGCGCCATAGAGGAAAGGGAGTTACTTTACTAACTCAACGATCTTTTGGAAAACCGCCGGATGATTTTCCGCCAAATCCGCGAGCATTTTACGATCCAGAGCGATGTTTTTCCTTTTCAAAGCGGCCATAAATTTACTGTAACTTAAGCCGCTCCCGCGAGCTCCGGCATTGATTTTAACCTGCCAGAGAGCGCGGAAGTTGCGCTTTTTTTCTTTGCGTCCGCGGAAAGCATGTGTCCAAGCATGAAGCAGGGCTTCTTTAGCCGCCCTCTCTTTGCTCTTTCTCCCCCACCTGAACCCTTTGGTATATTTTAATATTTTTTCCCGCCGCTTATGGGCGATGACGCCGCGTTTTACTCTACTCATAAGTATTTTTTAAAAACCCTTAAATCAGCCCGGTTAACTTCAAGTTTTTTTCTTTTTTTCTGTTTAGCCGTGCCACCCTTTTTTGATTTATTGTGGCCTAAACCCATCGGCCGCCGGAGTATTTTGCCGGTTTTAGTGATTTTGATTCTGTTTCTGATGCTATGTTTCATGGTCGCATGCGAATTACTAGCGCGAATGAACGCTAATTATATGCGAATGCTTAAAAGTTATTCGCATACTATTCGCAAAGATTCGCAAATATATTAGTGTAACAAATTTATCGCTTTGCTATTTGGGTTGTCAACCCCCTCATGCCCCATCTTGGTTGCATGGTCATCTGATATTCAACTTGGATGAATTTCATAAACTCCTCCAGTTTTCCTCGGGCAAAATCTTTGTTGGCTTTTTCCCGACCGCGGAGGACGAGGACAATCACTACTGGATGTTTCTCATTTAAAAACTCCTCCACCTTGCGCGCTTTAAGCTCCAAATCGTTTTTAGCAGTGCCAATGCCGAGCTGAACTTGCTTTAATTCCTGACCTCCTTGTTTAGCCCGCTCTTTCTTTAACTTTTTCATCTCAAGGTAGCGGAATTTGTCAAAACTGATTATCCGGGCCACCGGCGGGTTGGCAGCGGCCGAAACCTCAATCAAATCTAAGCCCTTTTCCCGAGCCAAATTTAATGCCGCCTCGAGCGGCATCACACCGAGATTTTGTCCGGTTTCATCCAAAACCCGAAGTTCGGGAGCGGTTATTTGCTGGTTGATTTTTATATTAATATTCAACGGTAAAAGAAGTATAGGAAATTATTTAGAAAAAGTAAAGGTCATTATTTATAAATTTCACCCCTCGGCGCGGCTTTGAGAAGTATAATCGTGTTGTTTTGAGAAAACCTAAATACAATCCGGTAACCCCTGCCGACTCTAGATGAGTAAAAACCAACTAGCCTTCCTTGCAGGGGTTTAGTGTGGAGCTTGGGATGAAACGGGTTTTCTTCGAGAAGTTTTAAGGAAGCATTAACTCTACGCTTGAGTTTACCGTCAAGCTTCTTTACCGAAGAGAGAAATTCGTCCCCGAAAATCAGTCCGTACATTTACGAGATAAGCTTTAAAAAAGTTTTAGAATCGTAGCGATATTTGGGCCGTTCTTGCGCGGCCTTAAGAACCGAGTTTATAAATTCGTTCCTATATTCGCCCTCCGGATCTTTTGAAGTTTCCAAGATAGGAAGAATAAATTCTTTTATAAGCTCTTGTTTGATTTCTTTTTTTAATTTTCTTATGGTTGCGGTGGTCATAGTTCTAATTTAACGCAGATTTTGGTGGAAGTGGTGGGAATTGAACCCACGTGCGGAACGGCTTTAAGAAAACTTCTACATGCTTAGTTCATCGGTAAACGAGAACAGATTGCTTCGTTTGATTTAATCCGCCCGAGTTCGAAGCCACAACTTGGCGGACGAGCCTCATTATCACACCAGCGATCCTCTATGAGACATCAAGGGCTGATGCCGCTTTACGCAAAAGCGAAAGCAGGTGCCAAGTTTTTGTTGGCAGATTTGTTTTGTGAGCTTTTTACGAGCGCCCACCCTCGGCATGCGATTCTCTTAAAGCGAACTCCGCCGAAGCCGATCACTCCCATGTTTACGATTTTAATGTTCTTTTGATTTCTCGTTGAACTTCTCTTTTCTTTATTGCCTCTCTTTTGTCGTAGGTTTTCTTCGGTTTGCCAAGTCCTAATTCAACCTTGATGATACCCCTTTTAGTATATACCCGAAGCGGCATCAGAGTCAAGCCGGCGGACTGGATTTTGCCCAAGAGATATTTAATTTCTGATTTTTTTAAAAGCAGGCGGCGGGAGCGTTTAGGATTATAGTCGCTGGGCGTATTGGCCGGCTGATAAGGCGGGACATCGGCGTTTAAGAGCCAAAGTTCGGCGCCGCCCTTCGGGTTTACTCGGGGCACGGCAAAAGTGCCGGCAATGTTTATCCGGCCGGATTTGATGGCCTTGACTTCAAAGCCTCGAAGTTCAATACCGGCTTCAAATTTCTCCGAGATTTCGTAGTCAAAGCGGGCTCGACGATTTTCGGCAATGGAAGACATAGATTAATTATAGACGTTCTATGAATTTTTAATAAATGATATAAATGCTATACTGATTCCAATGGCTTCCACTAACGACAAACTGCGCCTTTCCCCATCGGCCTTAAACATCTTTTTAGATTGTCCCAAATGTTTTTGGCTGGAGTATAAAGCCCGCGTCCACCGGCCCAAGGGGCCTTTTCCCTCGCTTCCCGGCGGCATGGATATTTTGATTAAAAAATACTTTGATTCTTATCGGGCGGTCGGCAAACTGCCGCCCGAGATTGACGGTCAGGTTACCGGAGAATTGTTTTCTGATATGGAAACTTTGAATAAATGGCGCAGCTGGCGGAGCGGTTTGAGTTATTACGATAAAAGCTTGGACGCGGTACTGGTCGGCGCCTTGGACGACTGTTTAGTTCATCAAGGCCGCTATATTCCGGTTGATTATAAAACCCGCGGCTTTAATCTTACTGAAGGCGGCGAGGAATTTTATCAGAACCAGCTGGATTGTTACTCTTTTCTTCTCTCCGCCAATGACTTGCCAGAGCCCCACTATGCTTATTTGGTTTATTTTATTCCCAGGGAAGTTAAGACCGGCGGCGCTGTCCATTTTTCGGTTGAAGTCAAAAAAGTTGAAACCTTTCCTGAAAACGCGAAGAAAATTTTTCAGAGAGCCGCCGTCCTGCTCCGTAGCCCGATACCCGAATCGCACAGCGAATGCCAGTTTTGTTCCTGGGGAAAGAATCTACAAGGAAACTGGTAGAAACTAATGGTTGATAAGATCAAAAAACTTATTGAAGATACCATTGGCGAGAAAGTAGATTTTGCTGTGGAGGCGACCGAAAGCCGGGAGTTTGGTCATTATGCCAGCAATGTGGCCATGCGACTTTCCGGCATCTTAAAAGACGCGCCCATCAACATTGCCCGCAGTTTGGCGGAGCGGCTAAAAACAGGAGATGCACAAGGGTTTTTCGAAAAAATAGAAGCCGCCCCGCCGGGCTTTATTAATTTTTGGCTCTCCCAAAAGACTTTAAGACAAGCATTTTTAAAGATGCGGACAATGGGGGTTCGTTGGGGGAGACCCCCGGGGCGGGCTCGGGGTATAAAGAAAACCGTGGTCATTGATTATTCCCATCCCAACATCGCCAAACCCATGAGCGTGGCCCATCTTCGCTCCACCATCATCGGGCAAGCTCTTTATAATATTTTTAAGTTTAGCGGCTGGAAGACTATTGGCGACAATCACTTGGGCGACTGGGGCAAGCAGTTTGGAATTTTAATCGCGGCCTACAAAGAAGCAGGACTTGAAAGCAAACAAATCACTATTGATGATTTACTTAATCTCTATATTGCTTGGAGCGAGAAAATCAAAACCAACCCGGTTTTAGATGAACGGGTAAAAGCCGAGACTAAAAAACTTCAAAGCGGCGATCCGGAAAATCTGAAAATCTGGAAACTCTTCTATAAAATCAGTCTAGCTGAATTTAAGAAGATTTACCGGAAACTCGGCGTTGATTTTGATTATTATTTGGGCGAGAGTTTTTACCGTAAAATGCTCCCCGGAGTCGTTGCCGAAGCTCTTAAAAAAGGCGTGGCTAAAAAGAGCGAAGGCGCAATCGTCATCCCCCTGGAGAGTCTCTCACCCTGTTTGATCAAAACCCGGGACGAAACTTTTCTCTATGCCACCACTGACATCGCGGCTGTCAAATACCGAATTAAAAAATTTAAACCCAACCTGATTTTATATGTGGTGGACAGCGGTCAGAGCCTGCATTTTGAACAAGTGTTTTCAGCGGTTAAGAAGTTAAGTTATCTCAAGGATGAAAAACTGGTTCACGTAAAGTTTGGCTTAATTCTCTCCGAAGATTTAAAAAAACTTTCCACCCGAGCCGGCCGGCATATTGCGCTTGACGGGGTAATTAACGAAGCAGTGATTAAAGCGCAGGAAATTGCCGAGGCCAAAAGGCCGGATTTAAAAGTTGGGGAACGAAAGAAAATTGCCCAGGCGATTGGCGTGGGAGCGCTTAAATACAACGACTTGTCGCAGAATCGCGAGAGCAACATCGCTTTCCGCTGGGAAAAGATGTTAAACCTAGAAGGCAACAGCGCCCCCTATCTTATGTACACCTACGCACGGCTTAGAAGCATCTTGCGCAAGGACACTCCCGGAAATTTAAATCCTGATTATCTTGAAACGCCGCCGGAATTTGAACTAATATTGAAACTACTTCAGTTTCCTGAAATCGTAGAGCGCGTGACCCAAGATTTTTATCCCCATCATTTAACTGATTATCTATGGGAACTAGCTCAAACAGCCAATTCCTTTTATCACAGCGAGCCGGTTTTGAAAGCCAAAACCGGAGTGCGGGAAGCGCGGCTCCATTTAGTTTCCCAAGCGGCTGTCACTCTTAAGACGGGTTTGAATTTGCTGGGTATTAAGACTTTAGAGTCAATTTGAGGGGATTAAATTTATGTTAGAAAGACAAAAAGAGTTTAAGTTACCGGAGGTTGAGGAAAAAGTTCTGGAGTTTTGGAAGCGGAATAAGATTTTTGAGAAATCTCTGGAATTGAGAAAGGACGCAAAATCCTTCCGGTTTTTTGAGGGGCCGCCTTCAGCCAACGGCCAGCCGGGAACCCACCATGTGCTCTCCCGATCTTTTAAGGACATTATTTTGCGCTACAAAGCCATGCGCGGTTTTTTTGTTTTGCGCAAAGCCGGCTGGGACACGCACGGACTGCCAGTGGAGATTGCCGTGGAAAAAGAGTTGGGTATTAAGAATAAAGCCGAGATTGAAAAACTTGGCATTGCCGAGTTCAACAGTCGCGCCAAAATGCTGGTTTGGAAATACAAAAACGACTGGGAAAAACTCTCGGAACGGATCGGCTTTTGGCTGGACTTTAAAAATCCTTACATTACTTATGACAATTCTTACATTGAATCTCTTTGGTGGATTTTTAAAAAAATTTACGAAGCGGGATACCTCAAAAAACTCTATAAAGTGGTGGCTTGGTGCCCCAGATGTCAGACGCCGCTCTCTAACCATGAATTGGGACAACCGGATGTTTATCAAAAGACCAAAGATCCATCTATTTATGTAAAATTCCAAATTACAAATTCCAAATCCCAAACCAAAAAGCGGGAATATTTATTGGTTTGGACGACAACGCCGTGGACTTTGCCGGCTAATCTGTTTGTGGCGGTAAATCCCAAACTCACTTACACCAAATTTGCCGTGAAATATGCAGGCAAAACCGAATATCTCTGGTCTTATAATCCGCCGCCTAAAGTTGAGGGAGCTGAGGTTTCCGTGGTGCAGAAAATCGCCGGCAGTAAACTCGTAGGGATGAGATATAAACCGCTATATCTAACTAACAACCAACAACCAACAACTAAAAACTATTATCAAGTAGCGGCGGCTGATTTTGTGAAAACCGAAGAAGGCACTGGATTAGTGCACGTGGCGCCGGCGTTTGGAGAAGAAGACCTTAATTTGTGGCAAAAAGCAAATGGCAAAACGCTAGGAGATATTCCGGTAACAATTGATGAGCGAGGATTCGTTAAAAAAGGTTTTCCGGGAGCCGGGAAGTTTATTAAAGAAGCCGACAAAGACATCATCGCTGATTTAGAGAAGCGCGGACTGCTCTATTTGGCCCACACTCTGGAGCATGAATATCCTTTTTGCTGGCGCTGCGGCAAAGCTCTGATTTATTTTGCGCGGCTTACCTGGTTTATTGAGATGAGCCGGCTGCGGGATGAACTCTTGGATGCCAACCAGAAAATCAACTGGATTCCGGCGCATCTTAAAGAAGGCCGGTTTGGCGAATGGCTAAAAGAGGTTAAGGACTGGTCAATTTCCCGCGAGCGCTATTGGGGCACGCCGCTTCCAATCTGGGGGCATGCGAATAGCGCGCCTCCGCACTCGCTCCGCTCGCACTCCGGCAATGCGAAAGCGCCCATGCGAATTAAGGAAACGGAATGTGACAAGCTTTTAGTAATCGGCTCATTTGGCGAACTTGAAACTCACGCCTATTACCGCAACCGGTTTTTGCTCGCGCGGCATACGGAGGCAGAGTCTAATGTGAGACAGATAGCCTGCGGCCCGGAGACGAGAAATCATATCTGTTCTCTCACTAAAAGGGGATTAGAGCAGGCAAAGGTTTTAGCCCAAGAATTTAAAGACAAGAAAGTTGATTTAATTTTTTCGTCGCCCCTTAGCCGCGCCCGTGAGACTGCCAAAATTATCGCCCAAGCGACCAAAGCCAAAGTTATTGTTGATCAAAGAATCGGCGAGTTAAATCACGGCATCTTAAACGGCCGAGGCATTCAGGAACTTCATAAATACTTTGCTAATTTTGAGGAGCGGTTTACCCGTCGGTTTCCCAGCGGAGAAAACTGGGATGATGTCCGGCGGCGTATGATGGGATTCCTGAAAGACATAAACCGCCGCTACCAGAATAAGAATATCGTGATTGTGAGCCACGGCGATCCATTATGGATTTTGGAGGCAACGTTAAAAGGCATTTCTAACGATAAACTTCGTATTATTGAATACCCGAGTTTGGGCGGCGTCCGCGAGGTTGCTTTGCCCAACCAGCCGTGGAGCGAAGAGGGATTTTTAGATGTTCACCGGCCGTATGTTGATGAGGTCATTTTAAAGTGTCCGGATTGCGGCAAAAAAATGAAGCGCGTGAGCGAAGTAGCTGATGTCTGGTTTGATTCCGGCGCCATGCCCTATGCGAGCTGGCATTATCCATTTGAAAATAAGGAGCTCATCAATCGGCGAAAACAATTTCCAGCTGATTATATCGCTGAAGGCGTGGATCAGACGCGCGGCTGGTTTTATACGCTGCTCGCGATTTCGGTTTTGCTTAAAATGGGGCCGCCCTATCTTAATGTTATTTCTACCGGTTTGGTACTGGATAAATACGGACAGAAAATGTCTAAATCTAAAGGCAATGTGGTTGATCCCTGGGCAATGATTAGGAAATACGGCGCTGATGTGATTCGCTGGTATTTTTTCACTATTAACGACCCGGGCGATCCCAAAAAATTTGACGAGGCTGATCTCGCTAAGATGTTTCGGAAGTTTCATTTACTTCTTTATAACTCTTTCGTCTTCTTGCGGACTTATAGTCCGCAAGCGCGGATCAACGCAGATAGCAACGCAGATTTACGCGGAAATATTTCCCGTAAACCTACTAATTTACTTGATAGATGGATAATAGTTCGTTGGCAGGAGATTCTTGGGGCGGCAACCAAAAAGCTCGATCGCTACGAAGTCGGGGGAGCGGCGCGGTTGCTTGAGGAATTTGTTGATGATCTTTCGCATTGGTATATTCGCCGTTCTCGTAAGCGTTTCTCTGACCCAGAAAATGCGAAAGATTTTAATTCGGCTGCCGCCACCTTAAATTTTGTTCTCTTGGAGATGAGTAAAGCGCTCGCTCCTTTTTGCCCCTTTTTTGCCGAAGCTTTATACCAATCTCTAATAAATCAAAGATCAAAGATCTCCGCCAAAGGCGGATCCGCCTCGGGCGGAAAAGACCAAAACTCGGTGCATTTGGAAAACTGGCCGGAAGTAGAGAAGAAATTTATTGATAAAAACTTGCTTAAAGCAGTTTCCGAAGTAAGAAAAATTGCCAGTTTGGCGCTGGCTTTGCGGGCCGAGGCGGGGATTAAAGTGAGACAACCGCTGGCGGCGCTCAAGATCAAGGACCAAAGATTAAAGATCAAAAATAATAGTGAATTACTGGAGATGCTTAAAGATGAAATTAATGTTAAAGGAATTGTTCTGGGCGCTAAAATTAAAAAAGAGTTGGAATTAGATACCACCATTACGCCAGAGCTTTATAAGGAGGGCATGATGCGGGAGATGATAAGGCTGATTCAGAAGCACCGGCAAGAGGCCGGCTACAAAGTTGGGGAAAATATCTATTTGCGTCTAAACTTGCCTAAAGAATTTAAAGCTATTTTAGAAGAAAATCTGGAACAGTTTAAAAAAGCCGTCAAAGCCCGGAGGATTGATTTTGTTTCCCAAAGGGAGAAGTCAAATCAAAAACTTGATTTGGAAGCCGAAACTAAACTGGACGGTCAACCGGTGGTGATCGGGATGAGGAGGTAATCAACGAATAGAGAATCAATTACGAATTTACGAATTATAAACAGTTAGAACGGCTTAGTCAAAATTAAATCTCAATCAGCACTGGTATTACCATTGGTCGGCGTTTAGTTCGCTGGTAGAGGAACTGGCCGATTTGGTCGCGGATAAGCATTTTGACATAATCCGGATCAGCTTCCTGACGGGGAATCCGGCCGATAATGCCGCGCAGGCGGCGCCGGATTTCATCAAGCAACTCTTTGTTTTCTTTAAGATAAATAAACCCGCGGGAGATAATGTCGGGATTTTTTAAAATCCGGCCGCTCTGGCGGTCAAGAGTGGCGATAATAACCACCATGCCTTCTTCCGAGAGCACTCGGCGGTCGCGGAGCACCACTTCTTCCACATCGCCAATACCCAAGCCGTCAACCATGACATAGAAAGCCGGCACCTTTTCTTCAGTCACTTGAAAATCGTTATGGGAAAGTTTAGCCACTTGGCCGTTGTCCATAAGAATGGTGCGGTTGGCTGGAACGCCGACTTCCTCGGCCAGTTTGACCACCATTTTTCTCATAAAATAATAAGCATGCACCGGCACCACGAATTTTGGCTTGGTCAGTTTAATCACGAGTTTTAGATCTTCCGAATGAGCATGGCCGCTCGCGTGAATATCCAAAAGTTTGGAATTATAAAGCTCATCAACTTGGCGGGCGATATTATCCTGAAGGGTTTGGACGCTCCTTTCGTTTCCGGGAACGATTGAAGACGAGAAAATCACGGTGTCGGTTTTTTTCAAAGTTATTTGCCGGTGTTCGCCGCTTACAATGCGCGTCAGTCCGGCCATGGGCTCGCCTTGAGAGCCGGTGGTTAAAATCAAAATTTTGTTATCAGGATGTTTACTCACTTCTTCAAGACTGATTTCCTGACCTTTTCTGATTTTAAGATAACCCAAATTTCGGGCAATTTGCACGTTGTCCTTCATGGAGCGGCCGTTTAAGGCGACTTTTCGGCCGAGCTTGTCAGCGATTTTGAAAATCTCGGCAATGCGGGTGAGTAACGAGGCAAAGGTACCGACAATCAGCCGGCCCCTGGCGCTCCGGAAAAGCTTTTCCAAGTTTTCCTCCACGGTTTTTTCTGAAGGCGAGAAGCCCTCGCGGATGGAATTGGTGCTGTCTACAAAAATACTGTGGATGTCCATCCCACCGATGCGCTCGAAGGTTCCTAAGTCCTCCGGCTTACCGTCGCGGGATACCGTCAGGCGAAAATCGCCAAAATGCGCCATTTTCCCAACCGGCGTGTCCAAAATTATACCCAAAGCATTGGGCACAGTATGATCCACGTCAAAAAATTCGGCTTCAAAATGGTCGCAGAGCCGAATCTTGTCCCCATTTTTCACCGTAATAAATTTGGCGCGAGGCAAATTGGGAAATTCTTCCAGCCGTTTTTCAATCAAAGCGCGGGTAAGGCCAGCGGTGTAGATTACGGGATTGCCGAGTTTCTCAAGCAGATAGGGCAGGGCGTGGATATGGTCATAGTGGCCGTGAGTAAAGATAATGGCCCGGATATTTTCTTTTTTCTTCTCCAGATAGGAGACATTGGGGATGATGTAATCAATGCCCGGCGTCTCTTCCTCTGGAAATTGAATACCCACGTCAATCACCACAATGTCGTTTTTGTATTCAAAAAACGAGCAGTTGCGGCCAATCTCTTCCAAGCCGCCCAAAGGCACGAACTTAACAAAGTCTTTCTCCGCTCCCGCAATCGTTGATTTAATTGTTTTAATCATAATGGGCGAGGAGGGGGTCGAACCCTCACGAGATTGCTCTCACAGACTCCTGAAGCCTGCGCGTCTGCCAGTTTCGCCACTCGCCCGACTCTTTAAAGCCGCCCGGTTATTTGGAATAAAATTCTTGGATTAAAGAGGGTTTTGAATTTCTCCGGCTGGGTTAAAAATTTAAAATTATCAGGGTTTTTTCTAAAAAGCGCATAGAGCGGCGTTTTGAAATCAATGTTTAATTTCCCAATTTCTTTAGGTCGCGCCAAGTTAAGTTGGCCAAGAGTCCCGTAATGATTGTTTTTCCGAACCGCGTTTTTCCGAGTCAGCGGCTTTAAGATATAATAGGCAGCGCCTTGATGAACTCTAAAAAATTCATAGTTAGAGGCCGGGACATTGCTGGCGTAGATATTGGCGATGATAAGCGGAGTTTTGCCGGCATTGATGGTTATGTGGCCGTATCCCGGCGGCACGATCACTTTTTCGCCTGGCCGGGCCAAGACGAGATAAAGCTTGCGGGCGCGATTTCCCTTTTCAATTAACTGGAACAGGAAATAGGCGTAACCGGAGAGAACTTCATAAATTTCCGGATAGCTAATGCCGGTTTTAGGCTTTAGAGGGTGATAATGACCGATGGTTTTAGTAAGTTCAGACTCGAGTTTCTTAGAGTAAATAACAGTGATGTCATAGCGCAAGTTAGTTTGCTTAAATAATTGAACATCGTTTTTAAAGGCGACTCCCCGATACATCAAGTAGACGGGCCCGGATTTAATCTGGGCATTAGAGTTACTAAGATAAGGCCTGATTTCCTTGAGAGTGCGTTTTTGGGGAATGACTTTCTTCAACCTATCCGAGAAGATCAGTTTATCATACTTAAAAGCCATTGGCAAGCCGCTGATTTTTTTGAGGCCTAACATTATTTATTTGAAGACACGCGCCGTCTTAAGATACCATTTGGAAATTTCATCAAAACGGTTGGCCGGCGAGGGCGCGAAACGAAGGTTGAGCCCGCCTAAGTTTTTGGGGCCGGCATAAAGATAATTAGGCGAGAAAAGGAAAATGGCCGGCTGGTCTTCGGCAATCAGACTTTGGAGTTTTCTCGCGTTTCTTACCCTGACATTAGCATCTAAAGTTTTTCTTATGGTTTCCAAGATTTCATCAGCAATGCGGTTTTCGTAAAGGGCCAGATTAAGCCCGGGATAAAAGCGTTCCGAGGAATGCCAAAAAGAAAAAACGTCAGGATTGTTCTTGAGGATATTGCCGAAAATAATCATTTGGTAATTGCGGGTTTTAATAACGTCATTGGCTACCTCGGTGGCGCTCAAAACTATCGGCTGAATCCGGATGCCGAGACTCCGCCAATCCTCGGCGATTAAATTTACCGCCTCAACTAAAAAGTCGATTTGGGGCACGATAATTTCAAAGTCAAGTTTTAATTCCTCGGAGCCGATTTTCTTCAAGAGTATGCCTTCAGCATCAGGCCGCCATTTATTTTTCTCCAGGAGCTCTCGGGCTGCCTCTCGGGAAAATTCCGACTGCCGGTCAAACTCCGGATCATAGCCTTCAATGCTCGGATAGAGCGGTCCGGAGATTGCCAAGGCCCGGCCGCCGAATACCGTCTCAATAATTTTTGATCGGTCAGTGGTGAGCCCCAAAGCCAGCCGAACTTCCTTGTTTTTAAGAGCCGGAGCGGTTGAAGAATTGAGAAAAATAGCATAGTAGCGCGGTATCTGAATTTCTTGAATTTCGTGGCCGATTTTAAGTTCGGGAATTTGAGCCGGTGAAAGACCGCCTAAGCCCTCAATCTCTTTTTTGTTGAAAGCCGCAATTGCCTCTTGGTAGTTTTGGAAAAACTTGAAATTTAATTCTTGGATCAGCGGTTTGGGGCCGTGGTAAAACGGATTGGCAGTAAATTGATATTGAACGATAAAGCCATCGCGGCGCTTAAGGAATTTTGAAAAGGCATAGGGACCGCTCCCGACCGGCTCTAAATTATAATCCGAGAGCCGCAGATTGGCGGCCGGGATGGCACCGAAAATGTGCTGGGGCACGATTTTTAGAGCTTTAAGATTGTCTAAGAGGAAAGCGTAGGCTGTCTTTAGGCTAAAGCGGATTTCCCGTTCATTCAATTTCTCCGCGGTCACGCTCTGCCAGGTTAAAGCCAGGGGCGAATGACTATCAGGATTTTGGATCGCCTCTAAGGTAAAAACTACATCATCAGCGGTTAAGGGCTCACCGTCGCTCCAGAGGAGATTTTCCTTAAGTTCTAAAACCCAAGTTTTGCCGTCGTCGTTCACCTTAGACTTTTCCAGTAATTCTCCGAGATCGCTAAAGATTACTTCCATCAAGTCCCGGTCAGCGTCGTTTTGGGCGCTGATTAAAGGATTAAGGCTGATTGGCTGTCCCACAACGCCCTCGGTATAGGAGCCGCCTTCAATGGGCGCGAGCACGGTTTTTCGATAAAAGGCATTAGCCCCATTTAAAAGCGAAGCAAGTATGAAGACAATTATAGCGCCCTGAAAAATCTGCCGCTCCAGACGGGTTAATGAATCAAAAATTTGGTGGAACTTGGAGAGCATATTCGGTAGCGACACTAATATACGAATTCACACGAATGACGCGAATGCGAGTATTCGTAGATTCGTGTGTCATTCGTAATTGGTGTCGCTGGTTACTCCTAGAAGACAAGATTTAAGAGCGAAAGTATTCCGAAAATAATCATTAGGACGATAGTGGAGATAAAGATAGCTTTTTCCAAGCCGCGGCGAGTTTGATAAAAGCCGCCCTCGGAGCCGCCGAAAATTCCGCCCACACCCGAGGAACGTTCCTGAAACAGGATTAAAATAATCAAGGTAATGGAAACAACAACTTGAGCAATAGTTAGAACCATCCTTTTAGTGGCGGTGGAAAAAATGCAGAATAAAGTTCACAAAACTAATGACTAGCGTGGCCAGGACGAGCGGTACCAATCCTTCTATTGTAAGGTTGCCCAGATAAAAGTCAAGAGCCAAGAGCAGGGCGGCGTTGATGACGAGCGTAAATAACCCCAAAGTTATGATGATGAGCGGCGTGAGTATTAGCTTGAGGATTGGCCGGATGATGAAATTTATGATTGTAAGCGCCGCGGTTACCGTAACCAAACCGCGGAGCGAGAACTCTACATTAAAACCGGTTACCAAATAGGCGGCGGCGAGGAGCGCGACGAGATTAGCTAAAAGAGAAAAAATTAAATGTCGGAGAGATTTCATTATAAAATTAGCGCAAGACTTTAAGCAGACTCTCGCCTGTCATTTCGGCGGGCTTGGGGAGACCCATAAGTTCCAAAACAGTGGGAGCAACATCAGAGAGAATGCCGACCGCTTCTTTTTCAACTATTTCAATCGCCCAATCGCTTTTCGGACGTTCAAAGCCGCGGCCGACAAGATAGATGGGAACCAAGCTGGGATCGTGCTGGGTTTCGGCCCGGCCGGTCAAAGGGTCAATCATTCTTTCTATATTACCATGATCAGAAGTGATTAAGAGAACAATTTCTTCATTCAGACAGGCCTTAGAGAGCCGACCGATTTCCTCATCAACCACTAAAACCGCCTGAAGCGCCGCATCATAATTACCCGTGTGAGCGATCACGTCGGGATTGGCGAAATTGACCAAGATAAAATCAGTGCCGCCGGCGTCAATCGCCTCTAAAGTGCGGGCGGCGACTTCCCTGGCCATCATTTCCGGCGCTTCATCGTGACGCGCCACTCCCGGGGAAGGAATCAGTACTCGGTATTCATTGGCAAAAGGTTTTTCCAGGTAACCGTTAAAAAAATAAGTTACATGAGCGTATTTTTCTGTCTCGGCAATACGAAGCTGGACGCGGCCGTTGTCGGAGAGCACTCGGCCCAAGGGCTGATCCACGGTTTCGTTGGCAAAGGCCACTGGCACAGCTAGGTTATCAGCATAATGAGTCATGGTGACCAGATAAAGATTTTTAAATTTTTGAGTCGGGAATTTATCAAAATCCTTAAGAATAAAAGAAGCGGCTATTTGCCTCATGCTGTCTTCTCTAAAATTAAAGAAAATTAAAGCATCGTTATCTTTAACGGGGCGGTGGGGCGCGACCATCGTGGGCTCAATAAATTCGTCGCTTAAGCCGCGCTCATAATGTTTTCGGATATGGGCGTCTAAATCTTCGGTTGTCTCTCCGGTTCCGGTTAAAACTCTATAAGTTTTTTCGGTGCGCTCCCAGTAGCCGTCGCGGTCAAGGGCATAAAATCGGCCCGAGAGACTCACGATCGCGCCTACGCCGGCATCATTTATAATTTTTTTTATTTTTCCCAATAAATCAATTGCCGATTTAGGCCGGCTGTCTTTACCGTCGCTAAAAAGCTGTAAATTTAAGTTTTCACAGCCGACACGTTTCGCAAACATCATCAAGGCGCGCAAATGTTCAAGCGAGGCATGAACATTGCCTTCGGAGACGAGCCCAATTAAATGAACCGCCGAACTATGAGCTTTGGCGTGGGCAAAAGCTTTGAGTAGCGCCGGATTTTTAAAGAATTCACCCCGCTCAATGCTTAAAGTGATTTTTGGGAAATGCTGATAAATGACTTTACCGGCTCCCAGATTGAGATGACCGACTTCACTATTGCCTTCTTCGTCCCAAGGCAGGCCGACGGCAATGCCGGATGCTTGAAGCGACCCAGAGAAGTAATGAGTTTTAAGGTAGTTAATGTTCTTGGGCTGGACGGCGTGAATCGGGTTGGTAAAATCTCTCCGGCCAATGCCCCAGCCATCAAGAATCGCTAAGATAACTCTACGTTTCATAGTCTTGATTATAGGGGAAAAAAGCCGATTTATATAGCAGTTGACTTCTTAGCTTGAGACCGGCTATAATGGAGAGTAGTTAAAATTTATAAAAGGAATTTTTCCTCAATGAGCCGAAATTTATTTATCATCATTATTATTAACTTGGTTCTTAAAGAACTCATGCCGTTAGGAGTCCGCTTTCCCGCCAAGGGCGGGACGGCGGCAGCCGCTTGGAGCGGCTTACTTCTAACGGGACTGAACAATTTAAGGAACAGATCTCATGCCGCAGAATTTAATTACGGCCGGCGTTTTAGTTTTGGGTTTGGTAATTGGTTATCTTTTAAGACGGCTGATTGCCGCCCAGCGAGCTAATTCTTTAGAGCAAAAACTTAAACTCCAGCTTGAAGAAGCCAGAAACGAAGCCAAGGCGGTGATTTTGGAGGCGAAAGACAAGGCCGCCGCCTTGCTTGATGAAGCTAAAAAAGAAGAGCGCGAGCGTAAAGGACAGCTTGATCGTTTAGAGGAACGTTTGCTTAAAAAAGAAGAAGCCCTAGAACGCCAGTTTCAACAATCGCAAAGCCGCGAAAATCAGCTTAAAGAAGAATACTCCAAAATCGCTAACTTAAAAGCTGAAGTTCAGAATCTTGAGCTCAAAACCGTAAGAGATTTGGAACGGGTGGCCGGCTTAGACAAAGAGGGAGCCAAGCAGGAACTGCTTCGCAAGATTGAAACTGAATATCGGGAAGAATTGCCGGTAGTCATCCAGAAGCTGGAGCGAGAGCGACGGGAAGAGATTGAAAAGAAAAGTCTGGAAATCATCACCTCGGCCATTCAGCGTTACGCCCGTTCTCATGTGGCGGAGATCACCACCGCCGCTTTTACTCTGCCCAACGAAGATTTAAAGGGTAAAATTATCGGCCGCGAAGGCAGGAATATCAGGACTTTGGAACGTTTAACCGGCGTTGAAGTCATTGTCGATGAAACACCGGAATCAATCATCATCTCTTCTTTTGATCCGCTCCGGCGGGAAATCGCCAAGTTGGCTCTTGAGAAACTGATTAAAGACGGCCGGATCCAGCCAGCCAAGATTGAAGAAAAAGTTGAAGAAGCGAAAGGCGAACTTACCAAACGAATGTTTGCTTTGGGCGAGCAGGCGGCCCAGGAAGTCGGAGTCTTAAATTTACCCAAAGAGATTCTCCAGCTTTTGGGACGTCTTCATTTCCGGACCAGTTATGGTCAGAATGTTTTAGTTCATTCAATTGAGATGGCGCATCTCGCCCGGATGATGGCCTCGGAATTGGGCGCTGATCCGGAGGTAGCTAAAAAAGCCGCCCTGCTTCATGATATTGGCAAAGCCATCAGTCATGAAGTTGAAGGCACTCACGTGGAACTGGGCAGAAAGATTTTGAAGAAGTACGGGATTGCCGAGGCGGTAATTCGCGCTATGGAAGCCCATCATGAAGAATATCCCTTCTCCACCACCGAATCTTTTATTGTGGCCGCGGCTGACGCGATCTCAGCCGCCCGGCCCGGAGCCAGGCGCGATACCGTTGAAAGCTACTTGAAACGGTTGGAAGAACTGGAGAAAATTGTTAATAGCTTCCAAGGCGTCAAGAATTCCTATGCCTTGTCAGCCGGCCGGGAAATCAGGGTCTTTGTGGTGCCGGAGAAAGTTGACGATTTCGGAGCGCTCCAGTTAGCCAAGGATATTGCCGGGAAGATTCAATCAGAGATGAAATATCCGGGCGAAATTAAAGTCAATGTCATTCGCGAGATGAGAGCGGTGGAGTATGCTAGGTAGGGAAGTGAGAGGTGAGAAACGATAGCTAAGCTGTGGATTTGTTGATTCTATTCGGGTTTGCTATAATAGCGGCTAGCAGTTAACATAACCAAAAGGTCGAGAGAGAAACTAATCAACGAATAACGAATCCATTGCGAATTTTCGA
>CAYSWC010000011.1:0-7526 GCA_964434715.1 uncultured Candidatus Saccharibacteria bacterium
CAACAAGAATCACCGCGACCGTGGATACCAGCATATCGCGGTTGCCGATGTGAGAGAGTTCATGGGCAATTACGCCTTCCAGTTCGGATCTGTTAAGTCTCTGAAGTAATCCGGTGGTTACAGCCACAACGGCATGTTCCGGATTCCGACCGGTCGCAAAAGCGTTCGGAGCCTGTTCCTGAATGATGTAAATCTTGGGCACCGTGAGTCCGGCGGCAATGCATAAATTTTCAACAACGTTATAAAGTTCTCTGGCGTTCTCGCGCGTAACCTCATGAGCCCGCGTCATCTTGAGCACAATTTTGTCCGAATAATAGTAGCTAATCAGACTCATCGCGGTGCTCAAAATAACGGCAAAAACCAAAATACTCGGATCGCCATAGATACCAGAGAAAACCCAGCCGAGGCCGATTACCACAATAAAAAAACCCGTGAATAAAAACCACGTTTTTCTAATGTTACGATATTTATGAGTGTATAGCGATGCCATCAGGAATTAAAAAGAATCAAAAACTAGTTGTGTGAAACTTTCTTATCAATCAATTTCCCTGTGATGTATGCAATGATGGAAGCGAAGAGTAAAATTATCAAAATATATAAAGGTGCGACAATTAATAAAAATCCTAGAAGGCCAAAATATGGATCGTCTGCGTTTGAAGCAATAGCCTCCAAGATTATAAAGATGGATGCGGCTATGCTAGCCCGTGCTAAAACAAAAGGTAGTAATTCTTTTTTTCTACCGGCTAAATATGCCTCGTGGGCAGAATAAATACCAAAAGCGGTTGGCACGATAAGTGATAGAGGTAGCATTATCGGGGATAACGGTAATAGCAAAGTTGGCCAGAAAATGTCAAAGAAAATCTCTGAATAATCAATATAGTCAGTTAGCATCAGAAAAGAACTTAATCCAATCGCCAGAATCAAAACAGTTATGAGATATTTTATCTTATTTGGTCGCCTCGGCACTTTAGAAATTAAAATTTGACTTTAACGGGTTCCTTCTCCGCACTCGTAGTAACTTCAAAAAAATTCTCCTGCTTAAAGCCGAACATGCCGGCAACAAGATTTGACGGGAATGATTCAATTTTGGTGTTCAAATCCTTGACCACCGAATTATAAAATCGGCGGGCGGCTTGGATTTTATTTTCGGTGTCAGAAAGTTCCCTTTGAAGTTCAAGGAAATTCTCATTGGCTTTCAAGGTCGGATAATTCTCGGCAACCGCAAAAAGTGTTTTCAAGGCTCCGGAGAGCATATTCTCGGCTCCGGCTTTATCAAGCGCCGTGCCGCCGGCCTGCATGGCTTGGGTACGGGCGCGAGTCACGTTCTCGAGCGTCTGCCGCTCGTGCCCCATATAACCTTTGACCGTCTCCACCAAATTCGGGATCAAGTCATAGCGCCTTTTGGTCTGGACATCAATGTCAGATTCGGCTTCTTTTTCGCGATTCCGCAGACGAATAAAGCCGTTGTAAACAGCAATGACGTAAAGAATAATCAAGACGACGATTCCTAAGATGATATATAATGTGGTCATAAATAATTTATTTATTAGTTTATTAATTTATTGGACTGGTTTCGACCTTATTGATTTGGAAATTATAGCACACTTCTTTTGACAAATCCACTTTAAAGAAATAAGATAGTTAATAACGGTAACTGCTCTTCGATAACTTAAGAAAACGCCTTGGGAATGGGCTCGGAAAGCCCGGATAGGCAGAGGCGAATCCGTCGGAGCATGGAGCCGCTGTTCGTGTCCGGCAAAAAGGGGCGCGGCCTCCGCCCTCCTAACAGCCGGGGGATAAAACTCCTTCCCATTGACCGACCCAAAAGATCAGATGGAGGCGCCATCTGAGCGAACAGCAACATTTCCAAGGCGTCTTGCCCACTAAGCCCTCTCTCACCGGAGGGCTGTTTTTTTTAAAAAAGAAAAAGCCGTTCGCCTCGACAGATTAAGCAATCCCGCCACCTGCCACCGCTATGAACCTTCATAGCAATAACTTTGGGGCAGTCCACTCTAAAGAATCAAAAATCCGGCTTTGGCCGGATTTTTGATTCTAGTATTCTTCGTCCATCCCTTCTTCCGTTCCTCCTGGCATCCCGCCTCCGGTCATCCCACCCCCTTTCTTCTTTCTCTCCGGTAGTTCTGCCACCACGGCCTCGGTAATGACCATCATGGAAGCGGCGGAAACCGCGTTTTGGAGCGCAGTGCGCACCACTTTAGTCGGATCAATAATGCCGGACTTAACCAGATTTTCATACTGGCCGCTCGCGGCATTAAATCCATAATCATCTTTCTCGCCCAAGACTTTATTTAAGACTACAGCGCCGTCAAATCCGGCATTCTCGGCAATCTGCTGAAGCGGCGCGCGTAAACCTTCAAGAATAATTTTCGCGCCCACAATCTCGGGCAACTGATTTTTGTCCAAACTTTGAATCAACTCTTCAACCGCCGCCGAGGCCCGAACCAAGGCCACGCCGCCGCCCGGCACAATCCCCTCTTCAATGGCCGCTTTAGTGGCCGAAACCGCGTCCTCAATCCGGTGCTGTTTTTCTTTCTGCTCCACTTCGGTGGCGGCGCCGACTTTGATGACTGCCACCCCGCCCGAGAGCTTGCCTAATCGTTCTTCCAATTTCTCTTTATCAAACTCGGAATCGGTTTTTTGAAGCTGTGATCTGATTTGGCTGATTCTTTTTTCAATTTCAGCTTTCGGACCTTTGCCGCCCACAATGGTGGTGTTGTCTTTGTTCGAAATCACCCGATGGGCTTGACCTAAGTCAGTGATCTCAATGTTTTCCAGTTTCCGTCCCACGTCTTCGGAAATGAAAGCGGCGCCGGTAACGGTGGCGATATCCTGAAGCATCTCTTTTCTCCGGTCGCCGAATCCCGGCGCTTTGACTGCCAGACAATTAAAAATACCGCGGAGTTTGTTGACCACGAGCGTGGCCAAGGCCTCGCCTTCCACTTCATCGGCAATAATCGTGAGTTCTTTTTTGCCGGACTGGATGAGTTTTTCAAGCAAGGGCAGAAGATCGTTGATCGCGGAAATCTTTTTATCAGTTACTAAAATATAAGGATTCTCAAGCACTGCTTCCATCCGGTCAGCGTTGGTCATCATATAAGGAGAAACATAGCCGCGATCAAACTGAAGACCCTCAACGATTTCCTTGGACAATCCCAAAGTTTGAGACTCCTCAACCGTCACCACCCCGTCTTTACCGACTTTATCAATCACCTCGGCAATCAGACTGCCGATGTCTTGGTCGCGCGATGAAATGGTGGCAACCTGCTCGGTTTCCTCGCGGTTCGCGATCCGCTTAGACATTGATTTCAAGGCCGCGAGCGCTGCTTCGTAAGCTCTTTCCATGCCGCGATAAAGACCCACCGGATCAACGCCCGAAGAGACGTTTTTAAGTCCCTCGCGCACGAAAACTTGGGTAAGCAAAGTGGCGGTGGTAGTGCCGTCGCCGGCAATATCATTGGTTTTGGAAGCCACTTGCTTTACCAGTTCGGCGCCGGCGTTTTCAACTTTATCCTCCAATTCAATTTCCTTGGCAATGGTTACGCCGTCTCTGGTGATTACCGGCGAACCGTAGCTTTTCTCCAAAACCACCGCCCGTCCCTTGGGACCCAAAGTCACCCGCACTGTGTCAGCGAGTTTATCTACGCCGCGCTTCAAAGCGCGCCGGGCTTTTTCGTTAAATAAGATTTGTTTAGCCATCGTGTTGCGCCCAAATATCCACCGAATCCAGACTAATGTCTATCGAATATTCGTTTGCATTCGTTTGGATTTGTTTTTCATTCGGGCGAGGAACGTCTATTCGATAATAGCTAATACGTCGTCTTCGTCCCCGACCAGATATTTCTTCTCATCAAACTCGATCTCGTCAGGGCCGTATTTTTTAAACAGCACAATGTTGCCGACCTTTACTGACATTGGGACGCGTTCCCCTTTTTCGTTAAACTTACCCGGACCAACGGCAATAACCTTGCCCTTAATGGGCTTTTCTTTCTCGGCCGTATCAGGAAGGACAATGCCTGATTTGGTGGTCTTGTCCTCCTCAATCGGCTCGATAAAGACGTGATTGGATAAAGGCTTAAAATTCATGGAGTGTTCGCTAACAATGCAAATGTTGGCGAATAATGCTAATAACGAATTCGCATTATTTTGAACAAATTTGCATTATTCGCGATTACTCTTTAGCGCTCACGACCTTTGAGTGCTAAATAAGCAGTTTAGGGATAATAACTATGGCTGTCAAGAGGGGGTAACGAGAGGGTGTTGACCATTAAAAAATGATCCGCTATATTGGTGGTGTCCTTTGAAATGAAAAAAAGAGCCGCTTCCGGGAGCGCTGCGGGAATAATACTAACCGCAGGGAGCTTCTTCCTTCTCTCTGGTATGGGATCAAGGAAAGGCTTGCTCTTGGCAAGCGGCTACAAAGATCAATAGCCTCGGCATTGCCCGAGGCTATTTTATTTAGGTAGTTTTTCTGACTGTTAATAAAGCCCTTGATCCTAAATCTTAATTTGCTATAGTTTATATCAGCACCAAAACAGTCGCTGCTGGTGTCTGAACGGTCGGGGCGAAACCTTTCCCTCAAAAAAGAATCTTCGCTTCGGACCTCAACCCAGCAGCGGCTGTGAAAAAACAAAGCGGCAGCCGTAGGGTCTCCCTTACAGAATCCTTCTATCACTTAGGCTTTACTAGGTGCACCGCTGCACCTCGCAACAGACCTTTCCCCAAAAGCCCTACGGTTACCCTTCAACGTCCCCAGCCTCGGTTCACACCGAGGCTTTCTTTTTAAGAAAAGCTTCGATTCTTCTGGTGTCCGGATGAAATTCCAGTTCCTCGTCGCTGTATCTGATGCGGGGTTTATAACCGGGCGGATCGGTCTTGATGCTCGCTTCAATTCTCTTAACCTGAATAAATCTTAAAAATTTCTCTAGAATATCGCCGAAACTGCCTGATAAAATATTTTCCAAAAAGATCTTTATCTCTGATGATTTATGAAAGCGATGCCGCAAGTCATCTTGATAATCAGGAATTTCCCTCATCCAATCTTTGTTAGCCAGCCAAAAAGCCCTGATTTTTTGGGTATCTCCAAAAACCGGCACTAAATGGCGATAAAGAGAGCGCCAGTAAGGATTAAAGGCGGGCGAGAGCCGATAAGATTTTTCGGTTACAAAATGATTAAGGCAGATTTTGTCAGTAGTTGATGAGTTAACGAGTTCGTGAGTTGATGAGTTTTTTAACTGCTCAACTGTAGTCCCGCTTAGCGGGACGTAACTCTTCAACTGCTCAACTGCGGGACTGTGCCATTTTTTTCTCCGCCATCCCAAAATACTTAAGAAAACTACAGTAAAAAAGCGAACGGTAAAAATTCGCCCCTTTTTAGCGGCAATAATGACATCAAAATCCGAATCCTCGTTTACATCGCCGGTTGCGAGCGACCCGGCCGCCAGAACAAACTCCACAAAAGGAAAAAACCGAAAAACCCAAGTCTTCCCCAGAAACTTCCGCCATTTTTTATCGTAAAGAACCTGCTGACGCCGTTTTTCAAGGACTTTTTGGTCCATAAACTAATTATAAACAAAACAAATAAAAAATGGGCGCAACTCGCGAGTTGCGCCCGTCTAAAGAGCTAACCAAACAGTCCCCGGCAAGACTCACAGCGACCCCTGAAATTGAGCGCCTTATGACTCTTGCAGAAGACCTTATTGCACCTCTTACAGCGATCTCCGCAGTCCGGGCAAATCTTCCTGACACACCGGCTGCAGGAAGCCAATCCGCACTTCCTGCAAACCTGTTTCTTGCAGGAAACGCAGACCACCGCCTCGGTGTTAAAGATAGCCGTATGGCAGTGAGGACAACGGATACCGGCTGGCGAACAGCCAGCACACCGGCTGTCTTGGAGACAAACCGGAGAACACTGCCTGCAAAACCGCTTATCGCAGGAAGTGCACCCCAAAAGTTCCTCAACGCCTGCCTTACTCCCGCAACCGGAGCAATCGCCCGTCGCACAGAAAGGACAGTATCCTCTCTCGTCAAGACGGTCACGGCAAGTGGAACAGTAGGAATGTCCGCATCGCTTGAAAAGCCGACACTGCACCACTCGCGAGGAGATGAAGTTGTTTTCACAACCCGAGCAGGTGAGTTCCTTTTCTCCCGCGCATTTTACGCAGAGACCCCGCCCATTCAAGAGCCGTGGTGCACATTCACTGCAAAGTCCTACCTCTTCCTTGCAGTCAGGGTTTTGGCATTTCTTCTCTTCGCCCCGATCTACTTCGTCTTCACAGCTACTGCACTTGAGTGTTGCACATTCGTCACAGTAACTTTGCTTGTTCAGCTTGTCGCCGCGACAATCACTGCAGTAGGCGGTGTTGCATTCACTGTAATTGCGGCACTTGGTTAGTTTTGAACCAAGCCGGGTGTCGTCACAACCGCTGCATTGCAGCTCTTCTTCACCGCAACACTTGCTGCAAAAACCCCGTTCATCGAGGAGGTCTTCTGAACAATCCTCACAGAGCTCCGGCTTATCCTCACAGTTGGGATTGGCGCACTTTTTTTCTGTGCCCCGTTCAATATCGTTCTCACAATGACCGCAGGAAATGGTGCCGCATTCCTCGCAGTAGCCGTGTTCGGAAAGACCATCCTCTTTACAAACATCACAGAAAACCGCCCCGCATTCCTCGTCGTGACAGTGATGGCCTTTAGCCGCAATAAGTTGTCCATCGCAGTTTGAACAGCCAACAACTTCATCTTTTGTACAGGAAACGCACTTGCCGTCAGAACCAATGTGAATACAGCTCATCGCTTATCCTCCTTTATATGTAGAAGTTAAAGAACAGAGTCGGGCGGTTAAATCATCCGCCTTACGGTATCATTTTCGGATACTTCCCCATTATATACCCAAAGCATAAATTAGTCAAGAGCAAAATTAATACTGTACTGTTGGCGGGACGCTTGACTTTTTAAGGCCTATTTTGCTAGTATACTGATATGCCGAAACGGTTTCGGCAGACCTATTCCACGGGGCGTGCGTGGGGCACGTTAAAAAGGAAAAGAAAAATGGAAGAACTCCGTAAGGTCGTTCAGCAACTCGCCGAGAATCAACGAGAACAGGCAGAACTGGGGCGTGATTTAGCTACTGCCCTGGATCTGACAATTTACCTTTTGAAGGTGGCTCTAGATCCTAGCGGAGGGTTAAAGTCTGCCTTGACCTCTCAGCAACTCCACGCGCTTCAGGAAAGAGTTTGCGGGCTAAGAGATAAGTTCAGCCGCCTGGAGTCAGGGTTGGTCAGCCTGCAACACGAGCTCATCTAACAAAACAAACGAAGACGCAGTCAAAATACGATCCCGCCAGTTGCCCGCGCAACTGGCTTTTTTTTTGATTAAAAAGAAAGAAAACTACTATTCCTCTATCTCTTCCAAATCCGGCCTATCTAATAGTTCGGGTTCTATCTCCATGGCTTTGCCGCTGATCTTAAGCACGTCTTTGTCAATTTTCCCGAGTTCTTTGTAGGCAT
>CAYSWC010000011.1:7626-16344 GCA_964434715.1 uncultured Candidatus Saccharibacteria bacterium
TTGCCGCTGATCTTAAGCACGTCTTTGTCAATTTTCCCGAGTTCTTTGTAGGCATGGTTGTAGGTATTGACGGCCGTGCCTAAATGACTGCCCAGTTTCTTCATATAAGTTTCGTAACTGCCAAGATGCCGGCCCAATTCTTCCACCCGCTTCCTAATCTCCTTGGCTGATTCCTCAATCTGCATGGCTTTAAGTCCCTGCAAAATTGTCTGCAAGTAGGCCAGAAATGAAGTGGGTGAGACAATCACCACTTTTTTCTCGCCCATGGCATACTCAATCAAATCGCGGGTATTGGATTTTAAGCCGCCAATTTTATTAACCAACAAATCATAGTAAACCGCCTCGGCCGGAATAAACATAAAAGCAAATTCCATTGTCCCCTCCGCCGGCTTGACATATTTGCTGGTTTCATCAATCCGGGCTTTAAGATCGTTTTTGAAAAGCTCTTCCAGTCTTAGGCGTTCGCCTTCTTCGCGCGCCCCCAAAATCCGCTGATAATTCTCTAAACTGAATTTTGAATCAATGGGGATGAGCTTGTCGCGGACTTTAATCACAAAATCAACTATGGTGCCGTCCTTAAACTTATACTGGCGCTCGTAATTGTGAGGAAAGAAATTCTGTAAGAGAACCTCCAGAGAATACTCGCCCAAAATCCCGCGCTGTTTGGGATTTTTTAAAATATCCTGCAGGCTCTTGAGTTGATCGGCAAAATTCACCACTTGTTTATTGGTTTCATCCAAGCGCGTGAGTTTCTCGGTGACATCGCGGATAATTTTGGCGCTCTCGCCAAACTGATGCTGGATTAATCGCGTTGACTCTGTCAGCCGCGTGTCCAGCGCCCGCGTAATCTCATTAATCTGATTCTGAATCAAAAGCAGGGCTTGGTTTGGCTTCTCCTCGCTCCTCCGTTTCAACAAAACCAAAACCACCCCAAAGCCCAAGATTAAAACCGCCAAAATAATCCAAAGGATTGTTTCCATTAATCTAAATTATACCACTAATTAGGCAAAAGGTGGGGGGGCTTGACAGGGGCTGTAGGTATGCTATAATGGGGCTAGAACGTTGAAGCGACGACTCGGCAGAAAGGGTAGATCTGCCCGGCCTGCTGAACGAGTTCAAAGGGAAATCCAAGGCCTTTTTCGTGGCGGCCCGTCTGAATAAACAGAGGGGTTTGGAGAAAGAGAGTAAGTAAGGCGGGGAGCAATCGCAGTTTCCCGAACAAGAAATCCTCTCTAGGCTCTACTTGGAAATTCCGAAGGCTAAACTTGGGCAAGTGTGGCGTAGAGTCGGCGCCGACTTATGCTGCAGACTGCCCGGGTCTCTCGTTGGAGGCGTGGATAGCGAGTCCGCGCCGACCAGACTAAGCCTTTTTATGAAGGATTGGAGAACGCTTTCGTCGCGAGTCTCTTCTCCAGTCCACAACTGCCAAGCGGCTACGGCCGCTTTAGCCCCGAGGTTACCGAACCGCGGGGCTGTTCTTTTTTTTAAAACAACATGATAAAATAGTTTTAATGAAATCTTACACCGGCAAAATTACTTGGCTTGATATCACTAATCCTACTCAAAAAGACATTGAGCACTTGAAATCGCTTCACGGTTTTCATCCGATTATTTTGGATGAACTCCTTGAGACATCGGCGCGCTCACGAGTGGAGTTTTATGACGACTATCTTTATCTTACCTATCATCTTCCGGTTTACGAACCCTCGCTTAAAACTTCGCGCAAAAGCGAAATTGACTTTTTAATCACCCGCGAGATGGTGATTACAGTTCACTACGAGGATTTGGAGCCGCTTGAGGCCTTTGAAAATCTGCTTAACTCCGGCGAAGACTTTAAAGAGCGGTCACTCCGGAATACCGCGCTCCTCACTTATTACCTACTTCAGTCAGTCGTGAGTTTCTCCCTGCGCCAGCTCCGCCATATTGAGGAAAACATCCGATCCATTTCTTTGGATATTTTCAAAGGCCGGGAACATGATCTTTTGGAGAAAATCTCTTATGTCAAACGCGATCTTCTGGATTATCACTTAATCAGCCGTCCCCAGCATATTCTTCTCAATTCCCTGCGCAAAGTCGGCGCTGATTTCTGGGGGCCCAAAACCGACATTTACTTTGATGACTTAAACGGCGATTATTTGAAAGTCCAACAGCATATTGAAAATTATCTTGAGGTCATCAAGTCGCTTGAGGAGACCAACGCCCAGATTTTAAACGCCAAAATCAACCGCTCTATGCAGATTTTCACCATGCTGGCTTTTTTCACCTTTCCTTTGGTGCTTTTTACCTCGGTTTATGCAGTAGAGAATCGCACCCAAGGATTCTGGATTGGTTTTGCCGTTATCGCGATTTTTACCATTGTGCTTTCGTTTATTTTGATTAAAAGAAGGAAATTCTTCTAGGCGATGAGGTTATTCAAAAAGGCCGTGCAATCAGACGTGTCATTCTGAGCCGGGAGGCGAAGAATCCTCTCGAACAGCCTCTCTGGGCGATTTGACAAAAATCGCTTTTTGTACGAAACTACTTTCTAGTTCTCCACAATCACATACGGAGGGTAAACGATGAGACAAAAGGCCTCCGAGGCAGAAAAAGAAGAGAGGGAAAGAATCAAGCGCCAGATTCTGGCTTTGCTCGGGAAAAAGCGAAGCGAAATTCCCGCCTCTTGGTTTCCCAAGGAACTGACAAGACTAAGAGCCAAGATGACGCAGCTTCTTGCCTATCTGCCGGCCGAGGAGCGGTGGAAAGCTATCCAAGAACACGACATTGAGAATGCGCCAGTCGTCCGGCCAAGGCGTTTCGGAACCATCCTTTTCTACGGCAGAACTCCGAAAAGAATCGGAACCAAAAGTGAACGCAGGTAAGGAGGCATAAATGAAACTAGCTATCCGAAAAGTTCTTGATTCTCCGACACGAGTAATCACTGATAAGGTAGCTGTGTTGCTTAAGTCGGCGTTTGACCTTTTTCCGGTTTGCAACGGCGAACTTGATATAGCTGAACTTACGCGGATAAAAAACGACATTGCCCTGCTTCTCTTGATTTTGCGCTCAAGCCGCCTTCCAAAGAAAGAATTGCCGCGAACGTTACGAACATTAATCAGCTTACAAGATGAAGCAGCTGGCTGTTTTTGCGGCATCAATGAACGCGTCTCTAACACCATTGTTCAGGAACTTAACACCACAGTTAGTGAACTCAAAGATCGCCTGCCTGCCCCAGAGCGCAACCTTATCGTCCCTCGCTAATTTCCACCAACCCCACAAGGGGTTGTTTTTTTAGAGCTACTCCATCGCACAAAATACGAATAGCTACGAATTTCCGAATAAAGAAGAATTCTATTATAATTAAAACATTCGTATATTCGTAATGATTCGTAATTCGTGCGATGAGTATATGAAAATATTTAACTCTCTTTCCGGCAAAAAAGAATCCCTTCCTCCCCCATCAAAAAAACCTTTGCGGCTTTTTGTCTGCGGGCCCACGGTTTATGATTTAAGCCACATCGGCCATGGCCGAACTTATATTTTTTTTGATATTTTTGTTCGCTACTTGAAAAGTCTAGGCTATAAAGTTTTTTATCTTCAAAACATTACTGATGTTGACGACAAGATAATCGCCCGCGCCAAAGAAAAAAATATGCCGCCGCTCGCGCTCGCTAATGAACTCACGGAAAAGCATTTCCGCGATATGAAGACGCTCGGCATAAGCTCGGTTACTAAATATGCTCCGGCTACCAGATTTATTCCGCAGATTGTCCGACAGGTTCAGACTCTTATCCGTAAAGGCTATGCCTATGAGATTCCCAACGATGGGTACTATTACGACATATCGAAATTTAAAGACTACGGGAAATTAAGCCGGCGGACAGTGGAGCAAGCCGAAGACGCGGTCTCGCGCATTGACGAAAGTGTAAAGAAAAGAAATAAAGGAGATTTTTGTCTGTGGAAATTTTCTAGGACCGGGGAGCCGAGCTGGCCCTTCGACAAGCTCAGGGCAAAATTGGGCCGACCCGGCTGGCATATAGAAGATACAGCTATCACTAATCACTATTTCGGTCCCCGATATGAACTTCATGGCGGCGGCTTGGACTTAAAATTTCCTCATCATGAAGCCGAGATTGCCCAAGCTGAAGCCGCCTCCGGCAAAAAACCTTTGGCGAAAATCTGGACGCACGTAGGAATGCTTACTGTGAGTGGGCAGAAAATGAGCAAAAGTTTACATAACTTTATCACCATTCAAAATTTTCTAAAAAACCATTCGGCTGATGTTTTGCGGTTGATTGTGGCGGGAAGTCTTTATCGGTCGCCGATGGACTATACAGAAAGTCTCGCTCTTGATGCAGAAAGGACACTTTCGGGAATCACGGAGTTTTTGGCAAAAATAAGACACCTTGTAAATTCAAAAATCAAAAATCAAAAATCAAAATCGCAAATCAAAATTCAAAAGTACGAAAAAGAATTAAATAGAGCAATGGAGGACGATTTGAATACCCCGGAGGCGCTGGCGGCGATTTTCGGCCTTATAAACGACGTCAATAAGGTAATTTGGAATTTAAGCAAGGCCCAAGCGCAGACGGCAGAAAAATGGCTTAAAAGCAGGCTTCAAATCTTCGGCATTAAGCTCGAGACACCCAAAATCCCGAGTAAAATCAAGGTGCTGGTCGCGCGGCGGGAGTTATTAAGAAGTAATAAACAGTTTGCCCGCTCCGACACCTTGAGAAAAAAAATAGATGAGTTAGGATATAAGGTGGAAGATACGCCCGCGGGACCATTGGTCCTGCGGAAATCCGAAGCACGAAATCCGAAATCCGAAACAAATTCTAATGACCGAAATTCTAAATTCAAAACGTTTTGAACATTCGGATTTTGGATTTTGATATTGTTTCGAATTTCGATATTCGGATTTCGAATTTAAAAAATGGCAACGCCCTTAAAATTGCCTCCTCAAAATCTTGAAGCCGAAGAATCAGTCTTGGGCTCTTTGATGATTGACAAAGACGCCATTATTAAAGTTGCCGATGTGCTAACGCCGGAAGATTTCTACAAACCGGCGCATACGAAAATTTATGGGGTGATTTTAAAACTTTTTGAAAAGCACCAGCCGATAGATATTTTAAGCGTGACTGACAAACTCAAGGAAGAGAACGCGCTAGTGGAGATCGGCGGCTCAACCTACTTAACCGAACTTATCAACAAAGTCCCGACCGCCTCTCACATAAATCACTACGCCAAAATTGTAAAGGAAAAGCGGGTTTTGCGCGACTTAATCAATGCCTCGGCCGAGATGACCGAGAAAGCCTTTAATCCGCCGGATGACATTGAAAATGTTTTGGATGAAATTGAGCAGAAAATTTTCTCCATTTCCCAGCGGTCACTGCCCCAGAAATTCGTGGCGCTCCGCGAAGAACTCCACTCGGCCTATGAACGCATTGAAAAACTCCATCGCGGCGAAGGGCAATTGCGCGGACTAGGCACCGGCTTTCCGCAATTGGATAATATTCTCTCCGGACTTCAGAAATCCGATTTTATCATCGTGGGCGCGCGGCCGTCTTTAGGCAAAACTTCTTTAGTTCTGGATATCGCGAGACACGCGGCCGTGAAATTAAAAGAGCCGGTTGGTCTCTTCTCTCTTGAGATGTCGAGAGAGCAAGTGGTGGATCGCTTGATTGCCGCCGAAGCTCAAGTGCCGCTCTGGCGGCTCCGCACCGGAAAACTCACTGACGATACTGATTTTGAACTGATTCAGGTGGCCTTAGACACTTTATCGCAGGCGCCGCTTTTTATTGATGACACGCCCTCACCCAATATTATGCAGATGCGTTCGATGGCCCGCCGCCTTCAAGTCGAACATGGATTAAGTCTTTTAGTAGTTGATTATCTCCAGCTTATTCAGCCGCGCACCGGATCAGACAATATGGTTCAGCAGGTTACTGAAATTTCCCGGGGGCTTAAAGGGCTCGCGCGGGAACTCAATATCCCGGTCTTGGTGGTTTCCCAGCTTTCGCGCGCCGTTGATAAACGGGACATTAAAGTTCCTAGATTATCAGATCTTCGCGAATCGGGCTCCATTGAACAGGATTCGGACGTGGTGATGTTTATCTACCGCAAAGATCGCGACAAGATGACGGTCTCGCCCGAGGAAGAAAATCTGGCTGAAATTATTATTTCCAAACACCGGAACGGCCCTTTGGGAATGGTGCCTTTGAAGTTTGATCAGGAAAAAGTAACCTTCCTCACGATAGATAAAGTGCATACAGCTGCGACTGTATAAGCGACACCAAAACGCGAATTCACGCGAATGACGCGAATATTAGTGTGTGCCTATTCGTTAAGGCTTTCGCATACCGTAAATTCGTGTGTCATTCATAATTAGTGTCGCTGGTAAGATGCTTCCCGAATCATTAAGAAAATTTATTGATCTCTTCTCTTCCCTCCCCTCGCTTGGGCCAAGGCAGGCAACGCGGCTGGCTTTTTATATTTTAAGACAAGGCAAGGCGGCGGTTGCGGAACTTTCTAAAGCGGTCGGCAGTTTAGGGTATTTAAAAACCTGCTCGCAGTGTTTCTTTCCTTATGACCAGCAAGCAGTCACCCTGAGTCCTGCGAAGGGTCTCGCTACCAACAATAATTTATGTCCGATATGCTCAAATCCCCAAAGAAAACAAAATGTCATCGCTATTGTGGAGAAAGAAACTGATTTGCTTTCGCTTGAAAAAACCAAAAAATTCAGCGGTCGTTACCTCGTTTTAGGCGAACTCTCCAAAGACGGCATTTTGGATGCCGAGCAAAAACTGCGGCTGGCGCACTTAAAAAGCACCATCCAAAAACAATTCGGACAAGCCCATTCGGCAGGTCCTTCGACCCCGAGCTCAGGACCGAGGGGCTCCGGGCAAGCCGAAGAAATTATTATTGCTTTAAACCCCACTACTTTAGGCGATCTGGAAGCCGGCTTGATTATTCAGGATTTGAAACCTTTAGCCCGTAAAATCACCCGCTTGGGCCGGGGCCTCCCCACCGGCGGCGAAATAGAATTCGCCGACGAAGACACCTTAGGAGGAGCACTTGACAATAGACGATAGTCGGTGGTGGAGGCGCCCCGGCGCCTCTTTTTTTTATCTTTCTTTATCCTTATCTCTAATATATCCAATTCTCTACGATCGTAAAGAAATGGATATTTAGTGCCGGGCTTTGACCCAAAAATCTATCTCGGTTATACTGTTTTAAGTTCATCAACTACTCGAGGGGGTACTTATGAAACTCGTCCTTACCCGACACTGCGAGACTAACTGGAACCGCGAGAGACGCATACAGGGACAAAGCGGAGTTGGTATTAACAAGCAAGGAGAAGAGCAGGCCCGCCAGCTTGGAGAATCTTTGCGTGGCCTAGGAACCGAAAAGATTGTAAGCTCTGATCTCAAACGCGCTCAAGAAACCGCTCTTATCCTCGCCGAAATTCTTGGCTTACCGGTGGAATATGACCGCCGCCTGCGCGAGTGTTCGTTCGGCGTTCTTGAAGGTAAAACGCAGGAGGAGATTGAAGCGATAACCGGTGAACGATGGCCGCTGGACCATGAGCCATACGATTTCTCCAGATTCGGAGGTGAAAGCCGAGATGATGTACTAAGACGTCATCTGTCGCTTGTCGGGGAACTTTTCCAAAAATCACCTCACGCAACTACCCTTCTCGTTGGTCACGGACGGGGACTTACTACTCTTTGGAATGTCCGCAATCCGGACCAAACCATCCACAAAGGCGAATATCGGTTCTTTGAAATCAACCATCCTCCTGTTCCCACCCTTCCTTAAAACCCAAACGAGGCGCCCCCGCGCCTCTTTTTTTAATTTTATTCTCTATCTACCAGTGTGAATAACTCTCAATTGACTATCATTCTCGATCGATAATAATAGTTAGTAGAGGAAAAGTTAAAATTATTAAAACCGGCAATTCCACCGATAGTTCCAAAATTATGAATATGAAAAAGAAAAAAAGACGAAAACGGATTTTTAGAAGAGAAATTGTACTTCAAAAATTGATTGAATTTGGAGAAATGACGGCTGGAAAATTATTAGACACCCTCCAAGGCTTGGGAACTTTTGCTTCCTATATGATGCTTCCCTATCACCAATCTTACAGGAAAATGAGATATGGCGGTTCAGTTTCTAAAACTTCAGTAGCTGAATTCATTGATGCGCAATCGAAAGCAGCTTTTTGGTCGCTTCTCTATAAATTAAAAAAAGAAGGGCTTATCCGAGAAAATACTAAAAGCAATTTAACCGCCACCAAAATTGGCAGAAACTATCTAGAGACAAAAAACCAAAGACTTTCCTGGTTTAAAAGATATAAGCCAATCCGTAACCCCGATAAAAATGAGCTGATCTTGATTATTTTCGATGTCCCTCAGAAAGAACATGAAAAGCGAGATTGGTTGCGTTTTCAGTTTAAAAATCTAGATTTTAGACAGCTTCAGCTTAGTGTCTGGTTTGGTAATAATCTTCTACCGAAGGAATTCCTCGCTGATTTAGAGAGGCATAAAATTTTATCTTACATCCATATTTTTACAGTGGTTCGCAAAGGGAGTGTCTCTGAATTCTTAGAAAGAATCGGTGAACGAGAGCTAGCGAAATAACTTTTGACCTTATTGCCATTTATTTGCGTAAATTCCCGTTATCAACTGTAGCTTTAGTCTGAAAATCTACTGTCTATTATTCTCGATCGAGAATAATAGACAG
>CAYSWC010000012.1:0-15344 GCA_964434715.1 uncultured Candidatus Saccharibacteria bacterium
CGGATAATCAGCAGGCGTAAAAAAGAAATCAGCGAGCGCGGTAAAATCGCTTAACTTTTTCATCCGCTCGCGGGCGAGCGGAATGACAGCTAGCGCCTTTTTATCACTTACCGATCTGGATATTTGGCCGTGAGTTTTTAGCCGTTCCAAAAGGGCTTTATCGCTTAATTGTTTGAGATACTGGCTGTTTAACCAATCCAACTTATCGGAATTGAAAACCGCTCCGCCTCTTTGAACCCGGGTTAAATCAAATAATTCAATAAGTTCTGCCCGCGATAAAACTTCTTTCTCTGAAGGCGGGTTTTGCCCCGCACCAACACTTTGTTTTGGTGCGGGGTGCCAGCCCAAAAGCGCCAGGAAATTCACGAGTGCCTCGGCTAAATAACCCGCCTGGCGGTATTCCGAGACGGCGCTCGCGGCAAAACGTTTGGACATTTTACTCCGATCGGGATTTAAAATCAGCGGCAAATGAGCGTACTCCGGCGATGGCAATCCTAGCGCTTTCTGAAATAAAATTTGCTTCGGCGTATTGGCTAAGTGATCCTCGGCGCGAATCACATGAGAAATTTTCATTTCATAATCATCAATGGCAGCGGCTAGGTTGTAAAGCGGGAGGCGGGGGGTTTTGGCGATAACTACGTCTCCTGATAACGCCATATCAAAAGTGACTTTGCCGCGCACCAGATCATTAAAACTTATTTTAGTCTCCGGCATTTTAAACCGGATAATCGCTCCCTTCTTTTCTTCTAACCTTTTCTTCACCTCTTCGCCGCTCAATCCCCTGCACTTGCCGCTATACTTTGGCGCTAGACCTTGAGAAAGCTGATTTTGTCGTTCAGCTTCCAATTCTTCTTCGGTGCAGAAACAATAGTAGGCATGGCTTTCGGCAAGAAGTTTGGTAATGTATTTTTCATAAATATCCCCTCTTTCGCTCTGCCGATAAAACTCATCCCATTCCATTCCCAGCCATTTAAGCTGGTTTAAAATATCGTCTTCGTATTCTTTTTTTGATCGCGCCTCGTCCGTATCTTCAATCCGCAGGATAAAGACGCCGCCAAGTTTTTTAGCGAATAACCAGTTAAAAAGCGCGGTGCGGGCGGTACCGATATGCAAGTATCCGGTGGGACTGGGCGCAATCCGAACACGAACAGGCGTTTTTGCGGTCATAGTAATTATTATTCTAGCGAATCTTTATATTATCTCCAAATGCTTGACACGGAAAGATACAATATGTTAGCTTAATACCAGAAAACATCTGCGTTGATCTGCTGCTACTATATAGCATGGATCAGCGTAGATCCGCGTTTCAGAACCTTGAAAAAAGCCATAAGATAAGAAAGGAAGGATAACATGATAACCCAAGAGGTTATGAGCCGACTTGAGGGAACGATCGGCGAGCCGGTAACGGTAGTCTATCTCTACCAAGGCGACAAAGATCCCTGCCGCTGGCAAGGAGTGTTGCGAGGAGTCGTTCCCTTTGATCGGGTTGAAATCCAAATAGTGGGAACTCCCGATCCGATTTCTTTTTTCGCCTTAAGAGGCGCCATCCAGAGTATTCTCGCCACGGACGGCAGCGTGCTCTACGGAAACCCGGCAATCGTAAACGGCTATGTCTTTCCGGAAACCGAGGACAGGCTTCGGGAACAACTGCAGGAGGCCTTCGGGGAAGCCGCTGCCAAGAAAGTTTTTCTTGAAAGAGCGCGGGCCCGCGCCGAGGAGGAAAGCGAGAGATGAGCCGCGGAGATAGGAATTTCTTAATCAGTCTTGTTCTCGCCTTTTGAGCGCCAAAACCCCGGGACTATTCTGACGAGCGAACACCCTCGCCCGCATTGATTGTGTTTATAAGCAGCCCGCCTTCAAGAAGCGCGGGCTTTTTTGTTTAAATTTGACTTATAAATTATTAGCTTATATAATGCCTTTAGCACTTTGGGATGAGAAAACAATGGAAGAAAACAAAGGAGGTAAAGCGATGACGCTCATGATCAATGACTGCGGTGGCAATTCTATCGATGTTAAGACACACGGATTGCCTGGAATCCCCCGCTTTCGGGTGTCTTCATTGGCAACCACCAGATTCCCCTAGAAGACTTCTTGGCAGCTGTTTATTATGTTCTCACAAACACCAATCTTGAGGGAGATAGCGATCCGCGTCTGCACTTTATGAGGATCGTAAAACAGATGACAGTTATTCCTGGTTACGGTCATCGTGGGAATAGGTTAAGCGGCGAAAGTCTTAGCTATCCCAGCTCAACCGAGTAAGAACCCGAAACCTAAAACCGCACCGCCAAGATATCAGCACCAACCTTTGTTCCTTCGAGCCAACGCCGGTTGTTCCAAACAGCCGGCTTTTTTTATCCAATTCTTAACGGTGTGCTTGAGCGAGGGTCTAACAGGAGCGGTTTTAAGTCAAAATAATTTTCAATATATCTTCGGCAATCATTCGAGCGGAGTTCGGTATATAAAATTTCCGGGCGGCTTCGGACATTTTTTGATATCGGCTTCTGTCTTTCAAAATTTTCTCAATTTCACCGATGACCACTCCGGGCAGCAGATTTTCTTCTTCAATAACTAGGGCGGCGCCGGCTTTTTCATATTCATAAGCATTGGCGATTTGGTGATTGTTGGCCGAGGTGGGAAGTGGTACGAGAATCGCCGGTTTGCCTAAAGCGGCAGTTTCAAAAATCAAGCCGGCGCCGGCGCGGCCGACAATGAGATCAGCGGCCTGGTAGACTTTGCCGATATTATTTTCAAAATAAGGAGCGAAGATATAGCGTTTTTTAAGATTGGGCGGCAAGCCCTTGCTCAAAAATTCAAAATCTTTGCTGTATTCGCCGAAATTGCGGCTGCCAACTTGGTGAATAATCTGAAACTTAGCGGCCAGCGTTTGAATATTTTCCAAAACAAAATTGTTGATTTTTTCAGCTCCTTGCGAGCCGCCGATAAATAAAATTACCGGCTGATTGGAGTCTAATTCAAATTCCTGTTTGGCCAATACCGGTTCGGCTCTTAAGATTTCTTCCCGAATTGGATTACCGACAATCCGCAGGAGCGCTTTATTGTTCCCGAAATACTTTTGGGCGCCGCCAAAGGCCAGTTCAATGATTCCGGCTTTTCGGGCGCAAAGCCGGTTGGTTAAACCGGGAATGGCGTCGGATTCATGAATAACGAGCGGGATGGCGTAAAAACGCGCCGCCAAGACCACGGGCAAAGCGCCCGGGCCCCCCTTGGAAAAACAGACGTGCGGCATAAACCAGAAAATTTTCCAGAGACTCTCAAGGAGACCAAAAAAGAAATTGAAAAAATCAAAAAAATTTTGGATTGAAGGGTAGCGGCGCAGTTTACTCGCGGTAATATGAACTGATCGTATGCCTTTATTTTGAAGGTGGTGTTTGAAATCGCCGGCATCGCCAAAATAGCGGCTATCGGGATTAAAGCCCTTCTCAATTACGAGCTTGCCCAATTCCCGGCCTACCGCGGTCAAAGGATAGATATGACCGCCGGTGCCGCCACCAGTTAACAGGATTCTAATCTTTCTTGCTTTTGCCATAATAATTCAAAATTCAAAAATCAAAATGTAAGATGACAATGTAAAATCTCAAAATGATTTTAACATTTTAAACTGTCATTTTGAATTTTGACCCGCCTGCCATCGCCTAATCCTTGAATTCACTGCCAAAACTATGATTTTTAGAATTCGTGAATATGGAGTGAAAATCAATGAAATGGCAATGGCGGGCAGGTATTTGCATTTTGCATTTTCATGAATATTTAGAGATATTCACTATAATTCCGCCCATTGTCATAAAAACCGCGAGCGCTGTTCCGCCGTAGCTCACAAAGGGCAAGGGCGTGCCGGTTAAAGGCAGCAGGCCGGAGATGGCGCCCACATGGATAAAAGTTTGAATAGCTATTAAAATGCCGAAACCCGTGAGCAGTAATTGTCCGAACTTGTCCGGGCATCGTCTGGCTAAGAGAAAAATCCTCAAAACCAGAATGAAAAAAATCAAAATAATGACGCTCGAGCCGATAAAGCCAAATTCTTCGGCGGCTACGGCAAAGATGGAATCCCCTATCGGCTCCGGCAGATAGCTGATTTTGGTGGTGGACTGGCCAAAACCCACGCCTTTAAGCCCTCCGGAACCGATGGCAATTAAGGCCTGACTCCGGTGAAAGCCGGTGGTTTCCAAATTAGTCTCCGGTTCCAGGAAACTTAAAATCCGCTCCCAGCGATAAGGGGTTAAATAAATTATCAAAAGCAATCCTAAAAGCGCCGTGATACCGATTAGCGTGAGGTAGCGGAGACGGGCGCCGCCAGCGAAATAAACCGCCAAAGCGGTGAAGATAAAAATAGCGGCGGCGCTGGTTGAAGGCTGATAAAGCAATAAGCCGGCTATGAGTCCCAAAACCAAAAGAAACGGCAAAAAGCCGGTCCAAAGTTTTTTCTCCCGCTCACGCTCTCCAGAGAGCCAAGCCGCCAGATAAATAATAAAGGTTAATTTGACGATCTCCGAAGGCTGAAAAGTAATCGGGCCTAAAGCGAGCCAGCGCGCGGCTCCTTTGGCTTGAACTCCAAGCGGCGTAAAAACCAAAGCCAAAAGACCGATGGAGATAATCAGCGCCACTAAAGCGTATTTTTCGAGACGGCGATAATAAATTTTGCTCATGATAAAGTATCCGATAAGTCCGATGCTTAGGCCGTAAATCAGCTGGTGTTTGAGGTAATAATAAGGATCCCCAAATTTGGTGGTGCCGAGGTGCGAGGAGGCAGAGGCCAGCATGGCAAGTCCAAAAGCCACGAGTAACGCGAGGCAAGTCATAATCAAATAATCAGAACGGGCTTTTGATTTAACTTTCAGTTTGCGCCTCATAGTATTAGTGACTGTTGTTAGCGGCTAAATCCTAGTGGCTCGGATAATTTGTCCGGCTAAAATATTTTGACAAACTCCTTCTTTAACCACTCGCTTGCCGTTTACCAAAACATCGGTAATCCGCCGATTATTGATTAAAGTTAAATCAGCATAATTTCCCTCTTTAATCTCACCGCGTTCGGCAAGGCCGAATTTTTGAGCTGGTGAGGAAGTTATTTTGCGGACCGCTATTTCCAGTGGCATCAAACGTGTCTCCAAAGCAAAATCCAGAAATTTAGCAAAGGTTTGCGATAAGTATTCGTGCCTGAATGTCTTATGTTCGGGGAAACTTACGCTGTTTGAACCCACCATGGCTTTTTCCTGGATTAAACTTTGAAGAGCCAAATCCAGATTAATGTTTCGGTAAAGCACGGCCGAGCGCAGTTTGGTTATGATCATAAGTTTTAAAAGCGCTGGTTTCGCCTTAAGGCCATGATCTCTGGCAAATTCACCCAAATTTTTACCCAGAAGGTAATCAGCATCTTTTGCCTGAACGATGATAATATCTTCGGCTTTAAAATCGGGCAGTTCTTTCAAGATTCTTTCGGCCAGTTCGCGTCTTTTAAGACTGCTTAACATTTCCTCAAGATTGCCGGTCCTAATCCATTCCGGTAAAGCCATGTAAATCGGTATGAGACTCGTATCAAAGGGGTAGCTTTCAAAATTAAGGTTGAGTTTCGAGGCATCAGTTTCCAAAAGTTTTAAGGCGCGCGCGAACTGCTCCTCAAAACCCAAAATCGGCCGAAAGTGGCTTACCAGTGTTCTGACTTTAGTCTCTTTGCACAATTTAATCGTCTCCCCTACTGCCGCTTCAATGCCCCAGTGCTCGTCTCGAAGATGGACAGCATAAACTCCGCCGTAGCGCGCAACCACTCGAGCTAGTTCTTTGATTTCCGCGTAAGGAACGTTTCGGCCGTGAGCATAAGCAAGGCCGGTGGACAAGCCCAAAGCGCCGGCTCTTAAAGCTTCCTCAAGAATCAGACGAAAAATGCCAAGCTCGTTAACTGTTAAATCGCGGGAGGTCTCCCCGATTAAAGCGCGGCGAATGGTTGAATGTCCCACCAAAGTTCCGAAATTAACTCCCAAGCGCCGCCGCTCCAGCACTTTGAAAAATTCAGGGATGGTATGCCAGTCAACATTAATTTGATTGGTATCAGTCCATTTGCGAATTGATTCAAGCGAGCCGTAAAGCAGTGGCGCCAGCGAAGAACCGCAGTTGCCGCCGATCATTGTAGTTACTCCCTGAAGCAGAAAGTCGTGCTGTAGCGGTTCGGTAAAAAGCGTCAAATAGTGATCCGAACTGGAATTAACATCAATAAATCCGGGGGTAAGATAGCTCCCTTGGCCGTCAATAACTTCCTCGGCCGGGTGCTTAGGGAAATTCCCGATGGCTGAAATCCGCGCGCCGCTCACTAAAACATCGGCCTCATAAGGCGGCTTGCCAGTGCCGTCTACAATTTGAACATTTTTAATCAGGATCATTTGGTTATTTAAATTATACCATTACAATTTTTGAATAAAAAATGCCGACTGTTTAGAACAACCGGCAAATCAGAAGCTCACGGTGAGGCTACTGCCGTTCGGCAGTATTCTTGAATTAGTTTGAACCGCCTAAGGCGGCAAATTCTTTGTTCTTTGAAAAAGAAAGGGGACGCACACTGTTTCCAATGTGCGTCCCGTGGGACGATTTTCTACAAGCGATTCAGGCGCTTGCGACTTCGAGGAACTCTCCGAGGAGCGAACTGAACACCTGCTCGTGCCGCTCGAGGTAGGCGGTGGCCACTTGCGTTGCCACAGCACCGCTCTCGCGATACTCCCGAATGTCTTCGCCATGCGTGATGCCGCCGACGCCGATGATCTGGATGTGCTCCGGCAAAAGTCCGCGCAGTTGCCGGACTTGTCCGAGACCGATTGGCTTCATCGCTGGTCCGGCGAATCCGGCAAGGCCACCGCCTGGTGTGATTCTCGGCTTCGCTCCGTTGTAGCTGAACGCGTTGGGAAAGGTGTTCACCGTCGTAACGGCCTTTGCCACCTTCGACACGCCGATGACCTGCGCCACTTCGGCTAGCGCGAAAGGGTCCGAGAAAGGAGAAATCTTGACCGACACTTTTGCGTCGGCTCCGACCCTCTCCTCGACACGACGGAGCACTTCGGTGACCAATGCCGGATCGAAACACGCGATGCGTTTCTGCGTGCTTCCTGCCCACACATTGGGACAGCCGAGATTGAGCTCCACGAGGTCTGCTCCGCCATCAAAAGCGAGTCCCGCGAGGTCTGTGTACTCCTCCGGCGAGAAACCCGCCACACTCACGAAAAGCGGTTTGCCCTCGCCATGAGCCACAGCGACCATCTCGGGAAGCACCTCCTTGTAGTACGGCGCACCGCGATTCGGAAGACCGAGCGAGTTGAGCGAGAACATCGGCCCTGCCCAGTAGACATCGCCAGCGTTGCCAGTCCTCGGCTCCACAGTGATTGAGCCGACCATGACCGCCGCCGTGGTTGAACGCGAAAGCTCTTTCACGTCCTCCAACATCTTGCACGTTCCCGCCGCGTTCATCAGCGGATGTTCCAGCCGAATGCCTGCAACTTCAGTTTGTAGTTCCATGCGTATCTCTCCTCTCTTTAGTTGGGAATGTCCGATTTAAGCCCGACTATCGGGCTGATTACTAAAATCACATTATCAACAATATCAAGGGAAATCAAGTCAAACAAAAAGGGAAACTCCTCCAAGCTTCTTTTTAAGAATCATGTCGAAGGAGAATTCGTTCTTCTTGTCCGCCATAGCTTTAGCGACGAAAGTAATATAAACTCAAAAGATAGAAAATAATCACAAATACCGGTTGAGAAAAAAGATCGCGAGCCCCAAGGCGCTCCCCACGGCCGAAATAATCCAAAAACGCATAGTCACTTGGGTTTCGGGCCAGCCCAGAGCTTCAAAATGATGATGAATGGGCGTGGAGAGAAAAACTTTTTTGGCGCGCAGTCTTTTGCTTAAAACTTGAATGATGACAGACGCTGATTCTATAACCAAAATCGGCGCAAAAAACGGCAAAATCAAAGTGGTATTGGTAAGCATGGCAATCACGCCCATGGTAATGCCCAAGGACATGGAACCGGTATCGCCCATAAAAAACCGAGCCGGATAAATGTTAAACCAAAGAAAAGCCAAAAGCGCGCCGATAACCACACCGCCAAAGGTCGCCAGTTGATAGCGGCCTAAAGTAAAAGCCACGACGGTGAGCGCAATAAAAGCAAATAAAAGCACGCCGCCGGCCAAACCATCCAAGCCATCGGTTTCATTAGCCGAAAAAGCGGAGGCCACAATCACGAAAATAAAAAGCGGCACGTAAAACCAGCCGATGGAAACCTGGCCGATAAGCGGCACTAAAAGCACATCCCAATCCAAGCGATAGTAAAACCAAAGTGCGCCGATCAGGGCGATTAAAAAATACATAATCAGTTTTTGGCTCACGCGTAATCCCCCGCCGCTTGAACCAATGCGCATCACGCCAAAAACATCATCAACAAAACCCAAGAGACCGGCCACAATCATGGCGGTCAGCGGCAGATAGGTCTGGGCCCGGTCAACAAAATTAAGATAATCCCAAAAGCCGTCAAACATAGCGCTTAAAATCAAAATCAAAAAAGCTAAAAGCGCGACCGTGCCCCAGATGACAAGCCCCCCCATGGTCGGCGTGCCGGCTTTTTTCTCGTGGAGCTTGGCGTAAATCGGCGTCTCTTTGCTCACCCTGATTTGCTTGGCGGCGCGGAAACGATTAAGCAATCGGCTTAGCATCGGCGTCAAAGAAAACGCAATCAAAAAAGCCAGCATTGTTAAACTCAAAACTTTGACAGCCTGTAGAATAACCATCTAATTAACTTACAACTTACGACTCACAACTTACAACTTTTTTTCCTTGTCGTTAGTCGTTAGTTGTTAGTCATTAGTTAAATTGCTTTTAAGCCAGCTCAAAAGCAGCTCTGTTTCCCCGAACCGATCACTGCTTCCCAAAACAATGATCAAAAATTCCCGGCTGCCGATTCGCCAAAGCGAAATCAGATTGCCGCTGGCTTCATCAATATAGCCGGTTTTGCCGCCCAAAAACCCCGGCCGACCGGCGAACTGGTTGATATTAAATATAGTCCGGGGCGTCTCGAGAGTGAGTTCGGCGATTAAAGCGCTCGGCTCGGCCGAAATTTGAAAAATTATCGGCTGGGTTTTCAAGATGTGGTTTACCACCTTTTCCAAATCGCGCCCGGTTGATTGATTTAAAACTGAAAGTCCGGCCGGATCAAAAAAGGTGGACTCAACCATGCCGAGGTTAAAAGCAGTGGCGCGCATCCGATCAAGAAATTCGCTAAAACCGTAGCTTTGAGCAATGGCAAAGACGGCATCGTTGCTCGAGGAAAGCAAGGCGGCTTTGAGCAAGTCACTCACGGTAAAAATTTCTCCGCTGCCAAAGTTACCGGCCTCACCTTCAACCGCGATCGCCGAATCGGTTAAAGTAATTTTTCCCTCAGGCGGCAAAACTTCCAAAGCAACGGCGGCGGTCATGAGTTTAGTGAGCGAAGCAATCGGCCAGCGCCTTAAAATATTTTTCTCAAAAAGATTTTGGTAGCTGCCGATTTCTTTGACCAGCGCGGCGGCGGCTTGAACTTGAGGAGGTTTTGTGAGCGGCGGTATTTCCTCGGGTTGGGCGTAAATAATAATGCGGCTCTTGGGTTCAACCGGAACCGGAGTTTCAATTTTAGTTTCCGTCGCTTCAGATTTAACTGGAACGTGGGCTGGCGGCGGCGCTGATTGATTAACTAAGGTTTCAGCCACTAAGCTGGTCGCGATCACCGGACTTACGGTGGGCGCCTTAAAACCATCGGTTTCGCTTGAACCAATGATAACTGAAAAAAGCAGAATCAAGGCGAATAAAAGACTTTGGGCGTTAAATCTGGTCATTAATTCGCGGCCATTAGTTTGGTAACGATCTCCCTAAACTTATTATACTCCGGCAAATCTTTGGTTGTGGAAAGTCCTAGATGGCGCAAAAGTTCAAAGCTTGGCGAATAAATATAGGCATTGGGTCTTTTGGGATCGGAATGACGCTCAATCAGCCCTCGGATTAAAAGCGCCCTTAAAATAAAAGTGGAATTGACGCCGCGGATATAATCAATAATGCTCCGCGAGAGGGGCCCGCCGTAGGCAATAATTGACAAGGTTTCAAGAGCCGCCGGCGTGAGCGCCTCTGTTAGTTCGTCCTTAATTAAATCTTCAAAGAGGCGGCTGAATTCCGGTTTGGTGGTAAGCTGCACTTTACTGTCCGAAAAAATCAAACTCAATCCCCTATCACCGCTTACTAATTTCTCCTTTAACGCCGTAAGTGCTTGTTCCACTTCAGCAACTTCCTGCTTCAAAATCTTGGCAATTTTTTTTACTTCCACCTGCTCACCGTAAATAAAGAGCAACGCCTCCAATTGTGCAGTTAAATTATTCATATCCTGAGTTTATCGAAGGGTTAGCGATTACTCCGAATTATTATATCACCAAACTGCTCGTTCTGTTCAACTTTAACAAGGCGATCGCGGAATAAGTGCAGGAGAGCGAGAAACAAAACCACGGTTTCGGTGCGGGAACGTTTCTCGGTCATACTCCTGAAACTGTGGGTTACGGCCGTCTTTACCCTTTCAAACAACTCTTTGATTTTCTCTTCAAGACTGATAACGGCAATTTTGATTTTTTGAGTAACGGGCATAATCTGCTCAAGTTCAGCCATAAGTTTCCTTACTGCTTCTTCAAGATTTTTCAGGTTAAGATTAGGCCCGGGATAAAAAAACGACTGGCCGAGAATTCCCGTAAAAAGCGGCCGGCTTAAAGCAATTTTTCTCTCGTCCCAAAGCTGATTGAGATAGCGGCTGGCGCTCCCTTTCTCCTTTTCGCGGGCGGTAAATTCTTTATAGAGTTGCAATCTCAACTCCAAGTCTTTGATTTCCGTCTCTTCTTCTTCGGAGAGTTCCAAATCGGGAAGAAGCGTTTTGGATTTGATTAAAACCAGTTTTGAGGCAATCACCAGAAAATCGGCAAGCAGCATCGGCTCCATTTTACCCTCCTGTTTTTTAAGAAACAGCAAAAAATCGCCGGTCACTTCAGCTAAATTAACTTGAGTAATTTCCAGCTGTTTGGCCTCAATTAACTCTAAAAGCTTGTCTAAAGGCCCGGAGAATTGTTGGAGTCTAACTTCATACATAGCTTTATCTAATATTATGAGCACTATGAAGGTTCATAGCGCTATGAACCTTCATAGTGATGCCATCGTATTAATCGTTTTCTAAAGCTTCGTGGGTATAAATATTGGCCGGATTCCAGAGCATCCAGCCGTTTGATAACTCCGGTGTGCTCGAGGCCGCATCGTAAGCCGCCTGAATCTGCTTACGAACCATCTCGGCATTATAGTCAGCGCCGAGATCAAAGTCCTGCAACCATGGCCGGAATTTGGCTAATAGCTTATGGCTAGTGGCTAATAGCTCGGTAGAACTAGCTATTTGTATTGAGGTCGGGTTAACTATCTGCGTTTTGCTATAAGCTATATGCCGTTTGATGGCTTGGTCCAGCGAATACTTTACGACTTCATACGGAAACTGGGCCGGGTTTTGGTAGCCGATAAAGCCCTTGAAATAATGAGAAGGATAAACCATGGGCGAGAGGTAATCAAAATAAGGAAGCGCGTATTCCAAATGCTGGCCAATGCCCATATCGTGGGCATCAACCGTAACTAGCCCGAAAAGATCGGCGGAAATAACCGCGCCTTCCAACTCTTTCCTTAAATATTCAAAAAATTGGCGGATGATTTCCTGCTTGAACGTCTTGCCGTCCCAAAAGGGGTAGACAATGTCATCTAAATTGCCGTCCGAAGCAAACCGGATATAATCAAAATTAATTTCATCAAAGCCGCGCGCCAAAACATCTTTGGCAATGGCAATATTGTAATCCCAAGATTCGCGCGCCGCCGGATCAATCCAAGCAAGCCCCTTATTGTCCTGCCAGACGGCTCCAGTTGAGGAACTCATCAGCGCTAAATCCGGCCGAGCAAGCGCGAGGCGCGGATCTTGAAAAACCGAAAGCCGGGCAATTACGTAAATACCTTCGTCGTGGAGCCGTTTAATAAGAGTGTTGATTTTGGGAATGCGGACTTCAAGGGCATTATAATTTTTCACTGCCTCCAAATCAGTATTGTAAAGCACATAGCCGGAGAAATCTTTAATATCAATGACAAGGGCGTTAAGTTCGGTCTCTTTGATTAAGTCAATCAAATAATTCATTTTCCTCACACTGCCGGCTGACCAGCCGGTGGCGTAAACGGCTTTGATAATTTCCGGCGGATTCTCTAGCGGCTTCTGCGGCTCAATGTCGCGGTTTAAAACTTGAGCCAGAATGCCGGCGGGCGCGCCGCCGGCCGAGCCATTGATTGAAACTGTGACCAGTTCACTTGTCTCACTTGAAAGCGGCACCAGTTCGGAACCGGCTTTTAATTCTATTACCCGAGAGTATCTGAAAATTCCCAAGATCAGCAAAAAAACACCGGCAAAACCTAACACCATAACGCCGGCAACCAATTTAAATCTCAAGCTCATGGACTTAAGTGTACTAAAAATGATACTCTAATAATAGCTTTTTCCCATCGCTTTAAAAAAGGGGGTGTTATGGTTGCGGAGACTTTAAGAACAGCCGATCTCTGGCTGGATGGGCTTACACAAAGGCTGGATGGTTTTAACCAAACCAAAGAAGAACGGATCCAGGAATTTCTAAAAAGATACGCGCCGGCGTGGTTGACTCCCGATCAACTTAGCCTTATCCGCATACTCATTATTTTCCCGATTATCTACTGTATCACCAGCGACTGGTTTGGAATAGCACTTTCATCATTCATCCTTGCCTCGCTCCTTGATCTTATTGACGGCCCGTTGGCAAGACTCCGTCATCAGGAAACTGACTTCGGTAAAATCCTTGATCCCTTTGCCGACAAGGTTTTAATTGACGGCACACTGCTCTGTATTTTTCTCAATAAACCGGAGGCGATATCCGCGAATCTCTTTTTCCTCACTATCGGAGCGGATTTTGTCCTGATCTTCTTCAGTTTCGCGGGCAAACCGATAAGCCCGATCTTGGGACTGCGCTGGCGCTTGGGTGCCAATCGTTGGGGGAAATGGAAGTTTACTCTTCAGTCAATCGGCGTCCCTCTGCTGATCTTCGGCCAGGCTTGGATTGCCCAGCTGTTTCTTTGGATTGCCGTCGCTTTGGCGCAAGTCTCTCATTTAGTTCTTTGGTCGGCCGTCGGGTTGGCCTTGAGCAGCATCATCGCTCATATCCGAACAGAGGTGAAAAAGTAACAAGCCCCCCGATGTCCTCGGAGGGCTTTATTTTTCTCACAGAACCGGTGCCGAAAAACCCCGTACTTTTTTAGCTTGAGCCGATCCCGGGATGGTAGCAACTCCGGAACCGTTGGTAAATGGTGAAAGTGCACCGATCCTGTGATCGAACTAGCGCCGAACCTGCCTAGTATCTATTTTTGGCGACTTCAGAGCCGTTTAATCAAACGGTTACTCCCTATTCTCGACTTTCTCTAAAGCCGCCTAGGAAAAGTGCGCTAGTCCATTCTTCTATCTCTCTAAGAGCTGAAACGATTATAGCATAACTCCTCTGATTTCCAAAAATAGCCAACCGCATTATAATCATAGTATTCGCAGTATTCGTAAATTCGTAAGAGATTCGTTATTCGTTGATGAACTCTATGGCGCTTGCTATCTATAGAAAATATCGCCCGAAACTGCTTGAGGAACTCTTGGGTCAGAGTCATATTGTTGAGATTTTGAAAAATGCCGCTCGGCGCGATCGGCTCGGGCATGCTTATTTATTTTACGGACCCCGCGGTTCGGGTAAAACCACGGCCGCGAGAATTTTGGCTAAAATCGCGAACTGCGAAACCCGGAGCGCGGATGCAAAATTCCGCGCGGAGGGTGAACCTTGTAATAAGTGTCGTCCCTGCGCGGAAATTGACGCCGGGCGCGCTCTTGACGTTGTTGAAATTGACGCCGCTTCTAACCGCGGCATTGATGAAATCCGAGACTTAAAAGAAAGCATCAGACTCTCCCCTTCTTCCTACGCTTATAAAGTTTTTATTGTTGATGAAACTCATCAGCTGACCCCGCCGGCTTTTAACGCCCTCTTAAAAACTTTGGAAGAGCCGCCCTCGCATGCCATTTTTATCCTTGCTACCACTGAATATGAAAAAGTTCCGGCAACGATTGTCTCGCGTACCCAGCGTTTTCATTTTAAAAAACTGCCGCTTGAAACCATCGTCAATAAGCTCGAGCAGATTGTTAAGGCGGAGAAAATGCGGGTTACTGATGACGCTTTGGAACTGATTGCCGCGACCGCCGATGGCAGTTTCCGCGATGCTGAATCGCTTTTAGACCAACTAACATCGCTGGAGGACGAGGTAACTTTGGAGAGCGTGGAGAAAATCATCGGCAAAGTCGGTTTTGGCCGGACGGCCGAACTCGCCGAACTGATTTTAAAAGGCGATCTTAAAGCCTCGCTGGAATATCTAAACAAATTCAGCGAAACCGGCTACAACCTCATTGACTTAAACAAAGAACTGATTCACTATCTCCGCCGCGTGCTCTCCATAAAATTCGACTCCTCGCTTGCCGAGCTTTTCAGGAAAGAACTGACTCATCGGGAACTCGAACAAATCAAAAAGCACAGCGCTTTAATCCAGCCGGAGCGGCATATAAATTTGATAAAGTCGCTAATCCGCGCTTACAGTGAAATGCGATATTCCCCGTTCGCAAGTGTACCTCTGGAGGTTGCGATTATTGAAAACTTGCGATCCTGAGCCGCGTCGAAGGATGCGAGTGTGCCCGTTAGAGGTCGTCTTATGCGTCTGGTTTATCCACAGGGTAAACTAGACAATTCGCTTGGACGGGCTTAAACTAATCCTTAGCACCTCGAATAAAAGCGTGAGCGGATGGCTGGGATTCCGCTAGCGAGACCCCTCCTTATACCTTGCTCCCAACAAGAACATAAGGCCGGTGGAGACATTCGGTTATTCGCTCACGCCTCTTAAAAATAGAAAGTGCGAGAGGGATTGATGACGCCGCAACTCAAGGCTTACGGCGTATAGGTGGAGGGTAGACGCCGCCAACACCGTCTATATGGCCTCCACAGTGCTGGGTGTCATCTCTTCGATACCGCAGGGGGCAGGACTCCTCCAGCCCCGAAGAGAGGTGTTTACGGATTAAATCCCGTCTCCCAGCTCAATCCCGAAAGAAAGCGGCCAAGAGTAAACTTTCACTCGCACCCCGCCCCGATGACCAATCGGGGCGTTTTTTTTGATAAACTTCTTGCACTTTCGCCTAAAAATTCATATAATTATGACATTGCGGGGT
>CAYSWC010000013.1:0-14054 GCA_964434715.1 uncultured Candidatus Saccharibacteria bacterium
GTTAAGCGATTTTACCGCGCTCGCTGATTTCTTTTTTACGCCTGCTGATTATCCGCCCAGTCTGCTGATTTGGAAAAACACTCCGCCAGATCAAATTCTAGAAAATCTAAAAGCCGCGCTCACGCTTGTAAAAGAGATTGATGCCAATTCGTTTACTAAAGAAGAGACGTCTCAAGGGTTAGCCGAACTTGGCGAGAGACGAGGCAGGGGAGAGGTATTCTGGCCAATCCGCGCGGCGCTCTCCGGCCGCGAGGCCTCGCCCGGTCTATTTGAAATTATGGAAGCTTTGGGAAAAAGTGAAAGTATCAAAAGACTCAAAATCGCCATCGCCAAACTAAAATCATGAAAAAAACCTCTATTTTTTTTCTCGTTTTATTATTCCTCATCTCCCACTTCTCACTTTTCACCTCTCGAGCAGTGGCGGTTTCGCCGCAAGAACTTTTGCGTTCCATTGAAGGCAAATCAAAAGAGCTTCAGGAGCTTAACGAACAGATTCAGGAAACCCAAAAAGGCCTTGTTGAAACCGAGGAAAAAAGCAAAACTCTAAACCAGGAAATTAAAAGAGCCGACTATCGCGTGAGCCAGCTTAATTTAAGCATCAAATCCAGCCAGATTAAAATTGAGAAACTGAATCTAGAAATTGAATCGCTGGCTTACGAGATCAGCGACAAAGAGCAAACCATTGAGGATAAAAAGGAAGCAGTGGTGAGCTTCTTGCGGGAGTTGCAAGAAAAGGACCGGGAAAATACGCTGATGATTTTTCTTAAAAACAAAAGTTTAGCCGATGGTCTTTTTGAAACTCAATCCATTAGTGATCTCAATAGCGGTTTGAATCAGGAAATCGGCAAACTCCGGGAGGTTAAAGAGGAGCTCAACTCCGCTTTAGAGGCGACCGACGCGCGCAAGCGGGGGATTGAAACTGAAAACAGCAATTTAAAAAACCGCAAAGTCATTGTTGAAGATCAAAAAAGGGAAAGACAGGAAATCCTGCGCGTCAGCAAAAATCAAGAAAAATTATATCAGGAACAGCTGAAGATTCTAGAAAAACAGCAGGCGGAAATCGCGGCTGAAATTGAAGAGTTTGAACGAGAACTGCGCCAAAAAATTGATCCTAATCTTCTGCCGATTCCGCGTCCCGGCGTCTTGGCTTGGCCCGCGGGGAGCGTGAGAATCAGTCAGGGTTACGGCCAGACGCGTTTTGCTCTTTATAATTATAAAGGCCGCCATCATAACGGCGTGGATATTGCCGGGCCGATCGGCACCGAGATTTACGCCTCTGAAGCCGGCAAAGTGCTCGCTCTTGACAATCAGGATCGTTATTGCCGCCGCGGCGCTTACGGCAAATATATTGTCATCAAACACGAAAACGGTTTGACCACGCTTTACGGACATCTATCGCATCAGGTAGTGACTGTCGGTCAAACGGTAAGCCGCGGACAATTGATCGGTTATATGGGCAAAACCGGCTGGGCGACCGGCTCGCATCTCCACTTTACCGTCTGGGAGAGCTTAACCTATTTGGTGAGGTCCAGCCGCGTCTGCGGCCCAATGCCGGTCGGCGGCGATCTTGATCCGACGCAGTATTTGGAGCGGCCTCCGGGCACACCATAGCGATGACAATGACCATTAGAGAAAGCGATGAAGAACGAAAAAATGCCTGGAATAATTTTGTTGCCGACAATGATGGCTTTTTCCTCCAGTCCTGGGAATGGGGCGAGCTTCAGAGCGGCATTGGCCGGCAAGTCTCGAGACTGCGGCGGAGTGATTTCGCCGCTCAACTTATAAGCTATAAACTGCCTTTTGAAAAACGTTACCTTTATGTGCCGCGAGGCCCGGTGATTAGCAGTCAAAAACCGCTCCCATCGCTAAAATCTTTCTTAGCCGAGTTTCAAAACGATGTTTCCAAGCAAAATATCTTCCTGCGCATTGAACCGGTCTTAGAAGACACCGCCGAACTCGCGCAAGATTTAAAAACTTTAGGGTTTAAACGCGCGGCTTCTTCCCAGCCCGAGACAACAATTATTTTGGATCTTAAAAAATCCGAAACTGATTTAGAACAAGGTATGGAACACGACACCCGCTACGCCATACGCGCGGCGCGCAAACGGAAGATTAAGATTATCAACTCCTCCGAGCCCAGAGAAAAAAAACGCTGGTTTGATAAATTTTGGCCTCTGTTTGAAGAAACTAATAAAAGACATCATCTTAAGGCTTATCCTAAAAGATATTATTGGAAAACTTTGGCTCTTAATTCCTCTTGTTCGGCTGAAATTTTCGCCGCCGATCTCAATAATTTAATAATCAGTTCGGCGATCATTGTCTATTTCGGCAAAACCGCCGTCTATCTTTATTCCGCTTCCAAAGCCGGCTACGGACGTTATAACGCGCCCACTCTGCTTTTGTGGGAGGCGGTCAAGGTCGCTAAGAGCAGGGGATACCAGACGTTTGATCTTTGGGGAGTAAGTCACGAAAATCCCCGCTGGGCCGGCATTACTGCCTTTAAGCATAGTTTTGGCGGCCGGGAAATACGCTATACCGGCACTTGGGACTATCTATTTGACAAGAAGTGGTATTCGCTGTATAATCTAACTAAAAAGATTATTTCATGAGAATCCTGATTTTAGGAACTGCCGTTATATTCTTAAGCCTTAATTATTTTTCCATAAGTTTGGCCCAAATTGAAATTGACCTGGGCCTAGAGACGTTGCCGGAGACCGTGCCGCCGCAAGCAGTGAGTTTAATCGAAAAGCTTGTCAAACTTGTAAAACAATTATGGATTTATCTCTTGGGGACCGCTAAAGAGGTCATTGGCTGGCTCTCGGATACCTTTGGTATCAATCTCACGAAGGTTATTTATCTGGTAAGAAACATCCTCGTCAGGTTCTTGGAGATTATTATAAGCGCGATTAGGTGGGTTATTGACCTTGTGTTATAGAAGCAGACTTACGCAGATAACTACGCAGAATAACGCAGAAGACTAAATTTTATGACTTTGTAAAAGGGAAGCTCATTTTGCGATAAATGATAGTACGCAAAAGGTATATTGGACGACAGGATATTATTTAACTTCACCTTACTCCCCTAATCAAAAAAGTCTCTAAAAATAAAAAAAGAGGCGACGTCGAACATCGCCTCGTTTGTCTTTTTGCTAGTCTTAGTTCCGTACCAAGACCAGCGAGATTGGTTCAGGCGGAGCTTCACCTTCGTGAGTGTCAATAAGATACACCCCCGACTCCCCTATTGTTAAGCCAGCGTTGGTGACTTGCGGATTAATGGAGAACTGCGAAGCATCGAAATCAATGTGGAAGTGAGCGCCCCGATGGTCTCTTGTCCGATGAATGATGAGTTTCAGCTCCTCAAGCTTCAGCTCTCCGTCAGCCCGGTGCCGAACCGTAGGCCGATACTCTATCTCTATAGACGCTTGACTGCCATCTGCCGCCACGTAGAGAATCTCAACGTCATCGCCAACCTTCAGTTTGTCATTGGGGTTGAGGGTGATGTGGCGAACTGCATCGGTAAATTGAGGAACTCCGGGATCGCGAGAACTGTTAATCCAACTGATCCAAGGTATAACAATTCCCAGAATCGCCATAAGAAGTATTACTAGAGTTAGGTAGCCACTCGCAGGAACTCTAAACCTTACCTGCTCTTCCGATATCGAAGCGTTTCCTCTACCGCACATTTCCGCCTCCCTTCTTTCCTTTTCATCAAAAAACGGCTCATCCCAGAACGTTCTCTCTCCTTCGGATCTCCTTCCCATAGCCAGCTCCTTAAAGGAAAAGTGCTATGATAAGCATAGCTCAATTCTATGATTGAATCAAGCCCCTACCTTCTGCTATATTTATCATTATGTATTTTCAAGACCCAGAATCTTTTAAAAGCTTTAGCGGTTATGAAATTGACGGCATTTGGTATCCTCGCGTGACCAAGATAGTGGATATTAAAGCCAAGCCGGCGCTCTATCGCTATTACGCCGAGGCTTTGGATTATCAAAGCGCCCAAGCCACAACTCAAAAATCAGCGCAGGAAGGAACTTTAATCCACGAAGCAGTGGAGAAAATTTTGATCGGCGAAAAACCCGAAATTGATCCCTCCATTTCCCCTGCTCTTCAGGCTTTTACTCTATTTTTGAGCGAAAAAAACATTCAGGCTGATCCGAATTATGTTGAAAAGCGGCTGATTAGCTATGATCACCGCTATGCCGGCACTATGGACGCTTTGGCTTTAATTGACGGCAAACTGGGAATACTGGATATCAAAACTTCGCAGGCGATTTACCGCGACTATAATCTTCAAACTTCGGCTTATATGGAGCCGTTAAGCAAAGAAATTAAAAATCTCCAAACCCGTTGGATTATGAGAATTGACCAGCAGAAAGTCTGTTTAAAATGCGGGGCGACGCTCCGGCAGAAAGGCGGCCGGGAGAAAATTAAACTGCCCCGCCCCGATTTTACTTCGGGGCGAGGCTCGCCCCAGAATTCTGGGGCGGCTAACGGCGCCCAGTCGTGTCCTGAAAGCGAACATCAATGGTCAGAACTGCGCGGCATTGTGGAATTAAAAGAATCCCCCTATTGGAAAGAAGATTTTGAGGCGTTTTTAGGAGCGAAAAAATTGTGGGAATGGGAGAACGATTATTGGCTGCGGCAGATCGGATATTTAGGATAGACCTTAATTTAAAATTTCGTATCATATGTAACGATCGTTACATATGATATTTTAGCTGGGTAGAATGTAAAAAAAAGCGACCCTTGGGGGTCGCTTGGGGTTTGAAGGTGGAGAGGCGGAGTTTTACCTACGGAGGGAACCATAGGTGACGGCTTGAAAAAAACCATCCTCCAAGAAAGCATAACCAGCCTCTTTTAGACGACTGGCGGTAGTCGTCTTACCTCTCCACCAGTTAGTTTTTAAAGAGCGGAAGGAAGGACGCGAAGGAGGAAGTAGTTTTGTAACCACGCGCACCGTACCGGGAGAGATCGCGTTTCCTTCCTCGAATTCGAAAGAGGAATTCGCGCTTTTTGGTGGGATCCGTCTTTTCCGCGGTGTTACTTCCCCCTTTCTCCTCCTTCGCGTCTATTTTATTTTATCAAACCCAACACTTAAGTCAAACTAAGGGTGTTGATAAAAGTGGTGGAGAAGGCAGGATTTCTAGGCAGGATTGCAGGTATGTTTGCCCGCCCCGTAATCCACGCCAGCACCCGCCTTCTCCATGTATGCTACTACTTACTAACAATGTCTAATATCTCCCTATCCGCTCTGAATTGTGTTGGTAGTTTTGCCATTCTAATCGAGACGGGAATCTGCCTTTTAAATCCCAAACATAAACTTTGTTGTCATCACCGCCTGCGGCGACTTCAATATCGCCGTCCTTATCTAAATCATTAAGGACGGGTGAAGATTTTTGGAAAGTTAATAAACCCGCTTCTCCTTTTAGGGGAAAACCCTTAACAGTTCTCCCATTATGGTGCCAGGCATAAACACGCGAATTTTCAGAAGCTTCATCTGCTACCAGAATCTCTATATCGCCATCGCCGTCAATATCCCCTGCCGTTGGAGATCCTCTTACAGTCCCGATATGCTTCTTAGGCCAACCACTAAAAATACTCGCATCGTGATTAAGAACGTATACTCCATAGCCACTGCTGCTGTCAGATCTCCAACCACCAAAAATAATCTCAATATCCCCATTATTATCCACATCAGCTAATGCAACTGGCGACATAAAAACAGCTGAACCTCCAGTTATAAAAGGCCAACCGCCGGAGACCGTACTTCCATTGTGATTGAAAGCATAAACCTTCCCATCCGGAGAAGCAAAAACAATTTCAAGTTGTAGATCTTGATCTAAGTTGCCGATTACCGGGGAGGAAGTAGGAGGAAGAGTATTGCCGTACGGCAATATTTTAGGCCAACCGCTTTCTAGGGTTCCATCGGGAGCGAATACTCTGATCTCTATTTGATTAATGATCGGAGATACAAGCATCAATATGCTGGCAACAACAATCTCCTTTTTTCCATCATTATCAACATCGCCTACCCCAACGCTTGAAAATGATTCCCCCGGCAACGTTACGGGCCAGCCGGATTTTATACTACCATCGCCATTAAAGACATAAACTTTTGGCGGAATTTCTCCCAGTCCTGCTGTAGCTACAATAACTTCTCGGAGCCCGCCAACTCCTTCAACGTCCTCAATAACTGGAGCTGAAGCATTAACAAAGGCGTTAATGGGATTAGTTGGCCAGCCATTTACGAGATGGCCAAGATGATCAAAGAGGAATAGTTTCGTTCTGCTATACCCCGCAATCTCTTTAAAACCGTCATTGTTTACATCACCAACAGCAATTTGACTACCAACGGGGTCGTCAGGCGGCGTAACCGGCCAACCAGGTAACAAGGTTCCATCCGGATTAAAGATATAGATTTTTGCATTTGCTCGCCCATCAAGATCGACGGCGCTGTAGATAATCAATTCATTGTTGCCATCAGCGTTTATATCATCGATAACTACTGGTGTCCCAGCCTCTCCGTTAATAATTTGGGGCCAACCGCTTTGATAAGTAATGGGCTTAAAAAAACGAGTAAGACCACGGCTGTATCGTCCAAAAACTTGAGCTCGAGCGGTTTCGAAATCATCATTATTAATTCTCTCAAAAACACCAATCAAGACGACGCCAGCTATTAATAAGATTAAAATTAGAATTATTTTTTTCATGCTTAGATAATCTATAGTTCTAGACTACGTCCTTTAAGAAAATTTCTCAACCCACAGTTATTAACACATCCGCTTCTTACCTTTCCTTACTTGCCTCTTAGACTTTTACTAAATTCGGCGGTTGCCGGTCTTCTAGGGTCTCAATAATGTTTTTAGCGGCCAGTTCTGACATTTTTTGCCGAGTTTCCTCGGTGGCCGAAGCAATATGAGGAGTTACGATAATATTGTCCAAATCTTTAAGCGCCGGCTCCATTTGGGGTTCGTTCTCAAAAACATCAATGGCCGCGCCGCGGATTATTCTCTTTTTTAAAGCTTCGGCTAAAGCTTTTTCATCGATAATCGGACCGCGGGAAGTGTTAACCAAATAAGCAGTCCGCTTCATCAAACGCAATTTTTCAGCATTGATGAGATGATGAGTAGTTGGCAAAAGCGGCACATGAATGCTTAGAAAGTCAGCCTCCTTGAGCAAGTCTTCCAAATTAGGTTTATAAATCGCGGCAAACTCTTTTTCAAAACTCTCATTGCGGCGAGGATCGTAATAAATAGCTTTCATATCAAATCCCTTGACCGCATGATGAGCTACGCGAGAGCCGATTCGTCCCAAGCCCACAATTCCCAGAACTTTTCTTGAAACATCATCACCCAATAACAGCATCGGCGCCCAGCCGTGGTATCTGCCGAATCGCATGAACTTGTCTGCTTCAGCGATGCGGTGGGCGATCGCGAGCATCAGGGCAAAAGTGTGTTCAGCCACAGTTTCAGTCAAAACTTCCGGAGTATTCGTTACCATCACTCCCCTGCTCGCGGCCGTTTTAAGATCAATATTGTCAAAGCCCACGGCGTAATTGGCAAAAATTTTACATTGCGGCCCGGCAGCTTCAAAAATATCGGCGTTAATTTTATCAGTCAAAAGACACAAAACCGCGTCGTAATTTTTGCCTTTAATAGCCGCAATCAGTTCCTCTTTAGTCAAAACGCCATCTTTTTGGCTGACCACCACTTCGTAATTCTTGCTTTTTAAAAGGTTGATACCACGGTCAGGGATGAGCCTTGTGATAAAGATTTTCTTCATGATCATAAATGTGATGCTAATCTACTAATCTTATGCGAATCTATCCCGACGTAGAATCGGGATCCCGACTTCCTGATTTTAATTAAGAATAAAGTGCGTCGGGACAAATATGCTAATAGTTAACATTCGCATATTAGCTAGATCCGCATTATTCGCATTTTTATTCGCATCACCCTCTTAGTCTCTGCAATATCGCCGCCTCCACCTGTCCCCTGTCCTGTCCATACTTAAGACTGGAATATTCTTTAAGTTTGGAGGTTAAAACAGTGTCGCCCTTGGGACTTTTCACGGTTTTAATATTAAAAGCCGGCGCTGTCTGGCCCGCAATCAAAATTTTAACATAAGCGTTGAAGTTATCAATGTTGATAAGGTCGTTTTTGCTGAAAATCGGCGTAAACTGTTTTTCCAAAAATTCAGCATCGTCGGCGCCGACTCGAAAAGTTATAATTGAGCCGACATTGCCGAAAACCGCGTCTCGGATTTTCTCGGTCAGTTGCCCGATAAACTGATGGGCCATGGTTAAATTCAGGCGATATTTTCGGGCTTCGGATAAAATAGTTGAAATTGATTCAGTGGCAAAGTTTTGGAATTCATCAATATAAAGATTAAAATCGCGCCGCTCTTCCTGCGGTTTATCAACACGTGATAGCGCGGCCATTAAAATCTTGCCGGTAATAACCATGCCCAAAAGATTGGCGTTAATATCCCCTATTTTGCCTTTGGAAAGATTAACCAAGAGAATTTTCCCTTGATCCATAACCTGCCGAAAACTGAAGGCGGATTTGGTCTGACCGATAATCGGGCGCACATAGTCATTGGCAGTGAAATTATTAAACTTGGAGGTGATGTAAGGAGCCATATTAGCGAGCGAATGCTCGCCTGTCGCCTTAATCGCCTCTTTTTGCCAGAAATCAATTACCACCGGATTGGTGATGCGTCCCAGCTTTTTGTTCCGAAAATCCTGATCGGTAAAAACACGCGGGATTTCCATCAATGTCGCTGGTTCAACGGCCATATCTTCCATTAAGAGCAGAATGGCGTTTTTGGTGTATTGCTCAAACATCGGGCCGCCCACGGTTTTCATATCATAGAGTTTGTCCAAAATGTTGAAAAGTTCATTGACAATAAAAGTTTTCTCTTCTGGTTTCTTAAAATCATATTCCAGCATATTCATGCCCAAGGGATGTTCGCGCTCGCCCGGATCAAAAACAATCACATCTTCATAACGTTCTTTGGGAATCAAACCTAAAATGGTTTCCACCAGATCGCCGTGAGGATCAATAATGGCAACACCTCTCCCCTTTTGAATATCATCCGCGACCATGTTGGTCAGAAGCGTTGATTTGCCGGTACCGGTTTGCCCAATGATGTAGATATGCCGGCGGCGATCATCGTCAGCAACATAAACCGGTTTTTCCTCGCCGCGAAAAACCGCCTGACCGATTAAAACTCCGGCTTCCGAAAGTGTGGTCGGCGGCGCCGATTCTTTAGCTTTAAGCCATTTGATTTTCGGAACTTCGGTGGTCGAAGTCGGCAAATGAAAAATACTCGCGATTTCATCAGTGTTTAAAATCATAATTTCTTTGGGGCTAAATTCGCGCATGGTGTATCTGAAAATTAAATTGTCAAGGTTGCGGGGTTTAACCGCTTTAAATTCGTTGCGCAAAGGCGCGGCAAACTGACCGAAAGAGCCGGCGAGACTTTCCAAAAGATGTTCGGCTTGAAACTGAGAAACGGCGCCGGCCACCAGCCGGACATTAACTTGAAACAAGGGCTTGGCAATTTTCTGGTTTAGTGTTTTAACCGCTTCCTCATCAACTACAATCGGTTCCTGAATCTCATCTTTCTTCTTTTTATGTTTAGTCTCGCTTTTGAAAAGTTCTCCCAAGACTGATTCTTTAAGAATTTTTGATAATTTCTCGCCTTTTTTAAGATCGCGAATGGCTTTGGTGATTTTTTCCTTAGGAACGCTGCCGGCCGGTTTGGCTAAAATTTGAAGCGCCAATCCCTCGCCTACCAGCTCCAAGTTGGCAAAGTTGCTTAAAATTGAGGCAAAAGTATCCAATTCTGCTTCTTGGTAAGTTCTGATCGGCAAAATATAATTTTGCTTTAATTTTAAATAAGCGCCGCGGCTTGCGCCTTGGGGATGGAAAACCGTGTATTCTTCAGAGAGCTTTACTTGCGCTTCGGGCCAGAGACCGTGAATCTGATTAGTAGCGAATTGAATGGCGCCTTCAGGAACCGAGAGATAAAAATGAATATCTTGGCCAATGCTTGGCACCGCCACCTCGAGCACAAACGGGATTTTAAGATTAGCCAGCGAACTTAAAAGCTGGGAAGTCCGGTTGATTTCTTTTAAAACATCGGGTTTTTCTTTTTCCTCAACTTTTTTAGGAATCTCAACTCCGAGCAGACGCAAATCAAAAAGTCTGGCAAACCGCCGCCGTTTTTGGATCAGAACCGCAATAAAAAAAAGCATCGCTAGGGCTATGACTACAATGCCGATGAGTATAAGAAGCGATTGCATAACTATTGAAATAGGATTTATTTAAGTATTCCTCTTTTCTTAAACTCCTGATACAGTTTCTCCGTGATGGCGTCGTGAAAAAGATCCATGGTTAAGGGATCGCTTTTTTTGACTTCTTTGACAGCGGCGCGGATGCCTTTATGCCAGGCAAAGTCCAAAAGTTTTTCAGCTTTAAACTTCGCCTCGGCCGGCAATTCTTGGGCATAGCTGGGTAAGGGACTCCTACCTTGCGTCTTTTGTGAAGGCGGCGCCTGCCCCAAGCTCGTCGAAGGGGTTGGCGACGGCGGCAAAGGCGAACCGAAAATTCTCTCGCTCATCTTCTCCTTAATCGCCTCTTTGCCTTTTTCAATCGTTCCGCCGGTTCTCATTTCCTCTTCCAATTCAACAAGCTCCTGCTCTAAAATTTCGTGTTTAAATTCTTCAGGCATTTAATTTTGTAAAACCGCTGATTTACAAAGTATTATAGCATATTAAACTACTTCCGCATTATAACAGGGTTCGCAATAAATAATTTCAGGCCTCTCCGGAGCGTAAGAGGTTTCAAATTCGTTGGGACAGTGATTTTCGCCGTGGAAATGTGGCGCCGTATTCGCATATTGGTATGCTTGTTGTTGGTCGCTCGTCTTGCCGGCGCACATGCAGGCGCGGTGCCAGAGTTTCATCGGTTCAATCTCGCGTAGTCGCGCATAGTGCCTGCAGTTCGGACAAAAACGAGGAAGCGGTATACCAATTTTACGATAAAACTGAAGTTCGTCCGGAATAATCTTGAAAGCGATCGTACACTGTTCATTGCACTCACCTTTATGCACACAGCCCACAACTAAATTTAAAATGTCATCATTTACTTCCTTAATATGACCTGGAAGGTTATCGGGATGCATCGTAATTTGATAACTGCGTGTTTCCGGATCACGCCACGCATAACCGTTTCGCAAAACTTCATCTTTTGATAATTTCCAATACTCCTGCGCAACGGTCTCGTTATAGGCGTGAGGTGAAAGCTCTATTGGGAAAAACTCGCCGTAGCGATACATCCTACCTGCTTTATCGGTATACGGCACCTCGTCCATCTGTCTCAAAATTCGATCTCGCAAATCATTATATTCTGATTCAGGATACTGTCTATTTAAAATGCAATTCGCTTTGTTCCGAAGAGCAATGCAGCCGAAAAGATCAGAGGAAGAAAAGCAATAATCCGTATATTCGCTGTCCCTTAAGCCGTCCAAAGCGGCTACCGAAAAATGAACATTATAATCTGCCTTGCCGCCGATGTTATATTCGTAGATAAGCTCTGAACCAAGCCCCGTGTAATTAGTATCCATTGAATTTTTGAGGTCAATAACACGGTGGCAATATCGCAAATCCTCAACATTGTAAACATCAAAGCAATACTGCGCATTCTTGGCATTCAAAATGTTATTGCCGGTTGAGCTTACTGACTTCAAAATATTGGCGTATTTATGAATGGAACGCCGCATAAGCTCCGTGAATTCCTTTTTAAGATTTTCGACATTCGCGGCGTTCCCAAAATTAAGCTGCTCGAGTTCCCGCTGATATTCTTCTTTCGAGTACTTCTTGTTTCTGATAACGTATTCCTGATTCCGAAGATTGGCCGAAAGAACGCAGTGCTTGCAATTTACGCAATCAAATAAAAACCGCGAATCCAGACAGTTGCGTGAATGAACAAGATAATGGGAATTGTAATTATTGTCTCCGTATATATTCTCGTAACACTGCTTTAGATTTTTACTAAAGAGCGAATCAAAAACTTCGGCGGAGCGATCAACGGATTTTGAATAATACACATACTCCGATTCCACGATAGAATAGCCGAGGTAAACATTTTTACTCTCGCCAATAATGTTTGAAAATTGTGAATTTGGAGAATTGCGTTGAAAAAGGTGGAGACGCGGAACTTTTATTTGTAATTCCCGAAGCTGAACAAAAAACGGTTTTGAAAAATCGTAATCCTGCCCCCATTCCATCGGATCCCACCCGTCACCGTACCAGCAATCACGGCAATATATCGGAAACGGCGCATCCGCCGGATACATCGCCATTATATCTTTCCCGCACAAATCGCACTTACGCTTATAGAGTGTACGCTCATTGCGAAAAGCCATCCTACGCTGAAGCCGGCACTCTGGACAAAACGTCGGCGGCGGGACTTTTATTTTTTCGTAAAAATTAAAGTCGTCCGGTTCGATGACGAATTGAATCCTACAATTCTGACAATTTGTTGGTGTTGATTGCTTGCTCATGGTAAGGCCTGCCAGCGGCCAGATTGCAAACGATTTTCAAGTTGATGAGGCTTTAGCGGATGAATCGTAATTAATAAGACGTATCTTTCGGTGCGGCGATAGGCTACCGCGAAATCTCTTTTTCGACCGCTGATATTAGTTCGGAGGACTGCAATTTCCACGCCGCTTCTTAGGTCAAAAAATCTCCGCTTGGCGCGCTTAAAGACTTGAAGCGGCAAAACTTCCGGTAGCGGGCGTAAGCCGGAGCGCGCCTTTTAAAAGATTTTAAAATCGGCTGGAGCACCTTGGAAGCATTCAAGATTTCAATGCCGATAACCGAGCCCTTTTTATCAAGTTCAACATTAATATCCGGAGCAACCTCAACAAATTCTTCCTCTTGTCCTTTTTTAATGTAGACCGCTAAAACATCGGCTTCCCTGTCGTAATGTATAAGTTTTTTATTGATTTTATTCATACCATAAATATACCATGAGCGATTCAAGATTTGCAAATCTTTAACTTCGTTAATTATAACCCATCTCTATGAATGTTTGATAAGCACCAAGTCGCCTTCTTGAACTAGATAATCTTTGCCTTCTAATCGGATTAGGCCTTTGTTCTTTGCTTGATTCCAGCCACCAACTTGAGTTATTTTTTGCCAGTTAATTACTTCGGCTTTGATGAATTTTTGCTCAAAATCAGTGTGAATCACGCCGGCCGCTTTTTGAACCAGAGTATTTTTCCTTACAAACCACGAGCGCGCTTCATTTTCATTGCAAGTGAAAAAAGTAATCAAATCAAGCAGTTTTAAAATTTCCTGAAATATTTTTTTAACATCGTCATCGTTTAAACCAGCTTTAAGATCAAAAACTAGTGAATCGCGGAACCACGCGGAACTAGACGCGGAACTGCGCGGAATTTCTTCTACCGATCCATTAAGAATAATCAGTTGTGGTTTGGTGCTTAATAAATTCTCTTTCTCTTTAGCTTGAGCATCTTTTTGGCGCAATTCTTCCTGTACGATTTCAAAATCCCGCTTGGGATCAATGGTGCTTTCAACATGGGTAACGCCAGAATCCTCAAAAGCCCTGATTAAATGAATCACCGCATCCACTTCGCGAATATGCGATAAAAATTGATTGCCCAATCCCTCACCTTTATGCGCGCCCCGAACCAATCCGGCAATATCCACAAATTCCAAAGCTGCCGGAAAAACCTCTTTGGAATGAAAAATTTGCGCGAGCTTATCAAGTCGCTCATCCTTAGCCGCCACCACTCCGTGATTCGGATCAATGGTAGTAAAAGGGTAACTGGCAATCGGAACATTTCTTTTAGTCAGTTCTTTAAAGAGCGTAGATTTTCCGGCATTGGGAAGACCGATAATGCCGATGGATAATTTCATATTAAGTCAAACTCGGCTTCAAGTTCTTGCAAAATATCATCTGGAATCGGAATCGCTTTGCCGGGTTTGCTCACCCCCGGATACCGCCAAGCGCTGATCAT
>CAYSWC010000014.1:0-13868 GCA_964434715.1 uncultured Candidatus Saccharibacteria bacterium
TTTTGGGCGAAAAAATCAGTTGGCGATTCTGCTTTTGGGAAAAGAAAATTTTTAACAAAAACTATATGAAATACATACTTTACGCTCGAAAGAGCACCGAGGACGATGATAGGCAGATTTTAAGCATTGAAGCCCAAGTCTTTGAGTTAAAAGAATTTGCCGCCAAAGAAAAACTTGAAATTGTCGCTTCCTTTCAGGAAGCAAAAACTGCCAAAGAACCTGGGCGAATGAAATTCGCAGAAATGTTGTCATTGATTGAGAGAGGAAAAGCGGAAGGCATACTTTCGTGGAATCCCGATCGTCTTGCAAGAAATTCTGTGGACGGCGGAAGAATAATCCACATGATTGATCGCGGCTTGATTAAAGCTTTAAAATTTCCAACATTTTGGTTTGAACCGACACCGCAAGGACTTTTTATGCTCCAAATTGCTTTTGGACAAAGTAAATATTACGTGGATGCTCTACGCGAAAATGTAACTCGTGGCATGAGACAAAAAGTACGAAATGGAGTATGGCCAAGTAAAGCACCACTCGGCTATCTCAACAACGCAAAAACTAGAGGAATTGATGTTGATATTAAAAAAGCTCCAAAAGTCAGAAAAATCTTTGAACTTTATGCTACAGGAAACTACAATCTCCGCGAACTTGCCGAGTGGTGCAAACGAGTAAATATCAAAAGTAATTTGGGTAATGACATTTCGATTGGAAAAGTCCACGAACTTTTACAAAATGTTTTCTATATTGGCCTTATGAAATACAAAGGCGAAATCCACGAAGCCACTCATGAGCCGCTCGTTTCAAAGAAACTTTTTGATAAAGTGCAGGAAATTGTGCGGGAAAAAGGCAAACCGCAAAAAGTGAAGAAACACAATTTTGATTTTCTTGGGTTTATGAAATGCCCGTGTTCGGCGGCAATCACCGCAGAAAAGAAAATCAAGCCAAGTGGCAGAGAATACGTGTATTATCGTTGTACCAAAAAGAAGGGGCCGTGCCCAGAAAAACACTTTTTGCGGCAGGAAGAATTACACAAACAGATTACATCTTTTCTTCAAAAAGTTTCTTTGTCGAGCCACGATACAGAAAAAGTTTTGACCAAGCTATACAATGAGGAGTCACAAGCAAAGGAACAAGCCAAAACTACTGTTCAAAATCTCAAAACCAGTTTTTCTGAAATTGAAAAGAAACTCGAAAAGCTACTCGATGTATATTTGAACGAAATCATTACTGCCGAAGAATACGCCTCTCGCAAAGAAAAATTTGTTAAGCAAAAGGTTGGTTTGCAGGAGCAAATCCGAGATTTTGAACAGAAAGGATTGTCGTGGCTCGAACCGGCTCGTGAGTTCGTTTTATCGTTAAATCAAGCCGCGAAACTGCTTGAGTCCGAAAACAAGACGGAAATGACAACATTTCTTAAAAATATCGGCTCGAACTGCATTTTGCAGAATCGCCAACTGATTTTTTCGCCCAGAAAACCTTATGATTTGGTCGCCGAGCGAAGCGAGGCGGCTTCTAACGGCTTGCGGTTTTCTAAAATGTGGACCCGAGGGGAGTTGAACCCCTGACTCGTCCATGCCATGGACGCGTGTTACCGCTATACTACGGGCCCTCTAATGTTCTATTTTAGAGAATTTTAAATTTGGAAGCAAGAATAAGAAAAGCGCCCGTCGGGTTTCCGGACGGGCGCGAGAACGACTAGTTACGAGAGGAGGGTTTCGAGAATCGGTCTCGCAACTGCGAGGTGCGGCGGGAAAAAATCTTCCATCGCCAAGATCTCGTGCGGGTAGAAAGCCTCAACCTCTTCACCCTCATCGCCTCGTCTCTTGAGCGGCGGTAGTTGGTCGAGATCAACACGGAAGAGATTCCAGTAGTGATCTCCTCGATCCAGTTCTACGACGAGTTTGAGGGCTGTTTCGCTTACGGCGATACCGACTTCTTCATCAAGTTCCCGGACACCAGCCTGTTCTCCGGTTTCCCCGTCTTTTGCCTTGCCGCCGGGAAACTTCCAGTAGATAGGCCGCGGCTTATTCGAGTCGCGGACCAGCGGGATTCCCCGCGGAGTCACGACCATGACAATAGCGGCTCGTCCTTTCTGCACCGATTACCTCTCTTATTCATTTCTAAAGGTGCTACTTACCGCGGCAATCCCGCGGCCGGACCACCGGACAACCAAGTCCGATCTAGCTATAAGATAGCATAAATGCTATAAAAAAGTCAAGTGCCCCCGGGAAGAATTGAACTCCCATCGTATCCTTAGGACGGATCCGCTCTGTCCGTTGAGCTACGGGGGCCAAGGTTGAAAATTTAAATTGCTTTGAGTTATATTAAAGATGCCATATTTTTTTGATTTTTGGAAGCGTGCCGGAGTGGTTGAACGGGGCGGTCTCGAAAACCGCTATACCAGCAATGGTATCGGAGGTTCGAATCCTCCCGCTTCCGTTATGGAAGCAAAATCAATTCTTGTTACCGGTTGCGCCGGGTTTATCGGTAGCAATTTTGTAAACCAGTTTAGAAAACCATTTCCGGGGGTGCGGGTAGTCGGGATTGATAATTTTTCAACCGGTCGGCGGGATCGTCTACCTCAAGGCATTATTTTCTACGAAGGCTCAATTACTGACCTTAAATTGCTGGATAAAATTTTCCGCAAGCACCAGCCGGAATATGTTTTTCATTTTGCCGCGGTGCCGCGCGTAGCCGAGAGCGTGGAACACCCCACTAAAACCACCGAGAGCAATATCTTGGGAACCGTAGCCCTGCTTGAAAAATCAAGAGATTACAAAGTCAAAAGATTTATTTATTCATCTTCTTCTTCGGTTTACGGCGGCGCCAAGATCCTGCCGACAAAAGAGAGCGAAAATCCGCCGAATCCTATTTCTCCCTACGGACTTCAAAAATATACTGGCGAACCGTTTTGCCGAATTTTTAGCGAACTTTTTGGTTTAGATACGGTATCACTCCGCTACTTTAATGTTTTTGGCCCCGGGCAATACGGCGACTCGCCTTATTCCACGGTAATTTCTGCCTGGCTTACTTGTCTTTATATCACTGGCGGGCGGCCTTATTTAGAGTGGGACGGCAAGCAGTCGCGGGATTTTTGTTATGTTGATAATGTGGTGGATGCCAATATCTTGGCGATGAAATCAAAAAAACGTTTTAATGGCGAGGCCCTTAACATCGCCCACGGCGAACGCACTGACCTTTTAACGGTGAAGCGCTTAATCGAAAAATACACCGGCAAGAAAATAAATTTAGAGCGGCGTCTCCAAAGATTGGGCGACGTGCGCCATACTCATGCCGATATTAGGAAAGCTGGGAAGTGGTTGGGTTATCAGCCAAAAATTGACTTTGAATCCGGTTTGCGGAAAACTATTCAATGGTTTGAATCGCAAAAACAGAAGGGCCAGTAGTTCAGTGGTAGAATACCTCATTTGCAATGAGGAGATCGCGGGTTCGATCCCCGCCTGGTCCAAAATTAAAAAAAGTCCTCGCAAGGTTCTTGCGAGGACCGGACTATTCGGACTTACTTCGGAACTGAAGCAAACCAAGAAAGACGGCTCACCGTATCAGCCACCCAGTAGATGCCGATATTGCGGAACCTATTCGTGCCCCAGAGACACAGGGCGCCGGGACATCTCTCGACGCCTAGCAAGCGCTGAAGCGTGAGAATCATTTTGGTTCTCTGCTCTTCCCGATGCCGGACGCCGAAGGTGAGTAATTCAATGGGATGGGCCGATCGTCGGTTCAGCTCCTCGATTCTCATCGGGACTTCTTGGTGTTTAAGGTCTGTCCTGAAGTTGGTGAGCACCATTTCAATGGTGGCGCGGCCATGGGGCAGGGGCTGACCCAGGCCGTCAAAAAATCTAAAAACTTCAGGGTTTACGTCGTCAAAGAGGCCCAACCGCGCCAGTTCCCTCGGATCCGCGTCATAATCCACTTCAAGAGAAAAACGCTCTTCGGCAAACCTTGGGACCTTGATTAGAGCCGGTTCTGGGCGTTCGATGATCGTCTCTTCGGCCATAATTCCTCCCTTCCCAAAGGAGTATGAAGTTTACGATGTACTATATTAATTTATATCATAAATCGGCAAAAACAAAAAACCCCGCCGAGGCGAGGTTTTTTGACTACTACTCGTTTTTAAGCAATTTGCGCAATTCCTCGCGGAGTTGCGGGGTGTCTTTATGGCCGTGATCGCGAACGGCGTGATGGACGGCAATCGGAAGAACCTCTGTCTCACTGCCGGCAATCGTTAGGGTACAGCCTTTTTCGCTTGGGAAAAGGCGGCAATCAGCGACTTTGCGCGAACCTTTGTTCATGGGATTTTTTGAATACCGCGACCTTTTAAAGTAGTATAGCATATATGGCGATGTTAGAGTCAAAACAAGTCCACTGTATCGGCATTGGGGGGATTGGGGTTTCGGCATTAGCCCGCTATTTTTTGTCCCAAGGCTATCTGGTTAGCGGTTCGGATATGACCGCTTCCGATCTTACCGAAGAGTTGCGAAAAGAGGGGATTAAAATCTTTATTGGCCACACACCGCTCAATCTACCGCGCGGCGCCGAACTGGTGGTTTATTCTCCGGCGGTTAAAAAGAACAATCCCGAACTCGTCCTTGCCCGAACCTTGAAAATTAAAATTCAAAGCTACCCGCAAGCCTTGGGAGAATTAACAAAAAAATATTTTACCATTGCCGTCTCCGGCTCTCACGGCAAAAGCACGACAACTGCTTTAATCAGTTTGATTTTAACTGAAGCCGGATTTGACCCCACCGTTATTATCGGGACAAAACTTCGGGAGTTTAAGTCATCAGCGAATAGCGAATTTGGTACGAATTTTCGAATGGGGGAAAGCAGGTATTTAGTGATTGAAGCCGACGAATGGGATAAATCTTTTTATCACTACCGGCCGCAGGTGATTGTTTTGACCAATATCGATAAGGAACACTCGGATACTTATAAAAATTTCCGGGGCGTGGTCGCCGGCTTTAAAAAATACGTGGAAAAACTTCCCGAGGACGGGTATCTTGTAGCTAACTGGGGGGATAAGAATATAAGAAGGTTGACGAGAAGTGTAAAGAAGAGAGGCGTAGAGGTAATTTTTTATAACCGCAAAAAGTTTAAAAAACATCCGCTCCAAATTCCGGGAGGACACAATCAGCTAAACGCAGAGGCATCATGGCAGTGTGCTAAGATTTTCGGCATGAGGAAAGCTATTGCTGATAAAGTTTTCCGAAGTTATCAAGGCGCCTGGCGCCGTCTGGAACAACTTCCGACTTCCAACCTCCCACCTCTAACCTCTGTTTATAGCGATTACGCTCATCACCCCACTGAAATTAAAGCCACGCTTCAGGCACTCCGCGAGAAGCACTCCAGAGTAAAGCTCATCTGCGTTTTCCAGCCGCATCAGCAGGATCGGCTGAATCGGCTTTTTAGCGATTTTATTCTCGCTTTTGATGAAGCTGATACGGTGGTGATTTTGCCGGTCTACAAAGTTGCCGGCCGGGAGGAACGCGGCGGCCGGGATTCTTTCTCTTTAGTTCAGAAAATTTTAGAGCATAAAAATAATGTTTTTTACGCGCCGGATTTGGAAAATGCCATGAAAGTCATAAGAAATGATTTAACCGGGAAGGAAGTAGTGGTGTTTATGAGTGCCGGCGATTTGGATAGTCAGTTGAGAAAAATGCTTTAATGTTGTAATGTTTTAGTGCTTTAATGGTAGGGTGGGTGAGCGGCTTAAACCGGCAGTCTTGAACCCCGCACCTTTTCCGAGTGGAGACGTGGCAGAGTGGCTGAATGCACCGGTTTTGAAAACCGGAAGGTCCGCAAGGGCCTCGGAGGTTCAAATCCTCCCGTCTCCGAAAATACAAGCATAAAAGGTGCGGGGCAAATCTCACCCCTACCGCAGTCAACATTTTTTATCGAGAGACCGGGAGGCTTTAGTTAAAGCAGAGATCTCTCCTATGCTATAATAAATATTATTTATTATACACGTATAAATGAAACGCCAACTTTGTAAAAGTCTTGTTTTCTTGTTTTTAATAACGATCAGCGCCCCTCTTGCTTTCGCTCAAACTGCCGACCAGCCGCCCACTATTCAGCAGCTGCAGCAACAAATTACCGAGCTTCTTAAACAAGTCCAGTTTCTTCAGCAGCAGTTATCCACCCTGAAAGGCGAACTGGGCGCAACGCCGGCGGCCCAGCCGACCACCGAAGTATTGTCCTCCGTCATACCTCCGGAATTAACCCGTAATTTGTCTCGTGGCGCTTCCGGAGATGACGTTCGAAAGCTTCAGGAATTTTTAGCCGGTGACAAAAAGCTCTATCCAGAAGGATTAGTGACCGGATATTTCGGTTCTTTAACCGAAGCGGCAGTTAAACGTTGGCAAGCCAGGCACGATATAGAATCGTTAGGAATTGTCGGTCCAAAGACTATTTTTAAATTTACAGAACAAAGATCAGCTGCTGTTCTGGCAATACCAGCCACTCCCGCAGTGCCGGGAAAAATAATTATCTGTCACATTCCTCCCGGAGAACTAACCAACAAACAAACTATTGAAATTGATCAATCGGCGCAAAACGCGCATCTTGCGCATGGAGATACTATGGGAGAGTGTATTACTCCTGTGCCTCCTGCTCCGCCTCCTCCGCCCACTCCGCCAATCGGAATTGCGCCTTCCTCCGACTGTACCCTCTCTCCCGTTTCTCTTCGTCCCCCGCTCACATCCAGTACATACCCTGATCTCTATTTCCCGTTAACCCTCACTTCGGTTCCATTACCATCAGTGGGATTAGAATCACAATTTAATATGACCGTGGAAAATGCCGGACCTGTCGATTCAGTACCAACCACCCTTCAGTTGAAAAATATATCAAAAGAAACCAATCACGCCACAGGAGAAATTATAGACACCTTGAATACTCATGTGCTCAAACCAAAACAGCGTGTGACGTTTCTTTCTTCTCTTATACTTATTCCCGCATCTGGGCTGTACAGTTTCCAAGCAGTATTAGATCCGACCAATCAAGTTAATGAAGGTCAAGTAGGAGAGGCAAATAATGTATCGGAAACATGGCATGTACAAGTTCCCGCCCTTTCGTCTCTCTCCTTGAGTTCTTCACCGTCTCCGTCTCTAGTAACTCCTTGGTCCATGCTCGGCAACAATCCCCAACATACCGGTAAAACCTCAGCCATCGGACCACAAAAACCTATTATTAAGACAGAGGTGAGTATAGGAGCCACTCATTCTTCTCCGGTTATCGGCCCTGACGGAACTGTCTATATTCTTAACGGCACTTTAGATGCATATAATCAAAACGGCACAAAAAAATGGTCGGCATGCAGTATTTTTGAAACTAGCAAAACCGTACCAGCAATAGGGGCAGATGGCACAGTATATGTCGGTTCTTATCAGGGGCTCTATGCGTTTACCTCTCAAGGAGTTCGTAAATGGACATTACCCGTTCCTCATAATTTCCATTTCTATTATCCGTCGCCCGTTGTTGGTCCTGACGGGACAATTTATATAGGTTCTTATGCAGTGAATCCAGACGGCACGGAGAAGCATAAGCCCGCTATATACAGCAATCGTTCTTCGGCTTTGGGCCCAGACGGAACTCTCTATGTAGATTCTGACGTATTGAGCTACAAGTCTGGCCCAATAGAGCGGGTAGATTTTTACGCGCTGAACCCGGATGGTTCCAAGAAATGGGGGCCGCTTAATCTAGGAAATGGCGGTTGGGTAACTTCTCCGTCAATTGATGATCAAGGAATGATCTATAGGGGTACCCTGGATAAGTTTTACGCTATTCAACCTACGGGTGTAATTAAATGGGTTACACAATTAGGTGGACTACTATCGTCTTCTGCAACATTTGGGCCTGATGGGGTTATTTATGTTACTACCTCACGCAACACATCAAGTTATAAAGGCGGGTTATTGCTTGATGATGCCGGTGGAGATAACAAACTTTATGCCTTCAATCCGGATGGAAGTATCCGCTGGAAATTTCAAGCCGGCCACTGGATTAGATCCAAGCCCGCAGTGGATGCTAACGGCGTTATCTATTTTACCGCAGAAGATGGTTTGCTCTACGCCGTTAACTCATCCGGCACGCTTAAATGGACAGTTACCATAGGGACTATTGTGCCAGGAGCCAATGAATCTTCGCCGGCAATTACTGACGGCAAAATAGTTGTTTCTGCTCTTAATAAAGCCAAGGGTTCAATGAAACTATACGTGATAGGATCCATTGAAGATGTTACTGTGTCGCCCCCTTCAATAATCGTTCCTTCTTTAACTCCAACACCAACGACTGCCACAACCTCAACTGCCACGACTACTTCATCTTCGTCTTCTGGCACAACGCTTACGTCATCCAGCGCGGCCGTAAGCGTCACCTCCACTTCCGTCACTGTTAGTTGGACCACCAACATACCGGCACTAGGGTATGCTACTTTCAGCAAAGACTGGACCAAGCAGTATTTTGATCCTCTCTATGGAACGTTGAGTACTAGCCACAGCGTAACCCTAACTGGGTTAACTCCCGGAACGACTTACTCATATATTTACAGCTCCCGAACCGCTACTACTACCACCCCATTTTCCGGGGTGGACTATGGACCGTTAAATTTCACTACCACTGCCAGCGCGACTACAGCTACTACTACTGCGACAACTGGCGATACTACTCCGCCTGTCATTTCTAATGTCCAAGTAACAAATATAACCGCATCAAGCGTAACTATTACTTGGATCACAGATGAAAATTCGGATTCGCAAGTTGAATTTGGCATCAGTCCCAACTACGGCGGTTTTAATATCCGTAATGAGTCAGTAACATCGCACAGTCTTACCATTAATTATTTACAGTCCGGCACCACTTATCATTACCGCGTTAAATCTAAAGACGCGGCAGGAAATCTTGCGACAAGCGGGGATTATACTTTTACTACGAATTCGGCCTCCACCTCGTGTATTGGTCCTTATCACGTGTTAGCATCCGACGGCAGGTGCGTATGGAGTTGCGGGACTGGCACTCAGCCGGATAATTCCAGTGGTCAGTGTGTTTGTCAATCTGGCTATATAGAAAACGGCACGGATCAATTTGGCCGGAGAGTATGTACGCAAACCACCGCCGCCGACATAACCGCACCATCAACGCCCACCGGTCTAACTGCCACGACGGTCTTTACCGACCGCGTCAATATTGGATGGTCAATGTCTATTGATAATGTCGGCGTTACTGGTTACAAGATTTATAGAAATGGCGCTTACATTGCGTCGGTCCTGACTGCCTCCTACAGTCCAACGGCTACTGAAGCTTCCTACAGCGATCAAGGCCTTGCCTCAGGCGGCACCTACAGCTACACGGTTTCTGCGTATGATGCGGCTGGAAACGAATCGGCGCAGTCCAGTCCAGTTACGGGCACTACGCAGGCCCTCGCCGCCGCTCCTGCGGCGCCAACCAATCTTACTGTCGTTTCCTCGGGTGGAAAATGGGTGCTAAATTGGACAGACAATGCCACTACAGAAACTGTCTATGCTGTGTATTTTCGGAACTTAGGAATGACCAACTGGAATTGGATAACTACCCTTTCAGCTAATGTAACCACTTATAGCGATACGCTCATGAATGGCACCAATGAGTTTAAAGTATACGCCTGCACAAATTTCAGCAGATTTTACAGCCCCGATGATCCATCACAGTCCTGCGCGGGAAGTAATATCGTGAGTCTTTCAAGTTCCGCATCTTCTACTACTGAGAGCAATATGGCTTCTCTTTTGAAGGCCTTAAGCTCTGTGCTTCAACAGCTCCAGGAATTGCTAGGGCAATAATTTTTAAATTCGCGGGGCGCTCCAAGATCGGGCTAGTTCTAAACTGACACTGCCCGCATTTTATGAAAATCCTGAGTTTCGGAGGAGGTTGCCTCGCAGATTTTTTGGCTATTCTATGACGAGATAAAGGGCGGTGTCACAACTTGCTTATTTGGCAGTTATATAGTAAAGTAGAGGCAAAACCCCCAATTACATCCACGACTTGAAAAAAGATTGTTCCAAGGAGTTCAGTGGGAATGCATTATTCGTCTTAGACCCAAAGCCGAGTCTTTTTGGATGTAACGGGGCAAGCAAGGTCGAACCTCTGCCCTAGGTATTTCAAACCTATGAATAAAAACACCAAGATTATTATTGGGATTGTCGCCCTTGTTGTTGTAATTTTCTTAGTCTATCAGTTCCGGGGCGGCGACGACGCTTTAAACTTAAATAGCATTTCAAGCGAAAGCGAAGACATTGACGATTTGGACAAGAGTCTTGAAGAGTTCTTTGGCGCCGAGTCAGCCCTTGATGAGCTGGATAGTTCTTTAGGAGAGGGCGTCACATTCCAAGGTAGCAATCCGTTAGATTTAGCAGGTATAGAAGATGAGTCAAAAGAGGTCGGTTTTGATTCAAGTTTTGATGAATTCTTTAATGTTGAATCCGGTCTTGACGAACTGGATTTGTAAGTCGAGACGGTCTTCATTAAGGAAGCATAAAATCAATGAATACAATCAGTAAATTAACACTAGTCGGTTTCTTGGCAATTTTCGGAGCCGTGAACGCTTTTGCTGTTCTGCCGGTTCAGGCGCAGGAGGTGCCGGCGCCGGGAGAAACGATCGTTGATCCGGCTGTCGGCAATAGTCTTGGCCGTCCATCGGCCAGACCGATTGATTTAAACGCCATCAAAAACGTTCGGAATGGCCTTCGTCCTTTTCTTACTCCGGGCGAAAAGATTGATGTGAACAAAGTTCCAGAAGGTAAGAAAAAAGTTAACGATATTCTGAATGTCTTAAAAGCCAGAAACGCGGCCTATAAGAATACTGTATCTGACAGTTCCAAAATTAACGAGCTTGATAATACCATCAAATCGGTAGAAAACGAGATCGGGAACGTTGATACTCCGGCAAAATTGAGGTCAGTAGTGAATCGTGTTAGATCTCAGCTCTTGAGAGAAAATGCTTTGCGAGGTGAAGTTTTAAATTCATTCGTAAGGCATTTCGAAAATCGTATTGATTTTGCCGAAAACCGCGCTTCCAATATCGCCGAACGGTTAAACGCGATTGAGTCAAATGGCACTGACGTAAATGCGCTAAGAGCGAAATTAAATAGCGCCAATGCCGCAATTAGCGCTGCGCGCGATATTGTGAATCAGGTTAAGAACAAGATTTCTGCCGGCAACTTCGATTTAAACGAGATTAGAAATCTTCTTAAAGACGGTATTGCTAAACTCAATTCTGCTTATACCGAATTCCGCGCTATTGCCTTAGCCGCGAAAGAACTTTAAAGACAGATTTCTTTGATCTAATTTCAAAATCCGCCCAAGAGGCTAAAAGCCGGAGGGCGGATTTTGATTTTCTGAAAACCCTTGCTATACTATTTGTTAAAGGGTCGAACTAATAAACCAATAAACTAGTTTATCATGGCTAAACTTATCACTGGTATAATCGTAATTGCCGTAGTTATAATCGGCATTTTGGCGATTTCGGATCGAGTGGGCACCGAGGGTGACGTAATTAAACTCGGCGTGATTCAGCCCTTAACCGGAGACGCGGCCCAGTATGGCGAATCAGAAAATCGCGCCATTCAGATTGCGATTGAGGAAATCAATGCCGCCGGCGGCATTGACGGTCGAACCATTGAACTTATTACCGAAGACGGCAAGTGCGATCCGCAAGTCGGCGGCACCGCGGCGCAGAAGCTCGTAAATGTTGATGGAGTTAAAATTATCATCGGCGGCGCTTGTTCGGGCGAGACTTTGGCCGCGGCTGAAATTACCGAACCGGCAAGAGTGATTTTGATTTCGCCTTCGGCTTCCAGCCCTAAAGTAACCGAAGCCGGCGATTTTGTTTTCCGCACATATCCCTCGGACGCCTTAGCCGGAAGGATTGCCGCTAAATATAGTTATCAAAATCTCAATGCGCGCAAAGCCGCGGTCTTTACCGAACTTACTGATTATGCCCAAGGACTGCGCGAAGTCTATAAAACCGCCTTTACGGAATTAGGCGGCGAGATTGTCTCTGATGAGACTTACACCACCGGCGATGCTGATTTCCGCACCCAAGTTTTAAAGATTAAAACCGCCAAGCCGGATGTGATTTACTTTGTGCCGCAGACAGCTACTCCGGGCATCACCTTCGTAAAACAGTTAAGAGAAAATAAAGTGACTGCCAAGTTGGTGACCGCCGAAGTTTTGCTTGATCGGCAGGTGGTTAAAGACAACGCCGCTGTGCTTGAGGGAGTGATTGGAGTTGAGCCGGCCGTGGATTGGGACAATAACCCTAAAGCTAACGCGTTCCGCGAGGCGCATCGGGCAAAATACGCAGGCGCTGATCCGGGCGCTTTCTCGGCTAATGCTTATGACGCGGTTTATTTGATTAAGGAAGCGCTTGAAGCCACGATCGCTGATGGCGACATTGATACGGTTAAAATCCGCGATTGGCTTTATCAAGTCAAAAACTGGCCCGGGAGCGTGGGGCCTTTGACCATTGACGCAAACGGCGATCCGATAATGGGAGAAAATGTGAGGAAAATCGTTGGCGGAGAGGTTACGGATTTGGGACCCTACACGCCATAAATGAGAGGTTAGGGGTTAGAGGTAAGAGGTTAGAGGTGAGAATAAAACGCTTCAACTAAGGTTGAGGCGTTTTTGGTATGGTTATATACTTAAAAAAATCGAGGCAATGGCAATTATTTTTCAGATTATCATTAACGGTCTTTTGCTTTCGGCGGTCTACGCTCTTTTAGGGGCGGGGGTGTCTTTTCTTTATTCAACCTCGCGGATTTTTCATTTGGCCCACGGGGTGGTGGCGGTAGGCGCGAGCTTTACTTTTTGGTGGGTTTGGGAGGCGAGCGGTTTAAATCCGGCAGTTGCGGTTCTCGCCGCTGTCTTCGTGGCCGCGGCCGCCGGCTTTTTGATGAATGAATATGTTTATGAAGTTTTGCGCCGGCGGGGTGCGCGCGGTCTGGGGTATTTGATTGCCACGCTCGCGCTCCTGATGCTTGGCACCGGCATCCTGCTTGCGATTTTCGGCGCCGCGCCGCGGACTTTTAAATTTGAGTCAGCGATTTTAGATTTCGGCGGCATTCATATAAGCGTCTTGGAGGTTTGGCTTTTGCTGATCACTGTTTTATTGCTCTTATTTTTTTATTGGCTTTCCCATTACACCAAATTCGGCAAAGCCATGAGAGCCACCGCCGATAACGAGGAAGTGGCCGAGGTTTTAGGCATTGATACTAAAAATATCCGGCGTTTGGCTTTTGTTTTGGCATCCGTTTTAGCTGCGGTTGCCGGCATAATTCACGGTTTGGAGTTTTCGCTGGATGTAAACAAAGGCGCCTTGCTTGCGGTTTTTGGATTTGCGGCGGCGGTCGTGGGCGGCGTAGGAAGTTTAGGCGGCGCGATTTTAGGCAGTTTAATTATGGGATTATCAGAACAAGCCGTGCTTTGGTTTTTGGGCGGAGGCGCGAGAAATGCCGTGGCATTTGTCCTGCTTTTTGTTTTTCTCTTGTTTAAACCTAGCGGCATATTAGGGAAAAAGAGAGAACTTTAATGTTTGCTTATTTAATCCATACCGCCACTTTGATCGCCATCTACCTGATGGTAGCTTTGTCTTACGCGATTCCAGTGGGCTACACCGGATTGCTCAACTTGGGTCATATCGGGCTTTTGGCTATTGGCGCTTATACCGCCGCCATTTTAGCCAGCCAAGGAATTTCTTTCTCTCTGGCGCTCATCGCGGCCGCGATCGTGGCCGGCATTATCGGGTTTTTGCTTGCCCTCCCGGCGCGGCGCATTAAAGGCGATTATTACACTTTAATTACTTTGGGCTTTACTTTTGT
>CAYSWC010000015.1:0-6545 GCA_964434715.1 uncultured Candidatus Saccharibacteria bacterium
CTCTCCTCCTAATTTATGCTTCCTCGCCTCTTTGTAAGTCATAATGCCTTTGGGAGTTGAGATTACCCCCGCGCCATAACCCTGTTTTATCGGTCTTAAATCATGGTAGCCGGCATAGAGGCGGCGCGAGGGTTTGCTTAAAAACTTTACGCCCTGAATAACGCCGGTCTTGCCCTCGTATTTAAGCTTGATCTCAATCACCCGCTTGGGCAGACGGCCTTTTTTAGAAGCGCTCTCAACGTAGCCCTCTTTCGCTAAAAGTTCAGCCACCGCAAGGTCCATATTAGAATACGGAACTTTAATAGTCTCTTTTCGGGCTGATTGGGCGTTTTTGATTCTGGTTAATAGGTCGGTGTACATAAAAATTCAAAAATCAAAAATCAAATTGTAAAATGACAATGCAAAATTTTAAAATCATTTTGACATTTTAAACTGTCATTTTGAACTTTGATATTTGCATTTTGCATTCTACCACGATGATTTCTTCACTCCCGGTATTTCTCCCTTCCCGGCCATCTCGCGGAAACAGATCCGGCAGAGTCCAAAAACGCGCATAAAGCCGCGCTTCCTACCGCACCGAAAACAGCGCCGCACCGTGCGGGTCATATACTTGGGTTTCTTTTTGGATCGCGCGATAACAGAGGTTTTAGCCATGGCTTTGGATACTACTTTTTAAGGGGGACCCCGAGTTCTCGATATAGCCTCACTGCCTCTTCCCGACTTTTAACTGCCTTGGGCACGACGGTAATCTGCAGTCCGAAACCGGCTTTGGAAACTTCCGGGTTGATTTCCGGGAAAACCACATTTTCCTTAATGCCGAGATTTAAATTGCCGCGGCTGTCAATGTTTTTTAAATCAATGCCCCGAAAATCGCGGACGCGCGGTAAAACGACTTTGACAATTTTCTCCAAAAAATCAGTCATGCGCTTGCCGCGGAGCGTAACTTGCAAACCCACAATTTGTCCCTCGCGAATCTTAAAGCCGGCAATGGATTGCCGCGCGGCCCTGGTTGCCGGTTTCTGACCAGTCAACGCCGCAAAGTCTTTCACAATCTCCGGCAAAACCTTTTCGGGAAAATTAGGGCTCGCCGTAGACAGTCTGCCGATTCCGGAATTAACCACGATTTTCTCCAATTTATTTTTCATAATGAAACCTGACACTTCCTGCAATATCTGACTTTTGTTCCGCCTTCGGGCCTCACTCCGGCGCGCACGCCTTTTTGGCAGTTGGAACAATATAGCATAACTTTGGCAATAGCCAAAGGCCGCGGCACGGTCACGACTTCGCCCTTTTCTCCCTGCCGTTTGGGACGCACGTGCTTTTTAAATAAATTAATTCCCTCGGCAATAATTGCCTGATTTTTTAAATCAACCTTAATAACCTTCCCGGTCCTGCCGCGATCCTTGCCGGATTTTATTTGAACGGTGTCGCCTTTACGGATATGCATAATTAAATCAAAATTCAAAAATCAAAATGCAAAATGGCAATGTTAAATTATAAAATTATTTCGGAGAATTTTGACATTTTTAACTGTCATTTTTAATTTTGATATTTGCATTTTGAATTATTTAGACGACTTCCTCCGCCATCCCAAACACTGCCTCAAATCCTTTTTCTTTAATCTCCCGCGGTATCGGGCCAAAAATTCTGGTTGACCGCGGCTCGCTCTTTTCGTTGATTAAAACCGCCGCGTTTTCATCAAAACGGAGCACCGAACCATCGGGGCGGCGCAACGGGTGTCGGGTGCGGACAATTAGCGCTTTGACAATGTCTTTCTTTTTAACCTCTTTGCGCGGTTCGGCAGCTTGGACCGAAGCGACAATAACATCCCCTAGATAAGCGTAGCGCTTGCGGCTACCGCCTAAGACCCGAAAACAACGCACCGTTTTAGCGCCGCTATTGTCCGCTATTTTAATTATGGAACGTTCCTGCAACATATACTGAAAATCCAAATTTCAAAATCCAAATGACAAATCAAGTTCAAAGCTCAAAATCCAAAACGATTTTGATATTTGGATTTGGGATTTGATTTGATATTTGAACTTTGGCATTTGTCATTATAATCTCATAATTTTTGTATGATAACCCAGCGTTTTTCTTTGGATAGCGGCCTAGTTTCTTGGATTATCACTTTATCTCCAGCTTTATATTCATTCTTCTCATCGTGGGCTTTAAAACGCCTCGTCACTTTGTAGTACTTGAGGTATTTGGGGTGTTTCTTGAATCTTGTGATTGCCACCACCCGGGTTTTATTCATTTTGTCGGAGACAATTGTGCCTTCTATTTTACGCATAGCTTTTACAATGAATTTATGATTTTACATGAAGGATGGTCAGAATTCTAGCGATGTTCTTTTTAATCTCGTTAATCTCCCTCACATTTTTAACTTTGCCCCGGACCAGATCGGCCTTTAACGACCACAATTTGTCGCGGTATTCCCTCAGCTGTTTTTGAAGTTCGGCGGCGGGAAGATTTTTTAGTTGTTCGAGGGTTTCTTTGCGTTTCATAAAACTTCGCTAATATACTAATCTAGCACCGATATACTAATTCGTATATTCGCACTTGATGAGCATATTCGCAGAGTCTACTTGTTTACGACCCGCGTTTTTACCGGCAATTTATGGCTCGCCAATCTTAACGCTTCTCTCGCCACCTCCGGTTTTAACCCGTCAACTTCAAAAAGAATCCGACCGGGTTTAACCGGAAAAACATAATGATCAACCGCGCCTTTGCCGCCGCCCATGGTGATCTCGGGCGGTCTCATAGTGATTGGTTTGTCGGGAAAAATCCGAATCCAGAGCTTGCCTTCGCGTTTAACTGAATTGGTAATCGCTTTTCTTGCGGCTTCAATTTGTCTCGAGGTAAGCCAGGCCGAACCCTCGGCTTTAAGCCCAAAACTGCCGAACTCTAAGCTGGTCCCGCGCGTCTCAAGACGGCGGTATCTGTTTCTACCCTTCTGCCATTTTCGATGTTTTACTTTTTTCGGTATTAACATAGTCTATGGTTTTTAGTTTATGGTTTTGGTTAGTTAGTTATCAGTTTTAGTTTGTTATAACCCGAGACCGAAAACTATTAAACTAAAACTAAGAACTATTGACTAAAAACTATTTATCGAATATCTCCCCTTTATATAGCCAAACCTTCACGCCTACCGTCCCGTAAGTATTAAAAGCCGTGGCTTCGCCGTAATCAATGTTGGCGCGGAGGGTCTGAAGCGGCAGTTTGCCTCTTGATAAAGTTTCGCGGCGGGAGATTTCCGCGCCGTCAATCCGGCCGGAGAGTTTAATCTTGGCGCCGCCGACTTCTTTGTTCTGCATCATCAAATCAAGATATTTTTTTATGGTGCGCCTTGAAGGCAGTCTTTTTTCCAAATCCCAAGCCAAAGATTGGGCCATATACTGGGCTGATATTTCCGACTTTCTTAACTCTTCAACATTAAGACTGATGGAAATTTTTGGATTTTTAACGCCGCGCTCTCTAAATAAAGCCGCGAGTTTAGCTTGAATGGTTCTTGATAAATCTTCAATGCCTTTGCCGCCGCGGCCGATGACGAGTCCGGGACGGGCAACTTTGAGAATAATTTTATAAGTATTATCCGTTCCCCGTTCAATTTCAATGCGAATGATGCCCGCTTGAGCGATTTTTGATTTCACGGCTTTTCTTATCAGTTCATCTTCCTCCAGCGGTTCTTTAAAGCTCTTCTTTGCCCACCAGCGGCTCTTCCAGTTTTCAATAATTCCCAGCCGTAATGAATTTGGACGAATTTTCTGTCCCACGTTTCTCGCTCGAATTTTTCTCGAATGTTATCGAATCTTATTCGAATAGCATTCGTTTGGATTCGAGATGTATTCGGGCGATTATACGGCTTTGCGCCGGAATAACCTCTTCAAGAACCCGACTTTTTCCCTGGGTTTCTCGGCTTTTATCTCTGTCTTCGGTTTTTCCTCTTTTTTCTTTCTCCTCTTTTCTTTCTTCTCTTTTTTGGGCGGTGGGATAATGGTAAATCTCGGTTTAATTGCTCGAGCGCTTTCTTCCAAAACCAGCGTTATATGGCTCATTTTTTTCTGAATCGGGGTGGCGCGTCCCATAGCCCTCGGAAGAAAACGTTTGAGCATCGGCCCCTGATCAACGCGGATGCTGGAAATCATAAGCTGATCGGGATTTAATTTCTGATTATTTTTGGCGTTAGCAATCGCGGAACGTAAAAGTTTAAGCAAAGGTTTGGCGGCGCGCTGTGGACGAAGCAATAACTGCGCCTCGGCCTCACCGACTGTAAGACCCTTAAGGGCACTCGCAATCAGCCGGACCTTCCGGGGAGCGATGTGAAGATAGTTTAATTTTGCTATTTGTTGGGCCATCGTATTAAATCCAAATTCCAAAATCCAAATGCCAAATCAAATCCAAAATCTAAAATCCAAATATTTTTGACATTTGGGCTTTGAGCTTGATTTGAAATTTGGGCTTTGACATTTGATATTTTCAAGCTATTTCTTTGTTTCTGGTGTCGCCTCGGCAGCTGACTTCGCTTTCTCTGTTTCTGCTTGCTTCGCTGATGCCTCCAACTCTCTCTGCATTTTGCCGCCGTGCTTGGTAAACTTGCGCGTAGGCGAAAATTCGCCCAATCGGTGACCGACCATTTCTTCGCGAATCGCTACTTCCACGAAATTTTTGCCGTTATGCACCCCGAAAATAAAACCCACCATCTCCGGCGCGATTTCCGAATCCCGAGACCAAGTTTTAATAACCGTCTTGTCGCCGGGCTTGATTTTGCTGATCTTTTTTAACAGTTTTGGGTCAACGTAGGGACCCTTTTTAGATGATCGGCTCATATCGAAATCCAAATTTCAAAATCCAAATGACAAATCAAATCCAAAGTTCAAATGACTAAAACTTTTGGATTTTAGGTTTTGGGCTTGATTTGATATTTGAGCTTTGACATTTGATCCTTTTAAACTATCTTACTTTCGGTCTTCTTTGCACAATCCATTTAGTCGACCATTTCTTCTTGTTGCGCGTTTTATGGCCTCCAGTAACCTTACCCCAAATCGTTTTGGGTCTTTTGGTGCCTCTGGGCTGCCGGCCTTCGCCGCCGCCGTAGGGGTGATCTACTGGGTTCATAGCCGTGCCGCGAACCGTGGGGCGAATGCCCAGCCAGCGGGAACGGCCGGCTTTACCAATGTTTACCAAATTCCAGTCTGGATTGGAAACTTGGCCAATGGTAGCCAGGCCATTGGACGGCACTTTGCGAACTTCTTTGGAAGATAATTTTAAAATTGAAAGTTTGCCTTCATGGGCCAGAACTTCGGCATAGGAGCCGGCTGAACGAGCCAGTTTGCCGCCGCCGCCCGGCTTCATCTCAATATTGGAAACCTGATAGCCAACCGGAATATTTTTCAGGGGTAGGCGATTGCCGACTTTAAGAGGCGCGTTCTCCGATGTGAGAATTTCATCCCCTACTTTTAAATCCTTGGGCGCCAAAATATAACTCCGCGCGCCGTCGGCGTAAATTACGCGGGCAATAAAAGCCGTGCGGTAAGGATCATATTCAATTTGCTCCACCCGCGCCGGCACATCAAATTTGTTCTGCCTAAAATCAATCAGCCGGTAAAGCTTTTTGTGGCCGCCACCCTGATGGCGCATGGTAATCACGCCGCGGGTGTTTCTCCCCGCATGCGACGGCAAACGAACCGTGAGCGGTTTATACGGTTCGGTTTCAGTGATCACCTCTTTATAAGGAATAGTGGTCATCTGGCGCCTTGATGGAGTTGTGGGCTTGTAGGTTTTCATTAATGAGGTAATATATCCAGTTTTTGTCCTTGCTTTAAGGTCACTATCGCTTTTTTATATCCGGGCTTCGTTCCTACGGTTCGACCGAGACGCCGTTGTTTGGGTTTGATATTCACAATATTTACGTCCTCGGCATCAACTTTATAAATTGTCTTGATGGCTTTCCTGATTTCCGGTTTGGTCGCCCCCTTATCAACCAAAAACACGTACTTACCCAAAGAACTGATTTGGGTGGCTTTTTCGCTGATGATGGGGTGTTTGATGATAAATTTATTCATCACTCCAGCGACACTAATTACGAATGACACACGAATTTACGAATATTTCCATTCGCGTCATTCGAGTGAATTCGTATATTGGTGTCGCTACTTTATTTCTTGAACCGCCTGTTGATCTATGAGTACACTCTTGTATTTTAAGAGATCCTCGACATTTAAACTGCCTGCACTTAGCGCCTTAACCTTGGGAATATTGGCCGCAGCCCGAAAAATTTCTTTGGTATCTTTAGCCGGCACGAGCAAAACGCTCAAATTTTTGGATTTTTTCGGACTTTTTAAAAAAACTTTTAGCGACTTATCCAACTCTTTGGTCTTGGCTGAATTTAATTTGAGCGAATCCACGATTTTAAGTTCGCTATCGGTTAATTTTTTTGAAAGCGCGCTCCAAATCGCCAGCCGCTTCATTTTCTTGTTGATTTTCTTTTCGTAAATTTTTTCCTTGGTTGGTCCGAAAGTTACGCCGCCGCCCCGCCATAAGGG
>CAYSWC010000015.1:6645-13133 GCA_964434715.1 uncultured Candidatus Saccharibacteria bacterium
ACATCAACCGCGGCGATTTCCAGATTTTTAACTGAAACCCGCTCGCCGCCCATCCGGCCGGCCATTTTCCGGCCGGGCAGAACCCGCTGCGGCGCAGTACTGCCGATTGAACCCGGCGCCCGCCAGCGGTTTTTCTGGCCGTGGGTTTTGGGACCGCCGTGAAAACCGTGGCGCTTGACCACGCCAGCAAATCCTTTGCCTTTGGAAGTGCCGCTTACTTTCACTGTTTCTCCAGCTTTAAAGACGCCAATATCAACCTCTGCTCCAAGTTGGATTGGAGTAACTCCAACCAAACGGTCGCCCACGAAAATCTGGGTCATCTTTAATTTTTTTCCTATGATCTTCATGATTCATAAAAAAACACCCGAGGTTTATAGCCCCAGATGTCTTTTTGTTGCATCACTTCTGGCTATCATCCTATAAGCTATTCTATACCATTTTTATTTCTATGTCCACCCCGCACCTTTGTAAGACAATAACAAATCCGAAGCTTTAAGAGGAAATCAGAACTCAAAAAATCTCTGAATTAAGACTGCGGGCGGAGGTTTTTGATAAATTTAAGCTTCGCAGTCTTACAAAGGTGCGGGGTCTACCCCTTCCTACACCATCTTTATTTCTATATCTACCCCAGCCGGTAAATTCAACCTAGAAAGCGACTCAATTAAATTTTGGTTGGGATTGACGATATCAATCAGCCGTTTATGCACCCGCAGTTCAAACTGCTCGCGCGAATCTTTATGAACAAAAGTGGAGCGGTTGACTGTATATTTTTTAATCTCGGTGGGCAGCGGAATCGGCCCCACCACCTCGGCATCATGCCGCCTGGCCGTATCAATAATCTGGCGGCAGGAAGAATCTATGAGCTTATGGTCATAAGCTTTGATTCTTAATCTTAATTTCTCTTTTTCAACGTCCTTCTTGACCATAATGTCATGCGAATGGGTAGCGAATTTCTGATTCGCGAATATTAGCGAATAAACATTAGCTTATATTCGCGTGAATCACTAAGCCGTAATTTTAGTAACTACTCCCGCTCCTACCGTCTTCCCTCCTTCTCTAATCGCGAATCTTTGCTTTTCTTCCAAAGCCACTGGCGCGATGAGTTTAATCTTGAGATTGACTGTGTCGCCCGGCATTACCATTTCCATGCCTTCCGGCAAAACCACTTCGCCGGTAACATCAGTAGTCCGAAGATAGAATTGCGGCTTATACCCTTTGAAAAACGGCGTGTGCCGGCCGCCTTCTTCTTTGGAAAGCACATAAACTTCAGCATCAAATTCAGTGTGAGGATTGACTGACCCGGGTTTGGCAATCACCTGTCCGCGCTCCACGTCTTCTTTTTTCAAACCGCGAAGCAGAATGCCGACGTTATCCCCGGCCCGGCCTTCATCAAGCAGTTTGTTAAACATTTCAATGCCGGTAACCACGGTCTTCTGCGTTGGCTTAAGACCGATGACTTCCACTTCTTCGTTAATCTTAACGATGCCTCTTTCCGCCCGGCCGGTAACCACCGTGCCGCGTCCTTCAATGGAGAAAATGTCTTCAATGGGCATAAGGAAAGGTTTCTGAATATCCCGAACCGGTTCGGGAATAAATTCATCCAACGCCTTGACTAAATCTAAAATCGGCTTGGCATTCGGATCGTCAACCGATTTGACTTCAAGAGCTTTGAGCGCTGAACCGCGGATAATCGGGGTTTTGTCGCCGGGAAATTCATATTTTTTAAGAACTTCCCGAACTTCGGACTCAACCAAATCAACCAGTTCCGGATCGTCAACCTGATCCACTTTGTTCAAGAAAACAATAATTGCCGGCACGCCGACTTGGCGGGCGAGCAACACGTGCTCGCGCGTCTGGGGCATGGGGCCGTCAGCGGCCGAGACCACCAAGATGGCGCCGTCCATCTGGGCGGCGCCGGTAATCATGTTTTTGATGTAGTCAGCGTGGCCGGGCGCGTCAATGTGCGCGTAGTGGCGCTTTTCCGATTCATACTCCGAGTGGTGCAAGGCAATGGTAATGCCCCGCGCTTTTTCCTCGGGCGCGTTATCAATGTCATCAACCGACTCTTCTTTTTTGGCAAAACCTTTTAAGAATAAAATATGCGTCAAAGCCGCGGTCAAGGTGGTTTTGCCGTGATCGACGTGACCGATGGTGCCCACATTCAAGTGGGGCTTAGTTCGCTGAAATTTTTCTTTCTCTGCCATAATTTCCCAAGAGCGAAGCGATTGGGGCTTCGACTGAGCTCAGCCGAAGTCCTGCAAAAATGAGCATCTCGCCGAATCCCGCTTAGCGGGATAAGGCGGAAGCCATACCGCTGCTCTTAAATTATTTTAATTATTTTTCTCGACTCAAAACACGGTAATACCTATTCTATTCCAATCCCTTAAACCTTGTCAACCCCCTTTTCGCGAGGGGTGTGAATAACAAAGAAAAAGCCCCGAAGTAGACTCTTAACGTCGAGGTTGTCCTAACGGACGTAAAACGCCTTAAATTTTTCTCTTGGCACTTTTCCAAAACCTAAAAGAACGGTTTAGCGCACCCTTCCCCCGTCAAACTCCCACCCTTATTGCAAAAAGGGCGTGACTAGGCGGGGCTTTTTAAAATTGTTTTCACCGAAATTATCTGCTTTGCTTTCTTAAGCAAAGATTTATCCCTTGTTACTAAGATAGAATTTGTAAGTCGGGCAGTCGCTACGATAATACTATCTCCGAGTTTGAATTGATATTGCCGGCGGAGTTCAGCCGCTAGACGTCCAAGTTGAGAATCAGCCGGAATTATCGTTAATTCTTGGAGCAGTCTTTGGATTTTCGCAATCTCTGACGTGGTTAATTTAGGAAATGATAAGGCCTCAATTTCTGTGATTACGGAAATACAAAAGCGAGCCGGCTCCCGCCGCCAAGATAAAATTTGATCGGCAATCTCTGCTTCATCGTTCAAATAACCAATAACGATATTAGTATCAAGGGTGAACATTAATTGACGTTAACGTTCCCACTCGCGGCGAATCTTTCGCTGGTAGTCGAGCGCGTCTATTTTATAATGCTTTAAAATTCCCCTAGCTTCTTCCCAGGGATCACCCGTCTCTTCCAAAAGCTTTTCCAATTTTTCTGCAGTTAATCGCTTGGTCTTGAGTAGTTGGTCTAGTTTTTCCTGTAGCTTGGTAGTCATATTTTATAGTTTAGCTGAACCGGATTTAAAAATCAAGGGGGTGTGAATAACAAAGAAAAAGCCCCAAAAACGGGGCTTAACGTCAATCTTCTACTTCATATTTCGGTCGTCTGGTTTTATCCCAGCTTCGCAAAATCGGCGAGCGCCTCGGATTGCCGTTGCCGCCGCCATCTCTTTCTTCCCTTTCCTTATCATTCTTCTTTTGTTTACTCTTATACCCCCAAATCGGTAACAAAGCCCAAAGGATTATTGAAAGAATGAAGAGCGCCATAATTGAAAGTCCTGCAATTTCTGACCACTCTCTTGGTTGCATCGTCTCCCTTCCTTAGTTTGACTGTAAGGTTCTAACAAAGAGAATAAGGGGTTAAGACATAAAAGTCAAACTTTAGGCGCAAAAGAAAAAGGGCGTCCGGCACATTATGGCGTGACGCCCTTGACTGACAGCGTATGGCCAGACTGCTTAGGCCGTGGCTCGTTCGTGAATGACGAGTTCAACTTCACCGTGTGGCCAATTCGACTTGATTTCGATTCTCGGCGGGAGATTCCATTCCTCCGTGAGTTTATCGACCAACTGGCTCGACGGTTCATCGAGCTTGCAGTTCTCGTCGTCGAGCTTCACCCAGTTGCCGAACTTGCGGGCGTAGTGGCCGTCCTCGCGCTTCTCCACGCGGAACGCATAGAAGATCGACTGATCCTTCGCCTGCGAACTGTATGCGCCTTTCTGTCCATGCTTGTCGGCGGTGCGTTCACGGCACGCAGGGCAAGCCCGGTGCAGTTTCGAGAAGTCGCGGAAACCGTAGTAAGCGTCCCCGTAGCCGTGGGAGTATTCCCCCCTGCCCGCGAGGAGCAGAAGTTCGGCCTCGTTCTCGGGAATCACCGCAGAGCATTGGGTGCACCAGGTCATTCCCCGCGCGGCGAACTCCGACTTAAGAAGTCCGATTCGCTTCGCGCAATACTCCTTGATCATCCGTATGAGTCCCTCCTGTTTGGATGAGAGAGGAACAAGCAAGCGAGCACGTCCCGCAAATCTCCGAAAAGCAAAGCTTGAGGTTAGATTTGCGTGGATCCCGTACTGTCCACGATGAAAGTATGGGCTGAATTCCATTCGGAGATCACGGGATCACGCCAACTGTAACCACTCGCCTTGCGGCTCGTGGACAGTTGCGGGACTGGGCGAGCGCAGCGGTTTGAGGGAAAAGAAGATTTTCTGCCTACTTTTTACCTTCTATAATCAATTGAGCTACATTGACTGGCACCTCTTCGTAATGCGAGAACTCCATGGTGAAATTACCTCTTCCTTGAGTCATAGAGCGGAGTTTGGTGGCATAGCCGAACATTTCCGAGAGCGGCACTTTGGCATCCACTACTTTAAGATTACCGATACGGTCGCCTAAAGATTCAATCCTCCCTCGCTTGGAACTTAAATCCCCGGTAATGTCTCCCAAAAATTCCATAGGCATAATTACCTGAATTTTCATCACCGGCTCCAAAATCACCGGCTTCGCCCTCTTCACTCCTTCCTGAAAAGCCATTGAGCCGGCGATTTTAAAAGCCATTTCCGAGGAATCAACCTCGTGAAAAGAGCCGTCATACAAAGTTACGGCTACATCAGTTATGGGGTAGCCAGCCACCACTCCTTTAGCCATGGCTTCTTTGACGCCTTTCTCCACCGCCGGAATAAACTCATGCGGAATCACGCCGCTTTTAATGTCGTCAATAAATTCAAACCCCTGGCCGCGCTCCCGCGGTTCAACTTTAAGCCAGACATGACCGTATTGACCGCGTCCGCCGGACTGCCGGATATATTTGCCTTCAGCTTCAGCCATTGCTCGGACAGTTTCTTTATAAGCCACTTGCGGCCGGCCGACATTGGCCTCAACGGTAAATTCCCGCTTCATTCTATCCACAATAATTTCCAAATGCAGTTCGCCCATGCCCGAGATAATGGTCTCGCCGGTTTCCTGATCCCCAGTCACGCGAAAAGTCGGATCTTCATCAGTAAGTCTTCGGAGCGCGAGACCCATCTTCTCCTGATCAGCTTTGGTTTTGGGTTCAATGCGGACTGAAATCACCGGCTCGGGAAACACAATTTTCTCCAAAATAATCGGGTTTTCCGGATCGCAAAGCGTGTCCCCGGTGGTCGTGCCTTTAAGTCCCACAATGGCGCCAATGTCGCCGGCCGGCACTTCTTCCGCTTCTTCGCGATGGTTGGCGTGCATTCTAACCACGCGGCCCACCCGTTCCTGAACATTCTTAGTTGAATTTAAAATATAACTGCCGCGCTTCATCACTCCTGAATAAACTCTAAAATAAGTTAAACTGCCTACAAAAGGATCAGCGGCGATTTTGAAAGCCAAAGCCGCGAAAGGTTCCTCGTCTTTGGGATGACGATGCAAAGGCGCGCCGGTTTTGATATCAAAGCCCTTGGTTGGCGGCAAATCTGCCGGCGACGGCAAATAATCAACTACCGCATCCAAAACCAGTTGCACGCCTTTATTTTTTAGAGCTGACCCGGTTAAGACCGGCACGATTTTTACCTCAATAACTGCCTTTCTTAAAACTCGCTTGAGATCTTCTAAAGACGGCTCTTTCCCTTCAAGATATTGATGAAGCAGTTGATCGTCCTGCTCCACGATTTTTTCAATCAGCGCGTGACGGCACTTTTTGGCTTCCTGGCGCAGATTTTCCGGAATTTCCTTCTCTATAATCTTTTCTCCTTTCTCGCCTTCAAAATAAAGCGCTTTCATGCGCAAGAGATCAATCAGACCTTCAAAATTGCTTTCAAGCCCGATCGGAATCTGAAGCGGAATGGCGTTGGGATTTAATTTTTCCTGAATGGCTTTAAGACTGTTCTCAAAACTCGCGCCCATGCGATCTAATTTATTGATAAAACAGATTCGGGGCACGCCGAATTCATCAGCATAGCGCCAGTTGGTTTCGGACTGGGGTTCCACGCCAGCCACGCCGTCAAAAACCACCACCGCAGCGTCCAAGACCCGGAGTGAACGTTTAACCTCCACGGTAAAATCAATATGCCCGGGTGTATCAATAATGTTAATCTGGTGCTCAAATTGTTTTCTGCGCTCATCGGCGTTTAGACCAGCATGCATCTCTGCCACGTAAGTGGGAGTCCAAAAGCAGGTGGTGGCCGCGGCCGTTATGGTAATCCCCCGCTCCCGTTCTTGCTCCATCCAGTCCATGACCGTGTCGCCAGTATGCACCTCGCCGATTTTATGCGAAACCCCGGTATAAAAAAGCACCCGTTCGGTAACAGTGGTTTTACCGGCATCAATGTGAGCGATGATTCCGATATCTCTTAC
>CAYSWC010000016.1:0-13069 GCA_964434715.1 uncultured Candidatus Saccharibacteria bacterium
GCGAGCGTTTCTTTGGCGCGCACGAGGAAATTTAATTGAGCCAGCGTGTAATTCTCGCATGTAAAACATTTACAACTTTTATCAATCGGCTGGAATTTGTTCTTGAGCGATGATTTTTTGAGATCTAAATTTCCTCCTCGAGTCAATGCGGTTCCGTGGCGGGCAAGACGAGTGGGGATAACGCAATCAAAAAGATCAATGCCGGATTTTACGATATCGAGAATTGATTCAATGTCGCCCACGCCTAGCATATGATGCGGGCGGGAATAATCGGTTTTTGCGCTTATCCAAGACAAGATTTTAAACAAATCTTTTTTGATGAAAGCGCCGCCGATCGCCGTCCCAAAAACCGGCAAATTATTAACATATTCAGTCGAAGCCAAGCGCAAATCCTTATAAAGCCCGCCTTGGATGATTCCGAAAACTTGCTGCGATTTTGGAATCTCTACGCTTAAGAATCGTTTAGACCATCGTTCGGTTCTTTCTAAATCTTTTTGAGTTGTCTTTTTATCATCAACAACGCTGCCACATATATCTAATAAGTAGACAAAATCAGCGCCAAGTTTTATCTGGATTTCCGCGGATCTCTCCGGCGTTAGCATTATTTCCCGCCCGTCGCGCGGCGATAAGAATTTAACCCCTTCTTCGGATAGTTTCTTAACTAACCCAACCGATTTACTTTTAAGCAGGTTATTTTCAGTAAAGTTATTTTCACCCTTCAATCTAGACTGTTTAACGATCGTCACATGTTCTAGATTTTTGGAGGCCTTTGTTTTTTTATTTTTCAGCGGGAAAATTGATTGGATTTTGCCCAAACCGTATTCAGCACCTTTTCCCAGACTGAAGATTTGAAAGCCCCCCGAATCAGTAAAAAGCGGTTTATGCCAATTAAAAAATTTATGCAGTCCGCCGGCTTTTTTAACCGTCCCTACCGCTCCCAAATCCAAAAAATGAAAAGTATTAACAATCGCGCACTGAACTTTTGATTTTTCAGCGTCCTCAAAATCCAATCCGCCCTTAATCACCCCTAAAGTCGCGACCGGAATAAATGCCGGCGTCAAAATCTCGCCGTGCGGAGTTTTGATTTTACCGATGCGGGCCTTACTGCGTTTGGATTTCTTTAGTATCTCGAATTTAAACACGAGAAATGAATTTTCTTAATGGACATCGTTGATGCTTACACCTTGCCGTACAATACTTTCTCCCATAATCAATCATTCGGTAGGTGAATTTAAACCATTCTTTTTTGGGCAAAAGCGTCATTAAGTCTTTTTCAATTTTCACGGGGTCATCGTGTTTGGTAAGCCCGAAAAGGCGCGAGAGGCGGCGCACGTGAGTATCCACCGCAATCCCGTCCACAATGCCGTAAGCGTTTCCAAGAATAACATTCGCGGTCTTTCTGCCAACGCCCGGAAGTTCCACTAGTTCTGCCATGGTGCGGGGAATTTTACCGCCGTATTTAACTTTCACGATTTTCGCGGTCGCCAAAATATTTTTAGCTTTGCCGCGATAAAGGCCGATTTGCTTTATATCATTGGCAAATTCAGCCGGTTTTGCCTTGAGATAATCGTCCAAAGTTTTGTACTTCCGAAAAAGCCGCGCCGTCACCTCATTCACTTTTTTATCCATCGTCTGCGCCGAGAGCACCACCGCAACCAAAAGCTCCCAAGAATCGCCGTAATTCAAGACAATTTTCGCCTTCGGTAATAGTTGCTTAAGTTCGCGTACCAAAGAAGCAGCTTTTTTCCTTAAGTCAGTCATAAGAGAATTCTATACCACCGATAAAAAAAGCCAAGCGAGCGGCTTGTCAGAAATAAGTCAGTGATCAGGCTTGCTTCTTGCTTATAGAGTCAGTCTAAGTTGTTCAAGGAACTGCAAGAGAATTTCGAGAATAGCTGCTAATTGATTGCGGATCGAAGAGATCTGAGCAGCTAGATTTGCTCCCGTCGAGGTTGGTAGGAAAGCACTACTGGTGCTCGCGGTAAACGATTGGGTACCGGCATTCATGGAAATGTAGTTTATGCCGCCCGAGACCAAAGATGAGCGGATATAAACCGTATAAGTTTTAATCGGATCAAGCGCCGAACCGGCATAAACTACCGAACCTTCGGTGCTCCCGGCAGTTACCGAAACATTAGGATTCCAGACGACGCTTGTATTATCGTATACCTTTATATAGTAAGAAGGATTACTTGGCCAGCCGCTCGCCACTGTCCACCGGATAATTGGAGTTGTTGACGATGCTTGGGCGCCGATCGGGCTTAGAATAGTTGTTCTATCGAGCGCCACGTGTGTGAAGGTCGCGGATGGAGGGCCCTCTCCGGAAGCGTCGAAAGCGACAAGGTATGATTCATAGGTTCCAACCGGGAAGAATGATGATGGTTGAGTCGTGTGCCTAAGAAACCAGAGACTATAGGGGCAACTATATTCTAAAGTCCAGTTGCCAGAGGAAACACCGCTGCTGCAGTTTTGGGCGATCGGCGCAGGGTTCGTAAAGGTGGCAACGGCGCTAAAATTCGTCTCACCCGGGCGTTTGTGGTAGAAACGAAAACCAAAGCCCACCCCGGCCATAGTACCCGGGTAGGTGAAGCGATTATCCAGCATGTATAGTCCCTCATAGCTCGGCGCTGATCCGCCAACGCCCCAATAATTGTATTGTGGTGCTGGCGCCTGAAGCGGCGGAGCGGTTACATTTATACTTATTTCATTTGAGGGAGGATAAATCGTGCCGTTCACGTCTTGAGCGGCAACTTTGTAATAAGAGGTCCCAGCCGGCACATTAGTATGCGTATAGGATAAAAAATTTCCTTGAGCTATAAGTAGTTGATAATCCGCGGTGAAGTTAGGAAAGGCGGTTCGGTAAATATTATAGACACCTATAGTGGCGGTGGTGACAACTGTCCAGCTTAAAGTAACCGAGTTCCCGGAAACCGTGGCTGTCAGTCCTTGGACTTGATTGGAAGGCGGCGGCGTAGGAGTAGGAGTTGGCGGGGGTGGGGCTCCAACCGCAATAGTCGGTTGATTAGAACTTAAGGAACAGCCGCTTGAAGTACAGGCATTGACTCTATATTTATAAGTGCCCGGGGAAACACCGGCGTGGACAAAGGAAGTGGAATTAGGGGCAAGATCGGACCCCACCTGTCCTAAGAAATTGCCATCTAATGTTAATTGGTAGACTCTGTATGCAGTCTCGTTGTTGGCATTATCGGTCCAGTTTAAGGTTACCGATGAGCCGCTGGCCGAGGCCGTGAGATTCGTAGGCGTTGCCGCAAAAGAACTGGCTGTAAAAGTAATTGGTACTATATTCGAATAAGGCGATTGGCCATAATAATTAACGGCAACAAGCATATATTCGTGAGTGCCGGGAGTGGCATTATAATCAGTAACAGCCATTTGCGTTGAGTTCGCTGGAAAATCGGATTGAGTCACCCGCCGCCAAGTGCTTGTACCCAGCAGTCTCGTATACAGCGTAAATCCGGTTTCATTGTTGGAGTTGTCAGACCAGGTGAAATTGACAACCACGCCAAAGGCGTACAAATAGGCCGAGAGTCCGGGAGCCGCGGGAACGTTGCCACTCGGAGGCGGAGGAGGGGGTGGCGTCGGGGCTGAACCACTAACTTTAAGCAGGCGATTGGAATCAATGCCGCCGCAGGTAAGCCAGATTTTCGAATTCTGGGAGACGCCCGCCGGAATACTGTAAGAACCAGAGGCCGGCAAGCCCGTGGCTAACGAAGTCAAAGTACTGCCATTCTCCGGTGTTTGTAAATTAAGTTTGCATCCGGTAGGGGAATTGCCGCTCCAGCTTACATTTATTGAGACATTGGCTTGGACAAGGTAAGTGCAGCAAGAATTCGGCTCCAGGGGATGATTGGTAACTGTGAAACTCCCGATATTGCTCCAAGGATTAGTTATGCCGCCGGAGACGGTAATCACTTTACTTGAAGAAATATCCCCTGACGATCCTCCAATACAAGTAAACTGAACATCCACATTCTGATAGTTTAGAGGACCAATTGATTGCGATCCACTAAGTGGCTTCACGCCGAGCCAGCCCAAAATAGTCACATCTCCGCGGTTTACCCCGGCGTAGCATGAGGAATACCCGCTCGTAGTCCAAGTGAGCGTTGCGTAACCGCCAACAGAAGCATTTGCTGGGGCATTAAATGAGAAACTAGTTGGACCAGGCGGTGGTGGTGGAGGAGGCGGCGGTTCGCTAGGCGGTGTGGTTGTACCGGTTGATGGCGGCGGCGGAGGTGCGCCGGGTGGAGTTACCGATGGTGGCGGTGCCGCTGGCGGTGTAGTGGTTGCGGAAGGCGGTGTTGAAGTTGCGGGTGGAGGCGGCGGCGGTACCGGAGGCGTTGTAGTTCCAAAGGGCGGTGTTGTTGTGCCGGTGGTGGTAGCGAGTCCAAGACCGGGAGCGATAAGCAGTCCGGGAGGAATTCGTCCTGATTGGCCAGCACCTTCTTCAATAAGACCGGGAATAACCACTCTTACGCCGCGTTTTTGGTTAATGAGTTTAAGCGTTTCTTCATCGGCGTTTCCGGTAGGCGGCAATTCATTATCTACTTGGAGTTTTCGCACCGCCTCTCGTGTTAAATTCAAATAAAAACCAGTAGGAGCAGTAATTTTAAGATAACCATTATCAATCAAAAATTTCTGGAGTTTGTTAACTTCTGAATTTTTTCGGGCACCAAAAGAAACCGTCTGGATTGGTTCCACCGGAGCCGGCGCGGGTGCTTCCAGCGTTGGCGCCGGTTGCGGCGCTGCCGCCGGAGGAACAGCCCTCCTTTGAAGTTCGCGGATCTGCTCTTGGAGTTGCTGGATTTGGAGCAGCATTCTTTGAATTATTTGAAGAATGGCAGGCGTTGATGGTTGAACCGTTTGAGCTAAGCTCGGCAAGGTAAGCCATAGCGCTCCCGTCAGAATGAAAACGATTGCTATTATTTTTTTCATATTTTAAGAACGTTTATATAATCCAATTAACTCTGTCTGATCCAAAATATGTCCCTCCATCACTTTTTCAATATCGGCTTTGCGGGCGGAAGAAGAAAGATTAATCAGGGTATCCAGCGCGTAAATTTTAAAAAAGTAGCGGTGAGTTCCGGATGGGGGGCAAGGCCCGCCGTAGCCGGTTCTCCCGAAATCAGTCGTGCCTTCGACTGCTCCCATAGGCAAGCTATTTTCTCCAATCGAAGTTGTATCCGGCTTGATATTCCAAACCGTCCAATGAACCCAAGTGCCGCGAGGCGCGTCAGGATCGTCAACTATTAAAACCAAACTTTTGGCATTCGCCGGCACACCGGAAATGGTAAGCGGGGGATTAATATCCTCACCATCACAGGTGTATTTTAGGGGAACTTGTCCGTTATGGCTAAAAGCCGGACTGGTAATGGTCATATTTTCGAGTTGCGGAATCGTTGAAATATCGTCCGCCTCTTTTTGTTTAGGAATCAGCCAATAGACAATACCCGCAATAACTAAAATTATTATAACAAAAACTAAGCTAGTCCTCATTTCTTTTTGTTGGAAGTTTTAATTTTGGAAATTTTAATCAGCTGTTTGTAGCGAAAAAACGAAGGCGTCCGATACGCCGGTCGTCCGGGCCTACCCCCAGTTTTAGAATAATTCCTCACAGAAGAAACCAAACCCAATTAGCATTATTTTGTCTCCCTTCGAGAGATCTCCCGTAGGGAGACGATTATTCCCTCGCCATCAATTTCGCAAAGATCGCGAAAAACACCAAATAAAGCGATGCCTGCCAGTAATCGTTGGCGCTAAGCCCGAAATCTTGCCCCATCAAAGCGCCGATCGCTCCTAATATAAAAGCAATCGCCGAAATCCAACCGACAACTTCCGCCAGTCCAGCGTAAAATTTTGTTTTACCGCCCATGTTAAGTTAAAAAACCCGCGATTAATCGACCTTTAAAAATCAACTTATCACTCTCTATTATAGCAAGGAATCAGTACGGGGATTATTAACAGCCGATTAAATCTGTTACTTAATCTCAAAACCGTCAAACGCCTTAAAAATTCCAGCTTCTACCTCTACTTTGGAGATTTTATGGTCGCTTTCTCCGCCCGCACCCGCTTTTAACCAATTAACAAATTCACTAAGAACCTTTTCCAGCCCCTCGGCTTCAATATAAACCGTGTCGTCCGGCTCGTTCCGGACAAAACCCGAAACACCGCGCTTGCCGGCTTCATGCTTAATCGTCCGCCGGAAAAATATGCCCTGCACCTCGCCGTAGACAGTAATGTTTAAGTGGTTTAACATAATTGCGTTTATTAACCCCGACGCTATATCTTATTGAGCTGAATTAAGGAAGTCGGGGTCCCGACCAGCCGTCGGGATTTATTGGTTTATTGTTGAAGGATTGAGTTATTTCTATTATACTTTATACTATAGATACCAAGATAGAGCCTTGAGCTCCGGCGTAGCTCAGCGGTAGAGCGGGTCCCTGTGGAATTCCTCATCGGCCTCGTTCATTGATATAATTAAGGCATGGCCGACAAGAGGAAATATGCCGACCGACGAGAAGAATTGATCCGATCAGTTGCCAAGCGAAGACGTAAGATAAAGTAAAAGCAGAACTAGATAATGCGTCTTGGTATGTGCGAACTGTCATCGCGAACTTGAGGTCGGCATTACGCAGCTTCCCGAAGTAATTCGGGTCGAAAAACGAGGTGAAATCGGAGAACCCCGACCGCGCAAGCGTAGGGCAACCCCGAGCCAAGCCCTGAGTTAAATCAGGGAAGGCGTAGAGACTATCCCTTAAGGGGAGTAGTCCGACAGAAAGTCGGACGAAGCGCCTCGCCCCTGCACAAAACAGGGTAATGATATAGTCCACCCCTAAAGGAAACTTTAGGACAAGTGTAAGGACAAGGTCGCAGGTTCGAATCCTGCCGCCGGAGCTCAGGGCTCTTGACCGCCTTAATAATTAAGTTTTTGATTCTTCGCCCGCCTAAGTTTTACTGCGTAAAATTTTGGCGGGCGAAATGCGCTGTGCCCGTCTGTAGCTTTAGCGAAAGAGGGTTCGGACTGTGCTTAAGAATATAGAGTTTTTTTAGAATAGTCAGTAGCGTGGTGCGGTAAAAATAAATTTGATTGGCATAAGTGTGCATAACTAACTTCTCAAATATACTGCGCTTGCTATAATAAGCTTAATGAGGGTTAGAAAGTTTCTTGTGCTTACCTCCTTCCTCGTTTCAATAACGCCGGTTTTTGCTTTCGCTCAAAATGTTAACCAATCACTTACAATACAGCAGTTGCAGCAACAAATTACCGTACTCCTAGAACAAGTCAAGGCTCTTCAACGACAAGTAGGTGCCCTGGAAGGAGAATTAGGTGTGCCAGTGGCACAGCCGGCCACCGAAACAACTGCGGTCTCTTCAGCTGTCCCAATAACGACAACTCTGCCGGAATTTACCCGCAATCTATCTCGCGGCGCCTCCGGAGATGACGTTCGGAAACTTCAGGAGTTTTTAGCAGGCGACAAAGAGATCTATCCCGAAGGACTGGTTACCGGCTATTTTGGCCCCTTGACTGAAATGGCTATTAAAAGGTGGCAAAAGAAGCATGGTATTGAACCGGTTGGTGTTATCGGTCCCAGGAGCCGAGAAAGAATTCAAGAACTGCTTAGGGGAGACGCCGGCGCTTCTGGTATTGTCCCGCCGGGGTTACTAACCGCTCCAGGGTTGTATGCCACAGCAACTTCTTCGGCTACGACTACAGTTTCATACTCCGCTACCGCTACACCAGCCATTCCTGCTATACCGGCGATTCCGCCCCAGCCAGCCACCACCACTGCTACTACAACTGTTCCAGCTGTTCCAGCAACTCCGGCTACGCCATCCCAATCGACGACAGCTCCCGCAACGCCCGCCACTCCAGCGGTACCCGCCCAGCCAGCAACCCCCACGACCGTTTCAAATTATTCCGTAACCAACATTACCCCCACATCGGCAACGGTAAATTTCACAGTCAGCGTTCCTTCTCAAGTTAGACTTAGTTATATCAAAACCCCCGTTCCCTATGCCTTTGGCAACTGGACGTATATTTGGCTTCCCGACTATAGTACCAATCGCACGATTCAGCTCACCGGATTGAATCCTAACACTCAATATTTCGTAGGCATGTACCTATACAATAGCAGCGCGACTCCGTATTACAGCGGAGGGAATTTCACAACTGCTCCTCTATCTCCGGGCGACTCAACAGCCCCCGCCATAAGTAATATTCAAGTCAGCACTACCGCAACTCCAAGCGCAACCATTACTTGGACCACCAATGAAGCCAGTGATACGGTGGTAGAAACTAAATGCACTTGTTCAACTAGTGGCGACTTTTCCAATACATTTGTAGGTGCTGCCAACACAACTTCGCATAGTATCTTGATTGATAATTCCGTTCCTGGGATTATTCCTCTTGCTTCCGGGCAATCCTATTACTTCCGAGTAAGTTCTGCCGATGCCGCCGGCAATCGAACTTACGGCAATACCCAGACATTTTCTACCGCAGCCACTGCCACTACAGCTGACACAACCGCGCCTTCCGTCCCGGGCGGCCTAAACGTAACTGTCGTCTCAGCGAGCCAAATCAACCTTTCGTGGACAGCTGCTACCGATAATGTTGGGATTTCCGGCTACAAAGTTTATCGCGATGGAGCGTATATCGGCTCTACGGCAAATTTGAATTATACGGATGTAAACGTTGCTCCGGGAACTATTTATGGATACCATCTACTCGCATATGATGCGGCTGGGAATTTATCTGCTGTAAGCGCCACTGTGAATGTGAAAACGCCCGGGGGATGCTGTTTGAGTTCTGTACCGCCAGCTCCTACCGGACTTGCTGCAACGGTTAGCGGGTCAAGTGTTTATTTAACTTGGAGTGACAACGCAACAACTGAGGATCTTTTCCATGTATATCGTAGAGCAATCGGCGGTACATTTGCGGCTGTTGCATCTGGTCTTCCTGTTAACACTGTATCGTATACAAATATATCGGTGCCTGTCGGCACTTATGAATATTACATTGAAGAATGCCGCCTTTCATCCGGATGCTCCGCTTCCAATTTTATCATTGTTACTGTGAGCGGCGTCGTGAGTGATACAACCGCGCCTTCCGTCCCGATCGGTCTCAATATCGTTTCAGTTTCCTCCAGCCAGATCAATCTTTCTTGGGCAACATCTACTGATAATGTTGGCGTTACCGGTTACAAAATTTATAGAAATGGCAGCTACATCGCATCAGCTGCCGTTACTTCGTACGTTGATCAGAATCTTTCCGCCGGTACCACCTATAACTACACTTTTGCCGCTTATGACGCGGCGGGAAATACCTCCGCTCAATCTCTTTCTGTTACCGCCGCCACTCTTGGCGGAACCACACCCGCTCTTACGGTTACTTGGCCTAACGGAGGAGAAACAGTTCAATATAATCTGAATTATTCTATCACGTACACTTCAACTGGCGTCAGTAAAGTTGGAGCCCAGCTTTTAAAGGGATCGGCAGTTGTTTGGTCTACCGCCAGCCCGACAACAGTCGGCTCGCCATTATATTTTAGCATCAGCGGGGTTAACAATTCTTCCGCAGTTGGATCGGGAAGCGATTACAAAATGAAAGTTTTTGATTGGGATAATCCTACCGTGTATGATGTAAGCGACAACTACTTCATCATACCCGCGGCCGACATCTCGCCTCCAGTTGTATCTAATGTTTCGGCTTCTTCCATTACTGCCAACTCCGCTATTATCACTTGGACGACCGATGAGCCAGCTACCGGATATGTCAACTACGGTACACCCACAACTTGGACAGTGACTCCGACGGACACGTCGTACACTACTTCCCACTCTTTCAACCTCACAAATTTATTAAGCGGATCTTTGTATACATACAGGGTGTATTCCGTTGATGCCTCGGGAAACGGACCCCAGGGTCTTCCCCCTGACTATACCTTTACAACTACTGGCACCGGCACCAACACCGATACCACGCCGCCAACTGTATCTTTTCCCTATACCACCTCCGGCGCCACCTTTTCTTATGTCGGAAAAAATGTTTTCGTAACTTCAAACTCGGATAATGTTGGGGTTGTAGGGCTTCAGTTTAAAATTAACGGGAGTAATTACGGATCGGAAATTGTGGCCAGTAGCAGTCCGACACTGCCTAGTTATTATGATTTTGTCTGGGATACTACCAGCACAGCTAGCGGTACTTATACTTTAACGGCAGTGGCTAGGGACGCTGCGGGCAATACCGCCTCCGCCTCGGTTACTCTGACCTTTAATAAGCCTTCAAGCGCCGCACCATTGATCCAGCGTACTTTAGCTGGCATTCTGGCAACGCTGGCCGATATTCTTCGAAAGATAACAACTCTAGCGCAATAACCCCTCCAACGGTTTTTAATCAAAACAGCCCGCGAAATGGGTTGTTTAGAGCTCTGGTTTTTTGAAAATATAGTGAGTAGCAGAGTGGGGTAAGTTTATGCGTTAGAGTAAATCCTCAAATCATGGTTTATAATTTAAAGATGAACAAAACAGCGTTCACTAGTATTGTTCTCGTGGTAGTTTTTGCCGGTGTCGCCGCCGGTCTCTTATATAAAAAATCCGCTTCGCGCGAGTGCCCGCGCCTTTTCTCTCCAATAATGGCGGCCGAGCCGTATTACGGGGGAGAACTTTTTGACGCCCATCTCCATCTGCCCACGGCCGCGGAGGCGGTCAGCACGGTTGCAATAAGAATCGGTATTCCCGCACCTGCGTGGGACAGCGAGTTGAGCCTTGAATATCTCCACTGTCTTTTTGGCAAAGAGGGAGTATCGAGGGCATACGGCTTCCACTTATTTACCAAGTACTATCCATCTCTCGAGATTAAAAAAGCCAAAGAGATGGATAAGAAGTATCCGGGAATGATCGTGCATTTCCTAATGCCAACGATGATTGGTCCGAATATAGACCCCGATATAAGTGCGGTTCGAAAAGCCCTTGAGGACAATCCGGGTCTCTTCCGCGGCTTGGGAGAGCTTAAAATGTTCGATGGTAAGAGCCCGGATGATCCCTATATACTTGGTCTTCTTGATCTCGCGAGAGAATATAAGCTCATCGTGATGATGCATCCGTTTAATGAGCATAAAGCGGCGATTGAAAAAATCGTGCGGCAATACCACGATGTCACGTTTCTTTTTCATGGCATTGATTATGTCAAGCCAGAAGGCGGAGGGGACATAATAGATAATCGCGATTGGCTCGAGAAACTCATCGCGAACAACGACAATGTATACTATTCCCTAGAAGGAAGACTTCCTTTCTATGGATGGTTGAGAGAACACAAAGGCGAAGCGGTGCCGAAGGAGGAATTGCTACCGTATGTAAAATCTCAATTTGACCTCTACTTGAAAGAAGATACTGCCCTATACAAAAAAATGATCGAATTATATCCTGATCGGTTCCTGCGGGGAACAGACCGCATGCATCGGCCGCATTTTGACCAGGAATTGAGCGCTCTCATTGTGGAATACTCCAGGGGCTTCATCGGGCGGCTTGCTCCGTTGGTGCAGGAGAAATATGCGCATGAAAATGCGGAAAAATTATTAGGGCAAGAGTAATATACTATAATTATAATAATATGGTTCGTATAATAAAGAAAATTTTTCTTATCCTCGTCCTTGTGATTGCGGTCGGAGTTGCAGGATACGTTGCGCTCAAGGTGTATGATGGCATCGTCCAAGCGGTCGCCGAAAAGAAAATAAAAGAAGCCGGCCTTAATCCGGATGATTATGACTTAAGAGGCATAGCGCCATGGAACATACGGGAATTCGTCACCAACAAAGAAATCGAAAAAGCCAGCTCGGATCCAAGCAATTATGACTTTAGGAAATAGCTGACGGCCGATGAGGTTAGGAGGTAAGTGCTTGAGCAGGAAATCGAACGGCAGCTTGCCGAGGGATTATTTTAAGTAATCTCTAATGGTTCTAATACTGTTCACAGTGCGGAGCAAAGCGTTCATTTTAGGTTCGGAAGAGCCGATGAGTGCTGCATGAGCCGGCATTTTTTGCGGCTTACCCTGAACAAAATCGAAGGGTTCGAAAATTAGAAATTTTGAGCTACTCTTGTAAATAAAAATATGAGAATAGAATTAAAAAAATTTGGTACGACATTAATTTCTCGCCAAGCCGGACGAGAGTCTTTTGCCGCCTTTCAATCAACACTCGCGGAACTCAAGCCAAACGAAAATCTTGAAATTGATTTTGAGGGGGTCATTACTTTTTCGCCTTCGTGGGGCGACGAGTTTTTAACGCCGCTCTTGGTGCAACTAGGCGACCGGTTAGTATTACTCCCCTCCGACAATCCATCGGTTAAAGCAACGCTCGATATTCTTGAACAGATAACCAAACGGAAATTTAGGATCCAGTCGTGAAGTATAAAAAATCAATATGAAAATTAAGGATTTACCAAAAGTTGATAGGCCCAGAGAAAAGCTCGAGAAGTATGGACCCGAGCGGCTTTCGGATTCAGAGCTTTTGGCTATTCTTTTGAGAACTGGTAGTAAAGGTATAAATGTAGTTGAACTGGCAAGCAAGATTCTCAAAAAGTTTAGCGGTGTCGGATTAGCGGAAGCATCGGTTAAAGAATTAAAAAGCACCTTCGGACTCGGCGCGGCGAAGGCCTGCGAGATCGTGGCCAGTTTCGAGTTGGGCCGCCGACTTCTGCAAAATAAACAGTCCGTTTTAATACTTTCACCGCAGGATGTTTGGGATCAATTAAAAGATATCCGCGATAACAAAAAAGAGCATTTTGTTATTTTCTTTTTGGATGCACGGAATCAGGAAATCAAACGAGAGATAATCTCGGTTGGCTCGCTTAACGCCAACCTTGTTCATCCTAGAGAAGTATTCGAGCCAGCAGTAAGACATTTAGCCGCGCAAGTTATTATCGCTCACAATCACCCAGCCGGAGATCCTTCGCCGTCGCAAGAAGATTCAGAGATAACGAAACAACTGGTTGATGCCGGTAAACTTCTTGGCATTGATGTAAAAGACCATGTGATTGTAAGCAAAACAAACCATTT
>CAYSWC010000017.1:0-12080 GCA_964434715.1 uncultured Candidatus Saccharibacteria bacterium
TTTGGGAGGTTGTGGACAATAGTATTGACGAAGCGATGGCTGGTTATGCCAAAAATATCCGTGTTGAACTTTTGGCTCAAGATCGTGTGGCTGTTACTGATGATGGCCGCGGCATTCCGGTTGAGATTCACAAGCAGACCAAGAAGTCGGCGTTAGAGACGGTCATGACCACGCTTCATGCCGGCGGCAAGTTTGGCGGCGAATCCTACAAAGTTGCCGGCGGTCTTCATGGCGTGGGCGTCTCCGTGGTCTGCGCTTTATCAAAATGGATGAGAGCCGAAGTCTGCCGCGACGGCGGATTATATGTGCAGGAGTATGAACGCGGAGAGCCGCAATTTAAGGTTAAGAAAATCGGCAAGTGCGACACTACCGGCACCAAAGTTACTTTTGAGCCAGACCCCGAGGTTTTTCACGAAATCAAATTTGATTGGAAGCGAATTTTAGATCATCTTCGCCAGCAGGCGTTTTTAACTAAGGGAGTCAAGATTGAAGTTTTGGATGCCCGAAGCGCCGAACCGCTTTATCATGGCTTTCAGTTTGAAGGCGGGCTTTTGTCTTTCCTCAAATACTTAAGCGAAGGCGAAAAACCGCTTCAGGAAACACCGTTTTATATTCATAAAAGCGTGAGCGACATTGAAGTAGAAGCCGCTTTTACATACACCGGCGACATTGAGACTAGAGAACTCTCTTTTGCTAACAACATCTATACTCCGGACGGCGGCATGCATTTGACCGGTTTCCGATCGGCCTTAACCAGATCTTTGAATGACTACCTGCGTTCCAACGGCAATTCCAAAGAAGCGCAAGAGGGTTTGTCCGGCGATGATGTGAGAGAAGGATTGGTGGCCATTGTTTCGGTAAAACTCCGCGAACCGCAATTTGAAGGCCAGACCAAAGCTCGCTTAGGGAATACCGAGGCGCGGACAGCGGTTGAGTCGGTGGTGGGCGAGGCCTTGAAAGATTTCGTTGAAAGACACGAGAGCGAGGCGCGGCGCATTATTGAAAAATGCCTTCTGGCGCTCAAAGCCAGGAAAGCCGCTAAAGCCGCCAAAGACATGGTTTTGCGGAAGGGCGTTTTGGAAGGCCTGACTTTGCCGGGCAAGCTGGCTGATTGCTCATCCAAAGATCCGGCCGAATCAGAACTTTTTCTGGTGGAGGGAGATTCGGCCGGAGGTAGTGCAAAATCGGGACGTGACCGACGCATTCAGGCGATTTTGCCGCTTAAGGGAAAAATTTTAAATGTGGAAAAAGCGCGCATTGATAAGATGCTGGTCAATAAAGAAATTAAAGCGCTGGTGGTTGCTATTGGCACGGCAATTGCCGAATCGTTTGATATTGCAAAACTCCGCTATCACAAGGTAGTTTTAATGACCGACGCTGATGTTGACGGCGCGCATATCAGAACACTGCTTTTGACGCTTTTCTACCGCTATTTCCGGCCGGTGATTGAAGGCGGCTATCTCTACATTGCCCAGCCGCCCTTATACCGGATTCAATCTGGCAAGGAGGTAAAGTATGTCTATACTGAAGGAGAAAAAGACAAAATCATTACAGAGCTTCAAAAAATCAAAAATCAAAAATCAAAAATCAAAATTACAGATCAAAAATTTAAAAATGAAGAGCCGGAAGTCGTAACTGAAGGAGAAAGTACAAAGGGCATAAATATCCAAAGATATAAAGGTTTGGGCGAGATGAATCCGATTCAGCTTTGGGAAACGACCATGGATCCGGCAAAGCGGGTTTTGAAGTTAGTCGCCATTGATGACGGCAAAGAAGCCGATCGCTTGTTTGATATTTTAATGGGCGAAGAAGTCGAACCGAGGAAGCAGTTTATTCAGGCGCACGCCTTAGCGGTTAAGAATCTTGACATCTAAAAAATATGATGCTAATCTGCGAATTCAATGCTAATCTGGCGAATATGCGAATGAAATATTATTAGCATATTTGTAGATTCGCATCTATTCGCATAAGCATCCGCATCACTCCATGATTGCCAAAATCAAATCCTTTTTAAGCGAAACTCGGCAGGAATTCAAACGCATCAACTGGCCGACTTTTGCCGAGACGCGGCGGCTGACTTTGATTGTCATCGGTCTTTCGCTCGCGGTGGCGATTTTCCTCGGGATTTTGGATTTTATTTTTACCGGACTTCTAAATAGATTCATCTTATAATGTGTGGAATTCATGGAACCCAAACAAACTAAAGAAGCCAAAACCGTTATCAAGCCCGACGTCAAAAGTCAGGAGCGGCATTGGTATGCTGTCCATACTTACGTCGGCTATGAAGATGCGGTTGCCAAGTATTTGAAGCAGAGGATTGAGTCTCTGATGATGCAGGATAAGATTTTCAGCGTCATTGTTCCCAAAGAAAAGAAAATCAAGATTAAAAACGGCAAGCGCAAGGAGGTGGAGGAGAAAATTTATCCCGGCTATGTGCTCGTGGATATGGTTTTGACTGACGAAACTTGGTATGTAGTCAGAAACACGCCCCGGGTGACTGGTTTTGCCGGCGTTGATGCCACCACTCCGGTGCCGCTCTCCAAGGATGAAGTAGAGCTTTTAATGTCTAAGATGATTGAAGCCGAGAACCGTCCTAAAGAAATTGACTTGCGCGTAGGCGAGGCGGTTAAAATCATTGACGGGCCGTTTAAAGATTACGACGCCAAAGTTTCCGAGATTGACAATGAAAAAGGCAAAATCAAGGTGCTGGTGCCGATTTTCGGCAGAGATACGGTGGTGGAACTGGATTCGCTGCAGGTGCAGAAAATATAAATAGTTTTTAGTTGTTAGTTTTTGGTTATGGGTATAGATAGTTTCTAGTTTTAGTTTTTGGTTATGGCGACTGGTTTGGAAAATCTGTGGATTTATAAATTAGCTGAAGACCTAGAAGTTGAAGTTCATCACTTGACTAAAAGATTTCCAAGAGACGAGATCTATCGAAGCGTTGATCAATTAAGAAGATCATCGGCGTCAGTTGCCAATGTTATTGCAGAAGCTTATTATAAGACAACTGTTAAAGAGAAAATTAGATTTCTGGATATTGCAAGAGGCGAAGCTGAAGAAACCAAAAGAAATTTGGTAAAGTCTTTCAGGAAAGGATTTATAAATAAAGGAGAATGTGACAATTTGGTCAACAATTATACAACTCTCTTGAAAGGAATTTATGCTTTTAGCAAATTTTTGATGATTAATGAGCAAAAACCAATAACTAAGCCAACTAAAACCAAAAACTAAATAACCAAAACTAAAAACCAAGGACTAAAAACCAAAATGGCGAAGCCTATTAAGACAATACTTAAATTACAGATCGAAGCTGGAAAAGCCAATCCTGCGCCGCCCATTGGGCCGGCTTTGGGTCAGCATGGGGTAAATATCGCCGAATTCTGCAAGCAGTTTAACGAGGCGACCAAAGATATGACCGGCGATGTGGTGCCGGCGGAAATTACCATTTACGAGGATCGCAGTTTTACCTTTAAGCTTAAAACTCCGCCCGCTTCGGCTTTGCTTAAAAAAGCCGCCGGCATTGAGAAGGGCTCGGGCGAACCCAATAAGAAAAAAGTCGGGAAAATCACCCATGCCGATCTCCGCAAAATCGCCGAACGGAAACTCCCGGATTTAAACACCGACAACTTGGATCAAGCCGAAAAAATCATTGCCGGCACCGCCCGACAACTCGGTATTGAAATTATTGACTAACTATTCTCTTTTAAGCTAATCTTACTTTCAGACCTTTTTCAATTAAGGAGAGGGGAAGATGGCTAAGCGGAATATGAGAGAAGCGCTTAAGCGTATGAGAGGAACGGCAAAGAAGGGTCTCGGCAGGATTTTGAAGAAGAAGTGTCCTCGAGAGCCCGATTTGCGTTCAAGGCCGGGACCAAGACCAAGGTCAAAGTTTTGGCTTACACGAGGGGATTTGTAAGGAGGATGGAATGGTTAAACGATTGATCCTCTGCCCTCACTGTGGCTGTCGGATAGAGATAACTTGTCCCGATGAATCAGTAAGGCGGCTTGCTACGGTTACTAGTTGTTCGCTCTGCGGTCATACCTTGAGCATTGATTTCGAACTGGGACAGGTTGTTTCGGCGCGGCACCAGAGAGACGGCTGTATTCATGAAGAATGTCGAGCTCCCGTCGGCTGGCGACCTCCATAGGTCGCCTTTTTAGTTGAGTTGCGATTTTTTCTTCAATGATGTAGGCTCTAGTTTAGAAGCCTTTGAAAACTCGGGGGGAAGGCAGAGCAAGAGGAGGTTTAATTGGATAAGTCCCAAGGGCCGCGAAGAGAAAAACAGCAGGAAACAATTCCTCTTATCAGACGCAATGTGTCTTGCCTCGCTTGTCAGTCATTTATTGTGCTTACAGCTTCTCAAGATTCCGAGCGAGAGCTTACGTTCTCGGCCATCTGTGCCGGTTGCGGTCATGAGATGACGGTAACGTTAAGCTGGGGTTATCCCACCGGCTGGAAACATGATAAGTCTTCTTGTCCGCATGACGACTGCCATCCAATCATTCCCATAGACGAACGGCGACCCTAACGGACGCCGTTTTTTCTTGATTTCGTTTAAAATTTCAAGGTCAAGCCAAAGCGGTATCTTTGGAAGTTGAACAAATTTTGGTATGATTAACTTATGAGTTATCTTCCCACCATCGGCTTAGAAATCCATTCTGAATTAAAGACGCGAACCAAAATGTTTTGCGGTTGTCTTAATGACCCGAATGAGAAACATCCTAATCAAAATGTCTGTCCGATTTGTCTCGGGCATCCGGGGACTTTGCCGGTTATAAACGAGGAAGCGGTTAAAAAGGTTTTAAAAGTCGGTATGGCGTTAAATGGCGATATTCCCGCAACTTCCAAATTTGACCGGAAAAATTATTTTTATCCCGATCTTCCCAAAGGTTATCAGATTTCCCAGTATGACGCCCCTTTGATTTTTGGCGGATTGCTTAAAGGCGTAAGGATCCGGAGAATACATTTAGAAGAAGATACCGGGCGCCTCCTTCACTCGGCGCCTCGCCCAAATGCAGAACAAATCCAAACGAATGATAAACAAATCGTTCTTAAAGATGAGAGTTACAGATTGATGGGATTACTTTTTGAGATTCAGAACAAACTAGGGTCAGTATATAAAGAGAAAAATTATCAAGATGCTATTGAAGAAGTCTTGAAACGCGAACAGATACCATTTGAACGTGAAAAAACAGTTGCCATTAAGCTTGGGGATAAAGAGGTCAGCAAGTTCTTTTTAGATTTTGTAATTGATAACAAAATTGTTCTTGAAGTTAAGGCAACTAAATTTATCACACAAGAAGATATAAGACAGACTTTACGATATCTGAAAGATTCAGATTTCCCACTAGCCATAATTGCCAATTTTAGGGGCGAAAAATTAGAGTATAAGCGCCTTGTTAATCCGCAATTAGGATTCGATGAGGATTCGTTTGGATTCGTTAGAGATTCGGGCGATAGAAGCGTAGCTTCGTACGTGGATTTTAACCGCGCCGGAGTGCCTTTGATGGAGTTAGTAACCGAGCCGGATATTAAAAGCGCCGAGCAGGCGGTGGAGTTTGCTAAGGAACTTCAGCTCATACTTCGCTATCTCGGAGTTTCAGACACTGATATGGAAAAGGGACAGCTCCGGATCGAAGCGAACGTATCGCTTCGACCGGAAATCCCAAATCCCAAATCCCAAATCCCAAATGAATTAGGAATAAAGGTTGAGTTGAAAAATATTAATTCTTTTAAGGCGGTTTATGATGCGATTCAATATGAGATTGAGCGGCAAACCGAGATATTAGATAAAGGGGAGGAAGTAAAGCATGAAACGCGGGGTTGGGATGAGGTTGGAAGAAAAACAGTTTCCCAGCGTGAGAAAGAAGAGGAGCATGATTACCGCTATTTTCCCGAACCGGATTTGCCGCCTTTGGATTTAAGCAAGTTTGATTTAACGGCCATCAAAACCAGTATTCCGGAATTGCCGCAGGAAAAACGGGTGAGGTTTGTAAAGGAATTTAATCTAAAGCCGGAACAAGTGGAGATTTTAGTCACTGACCGGAGAATGGCTCAATTCTTTGAAGAATCAGTTTCAGAACTGCAATTAGAGGATAATGAGAATTTAGAAAAAGAAAGACAGCTCATTTTTAATTATCTGACATCCGACATCCGAGGGCTGATATCTGAACAGGGGATTGGTTTTTCCGAACTTAAAATCACGCCGGAAAATTTTGCTGATTTAATTGAGCTGATTTCGCACGGCAAGGTTTCCAGCCGCGGCGCCAAAGATATTCTAAAAAATATGATGGCAACCGGCCTTGATCCTCATGAAATTTTAAAAAGCGAAGGGTTAGAGCAGGTATCCGGTGAAGCCGAACTTGCCGAAATAGTTAAAAAGATTATTGAGGCAAACCCCGCAGCTCGTGAGGACTACAAGCGGGGCAAGGAAAACGCGCTCCAATTTCTCGTCGGCCAAGCCATGAGAGAACTTAGGGGCAAGGGTAATCCGGAAGTGCTTCAGCGTCTTTTTAAAGAACAACTTAAATAGAGATTTACCAATAAACTGGGTTTAAGAAGTTTTATTTTCTATTTCCGATTTAAGTTGAGTAATCAGTTTTTCCAAGTTCAACTCGCCTAAAACGCCTTTTTTATAGTGTCTCACATTGACAGATTTAGCTGACATTTCTTTATCGCCGACCACGAGAACATAGGGAATTTTCTGGATTTCGGTGTCGCGGATACGCTTACCCACGGTTTCATTATCAATAGAGAGTTCCGAACGGATGCCGCTGGATTTTAAAAGCTCATAAATTTTTTCCGCATAAGCGCGGTGAGCCGAGCCGACGTTAATCACTACCGTCTGCACCGGCGAGAGCCAAAGCGGGAGCGTGCCTTGAGTATGTTCCAGAAGCACGCCGATAAATCTTTCAAACGAGCCGAAGATGGCTCTGTGAATCACAATCGGTTTTTGCTGTTTGCCTTTTTCGTCAACATAAGTTACGTCAAATTGTTTAGGCAGCATTACCAAATCAAGCTGGATAGTAGCCACTTGCCATTTGCGCGCTTGCGAGTCTTCAATTTCAATATCAATCTTAGGTCCGTAAAAAGCGCCTTCTTTGGGTTTGCGCTCGAATTTAATCCGCTCTGACTTGAGCGCCAAAGCCAGCGCGGTTTCGGCTTTTTTCCAAATTTTCACATCACCCAAGGCCTTATCCGGTTTGGTGCTTAAATCATATTCCATTTTAAAGCCCAGGAGGCCGTAAAACTTTTTGATGAGGGCAAGAATGAGTTTGATTTCATTTTGAATTTGATCTGGCCGGCAGTAGATATGAGCATCATCCATAGTGATTTGGCGGACGCGGAAAAGTCCGCCCAAAGTGCCGGAGAGTTCATTGCGGTGGAGTCGGCCTAATTCCGAGAGCCGGAGCGGTAAATCCTTGTAACTGCGTACCTTGCTGTTATAGACAAAAGTTGATTCCGGACAATTCATCGGTTTGAGCGCCAGCACTTCTTTTTTATCGCGGGGGTTTTGAAACCAGAACATATTTTCGCGGTAATGTTTCCAGTGGCCCGATTGCTCAAAAAGTTCTTTTTTAACCAAAATGGGCGTGGAGATTTCTTGATAATCCATTTTATCCAGCTCCTCGCGGATATATTTCTCCAGTTCTTTAAAAATAATCATGCCCTTGGGATGCCAAAAAGGCGCACCGGGAGCGATTTCGTGAAAAGAAAAAAGATCCAAGAGTTGGCCTAACTCTCGGTGGTCGCGAGGTTTACCTTCTTTTTTTTTGCTTGATTTAAGGTCCATTTATTGATTAAATCCAAAATCCAAAGCTCAAATGTCAAATCAAATCCCAAATCCAAATGTCAAAGTGTTTTAGATTTTGAACTTTGAGCTTGATTTGTCATTTGGATTTTGAAATTGGGATTTTATAATTCAGTGGCGCTTTCGCAAATCAGTTTCACCTCGCCGTTTCTTGAAGATATCTTGCCTAAGATTAGCACAGCGGTGTTTTCTTTCCAAACGCCCTGATTTTTCTCCAAAGTGTCGGGAAAAACCACAATTTCGAGCGCCGTGTCAAAATCTTCCACGGTGGCAAAAAGCATGGGCTTGCCGGTTTTGGTCAAAATCCGCTGGATTTTGGAAATCACGCCGGCAAGATTGATGTACCGGCCTTCCGGAGCATTGCTTAAAACTTCTTTAATCGGTTTGGCTTTGGCATTTTCTATTTTTGTCTTAAAGCGGTTCAGCGGATGGTCGGTGATATAAAGTCCCAAAAGTTCTTTTTCCCAGGCCAATTTTTCCTGCAAGGAGGCTGGCGGCACCTCCTTTAATTTAAGGGGACGAGAGGATAAGTGATTAGGGAAGAGACCGGTCTGGGCCGAGCGGCCTTCTCTTTTAACCAGACTGTTGAATTTGATAATTTCTTCAATATTGCCGAGCGCCTGATTGCGTTCAGTCCCCAGCGAATCCAAGGCGCCGCATTTAATCAAACTCTCCAAAGATTTTTTGTTTAAATCCTTGTGCTGAATGCGGGTTAAGAGGGAAACCAAATTTGGGAAATGACCCTGCTCCTGGCGGTTATCGATAATGGCCTGAACAATGTTGGCGCCCACATTTTTAATGGCCGTCAGGCCAAAGCGGATGTTGCCGTTGCCCTGCTTCGCTCCCGCTCCGCCGGGGAACTCCGGAGTAAAAATCGCCATACTCTTGTTGATGTCCGGCGAGAGAACCTCAATAGCCATTTTTTTACATTCGGGAATGAGGAAGGCCACTCGTTCAATATCGCCTGATTCGGCATTTAAGAGACTGGTCATAAACTCCACCGGGAAGTGGGCTTTGAGATAAGCGGTCTCGTAGGCAATCATGGCATAACTCGTGGCGTGACTTTTATTAAATCCATAACGATCAAACGGTTCAATCAAGGCCCAGAATTTTTCGGCAATTGCTTTAGCGACGCCGTTTTTGAGACAGCCGGCAATGAGCTTTTCTTTTTGTTCTTGGAGCAGTTTCCGGATTTTTTTGCCCACGGCTTTGCGGAGCACGTCAGCTTCAGAAAGCGTGAGTCCGGCCAAGGCGCGCGCCGCGTTCATCAGCTGTTCCTGATAGATCATTATGCCGTAAGTGTTTTTTAAAATCGGCTCCAGTTTGGGATGAAGATAAGTGATTTCTTTTTTGCCGTGTTTTCTTAGGATGTAGTCCGGGATAAGTTCCATTGGTCCCGGCCGGTAAAGCGAGATCATGACAATAATGTCTTCCAACTCCGTGGGCTTAAGATCTTTCAAGTAACGCGTCATACCAGACGATTCCAGCTGAAACACGCCGGCGGTCTCGCCCCGCTGAAGCAGTTCAAAAGTTTTTTTATCGCTCAAGGGCAAGTTGGTGATATCAATTTTTTGGCTCTTGAGTTCCTGAACCAGCCGCACCGTATTTTCAATAATGGTTAAATTGCGGAGTCCCAAAATATCCATCTTTAGTAATCCCAAATCCTCCACCGCGTGCATCTCAAACTGAGAAACAATGACATTGGGATCTTGGGGCGCCCGCTGGAGCGGCAGATAGTTGGTTAAGGGCTCGTTCGTAATTACCAATCCGCAGGCATGAACCGAAGCATGGCGGGCAACACCTTCAAGCCGCATGGCGGCATTCAAAATTTTTTTGGCGCTTTCGTTGTTTTTATACATATCAGTGAGTTCAGCCACATTTTTAATGGCGCGTTTGAGATCAAGGTTAAAAGGAATAAGTTTGGCAATCTGATCGCAGAAGGGGTAACTCACGCCCAAAGCGCGCCCCACGTCCCGTACCGCCGCCCGGGCGGCCATGGTTCCGAAAGTAATGATATTAGCAACTTTATCCTCACCGTATTTTTCCCGGAGATAGCCCACCACTTCGTCCCGCCGGACATCGGTGATGTCAATATCAATATCCGGCATCTGGATGCGCTCGGGATTTAGGAATCGCTCAAAAAGCAGATCATACTTTAGAGGGTCAATGTCAGTAATGCCTAAAATGTAGGAGACGATGCTGCCGGCGGCCGAGCCCCTGCCCGGACCAACCACAATGCCGCGCTCTTTGGCCCAGTTGATAAAATCCTGAACAATCAAAAAGTAGTCGGCAAAGCCCATTTTTTCAATCACGCCCAGTTCCAGTGCCAGCCGCTTTTCAACTTCGGGCGCCGTCTTCGGATATCTTTCCGCGATTCTACTCTTAAGAATTTTTTCTAAATATTGATTGGCGGTTTGACTGCCGTTTTCTTCGGGGAGGGGAAATTTCGGCAAACGGATTTTTCCGAGTTCCAATTCTACTTGGCAGCGGTCGGCAATTTTAGCGGTATTTAGAATGGCCTCGGGCAAATCCTTGAAATACTCGGCCATTTCCTCGGGCGAAGTCATAGAAAAATCGTCATTTTTCAAAGTCAGCCGATCACTATCCGAGAGTTTATCGCCAGTCTGGACCGCGAGGAGAATATCGTGATAGTCAGCGTCGTCTTTATTTAAATAATGGATATCTTGGGTGGCGACCAGCGGAATTTTGGTTTCTTCAGCCAGCTTTAAAATTCCCTCGCGGACTTTAAGAGTTTCTTTAATGCCCGGATGATGGCTGATTTCAAGAAAAAAATCCTCGGCGCCGAAAATTTCCTGAAATTCGCGAGCCGCTTTTTTGGCTGCCTCGTAATTCCCGGCAAGGAGCAATTTGGGAATTTCTCCGGAAAGACAGCCGGAAAGGGCAATCAGCCCCTGGCCGTATTTCTTGAGCAATTCTTTATCCATCCGCGGCTTGTAGTAAAAACCCTGAAGATGAGAGAGGGTGACGAGCTTAATTAAATTCCGCCAGCCGGTTTCGTTTTTGACGAGCAGGGTTAAGTGATAATATTTGTCGTCAATATGGGCATTTTTGCTTTGGTGATTATTAGGAGCCAGATAGGCCTCAACTCCCAAAATCGGTTTGATGCCGGCGGTCCGGCATTTTTTATAAAATTCAACGGCGCCGTAGAGATTGCCGTGGTCAGTCAAAGCTAAAGCGTCCATGCCAAGTTCCTTGGCACGGCTTACCAGTTCGTCAATTTTAGCCAAGCCGTCTAAGAGCGAATAATGCGAATGCGTATGCAGATGAATGAAGCGAGCCATAACGACTTAATTATAGTAGATTACTTGATTAAGAGAAAGAATTTTTATCTGTTGCACTTGACAATAAACTTTATAGGAATATAATAGGGGTTAGGATAGAAAAATAGTCGGAAAAGCTGGCACTTGACCCCGCACCTTTTCTGGCAAAGACTGGGTACTAATGTCTAATCAGAGCCGCAAGGCGGCTTCGCCTCTACTTAGAGCGAAATGCCACAATCAGTGGGCGGAAAAGGTGCGGGGTTGACAGATTCTGTAGGTTTGCTATAATAGAGGGGTACATTGAAAAATAGACGAAAAACCACCTGATTCGGCTTGATTTCTCAAGCTTTTCCGAGTAAACGCGGACAATGATAATTACTTAATACCAGCGCGACTTTATAAGAGAACACTTGAGAAATGAAGCCGAAAGCAGGTGGGCGTGCGCAGCCACCCTGGCGAAGAGGACACTAAGCTCTACTTCCCTCTGCTTGTTGAGAGGGAGGTATAATTTAATCAGCCCTCTTCGGGGACCTACCCACCTGTGGGCCAAAAGCCCTATGGTGCCTCCGAGATCCTAGGAAAATCGGAGGAAAATAGGACGGCTAGCCGAGCATCGGTGTCGCTTACACGAATGTGCGAAGCGACGCAAGGAACCCTTAAACTAATGAAAGAGCTGGGTTCCGCAAGGAAACCAGCAGGCTCACGGGGTTCCAAGCTAGCACCGACAGCTCTTGCGCCCGAGATCTCGGGCTTGGTAGGACGCAAGATCTGCCGACTGCGCACACTTCAGTTCTTCCATCTCTCTCTTATGCTGCGGGGCAAAAGAGCGTGATGCCCGAAAGCCGCTACCCGGGCTTCGGGATAAGTTAACAGGGTAGACTGCTGGGAGGAGTCGGTCCGCGGAATACCAGCGGGAGAAACAGCGGTGAGTTCGAAACCGGCGTCCGGGTTTCGGGCAACAACTGAACAGGGCGACCCCGAGAGA
>CAYSWC010000018.1:0-6066 GCA_964434715.1 uncultured Candidatus Saccharibacteria bacterium
TTAAAACCACTGAAACGTCAAAAGTGCTTCCCAAGACAAATGAGCCGGCGGCCGGTGAGAGACGCAAAGCCGCGGCTTGGACGCGGAAAGAGGAAAAAACTAAAGCCGCGATGACTAACAAAAAAATTATAACCGCTTTTCTCACTCCTTTAATTATAGCACTTTAAGAAATTTAGAATCCGAACAAGCGGAGGATAAATATCCAGATAGCTTTAAAGAACCTGCCGATAGCTTTAAAAATGGAAAACTTGGGAGCGGCTCCTGGCGTGGTGGTAGGAGAAACCACGCTTACGACTTGGGCCAATTCCGGACGAGCCAGCGGTCTGATTCCGGGAGTTGTTTCCGGCCGGGCCAGTTCCGGAGTGAAAGCCGGTATGGGCAAACGTCCGGTCCAATTGGAGAAAAATAAGCTTAAATTTCTCGCGGTTATCAACCGCGGTCTGGCGAGCAGTATACTTAAATCCTTTAGATCAACGTTTTGATCGCAGTTAAAATCAGAATTGTTGAGCGCGCCCGGACATTCGGGAAGCGGTAGAGTCACGGGCGGAAAAGGAAACGGAAACGGCGGTGGCGGACCAACGGGCGGGGGAGCAATAAATCCGCCGCCGCCGGGATCGGGCGGAGGCGGCGGAGGAGGAGGTGGCGGTGGCGGAGTAACAGCTGGGAAATACAAAAAACCGGCTCTAAGCTCCCGACTGTCAGAGGTCGAAACTCCGATAGACGGCTGGGAAAATGAGCTAAAAAGCTCGAAGCTACCAGAGGTTGAACGGCCACCGCCGCCGGAGACCACCGGATCTCGAAGTATAAAACTATCAGAACTAAGATCGGTTGCGAGAACAACGCCAAAAACAGTCAAATAGCCGAAAATTAAAAAAATCCAGTGGCAAAAATAACTTCTCATAGAGACAGGGTTCGACAGGTGGCTTAGTGGCTTACTATTACTGCTGGCCTTCCTTAAATTGCTTAATCGCCGTTACCACTTGAGAATCCGGCTTCAAGTCTTCATAAAATAAGATTTGGTCGCGGTTGATAAACATCCTGTCAGAAGGTCCGTGAATTTCGCCGCCTAACTTTATTAAATTAAGATTCGGGATCGGCTGTTCAGCCTCCTCACGCGGCTGAAGCGTCTGTGTTATTTGAAGATAATAAACTTCCCTTAAAACCGGATATTGCGACTTGGGGCTCGAGAGCTTGCCGAAATAAACCTGATTATTAGTCAGGAAGACTGCCTGATAATCAGAGGAGGCAATGCCCGAAAGCCTGCCCGTCCACCATAAAACGAGCAAAACCACGACCACGACCAAAATGACGACCAAAAAGAATTTATTTCCTCTTTTTGTTCCTTCGTCCATAAATTAGTCTGATTAATTATTAATTTCGTTCGACTTTTAATTATTCTATAATACTATTTTATCCAATTACCAAAGTCAAACTACTCCCCTCCCTCGCCATCGTCCGGAGGCGGGGGCGGCGGCGGAGGCGGAGGCGGCTCGGAGACAATAACTTCGACGCTGTCGTCGGAGACGCCGGCATCGCTTACGCAACTCAAGCTATAAGTCAGAGTCGCCGGCCCCTGTAGATTTTCAAATGTCTCACTGCCGCCAGAGAACGCCTTCTCCCCTTCCCAGCTTCCGGAAGCAGTACAAGCGGTCGGACTTTCGGTGGTGAACCACGATAAAGTTACGCTCGCTCCGTCTTCGACGGTAATAGCGGTATCAGAATCATTAGCTTTTAAATCCACGGTTGGAGACGGTGGCGGAGGTGGCGGCGGTGGTTCATCTCCCGGCGGGGGCGGAGGCGGCTCGTCGCCGGGCGGCGGCGGTGGCGGAGTAGAACCATCAGGCCGGTAAGAAGAAATAATCAGCCAGTCAAAATAAATGTCTTGGTTGGCTGGCGAAGAAACGGCTACCCGAAATCCTTGGCCTTCTGATTTTTCCGTGACTGAAAGCGGCGCCGAGGTTACGGTAGTGGGCGTTATAAATATTTTGCTTCCTAGAGTAACTTTGGTGTTGGCAATAAAGATTTCTGTCGCGCCCGCTGGCATAACCGTTGACCCGCTGATTTGATTCTCGCCTTCGGGAACGCTAATCGCTCCGTCTGGCAGAATAGTTAGATCGCGGCTAAAAAGATGGGCCAGAACCGCAACTTTAGCCACAATTTTATCAAAGACACTTTCAACCAAACTGCTTAAACCGCTGGAAAGAATTTCAGAAACTTGAGCGGCTGCCTCTGAAATCTGTTCGGCAAATTTCTCCGGCCACGACTTTTCTATGCGTATTTCCCGGAAGCTGGGATTGATTTCGGCCAAAATGATTTCGCCGTCAACTTCGCCGTCGTAATCTTCAAGCGCCCGGCCCAGCATCATGCCGGTTCTATTCGCTTTAACCGCCACCCCCCTAAGTTCGCTCGAAGTGAGATAATCGCCGCGTTTAATGGCGCCGTTAAGAGCTGAAACTCTCACTCGAGCGAGTCCCGAGATAACCACACTCACATTCCCATTGCCGAAAATGTTAAGTGAACTGTCATCGCCGTGCAGTATGACGCCAACCAGATTTTGGTCAAAGGTAGTCGTGGCCATAGTTACTAAGAGCTTTTGATCTTCCGGTAAAGCGGTTAAATCATAACTCATAACACTGCCAGCCGGGACAATCTCGTCCGGTTCCTTATTCACAAAGAAATTGCCTGAAATACCATTGGGCTTCAATTCGTCGAGGCTAGCGGCAAAAGTTTCTCCACCGCGATCCGGCGGATCATCCTGCCAAATCTTGATGTAATCAATATCAAAGCTCTTGGCCGCTGCTGCTTGAGTTTCGTTAAAAGTATCAAATTCAATAACAGCCGTAGGAATATTGGTGGTATGGGTCGCTACCAATTTCCCATTAATGTAGAATCGAACTTGTTTAGCGCCATCATCTTCAATACGTAAAGTTTGAAAATCGGTAGTGGAAATCGCTATTCCGGTATCGGTTTGAGTATGAGCGCTAGTATTTCTTGTTACCGTCTGCCAATTGTTAGTATTGACGCCGTAAAAGAGAATAGCGTTCGCAGTGGTGCTTGATGTTGAATCATCGGCTAGATCAGAAAAGCCGATGGTAAATTGATGATCATTCGGGTTAACATTAAGGACCCTAACTTCTAAAACCGGGTTTAAGTCTACACTAGTCTGGTTGTTGTCAAAGAAGTGGGTATGACAGCCATTGCCAGAAGTGGCTCCAGTGCTGCTTCTATAAATTCCCTGGGGGGCAACTTGAAAAGCAAAAGTGCAGGCTCCATCTATATCAGCAGCTAATCCTTCCCAGAAATTCCGGGCATCGGCGGTAGCGCTACTACGATCGCCGAAGAACTCGGTATCGAAATAGCGCCAAGAAGAATTGATCCGGCCAGCGACAAAAAGCTGATCCAAAATACCACTAGCGCCAGCCTGGGTAGTGGTGCCAATAGCCACGCGGGCATAATCAAGTTCGCCGGTCGTAGTTGCGCTTATCGAAAGAATCGGCCACTGACCGCTTAAATTATTAATGGTGGTGGTAGCAAATAAGAGACCACCCGGTGTAGCGCCAGAGGGAGTCGGAATCACCACGAAAGGCTGGCGCGTGCTTAAAACTGAATTATTAAATACCAAATCACTATAAAGCGTTGTGGTGGCCGTAGCTTGAACTGTTGAGGAAGCGGAAACCGTGCTGTCGAAACTCGCGGCGCCCTGAATATCAAGCGCGCCGGTTACTGAAACATTGCCGCCAAAAACGCTGTGCCCCAAAACCGCGAGGTTAATGCCTGAACCCGGAGAAGAGGAGGCAATGCCAATGGTGGTCGTCGCAATCAAAGAACCCACAGTTGAGGTGGCCTCAACATTGAGGTTGCCCTTAAATACTCCGCCGCCAGCAACCTCAAGTCTCGTGCCCAAAGTGGTGGTGCCGATCCCGATTTTGCCTTGAGTTAGATGCAGATCGCCGGCGGAAATGACCAGTCCTTGAGAAGAAGCGAGTCCTGCGGCCGAGATGCCGCCGGTAAAAGTGGTGGTAGCGACACTGCCGCCAGTGGGAGCAATGGTATCAACAGTAAGCGTCCCTTGAATATCAAGCGCGCCGGTTACTGAAACATTGCCGCCAAAAACGCTGTGCCCCACCACGGCAAAAGCCGTAGTTGGCGAAGTGGAGGCAACTGACAAGGTTGCAGTAGCGATAAGACTGGAAGCAGTTGAAGTCGCTTCTACATAAAGACCGCCTTTATATACGCCGCTACCTAAAATATCGAGATTGGTGCCCGGGGTAGTCGTCCCAATCCCCACCCGGCCGCCGAAAAACGCGGAAATTCCATCGCCTTCAGTTGAAGAAGCTGTCGCCTGCGCAGTTATTGCTAAGGGCCCGGCCGAGAAAATACCTCCGGCGCCGACATTTAAGCCGCCGCCGATATTTATCTGCCCGCTCACGATAATATCGTTTCTTACCTGAAGGTTGCCGGTCTCAAGTGAGTGAATCATGCCCGAGGCAACATCAATCCCGGAGACATCAAACACGCCTAATTCGCAACCGGTAAGCGTCGCGCCAGAACAAGTACCGGTGTTCTCATTTTTAGTTATATAAGCATAGCGGCCGGAGACGTATGAGGAAGCAACCGCACCATCAGCGCCAGTAGCCGGCGTATTAGCTCCACCGACGCCTGTAGGCGACGAGGGATTTGATATATCAAAGACGCTAAACTCACAGCCGGTAAGAGTAGTCCCGGAACAAGTGCCGCCCGTAGTATCTTTGGTAACATAAGCATAGTGGCCGGAAACATAGATACCGCGACCATCATTGCCTAAATCAACACCGCCTATCGCGGATGGCGTCGAAGAAGCAGAAAAAATGCTAAACTCACATCCGGTAAGCGTTGTCCCTGAACAGGTACCGGCATCCACGCCTTTAACTACGGCAATGTAGCCGCCAGCTTTGTAAACGTTGTTGCCATCATCACCGAGATCAATTCCACCGACCGGCGCCGGTGAAGCCGGATCAGAAATATTATAAATCGTAAGTTCGCAGCCATCTAAATCAGTGCCTGAACAAATACTCGCGCTAACACTTTTAACGACATAGGCAAACGATTCTGATACATAAACTCCGTTAGCGTCAACGTCATTTAACTCGACGCCGGCAATTGCAGTAGGTAGGGTAGAAGTCGAGATATCAAAAATAGTAAGCTCGCAGCCGGTTACCGTAGTACCCGAACAAGCTCCGGTGGTCCCGTTTTTAACCACATAAGCATAACGGCCAGAGACGAAAACTCCGTTACCAGTAGCTCCTAAATCAGCTCCACCCATAGCGGTGACTGATGAAGGATTAGATATATCAAAAACACTAAACTCACAGCCGGTAAGCGTCGTGCCAGAACAAGTCCCGGCATTAACTGCCTTAATAACATAAGCATAGCGGCCAGCAACATAAACACTTCGGCCATTGGTATCTCCAAGATCAATTCCTCCTACTGGAGTTGGGGTAGAAGTTGAAACATCGAAAATGCTAAGTTCGCAGCCCGCGAGCGTCCCGCCTGAACAGGTGCCAACGTTGCCGGATTTAACTATATAAGCGTATCGTCCTGATACATAAACAAATCTGCCGTTGCCATCTAGATCAATTCCTCCCCGTTCAACGGGCGTAGCAGCCAGCTGCAGAATATTGGCGCCGGAGAGAACCTTCAAGCCAACGGTGGACTGAATTTCTCCTCCGCTAACCGTAAGCCCCTGGCTTGAAGCTAATCCGCCGCCGCCAGTTACCGAAATGCCGCCGCTAAAGGAGGAGGTGGCGGTATCAGTAGAAGTGATTCTTCCCGACGTCTGAATATTGCCTCCGGTGATAGTAAGTCCTTGAGCAGAGCTTAAGCCGCCGGTTGAAACTACTGTCAATCCCCCGTCAAAAGTTGAGGTTGCGGTTGACTGGATATCAAGGACGCCGCTTGTAACTGTAAGATTGCCGCCAAAAACCGAATGTCCCAAGACGGCGAGAGTGATGCCTGATCCTGGCGAGGAGCTCGCAATCCCGATCGTGGTCGTGGCAATCAAAGATCCGACAGTTGAGGTGGCCTCAA
>CAYSWC010000018.1:6166-11582 GCA_964434715.1 uncultured Candidatus Saccharibacteria bacterium
GCAATCCCGATCGTGGTCGTGGCAATCAAAGATCCGACAGTTGAGGTGGCCTCAACATTCAGATTACCTTTAAATACTCCTCCTCCAGCCACCTCAAGCCTGGTGCCCAAAGTGGTGGTACCCACTCCAAGCTTGCCCGCGGTCAGGTGGATGTCGCCTGCTGAAATCACCAGTCCTTGAGAAGAAGCCAGTCCGGCAGTTGATACTCCTCCGGTAAAGGTAGTTGTTCCTGATGAGCCGCCGGCTGATTCAATAGTGCCGGCAGTCAAGGTTCCCTGAACATCTAAAGCTCCGGTTACACTCACGTTGCCGCCCAAAACTGAATGACCAAGAACGCCTAAGTTCACTCCAGAACCAGGAGATGAGGAGGCAACGGTAAGTGTTGAAGTGGCATTTAAAGCATATACAGTAGTGGTGCCATAGAGAGTGGTTTGTCCGGAAAAGATGGTTGAGGTGGCGCCCACGGCAAAGCCAACAGTCGGTGTTCCAGAGGCGAGCACGGAGAACGAACCCACGTTGTTCGCGAGAATCAAATTCTGGGAAGCTGAATCCTGAATCTGGAAAAGATTGCCAGCGTACTTGTTTAAAATTCCAAAACCTCTAAGAGTCAAGACATTCGAGGCAGTTGAAGTAGCTTCAAAAGTAAGAGCGTCAGCAGAATCCAAGGGAGCAGTGGTGGTGCCAAAAAGAATGGTGGGCGCGGTGCCAATGATCTGAGCGCCGGTGAAATTCAGGTTTTGAATGGAACCGCCGACATTTAAGGCAGCGGCGCTATTGTAGACTCTCGCGGTCTGTAATCCCCCGCCGCCAGTAATATCCAATGATCCTGATATGGAGGAAGTGGCTGCATCAGTGACTACTAATTTTCCTGATGACTGAATCTGACCGCCGGAAATGGTTAACCCTTGAGAACTGGCCAAGCCGGCAGTGGAGGCGCCGCCAGTAAAAGTAGTGGTGGCCGAGCTGCCTCCAGTGGGCGCGATAGTGTCGGCTGTGAGGGTTCCTTGGATATCAGCGGCGCCGGTAATGGAAACATTGCCTCCAAAAACAGAGTGTCCCAAAACCGCGAGGTTGATACCTGAACCAGGAGTGGAAGTGGCAATGGCTACGGTATTAGTAGCATTAAGTGAGGAAAGGGTGGAGGTGGCTTCAATGTTAAAATTGCCCTTGACAACTCCAAAACCGCCCACCTCCAGTCTGTTGCCAGCGCCCACTGAAGAAGTGCCAAGGCCAAGATTGCCCTGAATCAGTGAAGTTAAGGAGGTTGAGGTGGCAACTAAATTAGGAATATTCAGTTGTCCCCAGGCATAGACGTCTAAACCAAGGATAGTGGTAGTGCCTGACCCTACTGCCAGTCCGGCTCCGGGAGTAGTCGTGCCGGCAATACCCACTGATCCGTCCCGGTTTACGGTAAAGACCGTAGTGGTCGCGGCTCCTGATGAATTGCGGTTTTGAATTAAGAATTGACCGCCTGAAGTATTTTCAATGGTGATGGCTACATTGGCATCAGTGGCTGTATCTTCAATATCAAAAATAAGATCTTTAGCGTCAGTGGTGGTGATTTGGGCGTCAGCAGCGGCGGTATTGTAAGCATCCTGAAGATCTGCGGTACCGGCACCGCTCGCATCAGAGCCGCATTTCAAAACTCCAGCGGCATCAGTATCAATAGTGTCGCAGCTTAAGAGTCCTCGAGCTACGATTTGAGTGTCAGAATGGAGAAAGGTGGCTCCAACATGGCCGGGAGTATTGGTGGCCGAGCGTCCGACGCTTACGCCGCCCGTGAGATAGGCGCTCCCAGTAACCGCCAATTGAGTGTTGGTTATTGGAGTCGAGGTACCAACTGCTAAAGTTGAAGTAGCTATGAACGAGGAGGCTGTGCTCGTGGCTTCAGTATAAAGTGTTCCTTTAAAAACTCCGCCGCCGGCCACTTCTAACTTGGTGCCAATGGTGGAGGTGCCGATGCCAAATTTAAAATCGCTGTCCGTAAAAATTTGATTAATGCCTCGAGCATCTTGAATCTGAAAAATATTAGCTGTCTGACCGGAGGCGGCGCGAACGGAGAGACCGATAGCGTCCGTAGTCGTCGCTTCAATAGTCACAACTGAAAATCCTATTGGAGAGGTAGTACCGAATGACGAGGGCGTACTAGTGCCGCTCACCGCCTCCGAGAGCACGGCGAAGCTTGAGGCGGCAATGCGTTGACGAGGCGATAAAGTTTCAAACGTTGAATCATCGGAAGAAGCTTCAACTTGGAGGAAAATATCCTGATTGGTGTTGAAATTAAGATTTAAAAGATGCGGAAAATTATTTTTAGTATCGCCGATATTAACATTGAAAACGCCGTTCGTAACAGTTACGGCAAAAGAGCTGGGCGCCGATGAAGGCCAAAGTCGCGTGCCGGAACCAACTGTTGAATTATCCCAGATTGAAAATTTAAAATAAAAAGTAGTGCCGGAAGAACCGCCCAATAGACTGCCGCTCGAATTAAGCAAACGACCTTGATAACTGATAATCCTGGGAGAGCCGCTGGCCGCGTGAACTGTTGATACGGAAACAAAAGCTAAATAAGGAACTGTTAAATAAGGCAGAAGCAAAATGACCGATAAAATCTTCGCCAAAGATAAAAGTATTTTTCTTCTAGATCTTAATGTCATTGTTTTCGCATCATTCGCGCATAATTCGCATTGTTCGCATCGGCTTTTCTGGTAAGCCGAAGAACTCCGGATTGGGCGGAGTTTCCCTTTAAAAATTATAGCATTTATCGTCTTTAGAGGCTTGTGGATAACATCTGAATTACCCAAATCGATGATAATGCTGTATAATTTCAACGATGAGAACTGTTGTAAAAAGCCTAAATAAAAAAATTTTTCTTAGCCAAAACCGCCGCCTTAACCTTTCTTATGTAGCCGGAGCAATGATTGTTCTCGGTTTATTGACCGTCCCGCTCGAAAATCCTAACTCCTTTCTAGTAACAGCTAGACCGGCTCCCATCAGAGCTAACATCGTATTTATAAGGACTGATGATCAAGATCTGCTGTCGCTCGAGGCGCGAAAATCCGATGGGGAGCTTATCTCAAAAAAAATTAACGAACTTCTCGAGGCTCAAGGAATAAAATTCACCAACAGTTTTGTTTCCTTCGCGCTCTGCTGCCCATCAAGGGTAACGTCTCTTACTGGTCAATATGCGCATAACCACAAAATTTTGGACAACGCCGGCTATCGTAAGTTTGAAAACCTTTATGCAAATAACAACCTCGCTGTCTGGTTACAGAGAGCCGGCTATCAGACCATGCACCTAGGAAAGTATATTAACGGCTACGGCTATGCTACCAATCCCGCAGTGCCTCCAGGGTGGGATAAATGGTTTACCAACTTTCGTAGTGTAAACTACTATAACTACTTGATTAACGAAGAAGGTGTTATCAGAGAATTCGGCGAGGCGCCAGAAGAATACCTGACCGATGTGCTCACCGACAAAGCGGTTGAATACATTAGTGAAGTGGCTTCTGCCCGCAAACCGTTCTTCTTGGTCGTTGACTATTATGCACCGCATATGGGCTCCTGGGGTGGCGACATTGTAACTCCTGCACCCAGACATGATAATCTGCTCGCTGATTATGAACCAACTTTTGCGCCTTCCTTTAACGAAGAAGATGTAGGAGACAAACCCCAGAAGGTCAGAGACTTACCCTTGCTTGATGAGACTGAAATCGAACGGATTAAGGATACAAGAAGAGACGGCTTGGAAGCTCTGATGTCAGTAGATGAGGGGGTGGCACGAATCATAGAGACTCTTGCTCAGATTGGAAAACTTAAAAACACCTATATTATCTTTACGAGTGATAATGGTTTCATGTTTGGGGAACATCGAATTCCTCAGGGTAAAAATTGGCCTTATGAAGAATCGATTCGGGTGCCGCTCCTTATACGCGGCCCCGGCATCGTTCCCGGTACGACAATCTCTGGATTAGTAACTAACGTGGATTACGCCGCTACCATCATTGATATTGCTAAAGCTGTTCCGGGTCTTCGCCAAGATGGCCGATCGCTTATGCCGCTCATTGCTAATCCCAACATCAAATGGCGGGATAGCTTTCTGATTGAAACCGGCCCTAGTCCTTGGTATACGGGGATGCGCTCCGACAATTATAAGTACTTGGAGTACGATAACGATTTGGACAGTAATACCGACGAATACGAGCTTTATAATTTTTTTCCTGATGAATGCCGGACGAATGGAGATCTCTACGAAATGGAAAGCCAGCACGCCAATTCCTGCTATCAGGAAATGATTAACCAATTTCGGAAACGTCTTGCGGAGCTTAAACAATGCGCCGGTGAAAACTGCTGGTAAAATTTCTTTCTATGTTCCGACGCCAAAACGGCAAAGTAGTTTTCAGTAAAACCATCTACTAAAGAAATCCCGCCCCAAACACAACAAGCGCCCTTAAAGGCGCTTTTTGTGTTAAGATATTTTTAGTTCCTTTAGTTACTAACGGAGGTTGCTATGAAGCGAAAAATACTAGGCAGGCTTAATCACCTTTTTGGTATTGTTGTAAGCGCAAAGCAGGCGCGGAGGCATAGAAGGCTTTTACGGGCTTATCCTTGGCTTTGGGCGATCCGGGGCATCTGGCATCCGGGCGCGGCTGAAATTCAAGAATCTAAAGACGAAGCAGAACTTGGAAGAATTCTTACTCGGCCGTGCATTGAGAAACAACTCAAGGAGTTATGGATCCGCGAGTCCCTTGATGCTCTCGAAGCAATTGTGCGCATAGAGCCTCGCGATACCGATGACTACCGCAGTTCTTGGGCCGAGAGAATTCTCAATGAACTGCCGCAAGGTTATGCTCTTAAAAATATCGTGATCGTAACCGCCGTAGAAGAAGGTAAAGAACGCTTTGTGATTTACCGTCGAGCGCGCCGCCGCGGCTCTCTTACTGAACTCATCCAACTCCTCGCCCGTTTGCCGAGAGAAACATCAAGCCTTCGTTCCTGAAAAACGAGGGCTATTTAATTTAAATTTGCGGGAGCGTCCCGACTTGAACGGGAATTCGCGGTTTTGGAGACCGCAGTCCTGCCATTGAACGACGCTCCCAGAGTCTACTTCTTAGACTCTTTATGGGCAGTGTGTTTCCGGCACCATCTGCAATACTTGCTCAATTCCAGTTTTTTTTCAACTTTTTTAACATTCTTGTGGGTATAGTAATTTACCCGCTTGCAGACGGAGCATTTGAGCTTGATTAAATTTTGGGAAAACTTGGACTGAGCCATATGCCGATGCGAAATTCACAATGCGAATGATGCGAAGATTGTAAATGAAATAGTTGTTAATTGCAAGTTGCGGAAATTTTTTAAGCCGGTGGGGAGAGTCGAACTCCCGTTTAATCCTTACCATGGAATCGTTCTGCCGTTGAAC
>CAYSWC010000019.1:0-11522 GCA_964434715.1 uncultured Candidatus Saccharibacteria bacterium
ATGGTGGAGCCGGAGGTGAAAACATCGTCAATCAAAATAATATTTTTATTTTTAATTAAATCAGGATAAAGCACCATAAAACTCTTTTCCATATTTTTCTTACGCTCTTCAAAATCGCGGGTCTCGGTCTGGGGCGGCGTGTCTTTAATCCGAATAAGCGCATTAGTCACCATCGGCAGACCTGTTTTTTTCTCTAAAGCTTCGGCAATCAGTTCTGATTGATTAAAGCCGCGCTCGCGCTTGCGGTTTTTATGAAGCGGGATAGGGATTAAGAGAAAAGAGGCAAGAGGAAAGCGAAAAGAGGAAAGATGGAGGAATAAAATTTCGCCTAAAATTTTCGCGGCGACGGTCTTTTTTTGAAATTTTAACTGCCAAATTAAATTTTTTACCAGTTCGTTATCATAATTGGCGGCGGCGGCAAGACGATAAGACGCCTCTTTATGACAGATTTTTTTGTTATCCGCCAGCCGGGCGCGGCAGACCGGACAAGTTAGGGTACTGTTAATTTGGATGCCGGAAAAACAGTTTTCGCAGATAAACCGGTCTTTTTCATGAGGGAGAAGCGATTTTTCACAAGCAATACAGATGGGAGGGAAGAGGATGTCTAAGGTGATTTCCTTAGCTTTAGTGAGAGAAAAGGACATGGTATAATTTAAGTATAACACCTAGATTATTATTTAATTGACCTAATTGTTCTAATTAACCTAATTATTCTAAACAGTGTCGAAGCATCTAAGTTCAAATTTCAAAGCTCAAATGTCAAATCAAATCCAAATGACTAAATGTCAGAATTTTTGATTTTGGGCTTTGACATTGATTTGATATTTGGATTTTGAATTTTTACCATGTTTTCTCTCAAATCTTTCTTTGGCGGTTCGGATGCAATTTTAGGAGTTGATATTGGCACAACTTCTATTAAAGTTGCCGAGATTGTAAGGGGCCGGGAACGGCTGAAACTTACCAATTACGGCATACTTGAAACTCACGCTTATCTTGAACGTTTCAATGAAGCGCTTCAGACCAGCAGTCTTAAAATTGGCGAAGAGACCACCGCCGATTATTTAAAATTGCTGCTTCAACGGGCAGGTATCCGGGCTAAACTCGCGGTGGCGGCCGTGCCGGCCTTTCTGACTTTTTCCACTTTAATTGAAGTGCCGGCCATGTCCGAGGGCGAAATCAAGAAATTTATGGACTTTCAGGGTAAGCGCTATATTCCTTTGCCCTTGAGCGCCGTGAGCATTGACTGGATGAAAGTGGGGGAGAAAACCGATTCCGAAGGCACCGTCAAGTATCAAATTCTTTTAGTCTCTATTCCCAATGAACAAATTGAAAATTATCAGAGGATTTTTCGGTCTGCCGGTCTCCGGCTTACCGGCATTGAAACCGAAGGCATGAGTTTGGCGCGCGCTTTGGGCGCCGCGGCGGAAGAGGTGACGCTCATCGTAGATATCGGCAGCCGCTCCACCAGCTTCTCAATTGCCGCTAAAGGTCATCTTAAATTCAGCGGCCAGACTGATTTTTCCGGCGGCTCACTCACCCAAATTGTCGCCAGTGGCTTAAATATCAGCCAGCGGAGAGCCGAAGACTTAAAGAAACAAAGAGGTCTTTTGGGTTTTGGCGGTGAGCACGAGTTATCCACACTGATGGAGCCGATTTTAGATGTTATAATGAATGAAGCCAGACGGGTAATTACCAATTTTGAAACCAACTACGAGGAGAAAGTTAAGGCCGTGATTTTATCCGGCGGCGGCGCGAACATGGCGGGACTCGCCGATTATTGGAATAAAGAGTTTGGACTTAAAGTCAGCAAAATCAATCCTTTCTCCCCGATAGCATACCCGGATATTTTGTCGTCCATTGCCAAGGAAACCGGACCGCTGCTCTCGGTCGCCATTGGTTTAGCGCTTAAGAAATTTGTTTAATGCCCACCTTTACCAACAATTTCGGCGGGCGCTTGGAAAAAGAGGGATTGGAGACCCGCGGCGCTTGGCGCCTGCTTATTTTTATGGCTTTTGTTTTTCTGGTATTCTTAGTGGCTTATTTTGGTCTGATTTTCGGCTATCAAAATTACGTGGAAGCGCAGATCGCGAAATTTGAGTCTGAACTCACGGATCTGGCGGCGCAGGTGCCCGAAGTCGAGCAGGAAGAATTTATCAAATTTGAATTTCAGCTCATCAATCTCAAAAAACTTTTGGACAATCACGTTGCCGCCTCCAAAATTTTGCCCTTGATTGAGGGAGCGACCGGGGCCAAAGTTTACTACACCAAAATGGGAGTTAATGTCCGCGAGGGGCGGGTGAACCTGGCGGCCGTGGCTGATTCCTACGAAACGCTGGCTTCCCAGCTGGAGGCGTTTTCAAGGATGACGGAGGTCAGCCGTTTTCAAATGAGCAATGCCAGTACCGGCGCCGACGGCAAAGTGCAGTTTGATATTTTATTATTTTTAAAACCGGAGGTATTTAAATCTTAAAAATTATGAAGGCTTCAACTTTAAGATTTTTAAATCTTTTGGGAGTACTGCTCTTGCTGGTGGCTACCATTTTCCTCTATACGCTTTTGCTTAAACCTGCTTACGAGGAGGTAAATCAGCTCCGGGGGGATTTGGCGGTTAAGTCAGATCTGGTCAAAACTCAAACCAAGGTGGTGATGGAGGTTCAGGAATTGCTAGCTCAATATCAAAGCCTCACCGCTCCCAAGCAAATTGTGGCTCTTTCATTGCCCAATCAAGAAGGTTACCCCACGCTTTTAAATCAAATAAACAGCTTGGCCAGAGCCGCCGGGCTCGCGCTCGAATCCGTGAACTTAAATCTGCTTCCCTATGCCGAGGGTGGTTCCTCCGGATCCAATCTGCCGGTAATTGGAGCGGTTCAGCTTACCATGAGTTTAAGCGGCCCTTATCAGTCGCTTAAAAATTTCTTGGAAACCATTGAGAATAATATCCGGATTATGGATTTGGCAAGTTTGGACATCACGCCGCAAATTCGAGGCGACAATTTTTCCTACAATGTGGTCGTCAACGCGTATTATCAAAGTCTATAATTTGACTAACAACTAATGACCAACGACTAACGACAGTTGTAAGTTGTTGGTTGTGAGTCGTAAGTTACGAAGGTATGGCTATTGTTTTTGAGCAAAAACGCAAACCGGTAAATTGGATAGGTCTGCTTTCGGCAACTTTCGGGATTTTATTTCTGATTTTCGCGGTCTACTATCTTTTTTTCGCGCCTTCGCCAAAGCTTGAGGCGGTGCTCCCGGCGCCGCTTGAACGTGCCAGCCAAATTTCAGAACTGGAATTTATAGAGCCGACCATTATTATCAATGATCCTAATTTCCGGAAACTCCAGAATTACGCCGGCCCGCCGGGAGTGGGGACGCTCGGCAGAGCCAATCCGTTCGTCAAGCTCTAGAGTAATCGCCAATAATGCGAATTTAGGCAAAATAATGCGAATTAAACGATTAGCATTATTTGCTCGCATTAGCGATATTAGCGAACACTCCTTATGAAAAATCAAGACCTGCTTAAAACTCTCACCGATGCTAAACTCCTTAGGGAGCAGGATGCCGCGACCATTCTTAAAGAAGCCGAAGCCACAAGAAGAAGCGCCGAGGATATTATTTATGCCCGGAATTTAATCCCCGAGGAAGAACTGGCTAAAATCAAAAGCCGGCTTTTGAAAATTCCCTACAAAAAGATTGAGCCGGATTCTTTGCCGGAAGAAGTTTTTAAGCTGATTCCGGCCGAGACTGCCAAGACTTATAAAATCGTGCCGCTTTCAAAAACCAAAGATTTGCTCGTAGTCGGCATGGTTTATCCGGACAATCCCAGCGCCCAAGAGGCGCTCCGTTTTTTGGCCAAACAGCAGAAAATTAATCTAGGAGTTTACATTGTGACTCCTTCGGATGTGAACCTGGCTTTAAGGAAATTTGCCAGGTTTTCTGATGAAATTCAGGGAGCGCTTGAATCTTTAGGCATAAAGCCGGGGGAAGGACTTTCGCATTTTCAGAAAATCGTGCGTCTCGAGGAAGGGCTTAAAACCGGCGCCACTGACGCTCCCATCATCCGCATCATTACCTCTCTGCTCAAGGAAGCCGTAAATCTTGAGGCCTCTGATATTCATATTGAACCCCAGCGGACTAGAACAAGGGTGCGGCTCCGGCTTGACGGCAAACTTCAGGAATATACCTCGCTGCCGGCTGAACTGGCTCAAGCGTTAGTCTCCCGAGTTAAAGTTTTGGCTAATTTAAAGCTGGATGAGACAAGGATTCCCCAAGACGGCCGGTTCCGCACTATTATTTTTGAAAAAGAAATTGATTTTCGGGTGGCAATTTTCCCGACACCGACCGGTGAGAAAGCGGCCTTGCGTGTCCTTGATCCTGCAATCGGACTTAAAACTCTGGCAGAGATCGGCGTTAGCGGCCGAAACGCCGAATTGCTCAAGGTTGGCATCGAAAAGCCCTTTGGCATGATGCTCTTAACCGGCCCTACCGGTTCGGGCAAAACCACCACGCTCTATTCGTTGATGAGAATTTTAAATAAAGATGATGTCAACATTTTAAGTCTGGAAGATCCGGTGGAATACACCATTGAAGGAGTTAATCAGTCACAGGTTCGTCCGGAGATTGGCTATGATTTTGCTTCCGGACTTAGGCAAATTCTGCGGCAAGACCCGGATATTTTAATGGTCGGTGAAATCCGAGATACCGAGACTGCTGGTTTGGCAATCCAGGCGGCTTTAACCGGCCATATAGTTTTGACCACTCTGCATACCAATAATGCCGTGGGCGTGATCCCGCGGCTAATCAACATGGGCGTGCCGGCCTATCTTTTGCCTTCAGCAGTTACTGCCATGGCATCCCAGCGGTTAATCTCTCGGATTTGTCAAAACTGCAAAAAACCCAGTGAGGCGCCGGCGGCAGTCGTGGAAATCATTAAAAAAGAGTTAGCTAAACTGCCGGGCGCAGTTACGGCCAAATACAAAGAACCCTATAAAATTTTTCATGCTGCTGGTTGCGGCGTCTGCCGCGGCCGAGGAGTAACCGGCCGGATTGCCATTTTTGAGGTGCTTGAAATGACGCGGGAACTCACTGATTTGATTGTCAGCCCCGTTTTCAATGAAAATAAAATTTTGGAAGAAGCGCGGCGTCAGGCAATGTGGACGCTCCGCGGCGACGGCATCCTTAAAGCCCTGGAGGGCATTGTTAACATTGAGGAGGTGTTAAGGGAGACAGAAGAGATGTGATATAATGAGTTTGGTATAAATTTTCAATCCGCCAGCTGGCGGAGCAGAAAATTTATCAACCAAACCATTACCGAGCACATAAATTCATGGATGCAATCATTATAAAAAAACAACATTAAAGGATGAACAACGGTGTTATTAACGGTCGCCCATTTAAATTTATGTGCTCGGTGCTCAATGTTGTAGCTAAATTTTCATCGCTACCATTGAGCTCGAAAATTTAGACAACATTGGCATGGATGATTTTAAACAAAAACTTCAGTCACTGCTATTAAACACGGTAAAGCAGGGAGCTTCTGATTTGCATTTGGCAGCAGGGAAAAAACCGACTATTCGGATTGACGGCCTTTTGGTTTCGCTTGAAAAAGAGCCGGTTTTAACTCCCGAGGCGGCCGAAGGTTTGGTTTATGCCCTGATCACGCCGGAACAAAAAGAGCAGTTTCTGGTTAAGAAAGAACTGGACTTCTCCTATTCTTTTGAAGATAAAGCCCGTTTTCGCGTCAATGTCTTTATCCAGAAAGGATTTAAGGCGGCGGCCCTGCGTTTGATTCCGGCTCAAATCAGGACTATTGAACAGCTGAATTTGCCCCCCATTCTTAAAGATTTCACCAAGATGTCTCAAGGTTTTATTTTAGTGGTGGGGCCGGCCGGACACGGCAAATCCACCACCTTAGCCGCCCTGCTTGACGACATTAACCATCAGCGAACCGAACATATTATCACCGTTGAAGACCCGATTGAATATTTGTTTGTTCAGGATCGTTCCATCATTTCCCAGCGTGAGGTCAAGAGTGACACTGCTACTTTTCACGGCGCGCTCCGGTCCATTCTCCGGCAGGATCCGGATGTGATTATGATTGGCGAGATGCGCGATCCGGAATCAATGTCTGTGGCTATGACCGCGGCCGAGACCGGTCATTTAGTATTTTCAACTTTACATACCAATTCAGCGGCGCAGACGATTGACCGGATTATTGACACTTTCCCGGCTGATCAGCAGGGGCAGATTACTTCCCAGCTCGCGGCCACGCTGGTCGCCATTGTTTCCCAAAGGCTGATTCCCAAAATCGGCGGCGGGCGGCTGCCGGCCTGCGAAATTATGATTGTTAATTCCGCCATCAGGAATTTAATCCGGGAACGCAAAGCTTACCAAATTGATTTAGTGATAGAGACCAGTCTTCAGGAAGGCATGGTTACGCTCAATCGTTCCTTGGCAACGCTGGTGAAGCGCAAGGAGATTGCTCTTGAACAAGCCCAGCTTTACTCATTGAATCCGGCGGAACTCAAAATCCTCTTAGAGAGGATTTAACCAACAACTTACGACCAACAACCAACAACAGTTGTTAGTTGTGAGTTGTCAGTTGTAAGTCAAATATGAAGTTCAGGTATAGCGCCCGTACTAAAACCGGTGAACTCCAAGTGGGGTTTGTAGAGGTTCTAAACCGCGATGCGGCGGCCAGTCTTTTAGCCGGCCACGAACTTTATATTTTAAGTCTTGATGAGGTTCGGCCGCCCACTTGGTACCACAATATTTTATTTTTCTTGAGTAGGGTCAGGCGCAAGGATTTGGCGATTTTTACGCGCCAGTTTGCGACCATGCTGGAAGCCAAAATTTCCATTCACGACGGCTTATCGGCTCTTTACTATCAGACCAGAAACCCTTTTTTAAAAGAAGCGATTTTCCAGATTTCCTCCGACATTGACGCCGGGCTTTCGCTTTCGCAGGCAATGGAAAAGCAAAGCGATGTTTTTTTTGAATTTTACATTCATTTGATCCAGTCGGCCGAAGTCACGGGCCGGGTAGAAGAGGCAATGCGATTTTTAGCCGATCTACTGGAGAAAGAAATGGTCACCATGGCTAAAGTTAAAAATGCGCTGATTTATCCGATTTTCGTAGTGGTGCTCTCAATCATTGTGGGCGGTATTTTAATCGGGTTAGTGTTTCCTCAAATTTCCACGATTTTTGAAGAAGCCCAATTTGATTTGCCGTTGATTACGAGAATTTTCCTTGCCTTGGGCGCTTTTATCAACCAGTGGTGGCTTATGATCATTGTCTTTTTTGTGGTTTTGGCCGGTATTGTCATTGATTATCTGCGGTCAGCGGAAGGCAAAGCAGTTTTGGATCAGATTCTTTTAAACACGCCGGTTTTGGGCGAACTTTTCAAAAAACTTTATGTGGCTCGCTTTGCCGAGATCGCCAGCGTGCTTATTAAGGGCGGCATCCCCATTGCCCAGTCAATTGAGATTGCCGGACACACGGTCGGGAGCGCTCTTTACCGCGAAATGCTTCATGATGTGGCCGAGGCGGTGAGGCGCGGCGAACTTATGTCTCAAGCCTTCGGCCGCTATGATAAATTCTTTCCGCCTATTGTGAATCAGATGGTTACCGTGGGAGAGCAGACCGGCAAACTGGACGAAATGTTCGTGCGCGTAGGCACTTTTTACAGTCGGGAGGTGGAAAATATCGTCGGCAACTTGGTGGAACTGCTCCAGCCCATGCTGATGCTCGTTTTAGGACTGTTAGTAGGTTTCCTATTTGCGGCAATTCTCTTACCGATATATAATTTGATACAGGTGATAAGATAAACCAAAAGGTCGAGCAGATTTCACGCCAATGCTTTTGCGAATATATGCGAATGATTTGCGAATTACCATTATAAAAATATTCGCACCAGCATTCGCGATTATTCGCACTAGTCATTAGCATAACAATGAAAAAAGGATTCACTTTAATCGAGCTTTTAATCGTTATTGCCATTATTGGGATTTTGGCAACGGCGGTGTTGGTAGGTTTTGGGGGAGCAAGGAGAGCTGCGCGCGATGCACGGCGAATAGCTGATTTACAGCAAGTCCAAACCTCGTTAGAGCTCTACTCTAATAAATGTTCACGTTATCCCGGCGATGCCGGCTGTACTTATAGCGTTCCTGCTAACTGGGTAGCTTTAGAGACTAACTTAAAAGGCGCAAATATAGGAGTGTCTAAGTTGCCCCTTGATCCAGGCACCACCGTTTATCTTTATTACGTTCATACCCCATCACAAGGACAGAAGTATATTCTCCGTGCGGTTCTTGAAGACACTACGCATAAAGCATTAAACACCGATATTGATAATGTCGATATTACTTCTACTGATTACGCTCCCGCTGGTGCCGACTGTGCAGACCCAACGTATTGCATAGGGACTTAGCGGTTTAGAGGGATTGTTTCTTTTTAAAACGCTAACCGTTGTAATCTGACGGCTGGCGTTTTAAGATTTATTATATGAAGACGAGGAAAGGCTTCACGATGTTAGAGCTTCTAGTTGTTATTGCCATCATTGGTATCTTGGCCGCGCTTTTGCTTAACATTTTTGGCGATGTCAGGCGGCAGGCGAGAGATGATCGGCGGGTGGCGGATTTGCGTCAGGCGGAGCAGGCGCTCCGGCTTTTTCACTTAAAGTGCGGATTTTATCCGGGGAAGTTTGATAGCACAAATCAAGCTTGTCTAGGAGGTCAGGAAAACGGCAGTCAAGCCAGCCAAAATCCGAATAATTGGGATGATTTAGGGATTAATTTAAAGAATGCCGAAATTGGAGCAGGTTTAATTCCTTATGATCCGCTCGCGGGACGTACTTACGAATACCGCGTCCAGCTCTCTTCAAGCGGTCCGCCGCCCACGCCCCGCGCCCAATGTTATGTTTTGAAAGCCCAAATGGAGACGACACATCGATCCTTAGACGATCCCAAAGAATTAGATAGCGTGTCTCTAGTTAATTTTTACCCGGATACACCGAACTGCACTGATCCCAATTATTGCATTGGCAACGCAGAGTGCTTTTATGGGGGGTAGTGAAAGTGCGATTGCTAGCTACGCTAGCTTTTTTAACTATCGCACTTCTACTACCCCCTATGGGAATTAGTGAAATTTTGATATGGCAGTCAGCAGCTTCACCCTTTTTTTATTTGGCTTGGCAGTTGGGAGTTTTTTAAATGTCCTTTCCATCCGTTACCAAGCCGATCAGCGGATTTTTGATTTAAAGACAATCGGCGGCCGCTCACGCTGTCCTCACTGCGGCAAAGATTTGGTTTGGTATGAGCTTGTGCCGCTTTTAAGTTTTTTTATCCAGCGTGGCTGCTGCCGGTCATGCGGAGAAAGAATTTCGTGGCAATATCCGATTGTGGAGCTCGCAACTGGTTTAATTTTTGCCTTGATCCCGTTTTCCGTTTTCCAGACTTTTCAAGTTGCCTTCCATAGAATAGATGGTTCTTTGCCGCTTTGGTATTTTTTTCTCTCCGGCATTTTTTTACTTGCGGGAGCCGCCTTAATTTTAATTTCAGCCATTGATTTCCGGCTAAAAATTATTCCTGATCAGAGCAATCTCCTGATTGCCGTTTTAGGACTGCTTGCGATTGTCGTCAAGAATTATTACGGTCTTTTTGGGGAGCAAAACGGTTCTTTTTTGGGTTTTTACGCCGCGCTTTTCGGTTTACGCGAAAACATCTGGCTTAATCATTTAGCCGGCGCCGCCTTTGGGCTTGTTTTTTTTGGTCTGATCGTATTTTTATCCCGCGGCCGGGGAATGGGAATGGGGGATGTCAAACTTGCCGGCGCCTTGGGTTTGCTTTTGGGCTGGCCGGATGTTGTTTTGACTTTAATGCTCGCATTTATCGTGGGAGCAGTCTGTAGTATAATTTTAATGCTCGCGGGCAAGAAAGGGATGAAGTCAATGTTGCCTTTCGGGCCATTTATCGCTATCGGCGCTTTTTTGGTTATTTTTTGGGGCAAGGCGATAATGAGCGGTTATTTTAGCTTGTTTCCATAAGGGTTTTACCCCGCACCTTTGTGAGATAATTAATTTGGTGAGGCGGGGAATCTTTGTATAGCTCACAATGAATTCTTTAAATAAAAAGATTTATTCAGAGTTTGTAAAACAATCTCACAAAGGTGCGGGGTTTACGGTCTTAGAAATGATAGTGGTTTTGAGCATCGTGATAATTTTGACCGCTATTTTAGTGGTTTATACCCGCGACAGCGAAAAACAGATCATCTTTTTTAAAGAGCAGTCGGTTTTAGTCGCCGCCCTGCTCCGGGCTAAAAGTTTTGCTATTGAAACTTTTCAGCCGACTCAACAGCCGGGACTGGGACTTCCCACCGAAAAAGTCTGCGGCTGGGGAGTGTATTTTAATAAACAAGATCAGAACTATATAGTTTTTAGAGATTTGGCTCCCGCCACCGATTGTACCGAGGCTGATAGCCATTATACAAGCACACAAAATGAGGAATTTGAAACTTTTAGCTTTAATCAATCAATAGGCTTCGACTGTTTTTATTCCTCCGCCAGTTCCTGCGACTCTTCGGTTGATGATGAGGTGAGTGCCGTGTTTATCCCCCCCGAGCCTAAAGTTGCCTTTTATCCAGATTCAACCGCCTCAGATCTTATTATTGTCTTAAGCCTTAAAGACGGCTCAAGAGAAAGCACTATTCGGATTAACAAAGCTGGCCAAATCAGCTACTAATGAGCCGACGCGAAAAATGCGAAATTTATGCGAATGATGCGAACAAAAAAAAGCGACTCCGGACAAACTTTGGTAGAGATGCTGGTGGCCGTGACCATTATTGTGGTGGCGCTTTTGGGTATTTTAGCTTTGCTTAACCGTTCCTTGGGATTAAATCGCGTGGCGGCTGAACAATATACGGCCGCCTATCTTGCGTCCGAGGGCATAGAATTAGTCAAAAATCTTTTTGATCGGAGTTATATTCAGACGCTTGCTGATTATCCCGGCAGTCAGAATTTTTACGGGTGGTTTACGCCTTACTGTATTATTCCTAACAATTGCAGCCTTACTAATGGCAACCACGGCGTCTACGAGATGGATTATACGGATAGCGCTTTAAATGTAACCAATTGTTCTTTTGGAAGCGGCAGTGAACCGACACAATCGGCAGTACGCGACTTGATTTTTTCTTCTTCCTGCAGTTTGAGGCCGCTTATGGTTGATCCCAGCGGCTATTATAATTATGATCTCGGCAATCCCACTAAGTTTTACCGCGTGATCATTATTGACCGGCCGGCGGAATATCCCGAGATGAACGTGGACGTTAATCTAGATTACCGCGTTACTTCTGCTGTCGGCTGGCAGAGCAAAGGCGGCAAGTTTGTGGTTCAACTGCAGGATCATTTTCTGCCGTGGAGAATACCATGAGAAAACTAGCAACTAACAACAAACAACTAACAACTAAGAGGGGCTTTACCCCGCACCTTTTCTCGATGGGTATTTTTCGGCGCGTAGCGCAATCGAGAA
>CAYSWC010000020.1:0-10295 GCA_964434715.1 uncultured Candidatus Saccharibacteria bacterium
CTTTTGATCCCAAGGAAATTTCCAAAAACCTCCAGCGGAGCGGGGGATTTATTCCGGGCATCAGACCGGGAGAGCCGTCTGGAGACTTTTTATCCAAACTTACCAAACGGATAACTTTTTTCGGCGCCATTTTTTTGGGGCTGGTGGCAGTTCTCCCGAATATCACCCAAATTTTAACCGGCGTCCAAATCTTGACCATCGGCGGCACCGCGCTTTTGATTGTCATTTCAGTGGCACTGGAAAGCATGCAGCAAATCAACTCCCAACTGGTGATGAGGGAGTATGAAGGATTCGAGTAATCGTTCGCTTCTTTTCCTCGCAACCCGTTTCAGCTCGACAAATCTAAGCGGCGCGCCAAGTAGGCCTTATGAAAAAAATCGCTGTCATAATTTACGGCCCTCCCGGTGCCGGCAAAGGCACGCAGGCGGACTTGCTCGCCAAAGCTCTGAATTTGGTTCATTTTGACATTGGTTCTTATCTTGAACAGATTGTTCATGATCCGGCAAACCGCAAAAACAAAAAAATTCAGGAGGAACGCCACAATTTTGACAGCGGCATTCTTTGCGATCCTTTTTGGGTGGCGAAATTGGCAGCCGAGCGCATCCGGACGATTGCCCGAGCCGGTTTAAGTTTGATTTTAAGCGGTTCGCTTCGGACGATTAATGAAACTTTCGGGAAACAGGGACTGCTTCACGTGGTTGAGGAAGAATACGGCAAGAAAAATATTTTCTTTTTTCTGCTTAAAGTGAGGCCAGAGAGTTCAATTAAAAGAAACTCCAGCCGCTTTATCTGTAAAGTCTGCGGTCGGCCGACTTTAACTCAATATTTGGTTGGCAAGCCAAAAGCCTGTCCGGTCTGCGGCGGGCCCTTGCGCCGCCGGACTTTGGATAAGCCGGCAGTAATTAAGGTGCGCATCAGGGAATTTAACGAACGCACCGCGCCGATTTTTAGAGAACTAAAAAAACACGGCCACATTGTCCGGCCGGTAAACGGTGAACTGGCGCCCTACAAAGTCCACCAAGAAATTATGCGGTGCCTCAAATGATTCACATTTATAGCCTGGAACAAATTGGAAGAATCAGAATGGCCGGGAGAATCCTAGCCGAGATTTTAGAGAAACTTAAGCTGGCGGCTCAAGAAGGAATGCGCCCGAAAGATTTAGACGAAATGGCTATGCGGCTGATTCAGGAATCCGGCGCCGAGCCGGCTTTTTTGGGCTACCAGTCTAAAAAAGATGAAAAGCCCTTTTCCGCGGCTTTGTGTGTTTCGGTAAATGAAGTAGTGGTTCACGCGCCGCCAAAAGAGGGGCCGCTCTGCTCGGGCGACGTAGTAAAATTGGATTTGGGGGTAAAATACCAGGGCTATTTTGCCGATTCGGCAATTACCTTGGGTATTGGAAAAATTACGCCCCAAGCCCAAGAGTTAATTCAAACAGCTAAAAAGGCGTTGAACTTGGCAATTGGGTCGGCGCGTGCCGGCAACACTCTTGGCGACATTGGCTATGTCGTAAAAAAAATTGCGACCGACCATGGCTTTGATGTTATTAAAGGTTTAACCGGCCACGGCATTGGCAAAGAACTGCATGAGGAGCCGCAGGTTTTAAATGAGGGTGAAAGGGGTAAAGGCATCCCGATTGCAATCGGGATGGTTTTGGCAATTGAACCGATGTTGAGCGTAGGTTCCGGCAAAGTAAAACAGCTTCCGGACGGCGGCTTTGCCGCCGTGGATGGAAGTCTTACGGCGCATTTTGAACACACGGTGGCGATCACGGAAAGAGGGGTAGAGATTTTAACTGTGATATAATGGAATAAATTTTATCAGCGAATATCGAATCAATTACTCGGCCAGAGGCTGATCCGCCTTCGGCGGAGAATTTACGAATTCGTTTATTCGAACAAGATTCGTTATTCGTTGATGACCTCTGTGGCTCGCCCATTTTTATCCGTCATCATTCCCGCCTACAACGAAGCCAATCGTCTGCCGTTGACTTTAATTGACGTTGACCGGCATCTTTCGGCACAACCGTATGCTTATGAAATTTTAGTCATTGATGATGGTTCAAGCGATGCCACCGCCGAAATTGCGCGGAGATTTTCCGGCGTGATCAAAAATTTAAAACTGATTAATAATCCGGAAAATCGCGGCAAAGGAGCGGCGGTTAAAATCGGCATGCTGACTGCCAAAGGCAACTGGCGATTGCAGATGGATGCGGATAATTCAAATCCGGTTCCAGAATTTCACAAAATGATGCCTTATTTTACGCCGGAACACGGGTTTGATATTGTGATCGCTTCAAGAGGAGTTAAGGGCTCGAAAATAGCGCCGCCTATGCCGCTCTTACGGAGAATCTGTGAATGGGTCTTAAACCTTAAAATCCGCTTGATTTTAAACTCCAAAGTCAAGGATTTCCTCCTTGGTTTTCACTGCTTTTCCGGAGAGAGCGCGGAGAAAATTTTTTCACTGGTGAGGCTGACGAGCTGGAGTTATGCGGTGGAATCGCTGGTTTTGGGAGAAAAATTAGGATTTAAGATTAAGGAAATTCCGATCGCCGCCAGTTATGATGCCGGCTCCCGCTTCCGAATGGGCAATTACTTGCAAATCATCTGGGAAACAATTAAAATCTGGTGGTGGCTCAAACGGAAAAGGTATAGTTTTTAGTTACTAGTTATTGGTTTTAGTTAAATAGTTTTAAGTCTTGGGACTAGAACCACTGACTAATAAACTAAAACTAATGACCAACAACCAAAAACTATGGAATACTATCTCACCGCCGAACGTTTAGCGGAACTAAAAAAGGAGCTGGAAGAACTTAAAACCACTAAGCGGATTGAAATTGCCAAGCGCCTTAAGCGCGCCAAAGAATTGGGCGATTTATCGGAAAATTCCGAATATCAGGAAGCGCGGGAAGAACAGGGCCAAGTTGAGCGCCGGATTTTTGAATTGGAAAATATAGTGAAGAACGCCGTGATTATCAAAAAATCCGAAAGCGCCGGCGTAGTTAATATCGGCGGAACGGTTGAGGTGGAAAAAGACGGCAAAACAATGAAGTTCACCATTGTGGGCTCCAACGAGGCCCGTCCGGAAGCGGGCTTAATTTCCAATGAATCGCCGTTAGGCAAAGCGTTTTTGGGCAGAAAAGTGGGAGATATTGTGAAGGTCAAGGTGCCGATAGGGGAAGTCGTCTATAAAATTGTTAAGATAGAATAAATTCAAAATGCAAAAATCAAAGTTCAAAATGACAATTCAAAATCATAAAATTAATATATCCTGAGCTTGTCGAAGGATTACCTAAATTTTACATTTTGATATTTGAATTTTGCATTATCTAATATGCTTGATGATCTTATCCGCGAACGTCTGAAAAAACTAGAGGCCCTTAAAAAGGCTGGTTATGACCCTTATCCTGCTCGCGTTACGAGGACTCACCAAATCAGCGAGGTCCTTAAAAGTTTCCCGTCCCTTGCCAAAGCTAAGAAAAAAGTTTCGGTAACCGGACGGGTTATGGGACTCCGCAAACAAGGCGGTCTGCTTTTTGCCGATTTAAAAGACGAAAGCGGACAAATTCAGCTGGTAATCAAAAAAGATAATCTTAAAAATTTTAGTATCCTCGCCGAAAATCTTGATATTGGTGATTTTGCCGAAGCCGGCGGCACCTTGTTTAAAACCAAGAAAGGCGAGAGAAGTATTGAAGTCAAAACTCTGCGCATTATTACGAAAAGTCTTCGGCCATTGCCCTCAAAATGGTATGGCTTGGAAGAAACAGAAACGCGTCTGCGCAAAAGATATTTAGATTTAATCGCTCATCCGGAACTTAAAGAGCTGTTTCATAAAAAAACACTTTTTTGGGAAGCGATTCGCGATTTTATGAAGAGCGAGGATTTTCTTGAAGTTGAAACGCCGGTTTTGGAAGCAGTGCCCGGCGGCGCTGACGCCGAGCCGTTTATTACTCATCACAACGCGCTTGATGTTGATTTTTACCTTCGTATTTCGCTTGAAATCGCACTCAAAAAACTTATGGTGGCTGGCTATGAAAAAGTTTTTGAAATCGGCCGCATCTTCAGAAACGAGGGTATTGACGCCGAACATCTTCAGGATTATACACAATTGGAATTTTACTGGGCTTATCATGACTATAATGATTTAATGACTTTAGTTGAGCGGCTGTATAAGGAAGTAATTAAAAAAACTTTTGGAACTCTTACAACTTCTTGGCAGGGCAAAAAAATCAACTGGGGTAAGAAATGGCCGCGAGTGGAATATGTTCAGGTTTTCAGGGAATTGACTAAAATCAACCCGCTGGAAGCTTCACGAGATTTATTATTTAAAAAAGCAATAGCTTTTGGCATCAAGCCCGATACGAAACTTGGTAAGGGACGGTTGATTGATTTAATTTTCAAAAAAGTTGTGCGCCCCACCTTTATCCAGCCAATTTTTCTTATCAACCCGCCGGTGGAGCTTAAACCGCTGACTAAAAGACTTGAAAGCAACCCAAAGCTGGCAGAATGTCTGCACCCGATGGCTGGCGGCACAGAACTGGGAACCGGATTTTCAGAATTAAATGATCCAACTGACCAACGCGAGCGCTTCCGCGAACAGATGAAGCTCCGCGAGGCCGGGGATAAGGAAGCGCAAAGAATGGATGAAGACTTTTTGGAAGCGTTAGAATACGGCATGCCGCCCACCGCCGGCTTCGGAGTTTCCGAGCGGCTTTTTGCCGTGCTAGTGGACAAGCCGGTAAGAGAAGTAGTATTCTTTCCTTTGATGCGTCCAAGGGGGAAGTAAGGTACTTCCCCGGCGCAGAAAGCTCTTTGAAAGGAAACATCCGGTGAGAAGAGTTAAGACCTGTTGCTCCAAATGTGTTGGAAGAGGTATCGTGTTTATAAACGATACTAAGAGTGGCTATATCTGTATTTCTTGCGGAGGAACTGGTTTCGTATTGGCGGCATTATTTAAGCGCAGATTGACGTGTTTGCCATCAATCCCTGTGGCAAATGTGTTCTGTGGAACCTGCGGAAAGGGAATTCCTTATAGGCGGTTCTCTGCCGGGAAATACCCGTGCGATTGCCTAGCCGTAGTTCGTAAACCCTGTGCGATTGTCTAGCTATAGTTCGTAATCAACAATAGAGTAAAATCTTTTCTCATCCCAACCGCTCACCGATCTTCGACCGCTCAACCGTTGGGCGGTCTTTTTTTGTAATTTTTGCTAGAAAAGGTTATTATTAATTCAATATTCGAGATTATTCGTGATTTTATTAGTGTTGATTAGCGAGAGAAAAAACTATGCGTAAAGTGATGGTTTTCGGAACTTTTGACGGCCTGCACGAGGGGCATCGGGCGATGCTCCAAGAAGCCAAACAATATGGCGATTATTTAATGGTGGTGGTAGCGCAGGATCATATTGTGGAACACTTAAAAGGCCATCTGCCGAGAAGAAATCTGGTTGAACGTTTTGAGCACTTGGAAAAAGTTGACGGCGTAGATCGGGTAGTTATTGGCGACGCCGAAATGGCTACTTGGAATGCGGTTAAGCGCTATCGCCCGGATGTTATCGGCATTGGCCATGACCAGCAAATGCTAAAAACACATCTTAAGGAAAGCTTTCCTAAACTTGGGTATGAACCGGAGATTAAGATACTGCATTATGCGGAAGTGGATAAATATGAATAACAGTTTTTAGTTCTTAGTCATTAGTTATAGTTCGGTAGTTATTAGTTTTGGTCAATAACCAAGTAACTAAGACTGGAAACTAAATAACTAAAACCAGAAACTAAAGACTATAAACTATCCTTTATGCTTGACATCAATCTCATCCGCAAAAATCCTGAAATAGTTAGGAAAGCGCTCCAAGATCGCGGTATGAATCCCAAGCTCGCGGGTGATTTTTTATCATTGGATGAAGAATGGCGTAAGCTCACGGCCCAAATTGATGAAGAGCGGGCGCGGCTTAATAAATTGAGCAAGGAAAGAAATGTTGAGGAAGGCAGGAAAACAAAAGAGAGAGTTAAGGATTTAGAAAGCCAGATTAAAATTCTTGAAAAAAATCGCGAAGAACTTTTATATAAGTTTCCCAATATTCCATTCCCGGATGTGCCAGTTGGCAAAGATGAAAAGGATAACAGAGTAATTAGGGAACTAGGAACTAGGGGCAAGGGGCTGGGGAAAGATTATTTAACGCTCGCGCAGGAACTGGATCTGATTGACGTGGGGCGCGCTTCCAAGGTTACCGGCAGTAGGTTTGGGTATTTGAAGCGCGAGGCGGCACTTTTGGAATTTGCCTTAGTCCAATTGGCATTTGAAACGGTGGTCAAAGAAGGTTTTATTCCGGTGATTCCGCCGGTGATGCTCAAGCCCGAGATGCTCAAGGGTATGGGTAAGATTAAATTTATTGAAGATAAAGACGCTTTTTATTTGCCCGACGATAATTTGTATCTTGCCGGCAGCGCGGAACATACCATTGGCCCAATGCACGCGGCTGAAGTATTTGAGGAAAAAGATTTGCCGCGCCGCTATGTCGGATTTTCCACTTGTTTTAGGCGCGAAGCCGGCTCTTACGGCAAAGATACGCGCGGCATCTTAAGGGTTCACCAATTTGATAAAGTTGAACTTTTCTCCTTTGTAAAACCCGAGGATTCGGAGAAAGAACATCAATTTCTGGTAGCGCTTCAGGAAAAATTAATGCGGGCATTGGAGTTACCTTATCGGGTGGTTGAGGTTTGTACCGGCGAGATGGGTTTTGGCGATGCCAAACAGATTGATATTGAAGCTTGGCTGCCTTCCGAGGGCCGTTATCGGGAAACTCATTCGGCGTCCAACACCACCGATTTCCAATCGCGCGGACTCAACATCAAGTACAAAGCAGGGACTAGGGACAAGGGACTAGGAACTAGGTACGTTCATACTTTGAATGCGACGGCTTTTGCCATTGGCCGGACTTTGATTGCCATTTTGGAAAATCACCAAACCGAAAAAGGAACTGTCAAAATCCCCAAAGCGCTTCAGAAATATCTTAGCTTCAAGGAAATTAAAAAGAGCAATGAATAACCGCGCCGCATACAAAAACTAAAACTGAATGTTGACATCATAGATGATTAATCATTTAAGAAGTAAACATTTTGACATTTTGATTAGATCTTTATCCTTATAAATAAGACCCACTTTTTAGGGTGGGCCTTTTTGTGGTGGTTGATCTTCGGCTTTCCAATCCTCTGGGGAGATGATTCTTATTGTTGATGGCATGCCGGAAGGATTGTTCTCAAGCGTAGCTATTGCGTTATCTCCCTCTCTTAGCCAAGGGCTGGACCCTTTTTCCGGATCAATTTGCGGATCAAAGCCGTGACAGTAAAGAGCTCTCAAAGCTTCCGGACGGGACGGAAACGGCCCGACCACAATTTGCTTTTCGGGGCCCATCTGAACCACGATGAAACGGTCTATCTCTGACACTGGTTACTCCTTGTAAAAGACCTTGAGAAAGGGTATCATCTTTAAATATAACTGTCAAAGGAAATCATCAGCGAATAACGAATCTTATACGAATAAACGAATTCGTAAATTCTCCGCCGAAGGCGGATCAGCCTCTGGCCGAGTACCAGATTCGATATTCGTTGATGAAGCGTTAAACAATGCTTAAAACTTGGATTGAAATTAAGCGCCGAGCGCTCGAGCATAATTTTAAGGCGATAAAATCTTTCCTTAAACCGCAAACCAAACTTTGGGCCGTGGTGAAATCCAACGCCTATGGCCATGGCTTGATTTTATTTTCGCAGTTGGCGGCGAGTTTGGGGGTGGACCCCGTTAGAAGTAGCCCGCCCCAAGGCCCCGGAGGGGCGCGCTTGCGCGCGGGCGCGACTTCTAACGGGGTGAACGGTTTCTGCGTTGATAGCGTGGTAGAAGGCCTGAAATTGCGCCAAAACGGCATTAAAAAGCCGATTTTGGTCTTAGGGCCTACCTTACCCAATAATTCGCTCTCTGACGCAGTTAAACACAAAATAACGCTAACTATATCAAGCTGGGAGGCCTTAGAGCGGCTAATTAAGTCAAAATGGCAGCCGGAATTTCACTTGAAAATTGACACCGGCATGCACCGACAAGGATTCTATCTTGATGACCTATCGAAGGTCATCAAGCAAATCCGAAATCCGAAATCCCCGCCTGCGTCAAGGCTTCGGCGAGCAGGCGAAATCCGAAAGAAATTAACCGGAGTTTACACTCATTTCGCCTCGGCAAAAGATTTAAACTATCCTACCTTCACTGATTTTCAGTTTCATGCCTTCCGAAAGGCGATTAAAAAATTGGAAGTGGCCGGTTTCCGAAATTTAGTTAAACACGCGGCGGCCACCGGCGCCGCTTTAATTAATCCGGAATATCATTTGGACGCGGTGCGTGTCGGCATTGGCCTTTACGGACTTTATCCTTCGCGGGAATTGGAAACTCAACTGGGGAATAAAATTAGACTCCAGCCAATTCTCTCTTGGCAGTCAGTGGTAAGTGAAGTAAAAAATATAAAAAAGGGCGACTATATTGGCTATGACTTGGTAGAGCGGGTTTTAAAACCGACTAAAATGGCGATCATCCCGATTGGTTATTGGCACGGCTTTGACAGGGGATTGTCTTCAATTGGCGAAGTCTTAATTTCCGGCAAACGCGCCAAAGTTTTAGGCAGAGTTTCAATGGACTTAATCGTGGTTGATGTAACCGGAATTAACTGCAAAGTCGGCAGCCGCGCTACGATTATCGGGAAACAAGGAAGAGAAGAAATTACCGCAGGCGAGATCGCCCAAAAATTAAGTACCAATCATTACGAAATCTTAACTCGTATTAACCCTTTGATTGAAAGAGTGCCAAAATAAAAGGAAATGTGATGCTAATCTACGAATCTAATACTAATCTGGCGAATATGCAAATATAAGTTATGTTATTAGCATATTTGTAGATTGGCATTTATTCGCATTAGTATTAGCATCATATTCCCCATTCCCCAATGTCTCATTATTTGGTTATTCAAAAACGCCGGCAATCCCTTAAATGGCGAATCAAATTATATATTTTGCTTTTTCTCCTTATTTTATCGGCTGGGGAATCGGTTTATCTCCTACGAGAGTCTCCCCTTTTTAAGATTCAAGAAATTCTCGTAACCGGTTTGGAAAATCAGCCGCGAGAGCAATTTCTACGAGTTTTAACACCGGCAGTTTTTAAAAATACCTTAGCCCGCTTTTTGGGTTCGGAAAATATTATTGCTTGGCCAAAAAATCTTCCACTCGCCAGTTTGGAATTTGCAAGTATCGGAGTTAAGAAAGATTGGTTTAATCGGGAAATCACCATTGACGCCCAAAGGCGCGAGAGATTCGGCATCCTCTGCGTTTCTCGCGCAAATAATGAACAAATAGAAGCAAATAAAGATCGAATATTTGAGGATGATTCGTTGACATTCGAAGATAATTCGGGCGGGGAGCGATGTTGGTGGTTTGACGAAAAGGAAGGCCTTTTAATAGAGGAAGCGCCCTATACCGAGGGTCAATTGACTTTGAGGGTTGATGAAGTTTCTGATAGCGAGCGGCGAATTGGACAAAAAATTCTTGCCGAGCCATTATTTATCAATTTCAGAAAGATTTTAAATTCACTCACGGATTTAGAGCTCAATCTCAAAAATTTAACACTTGATAGCGTTGGCCAAGAATTTAAAATCCGGACGACCGCCGGTTTTGAAATAATTTTCAGCCTGCGTTTCGATCCAAGTAAAAATACTCTGCCGGCGCTTCAGGAGCTGCTGGCTAAAACTCCGGCCAATACAATCCAATATATTGATTTAAGAGTGGAGAACAAAATCTACTTAAAAAATAGATAGCGACACCAATCTGCGAATGCACACGAATGACACGAATAAGTTTCGCGTAATTCGCATGGATTCGCATTAAGTTCGCGTCGCTTATGAAATATGTTCATCAAATTTCCCAAGGATGATAAATATTTCCGCTGGACGCGGCATATTAAAAACAAAATGATTTTTTACGCGCTCTCCGAAGCCCGAATTAAAAGTATTTTTAAAAATCCTCAACGAAAGGAAGAGGGAATAGCGCCCAATACCGTTGCGGTGATGAAAGTTTCCAAAGAAGGTAAGGGGGCCGCCCCGTATAAACGGGGCGAGCCTCGCCCATTTCGGCGAAATGGGCGGGAGGAAATCTGGCTTATGTACAAAAATCAGAAATCAGAGGTCAGAAGTCAGAAGTCAGAAACGAAAATTATTATGATCAGCGCTTGGCGGTATCCGGGGGTGAGCAAACCCGGCAAAGCGATTCCGA
>CAYSWC010000021.1:0-10194 GCA_964434715.1 uncultured Candidatus Saccharibacteria bacterium
TGTCGTGGGTTCGATCCCCACCCCTGACACAGAAAAGGTGGGCGGGCAAGTAAGGTCCCGATCTGCGATTGCCGAGCAATCGAGATCGCGGATCCTCGATTTTTCTTCCACGACAAAAGTCGGGAGAAAAATCGGGACCAAGGTCGCAGGTTTCTCCCTTTGGGAGATCTCCCGTAGGGAGACAATCCTTGCCATCGGCACCACGTTGGAAAAGTCAATGCCTCGTCCCGCCTCGGGCGGGGCTCGGCCACCAAATCGTACGGAGTTTTCGGGGCAAAAAATTCCCGATTCCGTTAAAGGCAGAAAAGAAAAATTTTTCAAATCGAAATCTCTGCTCAAGAAGTGGAAAACCACCGCCCTCTCTTGACGTTCATACTGAACTATGTTACATTCAAGCATCATCAATTTGCTATGGCGTGGCCTTGGCAGATTGGTCATCCCTGCCACGAGGGAATCGTGGTCATCCAGTACATTGAGAGGTGCATAATGCAGTTGACGACGCAAGCGGTTGCGAAGTTCAAGGGCGGCCAGATGGAGATTCAGAACCAGAACGAGGGCTACCGGCGAGGTGGAGACCATCGTCGTCGAGAACAACGAGCTCAAGGTCAGGTTCGCCTGGCTCGCGAAGGGGGAAGGGTTTCCTCCGTTCCCGAAGAAGTGGGTCAAGGTCGATCGCCTCGACTACACGGCGAGCCTCGAGATCTACTCGGTCAGCGACATCGGCCCCAGCGGCGGCGAGGTTGGCGGTGACAGTCGGCTTTGCCTCAATTCGCCCATCGTCGGCGAGACCGTCGTGCTCTACCCGCCCAACGGCAGCAAGCTCGACCCTTCGAAGGTCGAGGGGCTCCAGCTCGCGCAGGCGTAGCGTTCTCCTCGGCACGACATCCGGCCGGGCTCCACAGTACAATCGTGGAGCTCGGCCTTCTTTTTTCTTAAATTTTGATAATGAATTTTCATAAGAGAATTTGCCGTCCCTCCTTCGCCAAGGCTATTGAGAGCAATGCAAAGCAGTAAATTTTTCAATGAAAAATGATTGAAAAATTTACTGGAATGATTTATACTTAAATCATTCAAAAACTTGTCCCGATTTTTCTAAAATCTTTGATTTTGTGAAAAAATGATTGAAATTTCCCTCAAAGCTGAAGAATTGTTTCAGATCGGTTCTTTTCCGGTAACCAATAGTTTGGTTATCACTTTAGTGAGTTTTTTGCTGCTCACCGTTTTAGGCTGGTTTTTTAGGAAAAGAATTTCTTTGGTGCCCGGCCGGATTCAGAATATTTTGGAAGCTCTGCTGGAAGGAATCCTCAAACTTATGGATTCGGTTTTGGGACATCGGGAAAAATCGGAAAAATACCTGCCCCTTATAGCCACCATTTTCCTTCTGGTCTTGGTTTCCAATTGGCTGGGGCTCCTGCCGGGCGTGGGTTCGCTGGGAATTCAGACTCTTCACGAAGGCAAGGAAATTTTTGTGCCGATTTTCCGGGCGCCGGCGGCTGATTTGAATTTCACGCTCGCCTTGGCGGTGATCGCTGTTTTTTCTGTTAATATCTTCGGTATTTTAGCCATCGGCTTTATCAGGTATTTTAAAAAATTCTTCAATTTCCGGAATCCGGTACTTACTTTTATCGGCCTCTTGGAATTTTTATCCGAATTTGCTAAAATGGTATCGTTTTCTTTCCGTTTGTTCGGCAATATCTTTGCCGGCGAAGTGCTTTTGATTATTGTGGGTTTTCTCACGCCGTATCTGATTCCCTTACCGTTTCTCTTTTTGGAGCTTTTCGTCGGTTTTATTCAGGCGTTTGTTTTTGCTATGCTTACTCTGGTGTTTATTGCTATTGCCACGCAAGAGCACGGAGCGCATTAAAGGTCGGTTATTATATGCGATAATGTGATGCTAATTCGAATGCGAATAAATACTAATCTACCAATATGCGAATACAAAAAATATATTAGCATATTCGCCAGATTAGCATAAGATTCGTAAATTAGCATCGTATTGATTAAATGGATCCCGAAACAATAAAATTAATCGCGATCGCGGCCGTCATGGCCATAGGGACGATTATGCCGGCTTTTGCCATTGGCAAGATTGGTTCCAAATCAACCGAGGCGATTGGCCGGAATCCGGAAGCGGCTCCCAAGATTCAGACCGCCATGATTTTAGCCATTGCTTTTACCGAAGCCATCGCGATTTACGCGTTGGTGGTGGCGTTGATTTTGAAGTTCACGTAGTTAAGTGATGCGAATACGAATGCGGATGATGCAAATCTGGCGAAGATGCTAATGTTAACTATTAGCATATTAGTCCCGACGCACTTTATTCTTAATTAAAATCAGGAAGTCGGGATCCCGACTTCACGTCGGGATAGATTTGCATAAGATTAGTAGATTAGCATCGTATCATGTCAGAACTTATCCACAAATTTGGCATTGATTGGCGCCTGCTTTTGGCCCAGGCGCTCAATTTCTTTGCGGTTTTAGCCATCTTGCGGTTTACGGTTTATAAGCCTCTGGTTCGGGTGCTTCAGGAACGCCGCCGACGAATCGAGCAGGGACTTCAGGATGCCGAAGCCGCCGGAGAGAAGCTGGCCACCGTTGATCGGGCTTATAAAGAGAGGATTGCCGAGGCGGAAAAAGAATCTCTAAAAATGATGGCCGAAACAGAGGTTCGCGGTAAAGAAAAAGAGGCGCAAATGCTTCAAACGGCCAGAGGTAAAGAGGCCGAAATCTTGAAAGCCGCGGAAAAACTATCTGAAGTTAAAAAACAGGAAGCGGAGACGCGGGTTTACGCCGAGGCCGCCCAACTCGTGAAAAGAGCGGTGGCTAAAACCGTTGAGCTTAAACCGGAGCTTGTAGAGGATTCTTTAGTCAAGGAAGCCCTAAAAGCGCTTAAAAAATCTTCATCATGAAATACCGTCCCGAAATTTACGCCCGGGCTTTAACTGCGCTTGCTCAAAATCAGCCCCAAAAGATCGCTGAATATTTCCGAAATTTCATGATTGTTCTCCGCCGGAACGGCGATTTACCGGCCTTAAAAAAGATTACGGCGCGCGTCGAGGCGCTCGTGATTAGAGCTCACGGCGGGAGAAAAATAATCTTTGAGAGCGCGCGGGAATTACCGGCAGAGCAATTAAAACAATTGACTCAAAAGTTTTCTTCCCGTGACGTGATTGAGGCCAAAATCAACCCCGATCTTATAGCCGGAGTAAGGATCAAGATTGACGGCGAAGCCATTGTTGACGCCACTTTAAAAAGAAAACTTAAGAAGTTGTTTGAAATATGATGCCAATCTACGAATTTTATGCGAATCTGGCCAATATGCGAATAACGTTATTTTAATTCGCATATTAGTAGATTTGCATTTATTAGCATAGGCATTCGCATCTCATAAATGTACGAACTTATCGAAAAACTGAAAAAACAGATTGAGGGCTTTAAAGATGAAGTGACGCTTGAGGCCGCCGGCGAAGTGATTGAAGCGGCTGACGGCGTGGTTAAAGTAAGCGGTCTTAGAGACGCCATGAGTCAGGAACTCTTAACTATTGAGACTGATACGGGCGATATCGAGGCCGTGGCTTTCAATTTGGAGGAAAACGTTTTGGGCGCGATTGTTTTGGGAGATTTTTTTCATATTAAAGTTGGCAATCCGGTCAAACTCTCGGGCCGGGTCTTGAGCGTGCCAGTGGGACGAGAGCTTATCGGCCGCGTGGTCAATCCTCTGGGAGAACCTTTGGACGGCAAGGGGCCGATTTTCGGGACCGGCGTGAAGATCACTTACAATCCGGTGGAGCGCAAAGCTCCGTCGGTGCTGGTCAGGGAATCAGTTAACACCCCGCTTCATACCGGCATTAAAGCCATTGATGCTATGATTCCCATCGGCCGCGGCCAGCGGGAGCTTATTATCGGTGATCGGCAGACCGGCAAAACTACCATTGCCATTGATGCGATTGTTCATCAAGAGCAAGACACTCGTTATCCGACACCCGCCTGCATTTATGTGGCTATCGGTCAGAAACAGGCGAATGTTGCCAAAATCGTCCGACAGTTAACCGAAGCCGGCGCTATGAAATATACCATCGTGGTTGCCGCTCCGGCTTCCTCGCCAGCCGCGCTTTGGTATCTCGCGCCCTATAGCGGCGCGGCCATCGGCGAATTTTTTATGGATCAAGGAGAAGATGCTTTGGTTATTTATGATGATTTAACCAAGCACGCGCAGGCTTATCGGCAGATTTCGCTCCTGCTCCGCCGGCCGCCCGGACGCGAAGCCTATCCCGGAGACGTATTTTATCTCCACTCACGGCTTTTGGAGCGGGCTGCCAAAATCGCTAAAGATTACGGCGGCGGTTCACTTACCGCGCTTCCCATTATTGAAACCCAGCTGGGCGATGTCTCGGCTTACATACCCACCAACGTCATTTCAATTACCGATGGCCAAATTTATCTGGAATCCGATCTTTTTTATCAGGGCGTGCGTCCGGCGGTAAACGCCGGTCTTTCAGTCTCCCGCGTCGGCTCTTCGGCTCAAACCAAAGCTATGAAAAAGGTTGCCGGCAAACTGCGGCTGGAACTGGCGCAATTCCGGGAACTGCAGGCTTTTGTGCAGTTTGCTTCGGATTTGGATCAAGCTACCAGAGACAAAATCAGGCGCGGTCAATTGATTGTAGAAGTTTTAAAACAGGGAGACGGCGCGCCGATGAATTTTGAAATGCAAACCGCGATTTTTTACGCCGCTCTAAACGGTTATTTAAATGATATTGAACTTGCTCGGATAAAGTCAGTTGAAACGTCGCTCATTGAATATCTGGAAAAACTTCACGAGCCGGATATTTTAAAACCCATTAGAGATTCAGGAGAATTAAAAGAAGAGGTCGAAGAAAAACTAAAGAAAGCGCTGGAGCAATTCTTGATAACCAATAGATAAAAAAAGACCCGCACGGCCGTGCCATGCGGGCGGGAACGAAAGAGATAGATGTTTACTCGGGCTCCGGAGCGATTTCGCGGGTGATCGTGGTGACGTACGGTTCCGAATCATCCTGCGAGGAGAAAAGGAAATTCTCACCTTTGAGCGCAAGCTTGTCGAGGGATTCCTTGAGCCTCCGCTTGAAATCTTCCAAGTTGGCGCAGAAAGCCGAGGTGAATTGGACAGCCGGGCATCCGGAGCGAAGAAAGTTTACAATCATAGCCACCTCTCCAATGTGCGGGGTGTTGGGATTTCCGGCATCGATCACGGGGACTGCCCCTTGGGCGATGGTGACGATTCCCTCTCCTTGCATGAGGAGTTGCAGTTGATAGAGCCCGGGTTTTCCTGGCATGACAGTACCTCTTTTGGGAAGAGCTAACTTACAACGCGGAACCGACCATCGGTTCCTAAATCGTTGCTAGCTTGATCTTATCAAGGAATAATCATTTTGTCAAGTTTTATGAATTTAATAGGAAATTTATTCGCAATTTGTAGATTGGCATAAGATTCGGAGATTGGCATCATATTAAAACTATGTCTTCCGTACAAGAAATCAATAGAAGGATTAAAGCTGTTTCTAGCACCAGCAAGATTACGCGTGCGATGGAGCTGGTTTCCGCCACCAAAATGAGGCGGAGTCAGGAGATTGCCTTACTCTCCCGCCCTTACGCGTTTCAGGCACTCCGCCTTTTGGGGGAGATTCACCGGCGGACGACTTACCGGCCGGAGATTATGAGACCGAGGGAGATTAAAAAAACCGCCATTGTCTTGGCGGCCTCGGATCGCGGCTTGGCCGGCCCTTTTAATACCAGCGTCTTTCAGGTTTTTGAACGTCGCTTAAAACCGGAAATTAAAGAGTTGAGCCGTTACCGCTTTATTGCCGTGGGCCGCAAATCAGAAGAGTATCTTCATCGAACGGGCCTCCCGCCCCATCAGGTATTTAAGGATTTTGGTGATTATGCGGATTTGGAAGAAGTGAGGCCCTTGACTGATTTCTTAATTCAAGGATTTATAAAGCGCGAGTGGGACAGGGTAGTCGTGGTTTCAACGCATTTTCGTTCAACCTTGCGTCAAGATGTTTTGGTAAGGGAAGTTCTGCCGGTTAAGATTGAAAACGTCATTCAAACCGTGAGGGAACTGATTCCCGAGCGCGGACGCTTCGCCGGCTTTGGCACCGCCGAAGAAATGGAGACGATTTTAAATCCGGCGGTTAAAGATTTTGAATATCTTATTGAGCCGACTCGAGAGAAAGTTTTAGATGAGCTCATTCCGCAGTTAGTCGGAATTGAACTTTATGATTTGATTCTTGAGGCCAATGCTTCGGAACATTCGGCGAGAATGGTCGCCATGAAGAACGCTTCTGATAACGCCGAAGAATTAGAAGGGGAGCTTACGATTGAATACAACAAGTCGCGGCAAGCGGGGATTACTAGAGAAATTTCGGAAATTGTCAGCGGTACTGAAGCGTTAACAATGTGATGCTGATGGTAAATGCAAATGATGCGAATCTACTAATATGCGAATGACTAACATATGGAGAAGCGTGAATTAATATACGCAGAACTTTCGTATAAACTCTATGGAATTTTATTCGCGGTGCATAATGAACGCGGAAGATATCGGAATAGCCAGGAATATTGCGATGCCATAGAACACTATCTGAAATTATTTAATATACCATATGAAAGGGAGAAAATTTTGCCACCATCATTTGAAGGAGAAAGGGAAGGAAGAAACCGAGTTGATTTCCTTATAGGAGATAAAATTGTTTTGGAAGTAAAAGCAAAGCGCATGATAGAGAAATCAGATTATTATCAAACAAAACGTTATTTAACAGCCTTGAACAAAAAGCTGGCGATTCTGGTAAATTTTAGGGATAAACGGATAATCCCCAAAAGGATTTTAAATTCATCAGCGAACGAATAAGTTATTAGCATATTGGTAGATTCGCATAAGATTAGTAGATTAGCATCTCATGATTAAAGGTAAAATCATACAAATCATCGGTCCGGTGGTAGATGTGGAATTTCCCGAAGGCGCTAAACTGCCGGCAATTTTAAATGCCTTGGAAATCCAAAGCCGGAGCGGGCTAATTGTGGGCGAGGTGGCCAAACACTTGGAACCCGGGCGGGTAAGAGCAGTGGCTATGTCCTCAACCGACGGGCTCCGCCGCGGCGATCCGGTTTCGGATACCGGAGCACCCATCAGAGTGCCGGTGGGGCCCGAGGTTTTGGGAAATCTTTTTGATGTTTTGGGCAAACCCCTGAATCAAACCAAAACAGAATTTAAACGTCTAGAGCCGATTCACCGTCCGGCGCCAAAACTGACTGAACAAGCCGCCAAAGTTGAAGTTTTTGAAACCGGCATTAAAGTCATTGATTTAATCGCGCCTTTTGTCAAAGGGGGTAAAGTCGGTCTTTTCGGCGGCGCCGGCGTGGGCAAGACCGTGCTCCTTATGGAACTGATCCGGAACGTCGCTCACGAAGCCGGCGGAGTTTCGCTTTTTGCCGGCGTGGGCGAGCGCTCGCGCGAAGGCAATGATTTATATCACGAAATGAAAGCCTCGGGCGTCCTCTCTAAGACGGCTCTGGTTTTCGGACAGATGAATGAAGTGCCGGGAGCGCGTCTGCGGGTGGGACTTGCGGCGCTTACCATGGCCGAGTATTTCCGTGACGAGGAGGGTAAGGATGTTCTGCTTTTCATAGACAATATTTTCCGCTTTTCTCAAGCCGGCCTTGAAGTTTCAACGCTTTTAGGCCGTATGCCCTCGGCCGTGGGCTATCAGCCGACCTTAGCAACCGAGATGGGCGAGCTTCAGGAACGAATCACCTCAACCAATAAGGGCTCCATCACTTCGGTGCAGGCTATCTATGTTCCGGCTGACGACATCACTGATCCGGCGCCGGCCACCACTTTTAGCCATCTTGACTCCACCATCGTGCTCTCGCGTCCCTTGACCGAGATCGGTATTTATCCGGCCGTGGATCCATTAGCCTCAACCTCAACGGCGCTTACCCCTAAAATTGTGGGCCTAGAACATTACGATGTCGCCCGCGAAGTTCAGCGGGTGCTCCAGCGCTACAAAGAGCTTCAGGATATTATCGCCATTTTAGGCATGGAGGAACTCTCCGAGGCCGACAAACTTTTGGTTCATCGCGCCCGCAAAATTCAGCGCTTTTTGTCCCAGCCGATGTTTGTGGCGGAAAACTTTACCGGTCGCTCGGGCACCTATGTGCCGCGCGAGAAAACCATTCAAGGGTTTAAGGAAATACTTGATGGCAAACACGATTCCAAACCCGAAGAGGCGTTTTATATGAAAGGGGATATCAGCTCAATTTAGTTATTAGTCCTTGGTTATTGGTTATAGTTTCTTGGTTTGCAGTTTTGGTTTTGATATCAACTAAAACTAATAACTGATAAACTAAAACTATAAACTAAAAACCAGAAACCATTTATCACTTTTGAATATGTTGCTTAGCATTTATTCCTTGCGAAAACCGGTTTTAAGAAGAGAAGTTCAATCAGTGAATCTAAAGACCGCGGTTGGCGAACTTACGATTTTAAATCATCATCGGCCGCTGATTGTCCCCTTGGGGAGCGGCCCAATTAAACTTGTTGATGAGGCCGGAAAATCCGACATTCTTGAGGCTAAGGGCGGTCTCTTGGAAGTGCTTCCCCAAAGTCGCGTTAATATTCTTTTAAACTGAAATTATGCCGGAATTCAAACGTTCAGAGCTTAAATCTTCTTCTCTTATGTCGGGGCACCTTATTGCCTACGAAGACTTTGAAGAGGAAAAGATACTGCTTGAGCTCGGAAAACGGAGCGATTTTGATGCTTTACGCCTCAAGCGGCTTTTGTCTCTGCCCGATTTAACTCGCCGGGCAAATTCGCCGATTAAATTTCTGATTGACAAGATTCTTACGCTCACAGACTTTCAGAATTTCGATATCGTTAAAACCCCCGAAACCATTACCGTAAAGAACAGTTTTGATGTTTTTAATTTTCCGGCCGACCACCCGGGACGTCAACCAACCGACACTTTTTTTATTGCTCCCCAGAGGGTGCTGCGGACGCACACGACTTCCATGTGGCTCTATTATTTAGAAGACCCGGAAATCAGAAAGAAATTGGAAGAGCGGGGCTGGCTGGGCGAGCTCTGTTACGGCAAGGTTTACCGCAAAGACGAAATTGACGCCAAACATTTTCCGGTTTTCCACCAGATTGACGGGCTTTACATTGCTAAAATCGGCAAAGAGAAAATCACCTTAAAAACGCTTGAGAGTGTGCTCGCAAGCATTGTCCGCGGCATTTTCGGGCCAAAAGTGGAATTCAGATTTTTGAAAGACGATTTTCCTTTTACTAATCCGAGCACGCAAGTGGAGATTAAATGGGGCAGCGATTGGTACGAGGTTGTGGGCGCCGGCATTGTCCACACCGAAGTGCTTAAAAATTTCAATCTTGACCCCGCGGTTTATAACGGCTGGGCATTTGGTTTTGGTCTGGAGCGGCTCGCGATGATTAAAAATAAAATTCCCGATATCAGAATTTTCTGGTCGGAAGACAAGCGGATTGTGGGTCAGTTTACCTCCGGCGACAGCATCTATAAGGAGGTGAGCAAATATCCGGCCGTGATTCGGGATATTTCTTTTATGGCGGCCAAGGACATCGCTCTTAACCGCTTCTATGAAATCGTGAGGCATTTTGCCGGCGAACTGGTGGAGGAAGTGAAACTCACTGATCAATATGAAGACGAAGCGAAATTCGGCAAAAACAAAAAAAGCTATACTTTCCGGATAATCTACCGTTCTCCGGAACGGACTTTAACCAACGCCGAAATTAACGAGATTCATAAACAGATAGAGGAGTTGGTTAAGAAGGAGTTGGGAGCTGTGATACGCTAATTTTTACCAAGATGGTGGGGATAAAAAGGCATTGTTTTTAGGGGCGGCTTTTGCTATACTTAAGGAGCCTCGGAAGGCTATTTTTCTTTTGAGTATCAAGCAAAAACCATGCCTAAAAAAGCTAGTAAAATCAAGGTTAAAGATGCCCCTAAAAACGGGGCCAACAACGCTTCCTATACTGCCAAAGATATTTATGTTTTAGAGGGCTTGGAGCCGGTCCGAAAACGGCCGGGAATGTATATTGGCTCAACCGGAGTTGACGGCCTTCACCATTTGGTTTGGGAGGTTGTGGACAATAGTATTGACGAAGCGATGGCTGGTTATGCCAAAAA
>CAYSWC010000022.1:0-9196 GCA_964434715.1 uncultured Candidatus Saccharibacteria bacterium
CGCCATCCACAAGTTCTTTTTCGGTTTTGAACACCTCGCAACCAACACAATATAAGCCGCGGTATTTCTTTTTATAAATATCTTCTTTTTTGTCCGGCTGCGCCGGATCTCGCGGAGCGAGACATGCAAGCCACAATTTCTGCGCGCCTAAAATATGCCGTTTTTCTTTTGAGGTTCGGATAAAATCATCGTTAGAGATATTAATTGCTTTGGTTAATTTTTTAAAAACCTCGGAGTGCTCATCTACCCATTTTTGAACCGCCACACCAGCCGCCTCGGCGGCCTGGACATTTTTTAAGGCATTCTCATCAGTGCCGGTCAAAAAAAAGACATCGTCGCCTTTTTCCCGGCGAACCCGCGCCAAAACATCGGCCTGAACCAGCTCTAGGGCAAAGCCGATATGCGGCGCCGCATTAACGTACGGAATTGATGTTGAAATAAAAAAAGTTTTGCTCATAATCTCGCTAATTTACACAAATTAAAGCACAAATAAACACGAATCGCAAGCTCAACATTCGTGAAAATTAGTGAGAAGATTCGTGACGATTAGTGAGATTTCAGAGCCCTAAACTGCGCCGCGCCTGCTTATGATCCGTCCATTCTGCCAAAATTTCCTGAAAAAGCACTGCCACCGGCACCGCTAAAATTACGCCCGTGAGCCCAGCCACTTTACCGCCGATAAGGAGCGCCGTCAAAATCACGACCGGATTTAAAGCTGTGGTGTAGCGGAGCACTACCGGCGCCAAAACGTGATTCTCCAGCTGCTGGATAATGATAAAAAGAATTAAGGCATAGATGGCAAGCGAAACTGATTCGCTTAAAGCAACCACAATCGCCAAACTGCCGGTAAAGACCGGCCCCACAAAAGGAATAAGCTCCAAGAGTCCGGCTAAAAGTCCCAAAAGCAGACTGTATTTTACTCCCAAAAGCCAAAGTCCCAAAAAAGTGGCCAAACCTATGATTAAACTTAAAAAAAGCTGTCCGGTGAGCCACTTGCCGATTTTGCGTGTCACTCGCTCGTAAATATTGATGAATCTGGCTTCATATTGACTGGGCAGAATCGCGATTAGAAATTTCTCCACCCCGTTCCTGCCTAAAGTCAAATAAAATGACAAAACAAAAGTTGCCAGCACAAAAAGCGTGCCGCCCAAAAACCGCGAAGCAATATCCACGAGCGAAATATTGCCGCTAAAAAGCAAATCAGTGAGTTTGCTTAAATTAAGACCTAAAGCGTCAATCAGATTCTGCAGTTCAAGATTTTCCGAAAGCGGTCCCAAGAACTTATCCGAGGCCGCCAAGAGATTATTAAGTTCGGCTAAAGTAATGGGGACTAAAGTGTAGATAATAAGACCAATCAAAAAAAGCGCCGCCAGATAGACAATCAGCGTTCCCAAGAGTCTCGGAATTTTAAGCCGCTCAAGAAAAGAAACCGTGGGATTAAAAGCGGTGGAAACCACAATGGCGAGTAATAAAGTCGCAACTACATCACGCGCCAAAAACAAAAGCCAAGCTAAAATAATCAAAAAAAATACCGTCCAGAGAGTTGCCCAACTGATATGTAAAGATTTTGGTTCCATTCAGTTAGCGGGATTGCAGTTGTCTAATTTGATTTTCGATCTCACGCCGAGTAAAAAGACCGACAAAACCATTGCCGCTAGTAAGCCCTACTGGATCAAGGATTGTTCTTTTGTTTGCCTCTTGGAATTTAACCACAGCCGCCTGTGTTAAGGTTCCGAAAAATCCGGTATTGAGTCCGGTTCTAAGATTGCCGGTGGCAATCAAGAAATTCTGAAGATCAATGACTGCTGGCCCGCGAGTTCCAAATCTTAAATTAACGCCCACTGGCTTCAGGATTGAGAGCGGAATACCAGTAGTTGATGGCGATGGTAAGGCGGGTCGGCTAACTGCCGGCGGCTGGATCGGCGGCGCTATAAAACCGCCCCCGCCAGCTCCCCCACCGCCGCCAGTTGTTCCGGTCCCGGCCTCCGAAGCTGCTGGCGTTCCCGTTTGGGTTGTAAAATTTGGAGCTTCAACGCTAGCGGTGTTAGCGGCTTCGTCAGCGGCTATGATTTGAACGGTATAAGTAGTGCCGGAAGTCAATTCTTTAAGCTCGTAGCTATGAACAAGAACTAAATTGGTTTGTCTTTGGGTACTGGTAGCGCTATCCACGGCAATGCTCTTGTAATTGATTGTAGAAGTGGCTGGCTCGTTCGTAGTCCAGCTTACGGTCGCAGAATTGCTCGTGGTCTCAATACTAATATTGCTAATCTCCGGTGGAGTGTTATCAAAGGCGGTCCCGCCTCCAGCCGGCGCTCTTGAAGTGGTTACGCTGGCTAAATTAGAAAACAAAGAATTTCCAGAATCATTAAAAGCCGCTACCCGATAAATATAAGCGATCCCCAAAGCAAGGCCGGTATCGTTAAAGCTCGTAACATCACGGGTTACTCTCTTTACTTCCACAAAAGTAGTTGAATCAAGACTCCGTTGAATTAAAAATCCGGTTTCATTGGCGGAATTATCTACCCAGCTCAACGTAACTTCGCTACCGCCCGCGCCGGGGGCGGCATTAAGTGTGGTAGGCGTAAGCGGGGCGGTTTCAGCTGATCCGGCAGCGCCACCACCGCTAGTCTGGCTTCCTGCCTGCCCTGATCCTCCTGCCTCTCCTCCACCAGCTCCGAATTTCGTAAAGTGATCAGTAAGATTAATCAAAATTCTGTCCTCCTTTACCACCACCGAATTACCATTAGAGCGCCAAGCAGCCACATTTTCATCCCAGAAAAAAATTGCGAGCTTATCTTCATCAATATTATTCCGCTCAAGCTCTGCCGATGAATAAGGTATTTCTAAAACGGCGGCTTTTCTTACTTTTTTAATCGGCTTCCCAGCCGCATCAAAAAGATTAATATCATAAGCACGACCCACAAGACGAACGGTTTTCTGTGATGCGCCAATGAACGGCTTGATGCTCAAGGTAAATTCTTCGCCCGGAACAGCGCCTTTAGGTATTGAAATGCGGGCGCCGTTCTCAAGTTCCAACGACGCGTCGGCCTGGCTGGAAAATTTCGCAGATTTAGGGACGGAAAGCGGCAAGCTGTTTGGCATCAATTGCAAGTCTAATTTTTTATTTTGATCGGCTACAGCTGCTGTGAGCTCCGGCGATTCATAAACCAACCGGTCATTCACGACCCTCACGGCTTTAATATGCCAAACATCGCTAGACTTAACTTTGAGCCGATAGGAACCATCGGGGCGGGCCTGGATTTCACTATAACCGCCTTTGTCCGACCAAGCCGAGACAAAGGCATCAACCGGCAGATAATCGCGGATGGTGACCTTGCCGTAAATTTCTTTGTCGGGCCTCTGAAAAGTTAAAATCAGATTTGCCAGCTGACCGCGGGAGAGCGACAATTCTTTTAATTCAGGATTGATAATGTTTCCTGCTGGGGAAGAGAAGGCGCTAACTAAATATTTACCGACCGCCGGCAAAAAAGCACGGTAAAAGCCGCCGGGTCCGGTATCTACCGAAAAAAGCGCCGGCTGGCTGGAGACGGCAGTAGTAATATTGATAAGCGCGTCGCCTACCGGCAAACCATCGGGTCCCAAAACTCGGCCGGAGATAATGCCCTCAATTCTTTTCAAATTAATATTCTTGGAAATTGGCGCTGTTCCCGATACGGTAACCGGCAGATTAATGCCAGCGGCGCTAAAACCGGATTCACTGTCAATTTGGGCGCCTATAAACCATTTGCCAAAAGGAACGTTTTCAATCTTAAATTCCCCGCTTTCCTGACTGACGAACCCTTCAATAAATTTCCCCCGGCTATAAGCAAAAACACGGATGTTATCAATATTTTTAATAGCTCGTCCTTCGGGATCAGTGATCGTACCTTGAATCTCCCCCATTGAAGCCGATTGGGCTAACGTCAAAACCGGCACTAGAAGCACCAGCGCCGTAATTAAGAAAAATCTCTGGATTATCGGCATCTCTATAATATATACTAACCGAACTTCAAAATCTTTTCCAGATGCCCTGATTTATTGTAAGGTCCGATTAAAGCCAGATTAAGTTTCCGGTTCTGAAAAATTTCTTTAGCAATACCTCTGATGATTGCGGCATCTACAGCGCTGATTTTCCTAATCAATTGCTCCGGCGCCTCAATTCTTTGTCTCAAAACCTCCTGTCCGCCGTAGTAACTGGCGAGCGCATCCGAAGTCTCAAGTCCCAGCATCAGACGGCCGATTAAATGGTCTTTGGCTCTTTGAAGTTCTGCCTTGGGCACCGATTCTTTTGCTGTTTTCCCGAGTTCTTCCAAAACAGCTTTAATTACAATTTCAAGTTTCTTGTGATCCACGCCGACCGCAACAGAAAAAAACCCGTGATCGCTAAAAAGATTTGAATCCGCCCGAACATAATAAGCTGCGCCCAATTGCTCCCGAACCCGCTGAAATAATCTTGAGGACATGCCGCCGCCCAAAACGTCGGAGAGAACTTCTAAGGCGTAACGACGCGAGTCATTAATATCAAAAGCTCGGCAACCCAAAACCAAATGAGTTTGATCTGATTCTTTGTGTTTTATCTTGAGCGCCGGTCTCGTCTGTCGCTCTTTAGTCGGCACTTTGCCGGCTTTGTGCCCAACGACAATATTTTTAAAAGAATCCTTGATCAAATGCAGAAACTTTTGTTCATCAAAAGCGCCAGCCACCACAATCACGGTTGCTTTAGCTACATAATGCTCGCCCCGATACTTTAAAAAATCTTCGCGCGCGAGTTTCTTAATTACTTCTTTCCGTCCCGAGATGTCCCAGCCAGCCGGCTGATCGCCGTAAACCAGTTCCATAAAAAGATCGTGGATTTTGCGGGGCGGCAGATCCTCATACATATTGATTTCCTCAATAATCACCCCTTTTTCTTTTTCAATATCCTTGGGATCAAATACCGGATTCAAATACAAGTCTGAAATAATCTCTAAAGCTTTTTCATTCTTATGAGCTTCAACTTTGACAAAATAACCGGTGTACTCCTGGGCTGTAAAAGCATTGTATTCAGCGCCCAAGCCATCAAGTTCGCCGGCAATATCAATGGCTTTGGGACGCTTCACCGTGCCCTTAAAACACATATGCTCTAAAAAGTGCGAAAGGCCGTTAATTTCTTTGGTCTCATACTTGGAGCCGGCTTCAACCAGCACTAAAATCGTGGTTGCCACATTTTCCTTCTGCGGCACCAAAATTATACGGAGGCCGTTAGGAAAAATAAATTTTTTAAAGGAGGTGGGCATCAACGAATAGCGAATTGATTACGAATTTACGAATACTAGAATTCTACCAAACAGAAATCATCCTATATGCCGTTACCGGATATTGAAGAATTTTATCCCGTCGTGGTTATCTATCTTTACACTTTTCTATATACTCTAGCGCGACATCTTCGTCGAGAAAATCCCCTACCCGCACTTTTTTGTTGGGCAGGTGGTCGAACACATGCATTACAAATTCGCGTAACTTCTCTTTGACACTATCATCTATTTCGACTTCCTCATCTGGAAAGAATGCCAGCACATTATTGTCCTCTTCTTCAACATTACCTTTCGCTTCGTCCCATGTCATTTCTATTTTCTCCATTAGGCCAATCGGCTCGCATTCGACCACCTGCCCACTCTTTAATTTTTTGTTCGTGATGACAAACACATCTAGATTGTCTCCGTCTCCACTTGTGGTGTCAAGAATAAATCCATAAGGGTAGGGGTATTTTCTTGATACGGTAACGGTTTTCTTATACTTCAGCGTTTTCTCATTGTAGAGATTTTTTTGATCGCTGCCGGCTTCGTTTTCAATAAATACTATCATAAATGTGAGGGGGAGAAATTCAATTTCCAATAACTATTGAACATACGAAACAGAATAAAACATCAATATCACATCACCTTTAATGATAGCATTTCACGAATTATAAAGATAATTTTTTAGTTTAACTTCTTGTTCAAGAATTCAGCGAGTTTAGGAATTTTCACGCGCTCTTGTTTCATGGTATCGCGGTCGCGGACGGTGACATCACCTTGTTCTAAACTCTCAAAATCAACCGTGATGCAGAAAGGCGTGCCGATTTCGTCTTGGCGGCGGTAGCGCTTGCCGATGCTCTGCGTCTCGTCATAATCAGCCATCAACCCTCCCCTTCTCAAATCTTGATAAATCTTTTTAGCAATATTGATGAGCGGCTCTTTTCTTGACAAAGGAAATACTGCAACTTTATACGGCGCCAATCGTTTATCTAACCTCAGCACCACCTCAACTTCTTTGATGCTTTTCGTTGTTGTTGTCCGGCCGCCTATCACTTCATTATAGGCGTCTATTAAAAACGCCAGAATCAGACGATCAACCCCCGCGGAAGTTTCAATAATATGCGGATAGAATTTCTTCCCGCTTTTTGAATCGGTCTCGGATAAATCTTCTCCGGAAAACTGGCTATGCCGCGAAAGATCCCAGTCGCCGCGATTGTGAATACCTTCAATTTCATGCCAACCGAACGGAAATTTATATTCAATATCGAGCGCGGCTTTGGCGTAATGAGCCATTTCATCTTTCTGGTGTTCCCGAAAACGAAGATTTTCTTTTTTCATTCCTAAATTGAGGTACCACTTTAGGCGCTTTTCTTTCCAATACTCAAAGTAGTGCTCGGTTTCGTCGGGACGAACAAAATATTGCTGTTCCATTTGCTCAAATTCCCGCATACGATAGATAAAGTGCCCGGGCGTAATTTCGTTTCTGAATGCTTTACCAATCTGTCCGATACCGAAAGGCAATGAAGCCTGCATCGCGGCTTTTACGTTCGCATAGTTAACATAGATGCCTTGAGTTGTCTCCCCGCGCAGATAGGTGCGCGACGCATCATCTTCCACGGGGCCGAGATGTGTTTCAACGAGCAAGTTAAATCGCTTCGGCTCGGTAAGCTCACCGCCGCAATCAGGACATTTTTTAACGGCTTTTTCCGCTAAATGATCGGCGCGGAACCGGTGGTGGCATTTTTTACATTCCTCTAAGGGATCGGTGAATCCCGCCGATGTGTGACCAGACGCTTCCCATACTTTCCGCTGCATAAGAATACTCGCGTCAATTTCAAAAATATTATCGTGGCGGCGGAATATCTCCTCGCGCCATTCGGTTTCAATATTTCTTTTAAGCTCAACGCCTAAGGGGCCGTAGTCATAAATGCCGGCCAAGCCGCCGTAAATCTCCGAACCCGGATAAATAAAACCCCGCCGCTTACATAAACTCACGATTTTGTCCATTAAATTAGTCATTGGAAATTATTGTACTACTCTTCCCTCTATTATCGTTACCGTAGGATCATTAAGCGAATCACTGGCAATCGGACCATCGCGGTGATTCAAGGATTCGCCGGTAAATTCATCAAGAGCGCTTACCGAGGTTTCTTGAATCAAAAGCATCGGCGATCCGAGCTGGTTAATGGAAGGCGTAGCTTCAATCTGAAAAATAGCCTCGGGCGGCAGAGTTAAAACGCCTCTCGTGGCCTGAAGATTGCCGATCTGCCAAACTAACTCTCCGGTACGTTCATTATAAACTGGTTGGGGGGGAATAGTGCTTTTGATAACACCGGTAGCCCGGACATTCCCTCCTAAAAAAGCCTTAACCTCAACGTCCCGGAGATCAGTGCTTGCATTAATCAACCGCCAATGAACGGTAAAATTGGTTGCTTGACCAACTTTAAGCGGCCAAGGGCCGCGGTTTAAAATCCCGGAGGGCGCATCGCGGAAAAACCCCAGCGCTTCAACTATCACCCTGCCCCCCACTTTAGCTTCATGTTTGGCAATGCCTAAAGTTTTCTCGGCGGCTACGGCTTCCGGCACTGTGGGCGATTCAATCTCTGCCTCTATTTTTAAAACATAATTTTTGTCGCTTAACCTCTGGATGGGATAGTTTTCCATGACTTTGAGGCGAAATTCCACGGCGCCGGAACTCCCCGGTGAAAGCAAAGCTAATTCCGGAGTATTGGCAGTATTCCAGATTAAAGTATTGTCAATCGCTCTTAAAGCCGCCCGGGTGCTTAAAGTTCTCAAATCAAACATTTCGCCAATAAGCCGGGCTTTAATAATTACGTCTTTTAGTCCTACCTCGGTGTTATTTAGGAATGCAAGTTTATAGACCAACTCGTCGCCCAAATGAGCCACGTAATCAGGATTGTCATTAAGATTAATCGCTAGAGATAATGGTGACGGCGCAATGGAGATGGCGGCGGTGCGCTTAAGAATTGTGTAAGCACGTCCCAAAAAGCCGGCCTCAAGTGAAATCGCTAGTTCAAAAAACGATTCATCCGGACCGATTAATTGTCCCTTAACCTCAAACTCGCCTTCTGAACCGCTCCTAAGTCCTCCCAAATTCCAAGTGTTGTTGCCTAGATCGGGCTTAAGCGTGGCTGATTTAAAAACAAAAACCGGCGGATAGCTCATCTTTAACTTCAGGTCACTGAAATCCAGCTCCGAGACATTTTTATAAGTAACTTTAATCTCAAAATCTTCGCCGGCGAAAACCTTCTGGGGCAATGAAAGATCCAAACTAATTACCGGCTCCAAAACCGAAAAAGTAATCGCCTGGCTTTTTTCAAACTTTGAGCCCAGGGAAGACGGCAGATATGTTACCGTAACGATTATCTCCTTTACGGTATTCTCTCCGCCCAAAGCAATCAGGCGAAAAGTTTCCTGATTCAAACTGCCCACACCCAAATTCCCCAACACCTTGGAATCCAAACGCTTCTCCGGAGAACTGCCTAAAAAAACAATGTCTTCCGGCAACTCCACCAAAAGTTCAGCATCTTCCAAAACATTATCCGAGCCGTTGCCGACATCAACTTCTAAATCAAAGGGCTCGCCAACCGCAATCTCTTTGGGCACTAATAAATCAATATCCAAGCCGCGGCTGCCCTTTAGTTCAAGCCAAAGAAAAGCGCCGCCGCCGAGTAGAACCAAAATTGCCAAAACCGAAAAAGTAATAAAGACGGTTCGGAAAGACATCCCTTGAATTATAACCTAAATTCTTACTCCATCGCCAGAAGTCAAGGAAGGCGGCGCGCAGCGCCCGCAAAGAAAGCTCGAGTCGGCAAAAATAAAATAGGCGGGCTTGAGTCCGCAATTTTGACAAGCGGCATGGATCGGATCAAAACCCAAAATCTTTAAAACTTCGTGAA
>CAYSWC010000023.1:0-9186 GCA_964434715.1 uncultured Candidatus Saccharibacteria bacterium
CGGAAACAGTAATCGTGCGTCCCGAAGGCGGCAAATACGAACCGAAGATTAAAACCCGGACAGCAAAAATTAAACCGACTATTAAAACTACATTAAGCAGTGACCAGAATAAATTTTTTGATGAGAGATTAATTTCCATATTGTCTTGCAATTTTAATTATTTCTTTAATTCCTTGTTCTTTAAGGCTGGCGCCGCCGACTAAAGCGCCTTCAATTTCTTTTTCTCTCAAAAATCCTTCGGCGTTATTGGCATTAACAGAACCTCCGTAGATAAAGCGAGGAACTAGGGAATAGGAACTAGGGACTAGGGTTTTCATAAATTTAATCATACTCACGGCGTTTTCCGGCGTATCCGGTTCGGCGCCCGGTTCGGTGGAGATGGCCCAGACGGGTTCGTAGGCGATTACCATCGCCACTTTTGACTTTTGATCCTTGACTAATGACAGTGCGGCTTTTAATTGCTTTTCGATTACTGATTTTGATTGACCGGCTTTACGCTCTTCGCGTTTTTCGCCGATGCAGATAATCGGAATAATGTTGTTGCGGATGGCGGCCGCGACTTTTTTAGCTACGACTTCATCAGTATCGCCCAGCCGACGCCGTTCCGAATGGCCGACTATAACATATTTAACGCCCAAGTCTTTAAGCTGTGACCCGGAAACTCCACCGGTAAAAGCTCCCCCGTCTTCCCAAAACAAGTCCTGTGCCCCTAAAGACGCTTTTTTAATCACCTTGCCAACCGTTTCCAAAAACGGATAGGGTGGCGCAATCACTAAATTCTCGTCATCAATTGCTTTTGCTAAAGAAACAGCTTCAGTAAGCGTCTGCGGGTTTTCTTTCCAGTTGGCGATAATTAACTTATTCATAGTTGTCTAAAGGATTAGATTGAAAAAGCCGGAGATGATCAAAGCGTCAATTAGGGCCACGCTTACGGCGCCAAGCGCGATAACCGCCACCCCCCGCCAAAAAGGAATTCCAAAAACAAAAGCCGCCACTGTTCCGCCCCAGACGCCGGTAAAAGGACCGGGTATCGCCACAAATAAGTAAAGCGCCGCTAACTTCCAAAAAGCAATCCGCCTGGGCTCGGTCTCGGTTTGACCAAACATTTGAAAGTGGTGAGTATGACGTTTCCTCGTGTAACTAAAAACCCAAGTTAAAAAACGATTAACCAGATAAATCCGGCGCATTAAAAACTCCGCCAGATAATGCCAAAAGGCCGTAACCGGCACAATAACGATAAGCGTGCCTAAGGTGGTAAGCAAGAATGCCTTAAGCGCTGAAAACTTAAAAAGTCCGATGGCGAGAGTTATAGCTCCGTGAGCTTCAAGAGTGGGCGTCATGGCGATTAGGATAGTGAGGAGTTCCTCTTTCATAAAATATGATGCCAATCTACGAATGAAATGCAAATCTACAAATATGCTAATATCTATGACTAATTAACTTATTCGCATATTCGCCAGATTCGCATTATTAGCATACGATTAGCATCACTCCTTTCTGCCGCGAAGTATTTTAGCTGCCTCGTCCGGATCCACCGGATTGATGTCTATGCCGGTGCCGAGCTCAAAGCCGGCCGAGATATTGAGTTTCGGCAGTACCTCAATATGCCAATGATAATGACGATGTGTCTCTTTTTTTCTTACCGGCGCCGTATGAATATAGAAATTATAATCCGGGTCTTTAAGTTTCTTTTTCATCATCTTAAGCGCCCCATGCAAAGCCAGGGACACATCGCTTAAAATAAATTCGCTTGAATTCTCAAAAAACGGCTGATGTCTTTTGGGGAAAACGCCGAACTCAAAACTATTGCGCGAAGCAAAAGGCATAAAAGCAACGGCTTCCTTATTTTCAAAGATAATGCGCTTTTTCTCCCGGCGTTCCCATTCAATAACCGTGCAGTGAACGCATTGCTTGTATTTCTCAAAATGGCGTCTTGAGCCCTGAAGCGAATGTTCAACGTCCGGCGGCACTACCGGAATGGCAATCAGCTGATAGTGAGGGTGGTAAATGGAAGCGCCGGCTGCCGGTCCCCAGTTGTGAAAAATGGAAATATAAGCCAAACAGTCATCATGAAGGAGCATAAGGTAACGCTCCTGAAAAGCTTTAAATACTTCAATGGCGCGTTCAGAATCTAAGTCGGGAAAGTCGGCATCGTGATCCCTGGTGATCACCACATCATGATGGCCGATGCCGTCAGTTACCGCGTTGGGACCGATGCGCCGGATGACGGAACAAATATTTTTATGGACAAAAGCGGGAAACCGATTCTCGACAATCTCCAGCGTCCAGCCGCGTTTATTTCGGTATTCCAGAAAAAGTTCGGCGTGGTCGTATTTTTTCGGATCTTCAAAAGGACAACCTTTAATCGGCGCCCGCTTACGAGTCCCTTTGCTCTCAAATTCATGCGGCCGCTCGGCTCGTTTGGGCGCAATCACAATCCAATCGCCGGAGACCAAGTCTTGTCGCAACTGTGAAAGTTTCATAGGCTTAACTGTCATAGTAATTGATTGCCTTCAAAATCAAGCTGATAAAATTCGAAATTCGAAATTCGAATATCGAAATTCGAAACAATATCAAAATCCAAAATTCGAATGATCAAAACGTTTCGAATTTAGAATTTCGGTCATTCGGATTTGTTTCGGATTTCGGATTTAGGATTTCGGATTTATTAAGTCTGTTCTCGTAGTACCACCTAAACACATCTTTCGCTATCGGCAAAGCATTTAAACTTCCTTCTCTGGCGTTCTCAATTAAAACCAAAATAGCAATCTCGGGATCCTCTGCCGGAGCGTAACCAATAAAAAGCGCGTTGGTTTTTAAATTGTTGGCGATCTGCGGCGTGCCGGTCTTTCCGGCTACCTTAATCGGCAAATCGCTTAGCAGATGAGCTGAACCGTAAGGCGCGCTCACCGCTTCTTCTAAGCCAATCTGAACCTCCCGAATGATTTCTCCCCAATCAGAATAATCAATAAGAATCTCGGGCGCTGTTCCGTATTTCACAAACGGCCGATAGATTTTCCCGCCATTACCCAAAGAAGCGATAAAACTGATTAACTGGATTGGGGTTATCTGCAAATCGCCCTGACCGATTGCGACGTTGTAAGTGTCGCCCAAACGCCAAGGTTGGCCGGTACGGAGCTCTTTCTCCTCCACATCAGGCAAAAACCCCCCACTCTCAAAAGGCAAATCCAGGCCAGTGGGGGCGCCAAAACCTAAAAGTTTCCAATAATTCCGGAGTTTCTTAATACCTAAACCGCTAAAATTAAAATCGCCGCGAGTAAGACCCTGACTCGTCAAGCTCCGGGGCAAACCGCCAGCCGTGAGATAAAAATAGATATTGCTTGATCTGGCTAAGGCCGCGTGAAGATCTACCCAGCCGTGGGGCTTCCAGTCCAAAAAAATACTGGGCTTATCAGGATAATAAGGATTGGGAATGGCAAGCGAGCCGGCAGAAAATATCTCGGTCTTTGGATTAAGCACGCCCTCTTTCAAAGCGCTAAGCGCGACCAGTGGTTTGATGGTAGAGCCCGGGCTGTAAACTCCGGAGACGGCTCGGTTGAAAAGCGGCTCGCGCTCATCGTTAAGCACCAGCATCCTCTCCCGGCTTAAGCCTCTTTTGACAAAAACATTGCTGTCAAAACTTGGACTGCTGACTAATGCCAGAATTTCTCCGGTTTGAGGATTTAAAGCAATGCCCGCGCCCGAGGTTCGTCCCAAAGCCCGGAGTCCTTCTTGGAGCCGTCTATGAAAATAGACAGTGAATTCAGCATCAATCGCAGTTTCAAGCGGCGGGCTGGACGACGGACCCTTAATGACTTTCTGGTCCAGCGCTTTTCCCAAAGCGTCCTCATAGAAAACAAAGCGGCCGTCTTCGCCGCGGATTAAGCCATCATATTCAAGCTCAATGCCCGCTTTACCGATAATTTCATTGCTCTCGCCCGCTCCGGTATATCCCAAGAGATGAGCAAAAACTTCGCCCTCCGGATATTCGCGTTCAAAATCATCAATCACCTGAAAAATATCGCGATTTAAGCCCTTAAAAGCAATGGCTTCGCTTTGGTTCAGGCCGCGCGCCAAAACTAGCCAATTGGCATTGGCTTGACTGGCGGATTCTAAAACATGAGCCAGTTCATTGGCTTCAACTTTTAAAATTGCCGCCGCCTCGCTCAAAATTGCTTCTGATTTCTCACCGTCATTCATAACTGCTCCGGCGTTGATAAGCAGACTAAACGAGGGGTTGTTTACCGCCAAGGGCTTGCCAAAACGATCTAAAATAGCGGCGCGCGGGGCCGTGAGATTAATTTCGCGGCTTAAATTGGCGCTGGCGCGGGCAAGGTAATCCTCGCCCTTGAAGAAACCCAACATGCCCACGCGGCCCAAAATCAGAAGACCGCTAAGACAGCTAAGGATAGCTACCAAAAGAAAGGCCTTGCGCGAAGTCGGCACTTCAAGATATTCCGATTCCTGATAAATGGATTCGTCAAATAAAGTTTCTTCAAAATGAATCTCGTGGTTTGGTTTCATACCCCGTAGGAAATTAAATATTTTCCGTTGATGTTGATTGCGACTTTGAAATGGAAAGAATCATTAGAAATATTAACCTCGTAGTACTTTGGCTCGAAAATATTTATATTTTCTCGCCATTTCCTACGGGGCATAGAGGCGGGTTAAAAAGGCAAATAAAACTCCTCCCAAGATAATATTATAAACCATTTCGCCTAAAACTGTTAAAGGGTCGCCGACGATAAACCGATAGTCAGCAATAAGATAAAAAACCAGAGTTAGGAGCCCGATTAAAATTAAGTTATTGACAAAACTTTTCCCCGGCAGTCTCTGGCTTAGAAAAAACGCTCCCAAAGCTAAAAGCGCAAAAATAATAAGCTCTAAAGTCACTACTGGTTCAAACCAAAGAGCAATTAAAGCCAAAACCACTAAAACTAAAAAGACTGAAGCAGTGGAAATAAAAAAGGCAAGGGTTACGAGAACCGCTAAAGCGATATTGGGTTTGACGCCGCCGATATTTAAAAGATTAGTGTTTTGAAGAAAGCCGGCTAGCGCTACCAGGATGATCCCGCCGGCAAACTCCTTGAGGACGGTCCAGCTTCTCATTTTAAAATAACCGATACCTCCTGGAGCGTACTTACGTCATAGGGCAATTTAAGGCTCGCTTCACGAAAAGCGGCGCCGACATCCTCGCGAATCTCCCCCACCTCGCCCAAGGTAAGGCCGTAAGGAAAATCCCTGCCCGCGCTATAAACCGGCTCACCGCTTTTAACTGTTTTCTCTTTTAAAATGAGAGTCAGCTCCGGTTCGCGGCCGCCCGCCAAAAGCGCCTCGGTATTATTGCTTCCAATTTTTACCGGCAATTCCCAACCGGCATCAAAAATGGTTCTAACTAAACTGTAACTCTCAAAAACTTCGGTAACTTGTCCCAAAAGAATATAGCCGCCGACTGTTGCTGTCATTCCTGAAGACACGCCATCTTTGATGCCGGCATTAATGGCAACGAGACCGCGATTGTTGAAGGGATAACTTGAATAAATCTTAGCCACCCGGAATTCCCTCTCGTTCTCCTCAAGGGCATAAGAACTTTTGCTTAAAGCTAGAATTTGCGCTTTGAGCTTCTGGTTTTCCAAGATCAGTTCTTTAAACTCCGGCGATGGCGTTTCTCCAAAAACGCCCCCCACAAAAGCCAAAGCCGGCTTTAAAGCCACGGTTAGGCGATAACTTAAATAATTTTTATTAGCAACGAAAAATTTACCAAAGGCAATTAGTCCCAGAAAAATGACAACGATAATTATTGATACTGATAACTTTCCCCTCACAGCTTGATTTCTTTTGGTTTTAACGGGTTATCCAAAAGCGGAGCGTATTTCTCCAAATTTTCCACGGCAATGCCGGTGCCGCGCGCCACACAAGTTAAGGGATCGTCAATCACGGTGGTCGTAACCGAAAGATCGCGGGCAATTAACTGATCAATGCCCCGGAGGAGTGAGCCGCCGCCGCAAAGGTTAATCCCCCGCCGTAGAATATCGCCGGCTAGTTCCGGCGGCGAGATCTCCAAAACTTCCCGGATCGCCTCAATAATGGATTTCAAGGACTTGCTGATGGCGGCTCTAATTTGCGTATCTTTGATTAAAATTTCTTTGGGCAGTCCGCTCACAAGGTCGCGTCCGCGAACCGCCATCTCCAGCTTTTCATTAAGAGGCAAAGCTGAACCGATTGAGGTTTTAATCTCTTCGGCAGTCGGCTCGCCAATGGCGAGCTTAAACTCGTCTCTCACTAATCTAATAATATCGTCGTTCAGCTTATCGCCGGCAATTTTGAGGCTTTTGGCAGTGACTGTCCCGGCCATGGAAATTATGGCAATCTCGGTGGTGCCGCCGCCGATGTCCACAATCATATTGGCAGTCGGCTCATCAATTGGGAGGCGCGCGCCCAAAGCGGCGGCCAGCGGTTCATCAATAATATAAGGCTGGAAAACGCCGGCGCCCATTACCGCATCTTCCACTGACTTTCTCTCCACCTCGGTTAAATTGCTCGGCACGCCCACCACGGCTTTGCCAAAGCTTGAAAAAACGCCCCCGCCGGAAAGTTTTCTTAAAAAATGCCGCAAAATCTCCTGACTCATCTCAAAGTCAGAAATCACGCCGCCTAAAAGAGGCCGGATAACGCTGATGTGCGCCGGGGTACGCCCCAGCATTTTCCTGGCTTCCTCGCCCACCGCCAAAATCTTATTGGTCTTATTGTTGTGGGCGACAACGGTCGGTTCATTAATCACAATGCCGCGCTTGTCCAAGTAGATCAGCGAGTTGGTGGTGCCGAGGTCTATGCCGATATTTTTGCTAAAAAAGGGAAGTCTCATAAGACTTTGCGAATATACGAATCAAGCACTAATATACGAATTCGCAACTATTCGTAGATTCGTGCGATGAATTCATTCTTTGATGAAATTTATTAATTCATTCACGGTTACCAGCCTTGTTTTTTCCTGATCGCGTTTTTTAATCTCAACTTTGGCGCCGGTTTTCTCACTTACCACGGCTCTCCAAGGTATGCCGATCAAATCCGCGTCAGCGAACTTCTCGCCCGGCGTAACCCTTTCGCGATCATCATATAATACCTCACATCCGACTTTTCGTAAAGATTGATAAATTTTATGAGCTCGGGGTTGGAAGTTGTCTCCCTTCGAGAGATCTCCCGCAGGGAGAGAAGTTGGGGGTTGGAGGTTAAGTAAATGGACTTGGAAAGGCGCAACCGGCTCCGGCCAGATAATGCCGCGCTCATTATGATACTCTTCAACCAAGGTGCCCATCACGCGCGTGGGGCCGATACCGTAGGAACCCATGAAAATCGGTCTCTCTTTGCCGTCTTTATCCCGGTAGCGGAGTCCGAAAGTTTCGGAAAATTTAGTGCCCAAGCGAAAAACATTGCCAACTTCAATGCCGCGCGCAACTTTAATTACGCCGCGGCAGCCAAGATGGCGGGTACCGATAAAAACTTCTTTGTTCTGGGCAAAATCGCACTTTTCGCAATAGCAGACCGTATCCTCTCCTGCCGGATTTAAAACCTGAAATTCGTGAGTGTATTCTTTGGTAAAATCGCCGCCGCTCGCTTCCACTATCCTAGTTTTAAGTTTCAGCCGTTTAAAAATTTTTTTATAAGCGCCGATCACCACTTGATAATAACGGTTCAAGTCTTCATTATCAGCGTGAAAACTGTACAAATCTTTCATCGGGAACTCACGGGTACGGAGTAGTCCGCCTTGAGGCCTGACTTCAGCCCGGAATTTGGTCTGAATCTGATAAATGCCTTTGGGTAAATCTTTATAGGAGTGAATAAAATTTTTAGCGATGGCGGTTACTACCTCCTCATGAGTCCACCCCAAACCATATTCAAAATCATGAGCGCCGACTCCGGCTTCGGGCTTTTTGCCGGCGCGGTAAATAACCTCCAAACTCCAGCGGCCGGATTCTTCCCAGTATTTTTTGTCAATTAGAGCCGGCAGTAACACTTCTTCGGCGTGAATGGCATCCATTTCCTCACGGATAATCTTATTAATTTTTTGGAGCACCCTAAGTCCTAAAGGCAAAAGCGAATACACGCCGGCCGAAGCTTTGTTTATAAAGCCGCCTTTAATCAAAAACTGGGCGTTTTTAGTTACCTCGCCTTCGGGCAGAGTTTTCGTGGTTTTAGTAAAAAGCTGGGATTGTAACATAAACTCACTAAATCTCGGCTAGCCGCAAACCTTTTATCCTTCTAAAATCGCGGGTGTTTCTAGTTACTAAAACAGAATCAGAAATCAACGCCGAAGCGGCAACTATGCTGTCGGCAAGTTTTAATTTATAAGCTCGCCGAAGTTCGGCTGTTAATTCGGCGATAGCAAAATCGAGATTGAGAATAATAGTTTGGCTCGCAAAATGCCTAAATTTATTGATGACTTCTTGGGTAATTAAAGGATAGGAAAGGAATTCAGCTACGACGATACTTGGCAAATAAAAAATCTCCTGCTCATAGCGATCGAAAAATCCTGCCACCTCGCGATTGCCAGCCGCGTAATAAATTAAGACATTGGTATCAAGAACAAACATGCACGATTAAGGAAGCTGTCTTTCCAGTTCTTTCCGAATTTTTTCCTGCCAGCGAATCGGATTCGGAATTTTCTTGCCGCGCCAAACGCCATAGAGATTTTTCCAAGCGCGCAAATCACGCCGTACTTCTCGCTGTACGCCGTATTGAGGCAATACATCATTCTTGGGTTTTACCGCAGTTCGATTGGGCATGATATTAGCTTAGCAAAAATAAAGACGCCAATCAACTACTTTCTCGGCGCCTTTTTAAATTCTTTGATATTGCTAAAAGGGCCAAAAACCCGGTCGCCTTCAATATCGCGGAGGCCTGCGGCAATCGCTCGATCAATAATCTTCTGCGCCCGCGGTGTCAACTCTGCTTTCCCTTCTTCAAAAGATTGAAGCGGAATCTTGAAGATTAGATATTTTGGAGTTTTCTCAATAGTTATTTGAACCATAGTTTATTTAGATTAGCACAGGTTTTTTCAGAAATCAACTTTATTCGCATACTATTCGTGCTGTATTCGCAAATACATTCGCGTAACCTATTTCATCTAATCCTATCAGTTTTTTTGAAAATAAAAAAGGCCCGCGCATGTTTGCTGTATTTGAATAC
>CAYSWC010000024.1:0-2037 GCA_964434715.1 uncultured Candidatus Saccharibacteria bacterium
ATAAGGGCTGGGATGTTTTCACCGATTTAATTGACGCTTTTGCTTTTTCTCACGGCATTTTAGTTTCTCGTTCTGAAGATGCCGGCGATCTTACTAAAACTTTTTTCGGCAATCCAGCTTTAGCCGCTCACAATAATTTCTTGAAGAAACTTACGGATACCATAAGCTACAGCGCCAAATTTATCAGATACGGAGAAATGATGAGGCCGCTTGAAGTTGCCGAGGTAAATACCGGGGGCAGTCTGGTCCAGGAAGCCATCACTACTTTCCAGTGCCCGATTTTAAACCGCGATCCCCAACCTTTAATTATGAACTCGGTCTGGAAAGCTAATGACGGAACTATCGGCATCTACTTTATCAACTGGAGCGGCAACGATCAAAGCATTACCTATGTTTTTGATCTGGAAAAATACGGACTGGAAGCCGGCGGCCGATATGAACTTAAAGAACTGACGCCGGGCGGTATGCCGGGAGTTTTCACATATACCAATGATTTTTCTTCTATTGAAACAGTGTCGGCTAAATCTGTCCGGGTTTTTCAACTGACCCAAATTGCTTCGGCTCCGCCACCACCACCTCCTCCGCCGCCACCTCCACCTCCGCCCCCACCGCCGCCGGCTCAAATCTGCACGCCCAGCGCCAAGAAGTGCGAAGTAAATCTTTTGCTTCAGTGTTCCTCGGACGGGAGCCGCTGGTCTACTATTTCGGTCTGTCAGTTCGGTTGTGGAGTTGACAGTTGTCTTTCTGCTCCGCCGCCGCCTCCGCCGCCGCCACCCCGTCCAACTCCGCCCCCGCCCGGAGGGCCGCCGCCGGCAATTCAGCCGCCGCCACCAGTTGCCCCGCCTCCGGCACCGGCTATTTGCGCGCCCGGAGAAAAGGCGTGTGTTGGTAAAGAACTGCGCGAATGCGTAAGCGACGGCACTAAATTTGAAGCCAAAGAAACCTGCGTAGTGGGCTGCGAAAAAGGCGTTTGCCTTACAACCGAAGAAAAACCGACTCCAGAGAGAGCCGTCTCGCCGCTTACCGTTGGCATAATTGTCGGCATCGTCCTTATCGGCATCCTAGGCGCCGTGCTTTTAAAGCTTTACTTCTAATAACAAAGGCGGGGCGGTTTTACATCTTAAATGCCCGGGGGGAGATTCGAACTCCCACGCCTTTCGGCGCATCCTCTTAAGGGATGTGTGTCTGCCAATTTCACCACCCGGGCTTAATAATAAATAATTTAGTAGATTGGGTTTGGTTTGTAAACTTTAAGGCCAGGATGGGAATTGCACCCATGTATATTGGTTTTGCAGACCAATGCCTTGCTACTTGGCTACCTGGCCGTACTTCTTTTTCAAAATTTCCTTTTGCTGATGATTTTTCAAAAATTTTTCCCTTCTTACTGCTTCGTTTCTTGAATTATATACTTCATAATCTATCAACTGCCAAGGTTTATAAAATTGAGTGGATTTAACTTTACCAGCATTATGAAGATTAATTCTCTTCTCTAAATTTTCTGTAGATCCAATATATAAATCATTATTTTTGACGCTTTTTAAGAAATAAACGTAATACATTAAAGTGTTTTGTTTGGCTTCGCCAGATCTCGCGCAGCGAGACAGAGAGCTGCCTTAACCATTTGTCATAGCTACGCTAGATCTCCCGTAGGGAGAGCTACGGCGCCGCAGTTATTCTTTATTATTATCCTCCAAAAGGAGTTTTTCAATATTGGCGGATTGTTCTGGTCCTTGGTCAATTTCAAATACAATTTTAGGCATGGGCTTGATATTGATCTGACGCATTAGGATAAACCGAAGTTTTCCCGCGGCCGCGCTTAAAATCTTTAAAGCTTCCGGCGCTCTCTCTGAAGGTATAACGCTGAATTTAACCACGGCCTGATCCAGTTTTTTCTCTACTGCCACGTCGGTTAAAGTAATCAAAGCGCCCGGCACTTCAACTTCCTTTATAATTATCCAGCTAAGTTTTTCCCGTATTAAACTCGAGACGCGCTGGGAGCGAAAAAACCTCATGATACCATCAACGAATAGCGAATCT
>CAYSWC010000024.1:2137-9022 GCA_964434715.1 uncultured Candidatus Saccharibacteria bacterium
AAGATTCCGGTTGCTACAATCCCCCGCCGGCTCTCCAGTTTGACTTCTAAAATTACGCCCCGTGCTGGATTCTGGGGATTGTAAGTCAAGTCTTCCAAATCAGCCGCCAAAAGGAGCAAATCCAGAAGTTCTGGCACGCCTTGACCGGTTTTACCGGAAATCGGCTGGACGCTCACATTGCCGCCATAGCCCTCAAGCAAAACGCCTTCAGCCGTTAATTCGCTTTTAACTTTATTAATATCAATCCCTTCCTTGTCAACTTTATTCAAGGCCACCACAAAGGGCGTTTCGGTTTCCTTTAAGACCTTAATCGCTTCTTTGGTTTGCGGCTGAACGCCATCATCAACTGCCACGACCAAAATCGCGAGATCAGCGACCTTGGCTCCCCGCGAGCGCATCTTAGAGAACGCCTCATGTCCGGGCGTATCAATAAATGTAAGTTTCTTACCGTGATGCTCAACTTCATAAGCAGCGGTGTATTGAGTGATTTTCCCGGGCTCCTTGGGCATAGCGCTCTCGCGGATTTTTGAAAGCAGGGTAGTCTTGCCGTGATCCACGTGCCCCAAAACCACGATTACCGGCGGTCTTTTTTCAAAATTTTGCGCAGTCATTGTTCTCTAAGATACTCATTAAGCAATCAAAAAGCAAACGGAAAAATTGCCGAAAGGGCAATTTTAAGTTATAAATAAAGGCATCACAAATTAATCATCTAGCCGTTTATTATAATGGCAGCTCTACAAAACAACGGGGATTTAAACGAATTAGTTAAGCGCGCTCAAAATGGCGACGGCCGGGCTTTTGATATGATTTACGAAGAGCTTTTTACGCCGGTTTTCCGGTATATCTTCGTCCGCGTCAAAAGCAAGGTCGAAGCCGAGGACCTAGCTCAAACCGTGTTTCTTAAGGCCTATGAATCTTTGCCGCGTTTCCGCCTCCAAGGCCGACCGCTCATCGCTTACTTTTTTACCATTGCCAGAAATACGGTCATTGACTATTGGCGCAAATCTAAAAGAGAATTATCACTTGAGGAGCGCGAACCAGAACTTCGTGATCTCCCCGCCGCTTCTCTTGATCCAATTCAAAAACTGGATGACAAAAAAAACTTAGAAGCTATCCGCAAAGCTCTCCATTATTTAACTGAAGACCAGCAAGAAGTAATTGTTATGAAATTTATAAGCGACTTGCCTATTAGCGAAATCGTGAGAGTTACCGGTAAAAGTGGGGAGGCGGTAAGACAATTACAGTGCCGGGGGCTAAAAGCGTTAAAGAAATATTTAAAACCATGACCGTGACCAATAACCATGACTAATGACAAGCTTGAAAAAAATTTAATAAAGGCGTTGGAACTCTTAGACCACGGTATGTCGCCGCGGGAGATTTTGAATTTGTTTCCGGAACAGCAAAACGAAGTTAAGGAAATTATCGCCGCCGCCCAAATACTTCAGCAATCTAAAGATGAAATTAAGCCCTCCAAAGAATTGCTCGCCCAAATCATCCGACAAGTTGAAGCAGAACCAGTTCAAGAAAAAATTCATAGCCATGGTTTTCGCTGGGCGAGCTTCCAGTTTTTAGCGCCGGTTACCGGAGTAATAGCGGTGATCTTACTATTCCTGCTGGTTTCTCTAACTGCCCAATTTCCTGCCAAAATAACGCAACAGCTTGCACCGTCATCTCCTATTGCTTTTGAAGGCGGCGACGTTTTTGATTTAACCGCTATCCAAGAAGAATCAAAGCAGGTCGACTTTGACCAAGATTTATACCTCTTTCTTGCTCAAGAAGAAAGCCTTGAAGAGCTAGATGCGGCTTTAGCTGATCTATAACTTCCAGGCGAAAAGATAAATTCATTAAAACCATGAAAAAAGTATTAATTTTACTGATGACCTTAGTTCTCCTCACGGCTGCCCTCACCGCCACTGCCGGAGCGCCGGACGAGAGGAATGCCGGACTGAAACTCTTAAGCCGCGTCAATTCCATAATCGAAACTCATAACGATGACGGCTCGGAATTCTCGGAATCCAAACATTTCCTCATGTGGAGCCAAACATTTATCCCGGGGCAATCGATTAATTTCATCTGGGGAGAGTTCGGTACTCCGAAAAATGGACTTCGGCCGCTCTTGGTGGCCAGTGAATGGCATCGCGGTCCTTTCGGTAGATTAACTAAAGTAGCGGATCTGCGCGGGACATTTGACCCCGAGATAAAAATATTCCAAGGCAGCTATCAAGCCATAGAAGAAGAAAATACCGTGCCTTTCGGTGGGGCCTACTCCTATAATGAAGATGGAACTATAAGCTGGCTCTCGGATGCCCTGCTTAGTAAATCCGGCAAAGGTTTGGTTTTTTAAGGTCATGATAAAAAAGGCGGAAAAAATAGCTGCTCTCTTAATCTTGGCTCTGCTCATAATCCAGCCAAGTGCTGTTTTGGGGCAAGTTCAACGCGGGGAAGCCACTAAAAATATGCCGGTAGGGAATAAATTAGCTGGTTTTGAAGAGTCATTGCGTAATTTCCAAAAAGCCAAAGAAAACTTTGTGAATTTGAAAAGACGAAGAGCGCCGGAAGGCCGAAATATTTTCCAAGCGCCCGCGCCGTTTGAAGTAACTTCGCCCGTAAGCATCGGCGAGACAAGCCCCAACGCGGTGGAGCCGGCCAAAATTGAACTTTTGGGCAAGATGGCTGAAGTTTTGATTGAGCGGAATGCTGAACTCAAGGAAAAAGTTTCAAACGATCCCTTTTACCGCGAGGGCAAAAATATCGCCCTGCCTAGCTTAAACAACAACTTTTCTAAGCTTCAAGAATTAAAGCGGGAGATAGCGAGCGTTAAAAATCAGGGCGGAGTTGAGGTTTTAAAAGAAAAAATCAAAAATCAGCTTCAAGCCGAAAAAACCAATGAAGTGAGAAAATCAGTGGTCCTGCCGCATTTGGAGAAGTTTGAAAACCAGGCCGTCCGGAAGGCCGAGGCCCGGCGCGGCAAAATCGCCGAGAAAATTCAGACCCTTAAAGACGCCGGCAAAAATACTTCAAGACTGGAAATGCTTTTAAGAGACGCGGATCTCAAAATCGGGCAAGTTAAAGCCGGTCTCGCCGAACTTAAAACCGAAATCGGCAAACCGGAACTTAAAACTGAAATCGAAACTCTCCACAACCAAATCGGGGCTCTCTATCAAATTTTTGAACAAATCGCCATCTTAGGGAACTCGCTTTGATTTGAAAACCGCCTTAAGCTAGAATATTCTTAAATCTAGGGTGGGTTGGCTGAGCGGTCCAAAGCAGGAGTTTGCTAAACTCCGGGCGTCTAAAAAACGCCACAGAGGTTCGAATCCTCTACCCACCGCCAGAAAGGATTTTGCAAATGCAAGTTGTCCGCCTCGCTTCCCGCCTGCGCCGAGGCTTCGGCGGGCAGGCGCTCGGCGGCTAATTTGTATGGGATTTTTGGCGAAAAAGAAACGGATTTATCAATAAGGACAAAAGAAATTTTTTCATAAGTCAAATTTAATAAATAATTTCAATAAACATATGACGGAAAACATTGAAGGGCGACAACAAGAGGTTGGCAAGAGGCCGGAAACAAGAGAAATCATTGCCTCTCTTTGGGATAAATTTCCAACCATCGCAAAAGACCTGATTTAAAAAAGCCAAGATTTGTCTGATGAAAGAAACAGAAATTTTTTTGAAAACCCAGATGATTTTCTTGAACACGAACCTAACTGGCATCAGTGGGGAGTCATTACTCATACCAAGATGTTTGAGAAATTTTATCGTGAGGAAATTCCGCAATATCTTGATCAGTGGAGAATGCGCGATAAATTCCACGATCAAATGTCCGAAGAGATTGACGGAATCAGTAAAGACCAACTTTTGAATATGGCTATTCCTTTTCATGATTTGGGCAAATTTACCGAACGAAGACTAAAGCGCGAGGAAGACGGCTCTCTTTCTGCTTCTTTCAAGAAGCATGAAGCCGCTTCTGGTAGAATTATCCGAACTCCGGAATTTTCCGGAATGCTGAAACAGTCATATGGCTTAACCAATGCACAAATTGAATACATAGCTCGGTGCGCAGAATTGCATTATGAACTTGGTATAGTGCGCGATGAAGCCAAAAAGTCTGACATGGGTTATACACTGGCTTTTTCGCGGAGTGACACATTCCGAGAGCGGGCAAAACAACTTATGACTCAACATCAAGATTTTCAGTTGGAAGTCGGCATCCTTTTCTTGGCAGACTCGCTTGCTAAAACCGACATCAGAGTTGAGGGTAATAGCGACGAACAAATTGAAACTCAAGATTCTTCAATTCAAGATATACTTCGAGAACGAGGACTAAATTCTAAACTCATTAAGGCGGTGAAGCAGTTACCGGTAAATCGCGCTATTGCAGAAACCTACTTGAAGGTTTGGGCTGAAACTCGTTAATTTTGTCGCCAAAGAAAAACTTGAAATCGTCGCCTCGCTAAACGAGGCGCAAACTGCCAAAGAATCTGTCAAAAATGTCGGCTCGAACTTTATGAAGGCCAAAAGCGGGCTTTTAGAATTTTTATTGATTAAATTCATAATTTTTGGTAAAGTTATAATAGTAAAACTTATTCACTATTTATACTAGTATAATTATACTATGAAGTCAAAAGAATTACCAACAATCGCAAAGAACATAAAGAAATACAGAGAAAAGCTGGGAATTTCGCAGGACAAGCTCTCAAAACTTGCTGATATTGCCTACAATGTGATTATTAAAATTGAATCTGGTGCAACACCGAATCCAACAATCGAAACAATGGCAAAAATTGCCAAAGGGCTGGATGTTTCAATTGACGATTTAATGAAATAGAAATATGGAAAATAAGCCAAACAAAATAGAGTCTGAAAAAGTTATTGACGCGGATTTAAAAATAAATTTTTCAAAAGAAGCGGAAGAGGCGAGAATAAGATATACTTTAAAAAAATTGGGCTGGTTTAAGGAACGGGGATACAAAATAAATTTACCTAGTGGAGTTAAAGACATTGTCGACCATGGAGGAACTCCGACAGATGAAGAGATTTCAAGAGTAGTAAATACTGAGTTTGATCCTGTTGTCTATGAAGAAAAGATAAATGATTTAAAACAAAAATGGGAAGAAGAAAAAGAGGATTTTTTACTTAAGCTTGCAACGCTCGGTTTACCGATTCAAACCGAATACAAAATATCATTCACAAAATATGGAGTCGGGGGAAGTTACGGATTACCAAATAATATTCAAATAAATTTTGATTATTCAAATGCGAGAGATACGTTAGCAATAACATTTCATGAGATGGTTCATCTTACTATCGAGGATTTAATTCAGGAATTTAATATTGACCACTGGACAAAGGAACGACTCGTGGATCTTATTTATGCCAAATTTTTTCCGGCAAAAAAGAGATTGCAAAGAAACCCAGAAAAAACGGAGAACATTGATGAGATATTTAATCGCTTTTTCCCAGATGTTAAAAAAATCATTTCTGAAATAAGTAAATTGAAGAAAGAATTTGCCGCCAAAGAAAAACTTGTCAATCTTATCGACCCCCAGTCACAAAATCCAATTCAGAACGTTACTTAATTTAATGAATAGAATAGCTTTAATTATCCTAGTCTTGGCGGTTATTGGCGCTGGCGCTTATTTTTTGAGCACACGCCTTGTAAGTAAAGAAGGGGATGTTTTAGGAACAACGCCGAAGGGTCCGACTGACTATGTTGATGCCGAGGCAACTGTGCTTCAAGCAAGCGGAAATAAAATCAATATAAGAATAGACAAAATTCTCTCTTATGATCGCTTCCCCCAAGCCTCTTGGCCGGAACTTAAAGAAGGCGATCAGGTGCTGGTCTTAAATACTTTCAAAGAAGATATTATTCCCAAAACGCCGCCGGGCCTTAAAATAGGCACTACCGTTAGGCCAGGCGAAACACCGCCGCCCCCTCCACCAATCACTAATCCCCCGGTTCTAGAACCAGAGGTGGGAGTAAAATATCAAATTTCTCTTATTCTCTGTCTGCCTGATATTACCAGCATCAACTGCGACTTCTGGGGCGAACCGGGTTTCTCCGGCTGGGGCGCAAGTTTCTATGAATTGGGGATTGTCCAATATCCTTAAGAGTCCTGCTATCTTTGCGATCTCACAAAACGACCGACTGGCTGTTTTTTGTTACTCCGCCAACTGCTTTCTTGTTACACTAATTAAATGAAAAGCGACCCGCCCGCTCAATCCGAACGCATTCGAGCTGCGGTGCCTTGTTGACGGGGTATATATCCATTGTATATACTACAGGTATATGGCGAAAACCACCCTTAATGTAAAAGCGGATACGGAAGTTAAAAAACAGGCTCAAAAAGTAGCCCAGGAACTCGGCATGCCTCTTTCCACCGTGATTAACGCCTACTTAAAACAGTTTATTCGCACTAAAGAGGTGCACTTTTATGCAGAGGGAAAGCTCAAGCCCGAGGTTAAGAGGCGTTTAGATCGCCTAGAGAAGGAGGCCTTGACGGGCAAAAACATTTCTTCTGCTTTCGATAACGCCAAGGAGGCAATCCGTTACCTCAATTCATAATGAGAATTGAGTTTCATAGGCGGTTCAAGAGGCGCTATAAAAAGGCGCCGATAAATATACGCCGCCAATTTGATGAACGTCTTCTCATTTTTGAAAAGAACCCTTTCTACCCGCTTCTGAATAATCACCCCTTAACTGGCGATAGAAAAGGCCAGTGGAGTATTAACATTACTGGGGATTGGCGAGCCATTTATATTTGGCGCGGTGAAGATACCGTTACGTTTCTTGATATTGACACGCACAGCAATTTATACAAATAGTTGAACGAATCCGAGCCCGCTAGATAAAGCTCAAGGCGAGGAAAAAATTCCGTTCGAGCTATT
>CAYSWC010000025.1:0-8770 GCA_964434715.1 uncultured Candidatus Saccharibacteria bacterium
AAAATCTCCATCACCGCGTCGCCTTTAACTTTGAGCATCTTCGGATGAACCGGATCCTGCTGAACTTTTTCAATCATGGCCCTAAGATGCCGCAGACGATAGGGCTGGGCCTTGGGCACGCCCGAACCAATCCGGTCAGCTTCGCGCACCATAAATAAATCATCAATATTTTCTTTGCCGGTGCGCCGGAGCAGACGCCGGACGCCGGCCAAAGTTACAGTTTCCGGATCATAGACAAACATATGCTCGCGGACAAGCAAAGCAACTTGCTCAATAAATCTCTTGGGGAAGTGCAGGCGGTCAAGCGCCTCCACCACCATTCGTTCCCCCACCACCTGATGGCTGTAAAAAGTTGAGTCCGGACCTTCGCCGCTTTTGGTTCTCGGTTTTCCGACATCATGAAGCAAAGCCGCCAATCTGACATGAAAAGGAAAATCTTTCCGAGCCGCATAGTCCAAAGAGCGCACGCTGTGCTCAAAAACTTCGTAAATATGATGCTTGTTTTGTCCCACGCCTACACCTTCTTGGAGCTCCGGAAGAACATATCTTAAAAGCCCTGATTCTTGAAGCATCTTAATTCCCTCGGCCGCGTTGGGGGTCATAATTATTTTCTCTAATTCATCACGAATCCGTTCCTTGGCAATAAATTCCAAAAGGCCGGCATTCTTTTTTACGGCCTCGGCTGTTTCCGACTCAATGGTGAAGTCTAGTTGGGCGGCGAAACGCACTGCCCGCATTAAACGCAAAGCGTCTTCTTGGAATCGCTCATTCGGATTCCCCACTGCCCGAATCACCCTATTTTTCAAATCCTCCAAGCCATAAAAAGGGTCAACCAATCCTTCGGCGCGTCTCTTATGAGTCGTGACCTCAAAAGCAATGGCGTTGACGGTAAAGTCGCGCCGCGACAAATCCTCGTCAATGGTTTGGGCGAATTTCACTTCGTCCGGATGACGCTTGTCAGTATATTTCCCTTCCAATCTATAAGTTGTCACTTCAACAATCTTTTTAGCCGGATCTTCAGCTTCGGTTTTAACCGCCACCGTACCAAACTGGTTTTCATAGACGCTCTCGGGGAAAACTTTTTGAATTTCTTCTGGTTTGGCGTTAGTGGCAATATCCCAGTCTTTCGGATCTTTATCCATCAGAAGATCGCGCAAACAGCCGCCCACAAGAAACGCCTCAAAACCAGCTTTGGTAAGCTTATCGGCAATTTCTTTTACTTCTTTTACTTCCGCAAACCGTTCTTCCAAATTCCCTAAAAACTCTATTTGGGCATCGTCTTTAACCATTAACTTTTCTATTTATGAGTCAACTATAATCTCAATTTCTTGCATTTACAAACAAAAAAGCGCGCCTCGCGCTTTCTAAAAAAAACTATTGGCTAGTCGCTAGTGGCTCACTTACTCGCTCTTTACTTTTAGTTTCTTGGATTTAGAGCGGTTGAGTTTTGGCAGACGGATGGTTAAGACGCCGTTTTTGATATTGGCTTCGGCGTTATCAGCATCCACTTCCGAGGGCAGAGTTACCGAACGGCTAAACTTGCCCCAATAACATTCTTGATAAACATAGTCTTCGGAACGGATGTGTTCGCTCCGCTCACGCTTGCCTTTAATAGTCACCGTCTCTGAAGTTATGGCAATGTCCAAATCATCGGGCGAGACGCCGGCAATGGGAGATTCAACCACAATTTCGGTCGGGGTCTGAAAAACATCAATGGTGAGTTGTCCAGCGCTTTCATCAAATTCCTCTATTAAGTCAGTCTCTCTATTCGCTATTGCCGAACCGGACTTCACCAAATCCACCTCCATTTCTTCGGGAGTTTCTTTTACTGCTTCGTCCCCCTCATCGGTCAGTTTTTTGAAAAATTGCTGATCCTTGTTCATGCTAATGACTAGTGCGAATAGATTCCACGCGAATCTATATGCTAATTTTTGCGAATTATTACTGCTAATATCGGCATATTATTCGCGTTTCATTCGCAAATATATTCGCGTGATTGACTATTCGCGAATGATTCGCAAAAATTCGCAAATCTATTCGCGTATCATATATCCGATTTCTTTAACTTCTCAAAATCATTCAAAACAAAGAACGCCACGAAAACCACGAAGACAATCGGGACGGTAGTCGGCCCGGTAGTAATTATAAGGTAGTTGAAAATGGCGTGCAACACGGTGGCAATAAAGAATCCTCGCAAAATCGGCAGATTTTCCCGCGCGTGAACTAGAATAAACTTGCCCCAGCCCCTTACAAACGCCAGGCTCCAGTAATAACCGAGTAGTCCTGAAGTTAAGGTATGAAGCAAGGTGGCGCCCACAAAGCGCAAAATTAACGACTGCAAAACTGCGATATTGAAAATCGTGCCATCGGCCGCCTGATACAAGGCGGCGATATTTTCCACGGCCGCAAAACCCAAAGCAGCGGTAATCATATAAATCATGGCATCAAGCGGCTCGTCAAAAGCTTTGAGTTTATGGATAAACAAATAGACAGCCAGGAATTTAAAAATTTCCTCAACCGCGCCTAAAACTAGAAAGGAAATTAAACTGTAACCCTCAATGCCTAAATTTGGCAGGAGTTTATTCAGCCAAATCTGAACCGGCAAAACCGCAAAAGTCACCAAACCGCCGAGGATAAATGCCAGGGTAATAAGTTTTTTGGGCTCCGGGTGTTTGAAATCTTCACGCAGATAAAAAACCAGCCAACTAAAACTGGGAATAAGACCGATGACAATAATTGAAACTAAAGGAGTTACTGCTCCCATTCTTCAATCATAAGCGATTTTTTCTTCAAAGGAAACTCGGGCAGCTCTCCGTAAATCGCTTCGGTGATAAACGGCATAAACGGATGAAGTAGTTTAAGCGACTCCAAAAGAACATAAAAAAGTATTTCGCTGGTTGTTTGTTGTTGGTTGTCAGTCGTTAGTTGCTTTTTTGATTCTTCAAGGTAGCTATCGCAAAACTTATGCCAGAAGAAGTCATATAATATATGTAGGGCCTGCCCGAATTCGTACTTATCAATTCGCCGACTCACTTCTTTTTTCGTCTGTGCAAATTTTTTTAGAATCTCCTTATCCGCATTAGTTAAATTTTTGGATTTGTCTCCCTTCGAGAGATCTCCCGTAGGGAGAGGGTTTTGGATTTGTTTAGAAATTCCGATTTGTTGCAAAACAAATCGGCTCGCATTCCATATTTTATTAGCAAACTTCTTGCCTGCTAAAACATGCTCTTCCGACCACCTCACATCCTGCGTGCCCATAGTCTGCCAAATAATACCAAAACGGGTGGCATCAGCGCCGTATTTATCTATTAAATCCAAAGGATCAACGCCAGTGCCTTTTGACTTGGACATCCTCTGTCCTTCGCGCGTCAAAATTGTGGCGTGAATGATGACGTCGCGAAAGGGTTCCTTGCCCATAAACTCCAACCCGGAAAATATCATCCTCGCCACCCACAAATTTATAATGCCCCGATCAGTTGAAAGAACCTGGGTCGGGTAAAAAGTTTCTAAGTCACCTTTGATCTTTAATCTTTGATCTTTGACTTTTTTTGAGGGCCATCCGAGTGTGGCGAACGGCCAGAGCGCCGAAGAAAACCAGGTATCAAGAACATCGGACTCTTGTACCCAACCTAATGGTTCTGGTGGTTTTTCTCCTACAAAAATCCTACTCACGCCTTTTCGCCTTTCAATCTTAGAATTCTGGATCCAAGCTTCATCAATAAAGCCATTGTCTTTAAGAAGATTAATATACACTCTATTTAATCCCATTTGATCATCTGACGGAGCCCACACTATTTTTTTACCTTCTATAAAGAAGTTGTCCGAAAATGCATCAAATTCATTATCATTTTTAATATTCAGCTTTTTATATAGAATTTCTTTTTTAAAATAGACTGCTTCCATTTCGCTACCTACCTTTGTTGCGTGCCAAACAGGAATTCTATGGCCCCACCAGATTTGTCTTGAAATGCACCAATCTTTGACATTTTTTAACCAGTCAAAATAAATTTTCTCCCAGCGCTTGGGATGGAATTTAACTTTGCCGGATTTAACCGCTTTAATCGCCTTCTTTGCCAGTTCGGACATTTTCAAAAACCATTGTTTGGAAAGCAATGGTTCAAGAACCGTGCCGCACCGGTAGCAAACCGCGACATTGTGCTTGTAGGGTTCGGTTTTAACCAGAATTCCTTTGGCTCTCATGTCTTCGACAATCTGCTTCCGAGCTTCCAGAACTTTCATGCCCTGATATTTTCCTGCTAAAGCAGTCATTCGACCATCGGGCCCGATTACCTGTTTTTTCTCCAAACCATATTTTTCCGAAAGTTCAAAATCGTGCATATCGTGCGCTGGCGTAACTTTCATCGCACCGGTTCCGAATTTCATATCAACCGAAGGATCGGCAATCACCCTCATCTTGGCTGGTCCTAAAACTGTTTCAATTTCAATAACTTTCCCGATATATTTTTTATAGCGTTCGTCCTTGGGATTCACAGCCACCGCGGTGTCGCCCAATTTTGTCTCCGGCCGAACAGTAGCAATGGTAAGCGGGCCGTATTTAATGTAGTACATTATCGCTTCTTCCTCTTGGTACTCAATTTCCAAATCAGAAAGAGAAGTGCCGCACCTTGAGCACCAATTGACCGCGCGCTCGCCCCGATAAATCCAGCCGCGATTATAGTAATGAATAAATGCCTGTTTGACCGCTTCCTGATATTGCTCATCCATGGTAAATCGCGTGCGCGACCAATCCATTGAGGCGCCGAGTTTTTTAAGCTGATCTAAAATAACAGACCCATATTTTTCTTTCCATTGCCAAACTCTCTCTAAAAACTTTTCTCGGCCAAGCTGGTACCGCGTGAGTCCTTCTTTCCTTAATTCCTTTTCCACCACATTTTGCGTGGCAATGCCCGCATGATCAATTCCCGGCAGCCAAAGCGTCCGGTATCCTTCCATTCTTTTTTTGCGCACCAAAATATCCTGCAATGTAGCGTTTAAGGCATGCCCCATATGAAGCGAACCGGTGATATTGGGTGGCGGTATTACAATCGTAAAAGTCCCTAGTCCCTGTTTCCTAGTCCCTAGTCTCTTTAATTTGTCGGGCGTAAAATAGCCGTTCTTTTCCCACGAACTATAAATTTTCTCCTCAACTTCTTTCGGATTATAAGCTTTTGATAGTTCTTTCATGGAGTAATCGCTAATATACGAATTCTAGCAAAATATACGAATATAAAAAAATGCCGCCAACAGCTGGCGGCGAGTTTCAAAAGCTAGGCTGGTAAAGGAATCTTGCGGCGGTGGTATTCATCCATGATTACCTCGTGAAAAGGATTTCTGGAAGTGAAAAAGCCGGAAGTGCCAAAATGCTTAATGTAGGCATCAAGAACTCTGTCTAACTTTTCTGTGGTTTTCAGTCTCCTAAGTTTTCGGCGAAGCTGATCGGGTCTCAAATTCCGCAAATCACCGGGCAGTTCTTCTCTAGACGGCATAGCTTATCTCCTTAAAGGGCTAAATTCAGAATAACTTAAGATGTTGAAAGCTGTCAAAATCAATCAAAGGTGATTCTGGTAAAATTAAAAGAGGATGAAACTGGGTTACATTTTAGGTATTGACGAGGCGGGGCGGGGTCCTTTAGCCGGGCCGGTTACTTTGGCTTATGTCGCTTCGCCGGTAACGAGGCGCCGAAAAATTTTCCGAAATATCCGTGATTCTAAAAAACTAACGCCCCGAGGCCGCGAAGAGTGGTTTGAGATTCTAAAAAATCATCCGGAACTTCAAGTCGGCGTAACTTCAGTGGGGCCGGGGACGATTGATAAGCGGGGCATTACGGCGGCGGTTAAAATCGGCATTAACCGTCTCCTCCGACGTCTAAACATAAAGCCGAAAATGATTTTGCTTGACGGCTCGCTTTTCGCGCCGCCGGAATGCCCCCAAAAAACTATAATCAAAGGCGACGAGAAAATTCCGATTATCTCGGCCGCTTCCATCATTGCTAAAGTCAGCCGCGACCGCAAAATGCTCCGCCTTCATAAAAAATATCCGAAGTACGGCTTTGATAAACATAAAGGCTACGGCACTAAAGCCCATCTCCAAAAGCTAAAAATTCACGGCGCCTGCGCCATTCACCGAACAAGATTTGCGCCGATAGCTAAACTAATTTAATATGGCTCCGCTATTCAAACGAAAATCTATAAACCTTAAAAGCTGGCTCGTTATTGGCGCCGCTGATAACGATTGCTGGTTCAATCTGGGATTGCCGCAAAATTGCTTCAGTTTTTTCGGCATAGGCAGTGCGGCGCAACGGATGCAATGGCGCGGCTGTCTCGGTTTTGACAAAATATAAATTGAAACCCTTAAAAAAATCCTTACCTTTTGTCTCTAAGGTCTCTTCAAATACCCTCGCCGGCATTATGGGGATGCCCTGATAATACTGACGTCGGCTGAAGATCCAAAGGCGAGGAGAAGTAGCCAAATCATCATCATAGATAATGCCGGTCGGCTCGAGGATGGCGAGACGGCTTAGGGCGTATCTTTCAATTACCCGGTTTAAGTGCTGGTTAGGGTGGCTGGGAAAGCCGGCTGGTCTTGATTCCTTAAAAATTGAATCAAAATAATTATCCAGCTTCGCTACTCCGTAATCGGGAGGATTTATAAAAAGCAAATCAGCGCCGAAGAAAATTTCATAGGCAACAAAAGCCATGAAAAGAGAAAAGACTAACCAATTTTTATGATAGCGTTCCAAAAACACCATGAGCAGAAACGTAATCAAGAAAACCGCTGGGATAGCGTAAAGCGCAACAAAACGAATGGCTGACCCGACGAAAATCAAAAGCAAAGTTATAAAGAAAAAAGCCAGTATCATAAGCCAAATAGATCTAGCCGATGCCGGCCGCAAAAGCGCCAAAACCAGACCAGCCGCCGCCAATGCCAAAAACGGCAGGGAATAAAGAAGCAATAAATTTTCTCCTAAATTGGCAAATGGCTCCTGTGTCTTGCCGGAGAGACCCCGCCACTCGGGCGTTTCCTGTCCTAAGAGATAAGAAAATTGAAGATCAAAGTGACCGAAAGTTTTATAAAAATAAATATTATAGATAACGACCGGAGCAAAAATCAGGGCGGCGACCAAAAACGCTCCGTATAAATGGCGGCTCCGCAAGAGCGGGGATCGTAAAATGACTAAGAAAAAAATATAAGCGGGCATGAGAAAAAAGCTGATGTATTTTGTAAGCAAAGCCAATCCCAGCGTTATTCCAAAAACCAGCCAGTACTTCCGGTGATCAATGAGGCGGATAAAAAAATAGAAGTTGAGAAGAATAAAAAAGAATAAAACCGCTTCCATCATGCTCAAGCGCGAGATGGAAACATAAGAGAAAACCACGCCGGCGATAAGCGCCGATAAAAGTCCGGCCCAATCGCTGCCGGAGATATCCCTAAAAGGACCAGCGGGCGGCCGGCTAAATTCTGATTTCCTAAATAATTCCCGGCCAATAAGAAAAGCAAGGAAAATAGAAGCTATACCGGCTAAAGCCGATGGCAGGCGAGCTATAAATAAGGAATCCCCCAAAACTCTAAAAAAGATATGCTGAATCAGGAAAAATAAAGGCGGGTGGTCATGAAAAGAAAGTCTCGTCCAAAAAGGCAACTGCTGATCAGCCAACCATTGAATCGGCGTGGGCTGCTCGGCGCTCTCCAAATAATCCAGATAACCGATGGAGCGGAAAGCATAAAGCCCCTCATCAAAAATCAACTCATCAGACCCTAACCTCCATAAGCGGAGAAAGGCGCCGAAAACAATGATTAGAACCAGAAATAAAAGAGTCTTTTTTGACACCTCTTTAATTATAGCTTTTCTTAATGCTGGTGTTGAGGTGTTATCTTATAAATTCTCGGCCCGAGGCTGATCCCTGCCTGCCGGCAGGCAGGCGCCTCCCGCCAAGGGCGCCCGCTCCGACTCGGAGACGAGGCGAGAGGCTCGCCAGAGGCGGAGAAAATTCGGCTGGGCAGTGAAAGGGTTACTGTAAAACTTGAAATTCATCTGATTATATATGGTTGTCTTTTCAAATATTTAAAATAAAGGAAAGTCTGAATCGCTAAACCAACAGCCGTTCCAGGTAAAATTGCTTTATTAACTTCTTCCGGGCTACAAGCTATCATGCCATTGTAAACCGCAAACTGGTCATAATTTACACAGGCGTAGATTTTCCCAACCAGCAAGCTTGGTAACACAATCATCATCAGTAATATAACCCACCAGGGGCCGCCCGTAGACTGCCAAGGATGCCGACGTCGAGGGAGGAGGTCAATTTTTGTGATTTCACTTTTTTCTCTTTGCTTTACGCCTATAACATAGAGCAAGACTTCGATAAATAAAACAAAAGCTGTTCCGGGTAAAATTACTTCGTTAACTGTCGCCGGAGTACAAGGAACTTTGTTGCCGATGTCGCGTATAATGTAGCTATAATTTACACATGTGAAGATCTCTCCAACTAGTACGGTCGGCAATAAGATAGATATAAGCAGTACAGACCACCAGGGAGAAACGTAACGAAGCCACCACTTTTTTCGCTGCCCTGCTTCCATTAATGAAATACTATCACAGTATCGTCTTTGATTAAATCGGCCTGCGCTTTCCTATCAGTAAACTAAAGATTGAGATTAGGTTGGGCGATAATCTTATACTTTTTCTTGCACAGAAAATCAATATAACCCGCCGCCGCGATCATGGCGGCGGTATCCACGGCTGGGCTATTTGATTATTGTTCGGCTTGTTGTT
>CAYSWC010000026.1:0-7322 GCA_964434715.1 uncultured Candidatus Saccharibacteria bacterium
TGACCCCGAGACTTTGATGGTTCAGCGAGAACTGGAAGAATTTTTAGGCGCCAAGGTCAAGGTTGAGAAAACCGGCCCAGCCGGAAAAATCACCATCGCTTTCTATTCGCCCGAAGAACTTAAAGGCATTATTTCAAAACTTTTGGAGAAAAATCCGCCCTCAACTCTTTCGTAGGCCTTTAAACAAAAGTCATCTTTTTGATTTCCTTAATTTGTTTTAATTTAGCGCCGATTTTGAGCAGCTTGTTTTTGTCGGTTAGGGCGACAGTAATTTTCACGTTCTCTAAACCGCCTTCGCTTTTCGGTTTTAGATCCAGATTGTGAATTTTAATTTTTGAGTTGGAGAAAATTTGCGTGATTTGGCGGATGAGGCCGGGGGACTGGGTTACGCTTAATTTAATCTCGGTCTTTTTATCGGCAGCCGCCGCCAGAATCGGTTTCACGCTATTTAGAGCAGCTCTGATTTTATCGCGGGCTTGAGCGGTTTTTACGAAGGTGAGCCAGGAGGCCGAAGGTTTTTTATTCTTTTGGGTTAAAATCTCCACTACATCGCCGGACTGGACTCTAGAATCTAGGGCAGCTATTTTGCCGTTGACTTTGGCGTGGGCGCATTGATGCCCCAAATCAGTGTGGATTTTATAGGCAAAATCAACCGGCGTGGCTTCTTTGGGTAAATCAATGACATCGCCTTTGGGAGTGAGTACCAAAATCCGATCGCGGAAAAAGCCAACCTCATCGAGTTTTTTGGGAAATTGCCGCAGTTCTTTGATAAAGGCGAGTTCCTTGGAATCAGCCGGAAGAGCCAGCCGTTCCAGATAACCCTTGGTGCCTTTGAGGCCTTGATAGACAAAATGAGCCGCGATACCCAGTTCGGCTTCTTCGTGCATCTCTTGGGTTCTGATTTGGATTTCAGCGGATTTTTCTTCCGGAGCATAGACGGTGGTGTGGAGACTCCGGTAGCCGTTGGGTTTGGGCGAGGCAATATAATCTTTGATCCGGCCGGGCAAGGGCGTCCAGTTTTTATGAATTATCCCTAGGGCGGTATAGCAGTCACTCACGCTTCCCAAGATGACTCTCACGGCTACCAGATCGTAAATTTGTTCAAAATCCATTTCATAGCGGAGCAGTTTGCGGTAGAGACTGAAATAATGCTTGGGACGCGAGTCCATGGTAATCGGCCTCACACCGTTTAATTCCAGTTCGCGTTTTAAGAGGGGCTTCACGCGATCCAGATATTTAGCTCTTTCTTCATAGCGATCTTTGACGTTTTCCGTGAGCCACCGGTAATCTTCCGGATAGAGATAAGGGAAAGCCAAGTCTTCCAAGTCGCCGGCAAGCTGGTTCATGCCCAACTGACGCGCCAAGGGCGCGTAAATTTCAATAGTGTTTAGAGACACCTGTTTCTGGTCTTTGGGATTTAAAGCGTAGAGTGATTGAAGTTTATTAAAGAGACTAGCAAAGGCGACGAGCGTAGCGCGGATATCCCGGCTAAGATAAATAATCAGTTTTCTCAAGTTTTCCACTTTGCCGCCGGTGCCCTGATAGGCGATGCGGCTTAAGTTTCGGACGCCGGCTACGAGTCCTAAAACTTCCTCGCCGAATTCTTCGCGGACTTCGGCTAAGATTTCATTTTCCTTACCCGTTGTCGGGAGGTGGTGGAGAAAACCGGCGGCAATCGCCGCTTGATCCAAATTCCATTCGGCTAGCTTTTCAGCCGTCGCCAGACAATGGTTAAAAAACGGCTCGCCGTTTTTAAGTTTCTCTCCCTGATGGGCGCGTTTGGCAAAATCATAAGCGCGCCGGATTAAATCATTGCCGACAATTATTTCCTGAATTGATAGGGGCATACCCCGTAGGAAATTAAATATTTTCCGTTGATGTTGATTGCGACTTTGAAATGGAAAGAATCATTAGAAATATTAACCTCGTAGTACTTTGGCTCGAAAATATTTGATATTTTCTCGCCATTTCCTACGGGGCATACTCTATATACTCTATAATATAGAACATTGAAGCCCATTTGAAAAGTCTTTTTGGCAGAAGCCCGGAGACTTGGTATTATAAGATGATGATGAGGGTTGTTAAAAAGAGGGTTGGACTCATTGTTTTAGTGAAACTTAAAGACGCGGAGTTGGCGGCAGTTCTTCAAGGGCGCGGTTTTTTTAACTCCGAGACCAGGAAACCCGAATCTTATCCGGGAATTTGCCAAGTAACGGTTCATGGAAAATTGGAGAATAATGAATCGGCAAAACAAGCGCTCTTTCGGGAAATCAGGGAAGAACTAGGGAGAGATTTTGAGCGCGAAGTTAAAAAAGCAAAGATTTTAGAGATTCATCGTTTTCATGAGAGCAGGCACCAAGTTATTACTTACGCGGCAAAATTACCAGCCAAAGCGCTTAAAGCTATTCGGCCGGGGTCCTCGTCAGGGGGTTTGCGTCTTATAACTCAAAGCGAAATTAACCGTATTAAGACAGTGAAACCGGCTCATAAAATTAAAGGAGTTTTAGATCGAAACGCTATAGTTATGTTTTCCGATGAACTGGAAGCAGTCAAAAAAGCTTTTAAGGTATTCAGCTAATCAGCTTTTTGGGTAGGGTTTTTCCAAGTGGCGTAGTCGCATTTGGGATATCTTGAACAGCCCCAGAAGATTTTGCCTCGGGCCCGGCCGCGGCTCACGCGGCGTTCGACTATTTCACCTGGGGAATCCCGCTCAGCGGGATCTGGCGAAGCCAGACATTTCGGACACTTCATGCCGATTGCTCTATTTCTATTCGTATCATTCGGATTTAATTCGGATTTTTCGGATCGGTTCAGGTTTTTGGTGTTTTTGCACTCCGGAAAACCGGAACAAGCCAGAAACTTGCCAAAACGGCCGGTTCGGATAACCATCGGCTTACCGCAAAGTTCGCATTTTTGATCGGTTTTTTCCGGCTCAATTTTTTGCTTTTGAACTGCTTGATATTTTTCCGCGAGCTTTTTGGCAAAGGGCTGGTAGAATTCACTGATCACGCCCTGCCAGCTGATTTTGCCTCTGGCAATATCATCAAGTTCGTCTTCCATCTGGGCAGTGAAAGTCACATCAACAATCTCCGGGAAGTTTTCAGTTAAAACTTTGTTGACCAATTCGCCTATATCCGTTGGGTGAAAACGGCCAACTTCTTTGACAACATAGTTCCGTGTCTGGATGACGGAAATAGTCGGCGCGTAGGTTGAAGGCCGGCCAATGCCGTATTCTTCCAGAGTTTTAATCAAACTGGCTTCAGAATAGCGGGGCGGCGGTTCAGTAAAGTGCTGTTCTGGTTTTAATTCTTTTAATTCCAGTTCTTCACTTTCGTGAAGCGTTGGCAATTCCCGTTCTTCAAGCTTCTGCGGCCAGATCTTCAAGTAACCGTCAAATAAAATCTGTTGGCCGGTTGCTCGCAGACCATAGTCTTTCTGACCTCTGACTTCTGACTTCTGATTTCCGGCTAAAATTTCAACACTCGTTGTTGAAATTTTAGCTTGCGGCATTTGCGAGGCGATAAATCTTCGCCAAATCAGTTCATAAAGTTTCTTTTCACCCGCGTCGCTTAAACCGATTTTCTCTGGAGTATTTTCTGGATTAGTGGGTCTTACGGCTTCGTGCGCCTCCTGAACCAGTTTGGATTTAGCTTTAAATAATCGCGGCGCTTCGGCGGCATAAGGGGCGCCGAGGTTTTCATTAAGCCATTTCTTGGCGGCGGCAGTTGATTCTTCGGAGAGATTTACCGAATCAGTGCGCATATAAGTGATCTGGCCAGACTCATAAAGCCGCTGTGCCAGAAACATGGTTTTCTTGGAAGAGAACCGCAGACGCTTTACTGCTTCTTGCTGAAGCGTGCTCGTGGTAAACGGCGCGAGCGGCGTTTTTTTAACTTCTTTGGTTTCAATTTTTAGAACCGAATAATCGCATTGCTTTAACCCGGCAACTATTTTTTGCGCCTCTTCTTTGTTTTTAATCGCAAATTTATCCAGTGTCTTAGTTCCAATCTTAAATAAATTCGCTTCAAAATCTTTGATATTTTCAGCCAGAGGCTGATCCGCCTTGGGCGGAGATTTTTGATCTTTTCCGCCAGAGGCGGATCCGCCTTTGGCGGAGATTTTGAGGAGCGTAGCGACGATAGTCCAGTATTCCTGTGCCTTAAAATTCCTGATTTCATTTTCCCGATCAACAATTAAGCGGAGTGTTACCGACTGCACCCGTCCGGCAGAGAGTCCGGCGGCAACCTTATTCCAAAGAAAAGGGGAGAGTTTGTAGCCAACAAGACGGTCTAAAATCCGCCGGCCCTGCTGGGCGTCAACTAGATTAAGATTGATTTTGCGGGGTTTTTTTAAGGCCTCTTCAATGGCCCGTTTGGTAATCTCATGAAAAACAATCCGCTCAACTTTTTGTTTCGGATTTCGGATTTCGGATTTCGGATTTCCGAGGCCCAATGCCTCGGTAAGGTGCCAAGCAATAGCTTCTCCTTCTCTGTCAGAGTCCGTAGCCAAAATTACAGTATCGCTTTTTTTAACTTCTTTCTTGAGTTCGCTCACGGTTTTTTTGGCTTTGACCGGAATCACGTATTTGGGCTCAAAATTTTTTTCAACATCAATACCCAGACTGCTTTTAGGCAGATCTCTGATATGGCCAAAAGAAGAAGCCACTTTAAAATCCTTTCCCAAGAACTGGGAGATGGTCCTGCCTTTAGTGGGAGATTCGACGATGACTAGGTTCATGGTATATAATTAAAAATTCAAATATCAAAATGTAAAATTTAGGTAATCCTTCGACAAGCTCAGGATATAACGATTTTGAAATTTTGCATTGTCATTTTGAACTTTGATATTTGCATTTTGAATTAGATATAGTATTTCCCATTTTCTTCCTTGATCATTCCTTGAATCACTAAAAACCCTAACGAGCGATTGACCAGAGCTGTTTCTAAGTCGGCAAGTTCGGCGATCTGGTCAATCGCGATTTTTCCTCCGGCTTGGTTTAAGACATTGATAACAGCTTTTTGGTTTTCGTCAAGATTTTGAAGTGCGAGTTTTTGTGTTGTCAGTTTTGCTTGAGCCGAGAAATTTTCCAGATTTAGAGCGATGAGAACATCAGCCGGCGAGGTAACTAAAGCGGCGCCGGCTTTAATAAGTTCATGAGAGCCAACGTAATTAGGATGACGAAGATCTCCTGGCACCACAAAAACTTCCCGATTTTGCTCCAAAGCAAACCGCGCAGTTGCAAGCGAACCTGATTTGCTCGGCGCCTCAACTATCACCGTACCCAAAGAAAGACCGCTCACAATTCTGTTCCTCTCTATAAATCTTTCACGAAGAGAAGGGGAGCCGATTGGATATTCAGAGATAAGAGTGCCGCCAAGCTCCAGAATTTTTTTAGCCAAACTTTCATTTTGTCTCGGATAAACCCGATCCAAACCATTGGCCAAAACTACAATCGCTCTACCCCTGACTTCAAGTACGCCTTCATGAGCTGCTGCATCAAGCCCTAAAGCCAGACCGCTTACCACCGTAATGCCGTTTTCCGTGAGAATTTTGGCAAAACTTTTAGCAGTATTTTTACCTTCGCTCGTTGCCTTTCTTGTGCCTACAATCGCCACCAGCTTTTCATTTTTATTCAAAGGCGCGCCCTTAAGATAGATGCCGAACGGCGGCCAGGGGATTTCTTTAAGCGCCGCCGGGAATTCCGGATCAGAATTTAAAATCAGCCGGACGTTATGTTTTTCGAGCTTTTGCCATTCTTCTTGAACGTCAATCGTTCGTTCTTTAAAAAGACCGGCGTTGGAACTTCTAAAATGTTCAAAAGCCGCCTTCCATGATTCCTTTTCCTCAAAGAAATTTTTTAAGGTTTTGTAATTGCTGGAGCAGGCAACCGCTAAGGCGTTGTAGCTTTTAAGTTCTTCTTGCCGCATTGCTTTTAGCCTTTAGATGAATATGCTAACATAATAATATACCCCGTAGGAAATCATTATGTTTTATGTTTATATTCTCCAAAGCCTGAAAGACGGCAACCTTTACACCGGCTTCACCGATAACCTTAAGAAAAGGCTCTTAAAACATAATGCCGGTAAAGTATTTTCCACCAAATCAAGACGTCCACTGCGTTGCATTTATACCGAAGTCTGTTTAAATGAACAAGACGCCAAGGTTCGTGAACAGTATCTTAAAACCGGCCTAGGTAAGCGTTTCCTAAAACAACGGCTCTATTACTATTTTCAAGGTCAAGAAGCTAAAACAACGGGAAAATACTAATTTCCTACGGGGTATAGATGGAGCATCAATTCAAAAAGAAGTTCTCGCTTAATTTGGGAGTGAGCTTAGGCGTAGTGCTGATTCTTTTAGTTATAAATTTTTTGATTGATGCCGATCTCACGCGGCGGGCGGCGGCGGTAGAGGCAGCTAAGCGGGATTTAGCTTTACGGGCTAAAGCCATTGAATCGCTGGCGGTTTTAAAGGATGAGGCGCGGCGTGCCGATGGCTATCGTTCCGCGCTCGAGCAGTCATTGCCTAAGAGCGACGAGCTCATAAATTTTCGGAGCAATTTAAGAGCCCTGGCTCAAGCAAGAAATCTGGACTTTACCTTCAGCTTTGGAGCCGAGACGCCGCTTCGGGATAATCAGCCGGCTTTTACCGGTTTTCAGATGACAATAAGCGGGCCCACGCGGGCTTTTATGGAATTTCTCCGTGATTTGGAGCGCAGCATTTATTTTGTGGATTTGGAAAACATAGATATGAGCCAGTCCGGCGACCGGTTTAGCGCAACACTCGCCGGCCGGGTTTTCGGAAGATAAGCAATATGAGACAGCTGTTTAAATCCAAAAAAGAATTAATTCTCTGGGTAAACGCCCTAGTTCTTTTAATTCTGCTCCTAATTTATACTATTTACTCCATCACTTTTTTGGGCAGGAAAATCAATCAAGCGCTTTTCGTTGATTTGACACGAGAGCAGGGAGTGATTAGATTTGATTTTGATAAACTGAACGATGCTTTGAGAGGTAAAACTGGATTTTCCGGAACACAATAACTTTAGGGTGGCTAGTTCAGTGGTAGAACGCTGCTGTGCCCCGTATAATTACGAAGTAATTTGTTCGGGGTCCTGACCCCGCACCAAAATATGCGCGTGTAGCTCAGTGGCAGAGCACAGTCCTGATAAGACTGGGGTCGGAGGTTCGATCCCTCCCACGCGCACCATTTCGGAAATAGCAAGCCAGAGGAAGCCGCCTCGCTTCGCTCGGCGGCCAGTTTGTATTGAATTTTCGGGGCAAAAACGAATTGGCGATTTTGAAAGAAGAAAAGAAAAATTTTTA
>CAYSWC010000027.1:0-7003 GCA_964434715.1 uncultured Candidatus Saccharibacteria bacterium
GCTGGAAAAGCCCGCGGGTTTTGAATTTAGACCCGGGCAGTTTGTGGAGATTGTTTTTGACGACGTTCAAACTGATCCGCGCGGTCGAGAACGGGAATTTTCCATTGCTTCCTCGCCCAACGAGCCGAATATTTTAATTGCCACTCGGATAAGAGATTCAGGATTTAAAAAAGTTCTTGGAGATTTGCCGTTGGGGAGCGTTGTCAAAATGGAAGGGCCGTTTGGTTCGTTTACCTTGCCTAATGATATTTCGAGGCCGGTCGTGATTTTGACCGGCGGCATTGGTATTACGCCCTTCCGGAGCATGGTGAAATACGCGGCCGAGGCGAAATTGCTTCATAAAATTTTTCTTTTTTATGCCAACCGCCGGCCGGAAGACGCGGCGTTTCTTCAAGAACTTTACGAGCTATCTCCCTACGGGAGATCTCTCATGCCTTCGGCAGACCTCCCGAAGGGATCGGTCGAAGGGAGACAACTTACGACTAACAACTTTAAATTTATTGCGACTATGACTAAACCGGAATTATCAAAGCAGTCATGGAAAGGGGAAACTGGCTATATCAATATGGAGATGATTAAAAAATACGTGGACAATATCGCGGCGCCGATTTATTATATAGCTGGGCCGCCGGCCATGGTTCAAGCAATGTGGCAGATGTTAAAATCAGCCGGAGTAAGTGATGAGAGTATTCGGACGGAAGAATTCGTTGGTTATTAACATAATGACTTTTTTAAATCGTACCACTGATGGTATAATTTATACATGCTGTCAAAGTGGTTCGATCGAAAGAAGCGCGCAATTCAATTAAGGAAGCGGGGATTATCTATTAAACAGATAGAAGATCGATTAGGGATAGCTAGATCTACTCTTAGTGGTTGGTTTAGAGATATAAAACTTACAGAAGAACAAAAGGATAAATTGATTAAGAGATGGCAAGAAGGTCTTGTAAAAGCAAGGAAGAAAGCCGTTCAATGGCATAATTCAGAGAAAAATAAAAGACTTATCAAGGCGGAACAAGAGGCAATTCAAGTAGTTAAGAATATAAATCCAAAAAATAGAAACATATTGGACTTAGCTCTAGCAATGTTATATTTAGGCGAAGGTATAAAGAAAAGTGAAGAGACTGGAATGGGCAACTCCGACCCTTTAATACTAAAAATTTTCTTATATATTTTGAGAAAGAATTATAACACTGATATTAAAAAAATTAGATGCGAATTACATCTTAGAGCAGACCAGAATCCGCAAAAGCTTAAAAGATTTTGGGCTAAAGAATTAAATTTGCCAATTAAAAATTTCAAATACGTTCATCTAGACGAAAGAACAATCGGAATTAAAACCTACCCATATTACAAAGGAGTTTGTGTTTTACGATGTGGGAATGTTGCAATTCAACGAAAATTACTTAATATTAGTTCAGAATTTTATAGAAAAATGGTAATGCGCGCATAGCTCAGTGGTAGAGCGCGTCGTTGACATCGACGAGGCCCCAAGTTCGATCCTTGGTGCGCGCACTTTAAAATTTAAAGGTCGAAAACTATAAAGGTCGGTAAAAACTAATTAAGTAAAACTATGAGATCAAAGATAACTACGATTTTAATCATTATTAGTTCTTTGACAATTTTAGCTATCTCACCAGTTTCAGCTCAATTACCTAAACTCCTGCCGATTCTAGGCATTGACGGCAACGGGACAGCTAATTTCATTGCAAAGTTCCTGGGCCCCAATACAATCGGGGATTCTGCGATATTTGAATCAGGTGGAAAGGTCGGGATAGGGACGAACACCCCTTCAGAGGAATTAACCGTGGCTGGCGATATAGAAGCCGAGGGGCTTAATAGCAAGATTAAATTTGTTGTGGATATATTTGATCAACTGCCCGACCCTGTAATAAACCACGGTATGCTTGCCCATGTGCACACAGAGGAGAAGGTTTATTTCGCGCATTCCGTTTTTGGATGGATCCCTCTGGCAAACGAGGATCACACTCACAACAAGCTCACTGGGCCTTTTGGTTCCCCTGATCCTGCTGTGATTGTAGACAGTGAAGGCGACGTTGGTATAGGGACTCCAACCCCCGGAGCCAATCGGCTGGATGTCAGGAATCCAAATCCCTTCGGTTTTGGAGTTTCAATATCTGCGGGTTCAGGGTCTAATTATGCCCTTGCTATTAATGATTTCCTTGGGAACAGTATTGCGAGATTTTTAGGGAACGGCAATGTCGGCATTGGGACGATGAACCCTGGAGCAAAACTGACCGTCAACGGGCCGTTGATTCGCCGGATCGTTCGTACGCAGCACTACGCGCAAGATGGAACGGACGATGGTCCGCTCAACAATCGCAGCGTCACCTTTACAAAAACGCAGAGCGATACCGGCATTCGGGTGTTGTGGAGCGATAATTTTCGAGTTCTCGGGAATAGTAAGGCATGTCGGTGGGAGATAAAATTTAACGGTAATTCCTGCACGAATCCTGGTGGGTTGTATGTGAGTAAGTACCAGGCCGATGGTGGCGTGGGAGCCAACTATCATGAACCAACAACGATGGCGGCCACCTGTATGAATCTTCCAGCCGGTACTTACACGATTCAAGGCTATGTCGGCCCGCATCCCAGCTTCCTTGGCAGCGACTGCTACACCGGGTGGGAGAGCCTATTCAGCCTGGAAGCGGAGGAAGTGTATTGAACCCTAATTTATTACGTGCCTCGTTAAACGAGAAGCGTCATGAGCTTCTTGTGATAATTCGCCTGCGGCAGTGACCGATGCCTCCCCTCTCGACCAGATTCTGGAAATTGAGGAGGCGAACTTGAACGGGATAACCAAGTGGGTGCGCATCAACTAGCGCCGAGGCGCCACTGCGGCAGCGACCGCTGTTTGCCGTATTGGACTTGGGCGTTAATGGCTATCGCTAATCAACATTAAGAACTCATCTCGAATAATGAGGTCGATTTTGCAGTTTTAAAATCAGTGCTAGAATGCTAAGAAACTGTCTCAGGAGCGGTCATCCTCAAGTGTTAGCGAAGGATCTCATACTGTGAAAATGGCTCTAATAAGAGATTCTTCCCCTTCACTTTGTTCAGAGTCAGAATGACAATGAGGGTCATTTTCGGAGTTTTCAGACAGTTTCTAATACTTTAGAGAACATGGATAAGGAACTTTTTAATTTGATCAGAGGGGAAACTAAGCGTCAGGCATTAACGCTGGATTTGATTCCTTCGGAGAATATTGCCTCGCCCGAGGTGCTTAAAGCTTTGGGGTCGCCGCTTAACAATAAATACTCGGAAGGTTATCCGGGAAAGCGGTATTACGGCGGCAACAAGATTATTGACGAAATTGAACTTTTAGCCCAAGAACGGGCCCGGAAAGTTTTTCGGTTGGGAAAAGACTGGCACGTGAATGTTCAGCCCTATTCCGGCTCGCCGGCCAATCAAGCCGTTTATTACGCCCTGCTCGAGCCCGGGGATAAAATTATGGGATTAAGTCTGCCTTTTGGTGGGCATTTAACTCACGGCTGGAAAGTTAATTTTTCGGCAAGGTTTTATAAATCGGTTCAGTACACCGTGGGCCGCGATGGTTATATTGATTATAATGAAGTCCGAAAGCTCGCCCGCAAAGAAAGACCGAGAATTATTGTAACCGGCGCCACCGCTTATCCGCGGAAATTTGATTTTAAAAAATTTGGGGCTATAGCCAAGGAATTTAAGGCTTATCTAATGGTTGACATTTCCCATATTGCCGGACTAGTGGCCGCCGGAGCGCATCCCTCTCCATTCCCGTACGCTGACGTAGTTACTACAACTACTCATAAGACTTTGCGGGGACCCCGAGGCGCAATCATTTTTGCCAATCGTGAGTCGCCAATGGCAAAACGTAATAACATTGATATTGCCTCGGCGATTAACAAGGCAGTTTTCCCGGCGCTCCAAGGCGGGCCGCATGATAATCAGACAGCGGCGATTGCGGTTTGTTTAGGGGAAGCGATGAAGCCGGAATTTAAAAAATACGGCCGACAAATCGTCAAAAATGCCCAAGTCTTAGCCCAAGAACTTAAAAAATTAGGGTTTCAATTGGTCTCCGGCGGCACGGACAATCACCTGATGCTCATGGATTTAACTAATTTGGGCATTTCCGGCCGCGAAGCCCAAGATCGGTTGGAATCATCGAGTATTATTGTCAACCGCAACACCATTCCCTATGATACCCGTTCTCCCTTTGATCCCTCGGGTATCCGCTTGGGCACACCCGCGGTTACCACAAGAGGCATGAAGGAGAAAGAAATGAAACAAATAGGGCAACTTATTTATCGGTGTCTGATTAAGAAAGAAAGTGTGAGAAGGGAAGTAGAAAAAATGTGCAGGAGATTTCCATTGCCTTATTAGTTAAGTTAAGTTCAAATTTCAAAGCTCAAATGTCAAATCAAATCCAAAGCTCAAATTTCAAAATTTGGATTTTGGATTTTGGGCTTGATTTGAAATTTGGATTTTGACATTTGGATTTCATAGATATGGTTATAGATGGTCGCCAAATTGCCTCTTCCATTCTTGAGAAGCTGAAGAAGCAGGCGAAGCCGAAAAAAACATTGGTTGCGGTTTTGGTTGGCAACGATCCTGCTTCCATAAGTTTTTTAAAGCAGAAAGAAAAAACCGCCGCTTTATTGGGGGTTAAATTCCGTCTTTATAAATTCAGTGAGCGGATTTCGGAGCAAAAACTTAAGAGTGAGATTATTAAATTAAATAAAAATCCGCAAATAGGCGGTATAATTTTGCAGTTGCCTCTGCCTCGAAAGATTAATCAAGAAGCCATTATCCAAGCTCTGGAGATAAAAAAAGACGTTGATGCGCTCAAGAGTTCAAAACTGGTTTTGCCGCCGGCAGTCGGAGTTTTAAAAATAATTCTTGAAAGTATCCGTCTCAATCTTAAAAATAAAGAAACAATAGTGATGGGGCGGGGAATTTTGGTGGGTGAACCGATTGCCAAATGGCTTCACGGACGGGTAAAAAAACTTACGGTTTTTCACAGCAGATTTTTTGATAAAAAGATTTTAAAAGTGGCAGATTTAATTGTAAGTGGAGTGGGTAAAGCGGGCTTAATTCTTTGGGGCGATATTAAAAAGGGGAGTGTCATAATAGATTTCGGCTATTCGTTTAGGAAAGGTAAGGTGAGCGGTGATTTTGATTTTGAAAGCTGTAGAAAGCAAGCTAGATTCATTACACCGACTCCCGGCGGCACCGGACCTATTCTGGTTGCAAAGCTTTTCGAGAATTATTACCAATTAACTTAAATATCAGCATCCGCCCCAATGCCGACATTATAAAAGATTAATCATTTATAATGTCGACATTTTTAGTTGACGAGATTTGGGCAATCTGTTAGAGTCTTGTTAAGGAATTTTTTTATGGATCATCAACATTTGGAAGACGAGGCCTTACTTAGGCTTTCGACAAAAGATCCCTCACATTTCTCCGTCTTGCTTGACCGCTATCAGGAGGCTTTTCTTAAAACCGCTTTTGGGGTGGTGAGGAGCCGGCAGGAGGCGGAAGATATTGTTCAAGAGACATTCACTAAAATCTATCTTAATGCCACGCGGTTTAAGAAACAGCCGGACGCCAGCTTTAAAAGCTGGGCCTATAAGATTTTAATGAACACCTCTTTTACTCATTATCAGAAACTCAAAAAAGTCGGCGGCAAGACCGAGTATTTAGACACCTTGCTTTATCAGGGCGATGAAGAAGGGCCGGTGGCCGAGACAGCGGATCCGTCCAACGCGAGCGATGCCAAAGCGCAGGTGGCCTCGGTAATCACAAGAATGCCGGAACATTTGGGGCGCCTGCTTAAGTTCTATTATTTGGAAGACAAATCTTATAAAGATATTGCTAAAGTCGAGAAAATTTCCATGTCAACTTTAAAAATGAGACTTTTCCGGGCTAAAAGATTATTTCGTAAATTAAGTCATGAAGACCCACACCTAACCTACATAAATGAAAACAGCACTAACCATGAAGTCTAACGCGGCGCGGGCGAATTTAAAATTCCGCATTATGAAGCGGGTTTTTGGGCTTTGGTTTTTGCGGAGCATGGTGCCGCTTTTAGTCATTGAAATTATTGTCGCGGTACTCGCGATTTATCTTTTTGCCAAATTTATTTTTGTGGCCGCGGTGGTCAACAACGCCTTAACCGCTGCCTTCGGCAATCCTTTTAAACTGGTCGTTTATCTTTGGAAGGCATTTTTGGGCACGCGCGGCGAAATTCAGGCACTCATTGTCGCTATGGCACTCGTAGGGTTACTTCTGCTCCGCGACTTAAACCGCAGTCTTATATCTTACCTTTTGCTTCGGCGCTCTCAAATTAAATAACTGTGACTCCTAGAATAATTTACGAGGATCGTGATTTTCTTATCATTGACAAACCCAGCGGCTTGATTGTTCATCCAGCGAGAGGTGAGCGAGAAGGGGAGAGAGAAAAGAGAGAAATGACTTTAGTTGACTGGTTGGTTGAGAATTATCCGGAAGTTAGAAACGTTGGGGATGAGCCGGAGACGCGGCCGGGGATTGTCCACCGATTGGATAAAGATACTTCTGGCGCGATGGTGATTGCCCGGAACCAGAGGGCTTTTGAATATTTAAAGCGGCTTTTTCAAAATCACGAAATTAAAAAAACTTATTTAGTTTTAATCTGGGGCGAGATCAGGGAGAAATCCGGAATAATTGATACGCCAATCGGGCTTAAAGGCGGCACTATTAAAAGAACTGTTCATACCGAAGGCGCGAAATTAGTTAAAGAAGCGGTTACCAAATATAAAGTCCTTAAAATTTTAGAATCGAACGGAGGGAAATTAAGCCTGCTTGAAGTTGAACCTTTAACTGGCCGGACTCACCAAATCAGAGTGCATTTAAATTCCATCGGACATCCGGTAGCGGGAGATCCTTTATACGGAAAATCAAAAATCAAAAATCAAATATCAAAAATGTTGGGATTAAGCCGGTTGTTTCTGCATGCCGAGTC
>CAYSWC010000028.1:0-6883 GCA_964434715.1 uncultured Candidatus Saccharibacteria bacterium
AGTGTAAAAAGTGCGGCATGGAGACCAACGGCTGGAAGTGCGATATGTGCGGCGCGGAATCAAAGAGCCACGATCCGAAACACTCCTGCGGCGGCGATCACTGCGTGCCTAAGTGCTCCGACTGCAATCAATCTGATTCCAAGTGTACCTGCTAGCTGCCGTTGAAATGGATAAAAAAGCCCCGACCGCGGTCGGGGCGGTTTTTTATGTCAGTTATGATAATATAAAGCCATGAGAAAATTATTGTTGATTAGCGCTAGCGCGATTATCGTTTTGGTAGTAATCTGGGCTGTGAATTTCTACTCCAATAATTTGCGCGGCATTGGGCCGGCGATCAAGTCGCCAGCTGGAGATATCGCCGAGGTTATCAATACTACTGGTATGCCACTTACTTTGCAGGCTGGTTTTGGCATTGAAATTTTTGCTAAAGATTTGCCGGGAGCGCGCGTGATGGCTTTTGATTCTCTTCACAATATGTGGGTAAGTCAAACTGGAGAAGGCATAGTCTCATTGATAGAAAGAGATCAAACAACCGGTGAAGTTCGCCAGCACTACCCTATTTTTCAAAATCTTAGGAAGCCGCACGGTCTTATCTTTGGCACGGGCGAGGAACAATTGACGCTCTACATTGCCGAGGAACACAGGGTTTCGCGCGTCGCCGTGTATTCAGAAAGTGAATTAGAAAAACTTTTTGATTTACCTTCGGACGGCGGTCATTTCACACGAACAATTATGTGGCTGCCCGGATTTGAAAACCAAAAAATGCTTATTTCCGTCGGTTCTTCCTGCAATGTCTGCGATGAGAACGATTCAAGACGCGCTAAAATCCTGATTTATGATCTTAAGACTAGAGAATTAAAAACTTTTGCTTCCGGCTTGCGCAATTCGGTTTTTATGACCACTCATCCGGTAACCGGCAAAATCTGGGCAACCGAGATGGGTCGTGATCTTTTGGGTGACGACATTCCGCCGGATGAAATAAATATTATTGAAGAGGATAAAGACTACGGCTGGCCGATTTGTTACGGTAAAAATATTCACGATACTGATTTTGATCAGAATGTTTACATTAAGAATCCTTGCGAGAAGCCGGAGAAAATACCTAGTTACATTGATATTCAAGCTCATTCGGCGGCATTGGGACTGGCTTTCGTCCCAGAGGAGGGTTGGCCGGAAGACTATTGGCATAATCTCCTAGTTGCTTATCACGGTTCCTGGAATAGAAGCGTGCCGACTGGCTATAAAATCGTACGTTATAAATTAGATGAGGAGGGCAAATATTTAGGAGTTGAAGATTTTATTACTGGGTGGTTAATTGAACCGAAGCGCACCGACCCCCAAGGCGGCCGCGTTATAAACGTCGGTGAGGCCTACGGCCGGCCAGTTGATATTCTAGTTCAGGCCTTCGATAAACTCAGGGCGGTGAGCTCGTCGAATCCGCCCGGTGGAGTTATTTATATTTCCGACGACAAAGCGGGCGTGATTTACCTAGCCAACTACCAGAACCAATGAAATCAATCTACGTTGTCACACCGACCTATAACGAGAAAGATAATTTACCCCTACTTGTAAAAAAGATTTTTGAGCTCAAAATTCCTAATCTTCGCCTTGTAGTTATTGATGATAATTCACCGGACGGTACTGGCAAGATAGCTCACGAATTAGCAAGAAATTATCCGATAACTGTGATCGACCGAGAAAAAAAGTCGGGCTTGGGCACGGCTTATATCCAAGGGTTTAGGGAAGTTTTAAAAGACAGTCCTGACTATATAATTGAAATGGACGCCGATCTTTCGCATGATCCTCAAGTAATACCTCAATTTCTCGAAGCAATAAAAAACTGCGATTTGGTTTTGGGTTCGCGCTATATCAAAGGCGGCCGAATCCAAAACTGGGATGTTTTAAGAAAGCTCATCAGTTATTTGGGTAATTTATATGCCAGGATAATTTTGAGTCTCCCCTACCGCGATTTAACCGGCGGCTTTAAGTGCTACCGGCGAGCCGTGCTTGAAAATTTGGATTTAGAGTCATTAAGCTCCATCGGCTATAACTTCCAGATTGAAACCACTTATCGCGCTCATTTAAAGGGCTATCGCATCTGTGAAGTTCCTATTACTTTTACCGAAAGAAAAACCGGCGCCTCCAAATTCAACCTTAAAATAATACTCGAGAGTTTTATTAAGGTTTTACTACTTCGTTGGTAAAATTCTGCTTATCAGCCGCTAAAGTATATTAAAAAATAGTGTCTCTAAAATACTTAATTTTCTTAATCTTCCTGGCTGGTGCTCTCCTGCGTCTTATTAATCTCGGCGCCGGCGATCCTATGGGCGACGAGGTGCTTTACGCTTTCCGGGCGGTCGGTCCGCTTGACTTTGATGAAGCAGAATTTCAGAAAACGCCGCTCGAGTGGTGGGATCCCAATATTCCTTCTTGGACTAAACTTTCTTTCCATGACCATCCGCCTTTGGTTTTCTGGATTCAGCATCTCTTTATGCGGATTTTTGGAGAAAACACTTTTGCCTTCCGTCTGCCTTCAGCCCTTCTCGGTATCTTCTCAATTTACCTGCTCTATCTGATTGGCCGGCAACTCTTTAGTCAAAATGTTGGTCTCCTCGCGGCTGCCATCTTTGCGGTTACCGTTAATCACGTCTTTATCTCGCGAGTTGGTTTACAGGAATCATATGTGCTTTTCTTCGTTCTGCTTACCGTTTACTTCTTTTTGAAGGCACTCCAAGAAGATAAATATCTGATTTTGACCGGCTTAAGTTTGGGGTTGGGGCTGCTGACTAAATATACAACTTTTATCGTGGTGCCTATCATTTTGACTTATCTTTTAATCTACCGGAGAGATTACTTTAAAAATAAAAAATTTTGGTTCGGTTTAGTCATTGCCCTTTTAATTTTCAGTCCAGTTATTATTTATAATCTAAAACTGTATCAAGCGGTTGGCCACTTTGATTTTCAGATATCTTATATCTTAGGCCAGAACCCGGAAATCTGGAAGGCGGCTCCCGGCAAAGAAGAAATCGGGACGTTTACTGATCGGTTACGCAACTTTATCCCAAATCTTTTTGGAACAAATTCCTGGCTTTTCCTTTTGCTTTTCTTTGGAAGTTTAGCAACGCTCTCTAAAAATAAATTCCTTATCATTACTTTCATTTACCTGGTAACTCTCCTGCTTTTTATCGGACCGGCGGCGCGATTTCTAACCATGCTTACGCCTTTTATTGCTTTAAGCTTAGCTCCATTCCTTATATTACTTTTTGAGAAAATGCGGACGGCGAGCCAAAAAATCGGAATAACTGTCGCTTTTCTCTTCCTCGCCTTTGAAACACTCTATTCAATCAACAGCCAACTTTTAACCTATCCTAAAGGTTCTCCTTTTTGGCTTTTTTCCGAAAGAATCCGGAAAGAAAACTACAATTGGGGCTATAATGAACTGGATAAATTTTTAAAACTAGAGCTCAAAGGCAAAATGCCGGTTTTAACCTTTGATTCTAAATATCAATTTTTAGAAGAAATTAAAAATCGCTACCTAGATAAAGCCAAGGAAAAAGGATTAAAACCATATCCCGCATTAATTGTCTATGACGGCAACGTTTATAATTCTCCCCAGCTTTGGGTTCTGGATCGTCTCCAGATTTATCACGGCTGGCCGGTAATTAATGCTCAAGCTTATTTTACTTTTTTAGAAGAACGGGGTGAAGGTTATTTCGAAAAATCTGGTTTGAAATTTCAATATTTTATTATGCCGACTGATAAAGTGCCTTTGAAAAAAGCGGAACGTCTTACTAAACATGGAGCGCTGATAGAACAAAATTTAATCGCTGGCGGCCTTGAGCCAATCTTTATCTTGAACCGGCGTGGCGAGGCGGTTTTCAAAATCTATAAATTCTCCACATAGGCAATTGCTTGGATGTTATAATGATTCCAAATGGCTAAGAAACCTCTTAAATACATTTTCGTGGCCGGCGGCGTGATGTCAGGAGTGGGCAAAGGCATTGCCAGCGCTTCAATAGGCAAGATACTTCAGGCGCGCGGATTTGAAGTTACGGCTCTTAAAATTGATCCTTATATCAATGTTGATGCCGGCACCATGAATCCGACCGAGCACGGCGAAGTTTTTGTGCTTGATGACGGCACCGAGTGCGATCAGGATATGGGCAATTACGAACGATTCTTAAATCGCGATCTTTCCAAGTTGAATTATATGACAACCGGCAGTGTCTATCTTTCGGTCATCAACCGCGAGCGCAATTTGGAATATCAGGGAAAATGCGTAGAAGTGATCCCCCATATCCCGCTCGAAGTCTTCGGGAGGATTGATAAAGCCGCGAGTCACCAAGGAGCCGATATCGTGATTACCGAAATTGGCGGCACGGTCGGCGAATATCAAAGCGCCCTTTTCCTGGAGGCGGTCCGCATGCTCAAGCTTAAGCGTCCGGAGGATGTGCTCCTCGTCTTGGTAAGCTATCTGCCCTGGCAGGGCAAAGAATCTGAACTTAAGACCAAGCCCACCCAGTATGCGGTCAGGACGCTGAATGCCGCCGGACTCCAGCCGGATATGGTAATCGCCAGAGCCCGCGTGCCGCTTGATAAAAAAAGAAAAGAAAAGATCGCTTTCTTCTGCAATGTCAATGAGCAAGCCATCATCTCGGCGCCGGATATAGAGAGCATCTACGAAGTGCCGCTGAATTTTGAAAAAGATAATTTAAGCGCTCTGGTTTTGGGAAAGTTAAATCTTAAACCTCGTAGCCGAGATTTGCGCGAGTGGCAGGCGCTCGTCCGCCGCATTAAATCAGCGAAAAAGCCGGTTAAAATCGGCATGGTGGGCAAATATTTCGGCACTGGCGACTTTATCTTGGCTGATTCTTATATTTCGGTAATTGAAGCTATTAAGCATGCTTCTTATCAGCTTAAAGTAAAGCCCGAGATAACTTGGATTGACGCCGCGGAATTCGATCCAAAAGAAAATTCGGGATGGAAAACCGCGCTTAAAAAACTTGACGGATTTCAAGGCATAATCGTGCCCGGTGGCTTTGGCAGCCGCGCGGTTGAAGGTAAAATTGCGGCTATAAATTATTGCCGAACGCGCAAAATCCCTTATTTCGGATTATGTTACGGCATGCAGCTTGCAACGGTGGAGTTTGCGCGTAACGCCGCTCACCTCCCGGACGCCAACACCACTGAAATTGATCCCAAAACCCCGCATCCTGTGATTGATATTTTACCGGAGCAGAAAAAGCTGATGGCGGAGAAAAACTACGGCGCCACCATGCGCTTGGGCGCCTATCCGGCGGTTCTCGCCCTAAACACAATTGCTCATACCGCCTATTCTTCCGCTCGTCATTCTGAATCCCGCTTAGCGGGACGAAGAATCTCGTCGGTAATTTCCGAGAGACATAGACATAGGTACGAAATAAATCCCCTCTATATCCAGCGCTTGGAGAAAAAAGGTCTAATTTTCTCCGGCTTTTCCCGCGACCGCCGTTTAATGGAGATCGCCGAACTGCCGCGTGATAAACATCCGTTCTTTTTAGGCACTCAATTCCACCCAGAGCTAAAATCAAGACCTTTGAATCCTCATCCCTTATTTATTGAATTCATTAAGGCTGCTATCGGCTTGAGGAGATAATCAAATTAAACTAAACTCTTATAAGTACCCTCTTAAAGCCAGAGCGAGGGCATTTTTGCTTATTCATGGTCACGCAAAAATTCAAATTAGTTTCAAAATTCAAACCAGCTGGGGATCAACCCAAGGCCATTGAGGCGTTAGTTCAGGGCTTAGAAAAGGGCTATAAGCATCAGACGCTTTTGGGGGTGACGGGATCCGGGAAAACTTTTTCGGTGGCTAATGTGATTGAACAGGTGCAAAAACCCACGCTGGTAATAGCCCACAATAAAACCCTGGCCGCCCAACTCTGCAATGAATTCCGCGAGCTTTTTCCGGAAAACTCGGTGCATTATTTTGTCTCTTACTACGATTACTACCAGCCCGAAGCCTATCTGCCCGTAACCGATACCTATATTGAAAAAGAAGCGATGATTAATGAGGAAATTGACCGGCTGCGGCATGCGGCAACCGCGGCAGTGCTCACGCGTAAAGACGTTATTATTGTGGCCTCGGTTTCCTGCATTTACGGTCTAGGCGAGCCGGAAATTTACAAGGAGAATATTTTTCATTTTAAGGTGGGCGATAAAATTGACCGGAGTTATTTTGTGCGCAAACTTATTGAACTTCAGTTTACGCGCACCAATGCTGACTTAAAACGCGCCACTTTTCGCCTGCGCGGCGACCATTGGGAAATTATGCCGCCGGATCGCGAAGTAATTTACACTTTTGACTTTGAAGACGACCCGGAGCAAAGCGGAGGGCCCAAAATCATCAAAGCTATTTATGAAATCAACCCCGTAGAAGGCCGCCGTCCGGGTAAAACACCGAGTGTTCCGGAAATCATAATTCCGCCAGCCAAACACTTTATTACTCCCAAAGATGAACGCGAACGGGCCATTTTAGCCATTAAAGAGGAACTAAAAGAGCGGCTGAAATTTTTTGAAAAACACGGCAAACTCCTGGAAGCCGAGCGACTGGAGAGGCGCACCAAATTTGATCTGGCCATGATCCGCGAAGTCGGCTACTGCCATGGCATTGAAAACTACTCGCGACATCTTTCCGGCCGGCCTCCCGGCTCCCCGCCCGCTACTCTTTTAGATTATTTTCCTGAAACCTTTTTAACAATGATAGATGAATCTCATGTGACCGTACCGCAATTGAACGGCATGTATGAGGGCGACGCTTCGCGCAAGAAAACTTTGGTTGAGTATGGATTTAGATTGCCTTCAGCAATTGATAACCGGCCGCTTAAATTTGAAGAGTTTGAAA
>CAYSWC010000029.1:0-6315 GCA_964434715.1 uncultured Candidatus Saccharibacteria bacterium
TGTTTCCTGGAACGAGTTCAAGAAGGACTGCTTGTTGAAGTCGGCGACCAGTATTCCTTTGACGGGCTAAAAGCATTTATCCTGCTCCAAAATGAAGCCGGCATACTCACAGCCAAAGCGGCAGTAATTCCCTTTACTGATTACGGCCTCCGGAACCTTGCCGCTATTAAAGTTATGGAGGGTGATGTCTTCATAAATAATATCTCCTGGAGTGCCCAGGAAATGCTTGGCGGGATGTTTGTCTTATCCTTTGAGTACGCCGGCTCCGGCGATGACCTTTGGGGCGGCCTTGTCTCCGGTGCCTTTAGGGGAAGAATCTATTAAAAGCCCTATCCGCTCGAACTGCTTCGAGCGGATTTTCCTAGCTCACTTTCCGGTGTTGCTTCAAGCAATAGCATAAAGATAGAATCTAAGTTGGCAAATGTCATTATTGGATATACACTAAGTAATTATGAGCTATCTAAAATCTAAATTCCTTTTATACTTGCTTATTTTTATTGCCGGCGGGCTGATTTTCTTGGGATTTCAACGGCTAATTCCCAAGTTGGGATCTTTGGCGGTATTTCAAGACAACGCCTCTTATATTTTTGACAAAAATATTTCCGAAGAAGCGCCGCAGATCTGGACCAGCAAAGACGCGCTCTTCTCTTATGTAAAAAAATTCGGGCCGAAAAAAACGACTCTTTATCTCCATGCTCTCGGCTACGGCCGCGGTATGGGAGACTGCCATACCAATGCTCATGAGGCCGGCCGGTTTTCTTATGAAGTCTACGGCGATGAATCTTTTAAGCTTTGCTCTGGCGAGTGCCATTCCGGCTGTTATCACGGCGCCACCGAATCTTATTTCAGAGATAAAGGCACGGCTAATCTGGCGGAAAACCTTGAGACTCTCTGCAGCGGAGAACTTAATGCCTTCTTCAGCCACCAGTGCATCCACGGCATTGGCCACGGACTAATGGCTTGGTCAAGTTATGAAATTTTTGACGCTTTAAAGTCCTGCGATCTCCTGCCTCAAAGACAAAACTCCTGCTGGACTGGCGTGTTTATGGAAAACATTGTCGGCGGCTTGGCTAAAGCTGATATTCTAAAATCCGCTGATGCTGACGCGGCCGCCCACTACACTAAATATCTAAATGATAATCCGCAGTATCCCTGCAATGATCCGGAGCTTGAGGAAAAATATCGCTCTTCCTGCTATTTTCTTCAAACTTCTCGTATGATCCAAATTTTCGGCACCGATTTTAAAAGAGTAGCTAATGCCTGCGGAGCGGCACCGGAGCAATATCAACGCACTTGTTTTGAATCTATGGGTAGGGATGTGGGCGGCGTTTTCCGCGGTCGGCCCGAAGCCGGCATTGCCGCTTGCTCTCATTCGCCTTACGGCACCCTACGCATCGGCTGTCTAGTTGGCGCGGCCCAAGACGCTTTCTGGGATCCGTCAGGCCAAGACAACGCCTTAAATTTCTGCAAGCTCCTAACTGATAAAGGAGAAAAAGATGCCTGCTATAACACCATTTTTGCCCGGGCGCCCGAGGTGATAACTTCCAAAACCGAACTTCAAAGTTTCTGCGCCAAGGCCGAAAACGACTACCACGCCAATTGTCTTAGCCGAGTTCAATCTTAAAGACCATCGATGTGGAAAAAGGATTTTTTAGCTCTTTTTATTCTGCTCATTATTTTCGCGCCTCTTTACCTCTACCGGATTTACCAAATCCCCTGGCAAGTCAATACTGACGAGGTCACGATTATGATGACCTCAAAAAAGCTTTTGGCAGAAGGCGTGAGTCCTTTTGGTTTAAGCCATTATTTCGGCTTTCCTAATCTCTCTTTTTTGGTTTTCGGTAAGTTAAGCCAGTTTTTGGGCGGCATAACTTTAAATAATTTTCGTTTGGTTCACGGATTTTTTGGTCTTTTAATAGTTCTTTTAAGCTATTTGTTTTTCCGGCAATCGCTCTCTCCTTTTTACGGCTTGGCGGGGGCGGCGATTTTGGCCTCTAATCACGCATTGCTCGGTATCAGCCGCATGGCCATGCGCGATAACTCGGGACTTTTATTAGAGCTTGCGGCTTTGACTTTACTGCTTTACGGTCTTAGACGAAAATCGCGGTTTTTAAGTTTTTTGGGCGGCGCTCTCGCCGGCCTTACTTTTTATGTCTACTATCCGGCGAGAATCACGATTTTTCTTTGGGGTCTCTCCTTGTTAATCCTTTTATTCATGAAAAAAATCTCTTGGCGATCGGCATTGAATATCGGAGCGGTAAATCTCTTGGGTTTCATTATCGCGGCCTCGCCAATTCTCGTTGCCACCACCAAAAGTCCGGGGGTTTTAAATTATCAGCGCGAACAATTTCTGATCTTTCCTGAAGGCCAAAAATTGGAAAAGGAGTGGACAAATATTCAAACCACCGAAGGGGCAGTCCGGAAAAACATTGTCAACGGTTTAACCGCCTTTAACAGTAAAATTCACGATCAGGGTTATATTTACCCCAACTACGGTCATGGTTTCTTAGATCCTTTAACCGGAATCCTCATCTGGATTGGTTTGATAATAATTCTACGCCGGCGTGAGAAAACTGGAGCCCATATTTTGGCAGTCGTGGGCTTCCTAACTATCTGGCTGGTTTTAAGTTTGCTTGTCACTAAAGCTCCCCATTACACGCGCCTTTTAACTGTCCTGCCGTTTGTAAGTTATCTCGCTCTTTTTGCTATCAAAACTGTTTTTGAATATCTGTGGGGATTGGTGTCAAAATTTTTCTCCGGCGCTTTGTTAAATTTTGTTAAAAACTCGTCAGTCATCGTCATAGTCATTGTCATCGTGATCTCAAATCTAACTATCTTCGGCGACTTTGCTAAACAGGGCCTTGCCGAAGGCAATGATGTGGGTTCCACCGCCCGCTATGTTGAAGCTCGCAAAAATATCCCCAATTACAAATTCTATCTTGTCGCGAGCAAAGAATATCCTTACTATAGTTGGGGCGAAGCTTATCAATGGAAGGATTGGCTGGGATTTTTTGCGTCCGAGAGCCAAAAAGTAGAAGTTTTAGAGCCGGAGAATTTTTTGAATTCTTTTGATAAACCCCCATTTACGATCTTTATGAGGCAATCGATTTTTCGGCGGGAAGAGGCCGCCATAAAGGAAAAATATCCTGATTTCGAAATTCACAATATTAAAACCGACGGCAGTCTGGTGGCTTTGGAAATCCTATGACCAAAATTTCAGTAATTATTCCGGCCTATAACGAAGCGTCACGAATCGGTGAGACGCTTAGAAAAATCGTCCGCTATCTTGAAAGTAAAAAATTTGATTATGAAATTATTGTAGTTGATGACGGTTCTTCGGACGGCACCGCCGAAATCGTAAGGGGGTTTAAAAACAGCCGCCTTAAACTTCTTGAAAATAAAATCAACCGCGGCAAGGGTTACGCGGTCCGATATGGAATGCTTGAAGCCAAAAAAGACTGGATTTTATTTACCGATGCTGATCTTTCAGCTCCGATTGAAGAATTGGATAATTTTATCAAATTTACCTCTCAATACGATGTAGTTATTGCTTCGCGTGCTCTTAAAAATTCGAAAATTTTAATCCGCGCACCATGGTATCGGGAGCTCGGAGGTAAACTTATTAATTTAGCCGTTCAGGTCTTTGTCCTTCCGGGAATTCACGATACCCAATGCGGTTTCAAACTTTTCCGGCGTGAAGCGGCGCAAAAAATTTTCCCCAAACAAACTTTAAATAATTTCAGCTTTGATGTTGAAGTCCTTTATCTGGTTCGAAAGTACGGCTATAAAATTTTGGAATTACCGGTTAGCTGGTCAAACAGCCCCAACACTAAAGTTAAGCCCTTCCGAGACGGACTGCGTCTGCTTTTTGACCTTATTAAAATCAGGATAAACGACTTAAAGGATTTATACCTTTTTTAAAAACTCCTGCTCTAAAGACTCCTTAGCCGGCATTTTCTCTTCTTCCAGCTCAACAGTTGAATGGGTAATCTGATGACGTTCAAAAATTTCTTTAATGGCGCGCTCGGTTGAGTTGTAAGCCTTAAAAGCATCTCGGTCAACGAGAATTTTAACTGTTGCCAAATGGTGTTTGCCGTCCAGTGACCAAAGATGAATGTCATAGACGCGTTTGATGCCGTCAACTTTCTCTATTTCTTCAACAATGGCAGGTAGGGATTTTTGGGAAGGCGCGCCTTCTAAAAAGACATTAAACATTTCCCGGGAGTTTCGCCAGACGCCCCATAAAACAAAAGCGGTAAAGCCGATGGTGATAATGGGATCCAAGATATGCCAGCCGGTAAAGCGGATGATGGTCGCGGCAATTAAAATCCCGAGCCAGCTTAAGACGTCTTCTAAAAGATGCCAGCTTAACATCTTCTCGTTCAAAGTCTCGCCTTTTTTAAGACGCAGACTGCCGGCGGCATTGGCAATGACGCCAACAATAGCAATCACAATCATACCATTGGCATTAACCGGTTGCGGATTAATTAACCTACCCACCACTTGGAAAAGAATGGTGAGTGAACCGCCAAAAAGGATAACGGCATTTAAAAAGGCTGCCAAAAGAGAGAGTCGCCGGTAGCCGAAAGTTCTCCTCCAGTCTGGTTTCCGGTGCGCGATGCTTTCAATCTTCCAGGAAGAAAGTAGAATCATACTGTCGCCTAAATCATGAAGCGCATCAGCCAAAATCGCCAAACTATTGGTTAAGGCGCCGCCCACAAACTCCACCACCGTAAACCCGATATTTAAAAAAGTGGCAAGTTTAATGTTGCTTAAACCGCGAGTGGTATGAGAAATGTTAGCCATTTTTCGGGCTGCCCGGATTCGAACCGGGGCTTCCGCCAGAGGCGGATCCGCCTTTGGCGGAAAATCCTCCCTTGCCCGCCTAAATTCTCTTCTTTCGGAGCGCCGAGGATCGAACTCGGGCTTCAGACTCCCGAAGCCTGTGTGCTACCATTACACCACGCTCCGTTTATGAATTTTGGCGGGCGAGGACTCGTGCTGCCATTACATCCCGACGTAAAGTCGGGACTCCGACTTCATTATTATACTAGAATATATGTGCGTCGGAGCTACAGCCCGTTTTAAAACAGCTTACTATGCTTTTATGTTTTGGGCAAAATGTCTTTAATCCAGCGGATCATAACTCCGGCTAATTCTTTTTCCCTGCCCTGAAAACCGTGACTCGCGCCTTTGATTGTAAGCCCGGTAAAACTTTTGGCCTTGATAGCGTTTCTTTTAAAGACTTCAATAAGTTTTTGTGGCTTACGATCTAAATGTTCGTCGTGAGATCCAATAATAACCGCCATCGGCACGCGGACGCTTTTAAGCGCCGTCCATTTGGATTTGGTATGGTAATACTGAAACACATCTTCCGCCAGCCCCTCTTTGCACAAGCTTAAATACCGGCTGGCAGTATAAATCCCGTAATGGCGCGGCATAAGCGCCAATGGATTTTTTCTTTTTAACCTCTCGGCAATAGCTAAACCGCGTTTAAGCCCAGCCATACCTTTTTGTTTTATTTCAACCACAATATCGCTCATCGGCCCCAAAAGCATTAGACCCTTTACGCTCCGATCGCGGGTTTTATAAAGATAATAAAGTGCTTTATTGGCTCCGGTTGAATGCCCGGCAAGAACGATATTTTTAAAGCCCAGTTTTCGGGCAAGCCGAATCATCGCTTTAATATCCAAGACGCAATCTTCAAAATTCTCAAAACCGCTGCCAATCAAACTTTTAGAGAGATGACCCTTGATGCCTTTGGTAACTATATCGTGGCCGCGGGTATTAAATTTAAAATAGCCAATACCCCTGCTTCGACAGCGAGAGGAAAGTTCTTTAATAAGATCCTGTCCGGATGAAAACCGGGAACTTAAACCATGCAGCCAAATTAAAGCGGTTTTTGATTTGCGTTTTGGCTTAACATAAATCCCTTCCAGAATTAAACTATCGCGAGTTTTAATTTGCGTGAGCAGTACTGGAATCATTTGATTCGTAAATTCGTACAAGATTCGCTATTCGCTGATGAAATCTATTTCACAAAATACTTTTTTTTAATCTCGGCGTCAATCCTTTCTTGCGCCGCCGCGGCTTTCTCTTTTGCTTGCAAAGCTAATTTATCCAGTTCTTTATCAGACAATTCCCCCAGTTCCCGAACGCGCCTCATAAGATGATCGCCTTTGTTTAATTCGGGATTATCCAAAACTTCATCAAGCAAAATAGATAAAACTTTGCCGACCTTGGGTCCTGGCTCAATCTTCAAAATCTCCATCACCGCGTCGCCTTTAACTTTGAGCATCTTCGGATGAACCGGAT
>CAYSWC010000030.1:0-4854 GCA_964434715.1 uncultured Candidatus Saccharibacteria bacterium
TTTTGACAAGCGGCATGGATCGGATCAAAACCCAAAATCTTTAAAACTTCGTGAACCGCGCCTCGGCCGCCCTTGAGGCACGTCCAAAGCTCGTAATCAGCATGATTATCCAAAACCGCGGCTTTAACAAGCTGGAGAATTTTCAAATTTCGATGAGCTAATTCGCCAAACTTCAGGGCATCAGCCACCTGCCAACCGCCTTTGTGGGTCAGTCGAATCTTAACCAAATTCAGCGGTTCCAGATGCGGCGAAAGTTTAGAAGTAATACGTCTCCCGCTTTTAACTTTGGCGGCAATTTTCCCTAAGTCTGGCGTGTATAAAAAAACACGCCAGTCTAACTCTCCGTTCGGCTCTTTGTCTAAAACAATGGCCTCCGTAGAGTATTCTTTCACGAACTTAATTTATAACCTATCTCCAGCATTTCTGGAACGTCGTCATCACTAACTAAGAGATGGAGAATATCTCCTCGCAGACAACTGCAGGAAAGGCAGACCACCTCGGTTGATTTATCTTCTTTTCTAACTTCAAAAACTTCAATCCCCTGTCCGCTATAGTAATCTCTAATTAAAACGCTCTCATCGCTTGCCTCTATCCCCTCGCCTCTTAATGATTCTTCCCAAGGATTGCCTTGACACTGAATCGGATTAATTTGAACCCAGCTTTTGCCTTTTGCTTCCGGCAAAAAGTCGTCCGGGGAACCGGATCGAAAAAGAATCACTATCAACGCCGCCGCGATGACAATTACGAAAATAATGTTTTTAACCATTTTAAGATTTAACACCTGATGAAAATTACTGTGACGGCGGGATAAAAACCACCGTGGCAACCACCGTAGTCCAAAGCCCGTCTTTGTGGCCCTCGGCCGACTGGGTAACATTGGTGGTTCTGATGATTTTTCCACTCATTTTATAAATCTGCTCCCGCTCGTCCCAGTCTTTGGAGGCGTCAAATTCAATGTTTAAAGTGGTGGCGAGCATGGTGGCCGCCAAATCCTCGGCATACTCCCCCGCCTTCTCATCAGTCTCGCCAAACGGATGATGCTCGGAAATATAGCCGTGCTGGTTTAGATCAGCGGGAATTGCCAAACCAATGGAGGCGGCGATCAGCCGATTGGGTTCGTTGGTGGCGTTCCTCGCCATTACGCAATGCACGATCTCTCCGGGCTTCAAAATCGTCAAGCCTTCCTCGCGGATGATTTTCTTGCAGCCCGGCGGATAAATGCTTGAGACCGTAACCAAATTAAAAGGCGCGATACCGGCCGAGCGCAAAGCCAACTCAAACGAGGTCAGATATTCCTTATGGACCCCAACGCCTTTGGTTAAGAAAAATTTTTCGGGAATCATCTAATTGAGAATACTGAACTAGCTTCGGCGTCGCTCTAGCACTGCCACGCGTCTTTCCAAACTAGAAAATTCATCAGCATCAACTTTTTTCTTGAGACCTTGCTTAATAAATTCAATATCAGCCTTCATAATTTCAATATCTCTTTTAACTATCTGCATATTCACGGATAATTCCCCAATCATTTCTGAATGCGATTCCAACATTTTCGTATGAACATCCAAAGTTTTTTTGATGTCACCGTACTGTTCGGCAATTAAATCAAATTTATGATCAGTGCTTTCAATCTTGACGCCAAGATGCCTAATTTCTCTCCCAATATCTATTTTCTTGCCTTTAACGCTTTTTACTCGATTCATTGCCTTCAATTCTAAAGAATTTCATAAAACAAATCAATTGTTAATAACTTATAGAAGGGCGCCGCGGCAGTCGCTATAAAAAAATGGCCGAACTCTTTTTGCTTTGCTCGCAATAAAGATTCGGCCCTTAGATTTAGATCAAGTGAGTCTCACTAGCCCGCCTGTGAAGCCCGCAAGCTCTCGAAGTGCTCCATCAGATCAAACGCCGACACGCCTTGACCAAAGTAGTAATCCTCCCAGTCGTCCGGCCTAAGCTCAAGCTTGCCGTTGTGCTTCTGATTGCGCCGTCGTAATGCCTCCACCGAGAGCCGCCACTTTTCCGCCTTTGGCAGGGCCTCCCACGCTTCTTCTGCATACCGAAAACCGCCGGGCCGCGTCCATACGCCTTCTTGAATGGCCAGCTCCTCGTAGGGGAATGAACTTGTGCCCGAGTAAGAGCTCACGATCGGACCGCGAACTGAAAAACGCAGAAGCTCTAAGACTTTCTCCCAATCCATCTCGGCTCGGAGAATATTCGATCTCCGCCCGCGCTCAATAATCCGAGCCAACCACTCTCGGTTCGATTCTTCTACGAAGGCGTTAAGTTCACATTGACCATCAAGCCGGGCAGCGAGTTTAAGCACATCGCCGCCGACGGCAAGCGCCGTATTCCAAGCACAGCAAAGAAAAGTGGTTGACCGCTCGCCCACCTGAAATCGGAAATCCGGATCACCCGTAATCGCGGCTCGAACTTCTTCCTCCCACTTCCGCCAGCGCATCCGTAAGGCGTAGTGATCTTTCGGCAAGATTTGCCGCAGAGGATGCGGTCGGTCTTCGCAGTCAGAAGCAAGATGCAATGCTGTACACATTACATCAATGCACCAGATGCGGAAAGACGCCCGTTCTGGGCCGCTCACCGATGCCTCACCCCTTTCCGACACAAAACATATCTCGCTCATCTTGATCGCTCCTTTCTATGTTGTTGGGAAGGTGCTTTTTAAACCATCGCTGGCTTACGCTTATAGCTTAACATATTCTGCTTAAAAGAAAAACCCCGCGTTAAATTTTGAAGCAAAAATTAAAAGCCATCTCGAAATCTAAGAAAAAAGAAAAGGCGCCGTACCCGTGGGTCGTGCGCCTGATTACTGGAACTCGCCACTCGCCCGATGAACTTGGCTAGGCAGTGATGATGTAGTACGGCATTCCGCCAGGCAGAGCACTCCACATCTCGCGCGGCACGAGGCTCTTGACCTTGCCGATTCCGATGCCGAGCTGGAAGAGCTACCCCATCGTCTGGTGAAGGCCGGTCCACTGGTTGCCGTGCCTGTCCATGCAGGCATTGAGAAACGACCACCCGCCGCCGCTCGACTCCTTGAACTGATCTGGCAGTTCGTCCAGCATGGCTACGATCTCGGCCTTGTGGCTCTCCAGGCGCTCGGGGTGAAACCCGACATCCCCGACGATGCCCTCCGCCTTGACGTGCCTGCTGGTATCCTCACCGTCCCTGAACAGACAGTCCATGAAAACCGCGTTGACCCACTCGGGGTTCAGAACCATGGTTCCGCTCATTCTACTTTTCTCCTTTCAAGGTTCGGTTCTCGGCCGCACTATTACGGCAGAGATTACCGGTTTTTCAGATTTCCGATAACCTCTCCAGTATAGCATATTACCTCCCAAAAAGTCAAGTGCTTGTATTTTGAAGATAGTTCGAACCCCAGTAGTAAAGCAAAGCTTACTACGGGGCACGGCGCATTTCGCCCCGACCGTAGTCGCGAACGAGGAGCCCCATGCGAAAACGGAGCGGCTTCCTTCAACAAACTCAGGACACGGTCGCCGTGAGATTTAACAAATTCCAATTTTTCTTTGGCGGCAATCAATTCAGAATTCGCAAAGCGAATACATAGAGAATATAAATTTTTAAGAAAATGGCAATGATTTTAGAAAAAAATAGGGGGTACGCAGAGTTTCCTCATGCATACCCCTTTTGGCGAAGCGAGGGCGATTGGTTACGCCCGACGCTTCCTGACGGCCTCGTCCACGGCGGGACCGAGCTTGTCGGCGACGTCCGAGAGGCCGAGGTGAAAAACCCTGACACCTCCGTGACTCTCCGAAGAGTCCTCCTCGTTGAGGTGCGCCTTCACGTCCTTGGCCGACTCCAAGGTTTTGACGTGATGCGTCGCCTGGATGGTCGGGGAGTTGGCATCGCTCGTCGTGCGAAGTTCCGCGATGGCACGTTCCGCGGCACCTTGACCGTTGTCGCGGTCGTAGCTCCACGTGTCGAGTTCGTCGCCCGACAGGTTCACCTTCATGACCCGGCCCTTGAGGTAGTCGAAGTCGGTGGTCCGCTTGAGCAGGCCCTCCGCCTCTTCCCGCGTCATGGGCTTGGGATCATAGTGCATGAACCCCATGCCTTGGGGCTTGGAAGCGTTGTAGAGCGCCGCCAGCACGTCCGCCTTGTTGAGACCAGCAAGTGTGATCTTGCTCATTGTGTCTTCCTTTCAAAGAACAGTTTAATTCCATCTAGGCACCTTGCCCAGATTTCACTCAAGCCTAGCATACTATGCCATAAAAGTCAAGCAGTATTCTTGAATTAGTCCGAACGCATTTCGCCCCAGAAAATTCGGAGCGGCTTCGCCGCGAGATTTAACAATTTCCAATTTTTCTTTGGCGTCAATTATTAAAAAATCAAATGATTAAGAAAACTAAAAATACGGCAGAGGCCTCTGGAAAAGAGATAAAAAACTACTCCTTGCCCAAATCTTTTTCCATATCGTCTATTTCTTTTCTCTCACGTTCTCCGGCTTCACGCATTGTGTCAAGCCACGCCTTAAGAGCTTCGCCAGATTTCTTCATAGCTTCATCCATTAAGGGAGCCAACTTTTCGAGCACAATTTTCTCGGCTTCTGCTCTATCTGGTGTACTAGCAAAAACTTTGTCAATTTCTGCCATTACTCGATCTTCTTCGTCCATTGCGGCCTGTAACTCTCGATGTTTTTGGTCCTCTAAATTTTCTGGAGCGGGACCTTTTTCTCCGCTAAATTGTTCACTCATAGTTTTGTTGGTTAGTTACTTAAATAATTTTACGACCTTGATTAAAAGTTTTTCTTTTCTTCTTTCCGTTAAAACATGGTTCGAGCCGATTGTTTTTCCGGGCTCTTTGGCGGTTTTGAAATCT
>CAYSWC010000031.1:0-4651 GCA_964434715.1 uncultured Candidatus Saccharibacteria bacterium
AAAATCAAATATCAAAAATGTTGGGATTAAGCCGGTTGTTTCTGCATGCCGAGTCGATTGAGTTTACCAAACCGGACGGCGGACGACTAAAAGTTAGCGCTGATTTGCCGGCAGATTTGGAACAAGCGTTAAGTCAATTGTGAGACGCGCCGGAGGATCTCCAGTCACGTAATTGAAAGCCCCGCTTTGATTTTCCTCAAAAAGGTAGCCGGGCGGCGCCTCAATCAGAAAATCTAAATTAGTCCGGGCACCGGATTGTTTTTCAAAAATAAATTGATAAGCGAGCGCTTGATTATTTAAGTGGAGTTTTTTGGGATTCCAGTATTGGAGTTCCAGCTTTTTGGTTTCGCCGGCTTTAACCGTAAACCACGTACCGAAAACGGTTTTGCCCGATTCTTCCAATTGGTCGGCGCGAAACTCGGCAATAACCTTGGCGGTGTCCTCAATACTCTTAAGTTCCGGATCTAAAAGGTAGCCGGCGCTCCCGTAATTGATTTTCGGTTGAATAGTTTTTAGCTCGCCGCCGTTTAAGTAAGTAAGACGCGAACCGAGCGGCGTAAAAATCTTCATATAACCGCGGTTAGAGGTCCGATACCATAGGTCTTTTTGTTTGTCGCCGGCATGGGTTTTTTCGATGATAAGATAATTGTCAATCCGTCCCTCGACATCAATTTTGCTTGAGAGCTTGATTTTCTGCGTCACATAAGCATCGCTTTTGCCGCCGCCTACGTTGGCGCCAACAACCGCCAAATAATCGCCTTGCCAGCCGTTCCCGAGACTTACAATTTCACCGCCCGCGCCCAAATCCTCAATATAGCTCTGCCATTCCCAGTCTTTGAAATAAAGCATAATGTCTTTTTTATCAAAGTGCCCTTTGATTTCTCTAAGCAGGATTTTTTTCTGTTCATCGTTTAAGGCAGAGATTTTCTGGAAAATAATAGGAGTTAGAACTTTGAGGATTCTTTTGGGTTCGCCGGCGCGGTTGTCTTCGCCGGCCTCAACTTCGCGCTGGATTGAGGCCAGGAAGTTTCCGGCAGTAACAGTGGTTTCATATTCCGTAAGTTTAACAGGGCCGACAAGCTCCAAAATAGTTTCAAGCACGTTTACGTTCAAAGCGATGGCGCCGTCAAAAGTTATCTGGCGATCGCTGTAGATTTTTGACCGTTCTAAGAGCGAGATGACTTTTTTGGCTGAAGTCGGGAAATCAAAAAACCAGTTGGCATCTCTAGCGCCCCAGCGAGTGGTGATTCCCTGAAGCTCTTTGGGCGGAATAATTTTTAAATCCAGCTGACCGTCAGGATCGTAAATATCCCAAACTTGCAGCTTTTGTAAGCCATCGCGGTTAATGACGACATCGGCATAGCTGCCGATAAAACCGCCGGCCGGCCGGAGTTCCGATGGATTTTGGAAAAGCAGAACCAGATGTTTATCCAAAGGGAGTTTAAGCCAGTTAGTCAGGGCATTTAAGGCTCTGCCTGCCCTGCGGAGGGTGACGGTTAATGCCAGAAAATCATTGCCCAAGGGGTAGCCCGTTTCAATGCCCCGATTTTTTAAAATAGTGCTTAAATCCAAGATCTCGGCCAGATTAGCTTCCAAATTTTCGGCATTCTCAATAACCAATTCACCCTCTTGGTTGATGAGCCGTTCCAAACCGCTGTTTTTCAATTGGTGAAGATTAGCGGTCAGGGCCAAAGCAGCGCCGCTCAAATCCGCAAGGTTTTTTAAGGTTTCGGGCAAGAGCTTTATTTTTGGCACCACCAAACCCCAGAGTTCAGAGAGCGAACCCAAGCCATACCGGCCGGTTTTGGAGCGCAGTTCCTCTAAAGCAGAATTGATTTCCCAAAATGAATCTTGGGCCCTCTGGGTTTCTAAATTTAGGAGCGCTCCTTGAGCAGTTTTAAATTTTTCGTAAAGAGACGGACTGGAGACACTGACCGCTTTTCTGATCTCGAGAAAGCCCACTGCCGAAACCAGTATCAGTAACGCGAATATTGAAAAGATGGCGGTGGCGGCGCGGCGCAGGTGTTTGGGCCAAGGGCGGGCTTCGCGGATAATAATTTTCGGCTTGGGCTCGCGGCTGATTTTGGCAAAAAACGGCTCCGCGCGATCCTGCTTGGCCGGTTTTTTGATGTCAGCGAAAACCTTTGGGCTCATAATTGCGAAAATAAATTTAATGTTTTCCGGGCGGTTACCCCCCAGTTGAATTTTTGGACATTTTTAAATCCGGCGGCGATTAATCGCTCGCGCAGCTGATTATTGTTTAAAACCTCTTTTAAAGTTTGTGTCAGTTCGTCTATTCGCCAGGGATCAACCAGTATCCCGGATTTACCTATGACCTCGGGGAGCGAAGTGCGATTGGCGGCAATTACCGGCGTGCCGCAGGCTTGAGCCTCAAGCGGCGGAAAACCAAAGCCTTCAAAAAAAGAGGGATAAACAAAGATCCTAGCTAAATTATACAGGAAAATTTTGTCTCGTTCCTCCACTGGTCCCCAGAGGATAATTTGCTCTTGAAATTTTGAAGTTTGCGCGGCCTTTATAATGTCCTCGTAGAGCCAGCCCGGCCGACCGGCCAAAATCAGCCAGAGATCTTTAAACTCTTTGTTAGTCTTTAACCATTCAAAAGCCCTAATTAGCGCCTTAATGTTTTTTCTTGGTTCAATGGTGCCGAGGTAGAGAATAAAGGGATAATTAAGCTGGTGTTTTTCCTTGAAGGCTTTTAGTTCGCGGTTGGTTTTAGCAAGGGGTCTAAAAATAGAACTTACGCCCGGATAAATAACCGTAATCTTTTCCTCGTTGATCCCGGCGAGTTCCATAAGATCGCTTTTGGTAAATTCGGAATCAGCAATCAGGTGCGTGGCTTTCCGGACTTGTTCCTGCCAATTCTGGAGATGGTGCCAGAGACGCTGTTTGAAGTTAAAAAAGTAGGGATGATGGATGAAAGAAAGATCGTGGAAAGTTATGAGGCGCGGGGCGGCGGCGTTCGCCAAAATATTAAAATGGGGACTAAAGATTAAATCGGTTTTTACCAGGCGGTCAATTTGAGGTAAGCCGAGAAATCTTACACTCGCATCAAGCAGGCGATTGGGTATTTTCCAGTTTAAGATTTTAACATTCGGTTTTACGGTCCAAGAAAGGGGCAGGGGATTTTTGCGGAGGCCGTTGTAAAACAAAAGATAGTCATTGCGATCGTCAAGAGTTAAAAGCTGATCCACCAAATTGCGAGTATATTCATGAACGCCGGAGGCGCCACCGCGCCCCAACAATCTTACGTCAATCAAGATTTTCATAATTTAAGTTTATAACGAGATGCTGTAATGTTCTAGTGTTCTAATGTTGTAGCGCTTTAATTGACGGAGGTTGTTTAATCGATTATACTGATCTTAAATGATTGATGGGACTATTTTAGAAAAAATTAAAGCCGGGGCGACAGTTCGGGTTTTTGAAAAGATCTCCGCCAAAGGCGCCGTGCCTGCCGGCAGGCAGGGATCCCCGCCTGCGGGACGGGCAGGCGCCTCTGGCGGAAAGGAAGGGGATAAGGAACGCCTTAGCCAGTTTGAGGGGTTGGTTTTGGCAAGAAAGCACGGGAGTGAGCCCGGCGCGAGCTTTACCGTGCGCGCCACCATTGCCGGCGTGGGCGTTGAGAAAGTCTATCCCATCCATTCGCCAGTCATTGCTAAAGTGGAAGTTTTAAGCTCGCCGCGCAAAGTCCATCGGGCCAAGCTTTATTATCTCCGCCACCTCACCAAGAAAGAAATTCGGCAGCAGACGGCTGTTACCGCAGAAAAAAACGCCAACTAGTTGGCGTTTTTTTCTGTTTATCGTAACAATGCCATTAGACTTCCAAAATTTTAAGTTATCAACAGTTTGGCATACGCTATAACCTTGAGGAATGGTATAATAAAATTTAATATGGGTAGACCTAAGAATAAAGTGAAAATTGTGTGGTCGGCTAATTTTGCGTATGCCATTGGGCTTTTGACGACTGACGGCAATCTTTCATCAGATGGCAGACATTTCGATTTTACTTCGAACGATCTTGAACAGCTTAAAAACTTTAAGCGTTGTTTAGGTATTAAGAATAAAATTGGAAGGAAATTCTCAAGCTATTCAGGAAGAAAGATTGCTCGAATCCAGTTCGGAGATGTTAAATTTTATAGATTTTTATTAGATATCGGTCTTATGCCCAATAAATCAAAAACACTAAGAGCTTTGGATATACCAGACAAATATTTTTTTGATTTTTTGCGTGGTCATTTCGATGGTGATGGCACTTTTTATTCCTATTGGGATCCAAGGTGGCGTTCTAGTTTTATGTTTTATACGGTTTTTATATCAGCAAGCAAACATCATATCAAATGGCTAAGAGAGAAAATTTTTCAGATGTTAAATATAAAAGGTCATATAACAAAAAGCAGATATGATTCGGTGTATGATTTGAAATATGCGAAGAAGGAATCATTAAAGCTTTTAAGAAAGCTTTACTATTCTAACGGAATAGTTTTTTTGAAGAGAAAGCATTTGAAAATTAGAAAAGCTTTATCTATAATAGGTTTATTAATATAGCTTGCCCAGGTGGCGGAATCGGTTTACGCAACGGTTTGAGGTACCGTGCCTCGCAAGAGGTTGGGGGTTCGAATCCCCCCCTGGGCAC
>CAYSWC010000032.1:0-4529 GCA_964434715.1 uncultured Candidatus Saccharibacteria bacterium
ATCCGAGCCCGCTAGATAAAGCTCAAGGCGAGGAAAAAATTCCGTTCGAGCTATTTTTAGAATACACCGCCAGTCACAAAATTTGCCTCAAGACGTTACCTAATATATAATAAATAATTATGAATAAAATAGCTTTAATTATTTTAGTCTTGGCGGTTATTGGCGCCGGCGCCTATTTTTTGAGCAACACCGACAAATTCCGTACTGGACCGCTCATATTAGGTCCTCATGAAAATCTAACGTTGAGATTGGGGCAAAGCCGATCTTTTGCTTTGGATGTCCATGCGATAACCGTAACCTATCTTAGCGATAGTCCCACCCACAAACTGGATATAACCGTTGACAATAAGACACAGGCTATTGAAATCGAATCTGCCGAAAAAGCCTGTCCGGATAAAACCGAGACAATTCTTGATCCGGTAACCGGCGAGAAAATCGGCGTTGAAAAAACCGAAGTGCCGCCTTGTGATTACTACTGGACGATACCGACTAATGATGGGGGGTTAATCGCCTTTTTTAGTGCTCAACTTCCCAATGAAACAGGTAAAGATTTCTTGGAATTATCTGTGGCGCTGGGGCCTTCTAAGCTAATAACGGGAATCTTGCCGCAGTAATTCCCACCTTGAGCCGGCACCCTAAACGGCCTTTTTGGCCGTTTTTTGGTTACTAAAACTTACTCTCTCCTGTTACACTTATTAAATCTTTATTGCGTTTATTGATTTATTAAATATGGAAAGGAATAAAATCCGGGTGGCGGTGCTTATGGGCGGGCCGTCGGCCGAGCACGAGGTCTCGCTTAAAACCGGCCGTAAAATCATTGAAACGCTCGATCAAACGAAATATCTTGTCAAGCCGGTGGTAGTGACCAAAGAACGGCGGTGGCTTACGCCTCCTCTAGAAACTTTTTTATTAAAAGCTTCTCCACCAGCTGAAACAGCGCTCGTTTCTTTAGAAGAAAATCGGGCGCTTGAAGCAATAAAACATCAAGGAGTTGACGTGGTTTTTATCGCTATGCATGGGGAATTTGGTGAAGACGGCATTGTCCAGGGATTATTGGAGACTATCGGCCTTCCTTACACCGGCTCCGGAGTGCTCGCAAGCGCCCTGGGAATGGACAAACCGCGTTCCTTGGCTATTTTCCGGGACGCCGGGTTAACGGTAGCTGATTTTCTGATAATTAAAAAGGATGAATGGGAAAAATCTGAAAAAAAAATCGCGGCGCGCGCCAGAAAAGAACTAGGTTTACCTTTAGTTATTAAGCCGGCTGACCGGGGTTCTAGCGTGGGTGTGAGCATTGCTTACAATGTCGCCGATATTAAATCCGGGGTTATCGGGGCGCTGCGTTATTCTTCCTCTGTTATGCTTGAACGTTATATTGCGGGCGCTGAAGTAACCTGCGGAGTGCTTGATTTACCGGATAAAACCATACCGCTTCAGCCGACTCAAATTATTCCCAAAAGCCGGAAATTTTTTGACTATTATTCTAAATATACACCTCACGCCACCGAAGAGATCACGCCGCCGCGGCTGCCTCAAGAAATTATTCTCCGGATTCAGGAAACCGCTCTTAAAGCCCATCAAGCCATCGGTTGTTCGGGCATGTCTCGCACTGACATGATATTAGGCAAAGACGGTGAACTCTATGTTTTGGAAATCAACACCATCCCCGGCATGACGGAAACAAGTCTTTTACCTCAAGCCGCCAAAGCCGTAGGCCTAAGTTTCCCCAGACTTTTAGACCTGATCATTGAAGCGGCGCTCAAGCGAGCCACTAGCCATTAGCCGATGGCCAATAGTATAATTAGCAATAAGCAAATAAACACTAGTGGCTAAACCCTAGTGGCTATTGGCTAATTCTATGGATATCAAATGGTCGTCGCCCGAATATCACTACTACCCCAAAGATGTTGGCTGGTATTGGCTCGCGATTATTGTTTCGGCTATCTTAGTGATATTTGCTCTTTGGCAAAAAAATTTTCTCTTCGCGGTTTTTATGATTGTAGCCGCTTTGCTCGCTCTCAATTGGGGGCGGCGCGCTCCAAGAACTTTTGAATTTACCCTCTCGGAAAAAGGACTGGATATTGGCGGGCGTCACCGCTATGCTTTTGAAGAACTCGCCGGCTTTGCTATTATTCCTAACCCGGAGAATACCGAGCTCGCCGAGCTGATTTTACGGACCAAAAACCGCCTTAATAGCTGGGTAAGAATTATTATCGCAACCGAGAGGAGTGAAGCGATTAAAGGACTTTTAGCGAAATTTCTGCCGGAGATAGAATATACCGAATCTTTGACTGAACATATTGGAAGGATATTGAGATTCTGATGTTACACAAATAAATTTGCGAATCTTTGAGGATGATATGCGAATCATGCCCTCGTCGTTCAATGGACAGGACGGGAGCTTGCGAAGAATATTACGAAAATTCTTAGATTTTAATGGTAAAACCCCATTTAATTGGGGTTAGCTTTTTGTTTATCATTCGTACCAATTATGGTATACTAAAGATAGTAATCTATACAATTGATTTTATGCGAGGTAGACTATACACACGAGAGATAAAAGAAAAAGCAAGGAAATTAGTCCTAGCAGGCAATACTTATAGAGAGATTAAAGAAATTTTGGGCATCCCAAAAAGCACCCTCAGTGTTTGGTTTGGTAAAACAATAAAAAAACCGATGGATCGCAGGGCGTTACTTAACCATCTGGCTAACATCCGTAAACTGGCCGCCGCTGCGATCCAAAAGAAATTCGATAAAGCTCGGCGAGAAAAACAAAATTCCATTGAAAAGATTGTAAAGAGAGAAATTAAGAAATTTCCAAGAGACAATATAGTCGTTTGTAAAGCCCTTTTAGCTATGCTTTATTGGGCTGAAGGTGCTAAACACAAAGGGGTAAGTGGACTTAGTTTCGTTAATACTGATCCTGCGCTAGTCGAATTCTACCTAAACCTACTTAGAAGGTGCTATAAAATCGATGAGACTAGATTTAGAATAAGACTTCACCTCCACTATTACCATAGGATCGCAGCAACTAAAAAATTTTGGGCGAAACTAACAAATATTCCTCTCCGCCGGTTTGGAAAAATCTATATTAAAAGACGCAGTAAAACAAAGCGATTCAGAAAAAATTTCATGGGAATTTGCTTTATTAAATATCTTGATAGTAATATTAGAGAAGAACTATTAGAACTAGCTCGTCAGCTACAAAGAAGTGTCTAAGATCAGTGTCCCCGTAGCTCAGTGGATAGAGCGCCCCGCCCTTTCCCTGCGGCCCCATAGCTCAATGGATAGAGCGTAGCCCTGCGAAGGCTGAGATCGAGGTTCAATTCCTCGTGGGGTCACGATACGAAGGAGCGGGGAGGTCAGCCGTTTCCGCCTCCGCTATATTAAATTATGCTTCGGCGGATCCACCGAAATTTTTAGAGAAAATGGGTGGACAAATCGGCTCGGGGACGCATGGGGTCGACTGTGCCCCGTACCAAAACTTGTTTTGGTTCGGGGTTCCTCGCGGGGGCATAAAGCAAATTTTCTTACTACTTCTCCGGATATCTTATTTTTCTAAGGAGGTTGTAAAAGCTGTAGAGTCGGGGCTTAAGCACCAAATCCACGTTACCTACGTACTCAAAGACTTTCCCTTGGAATTGTTTTTTAAAATAGCTAAGCGAAGGCCAGCGCGCTTCATCAATGCCGCCCAAATCATACCACCGAAAGCCGTTTTTTTTGGCTTCCCGCATAGCCGCCCAATGAAGATAAGAAGTGGCTTTGGAAGAAATTTTGCCGGAATAAGAAGCGCCGAATAAATAAGTGGCGGTTTTGGCAAAAAAGATAACGATATGGGCCGCTACGGGTTTATTCTCGCTATAAGCAAAAATAATGCTTAATGATGGTGAGTGTCCGGCGGTATTCGCTCCAAGCGACGGCAGGACTTTAAAGAGATTAAGATAATAGCTTTTCCCCGGATAAACATTTTTGCCGGCGCGCGCTGAAGTATCTTTCTGCATGCCCCTAAACTCCTCATATTCCTGATCGCTCAAGCCGGATTTCCATTCTATCCGGATTGCCCGCTTTTCGGCCGCTTGAATATCCTGTCTCATATCACGGGAAAGAAACTGAAGAAGTTCTGCTTCGCTTGGCCCTAGATCAACGGCGGTGTTAAATCTTGGCTGAATATAATAGCTGGGGAGATGAAATGGCTGTTTTAAAAAAATCAGTGGTTCTTCGGCGATCGCCGGCTCAAAACGGACAAAAATACTCTCTTCACGCGCCTTAATGATTTGGCCTTTAAAAAGGCTGAAAATCTCACCGAGAACCGATTCATCAAACCACAATTGGCGAAGCACTACCGGTCCCCGAGGCGAGTAAAAATAATTAAAACCCCAAAGCAAACTGTGCCGTTCCAAGGGAAAAACTGCCAGCCACTCCCCTTGGTCTTTTACCACATACCTCTTTACCTTATTCCCTATCCTCTCTTTAAACTCCCCCCATTCCCAACTTCCCAAAAATGCGCCCACCGGCGGAAAATTCGCGGC
>CAYSWC010000033.1:0-3753 GCA_964434715.1 uncultured Candidatus Saccharibacteria bacterium
TCGAAACCGGGTTTTTGTGGAGTCTCAAAACCCGGTTTCTTCCCGTCCGGCGGTTTTCCCTCCTCTTTCTTCCCAACCGTAACCAATGCTTTTTTTGGCGCCGAAGTTCCTTTGGCCAATACGCTCACCTGATTTCTATTCGTAGATTCATTACCTGCCGGATCAACCGATCTTACAATGTAGTAATAAACCAAGCCGTCCGTTATGCCCTCGTCTATAAACTCTTCTCCAAAAATTTCTGCAACCCTCACATCTCCAAGCCACCCTTGTTTTTCGGTTCTGTAAATTTTAGCGTTATTAAAATCTCTTGCCGGATTTTTCCAATTAATTTTGATTTTTCCTTCACCCAAAGCCAGCGCGCTTGCTTGAGAGGGGGCGGTAGGAGGCGTCACATCAGCGGCGGAAACAATCGCGAACCTTGTAAAATGGCTTACAGCCGCGGTAACATCATTCTCTTTGGCATTTACGATAGAGCTATCAACAACTTGCCAAGTGCCACGCGTCTCATCCCAAAAACTCATCCTCAATGCCTCTTCTTTAATCCCCAAATCCGCGATTTCCGCGTCGCTATACGGAATAGTTAAAGTAACATCCGTGTTAAAGTTAGAAACTATCTGCCCGGACGCGTCTTTTGCCTCAAACTCATAAGCTATGCCGACTACTTTTACTTCTCCCTGCGAAGGCGTGCGCGTATCAGGAGTAATGCTGATGCTGACTGATCCGCCACCGCCGGAAATAGAATTTGCCGGAGCAACAACGGTAGGACCGGATTCAACCGCCACCACTGTTGTCTGCGACGCCTCCGCAACCTGAATAGTTGGCGGAGGAAGCGTTGCAATTTTGGTTAAATGGATATCTTGAACGGCGTCTGAAGTCCCCACTTCAACGCTTGATTCGCTGGATTTATAAAATTCTCCGTTTATATTTTTGGAAGCGGCTACGCGCCAAATTTCTGATGGGGTCGCTCCCACTTCGTAACTTCCGTCAGATTGGCTGAAAGTTTCCTGGTAACTTCCTTTTTCTGACCAGGCCGAAACAAACGCCCCGCCGACAGCTTCTTCCCCCAAAAGCACCTTGCCTTTTATTTTAACCGTTGCTTTCCGCAATTTAAGATCAAGTTTCAGCGCCTCGCCGTCTTTTATAGTTACGCTTTGCTCCTCGGCCGCCAAAAGCCCCAACTCCGGCCGCACGAAAGTTTTTATGAAATAAGATCCCGCGGACAAAGCAATTTTATAAAGTCCATTGCTGTCAGTCTCTTCCCCCGCGACAAATATATCTCCGGTTTTGCTTACAACAATAAAAATTTGGGGAACTCCTTTCCCGGCCGGGTCGGTAACTTGGCCTGTTATGGATGCATTAGCTTTGTTTACAACTAAATCTTTTGCTACTGTTGCGTTAACTCCCACTTCCACCGAAATTTTTGCCTCTTCTCCAGAAAGATACCCGCTTGCAGGATCCAGTCTGTATCCCAAATACCAAGTTCCCGGAGTAACTTTTATAGCATAAGAACCTGATGCGGCATCCACAAAACCTTCCTGCCAAGCGCCGGTAGAATTTGCCGCAAAAACCTCCGCCTTGACGCCTGTAATAATTTTTCCTGCTTCGTCTTTCAGGTATCCTGTGATTTTAGACGTATTTTTCAACGCTGTAATTTTAACTTCCGCGGTTTTACCGGAAACCAGTGTTACAGTTTGGGCTCCACCAGCCGCGCCGTAAGAAGACTCCGGCGGGAAAAATAAATTAACAGAGTAAGCGCCAGCCGGAGCTTTTATCAAAAATGTTCCGCGGTCAATTGGAGCACCAAAGGTGCTCCCGAAGTCAGATGAGAATTCGCCGGGAGTTTGTCCCTTGGAAAGCCCAACCCAGCCGAACGCATCAATAAGTAAATTACCGGCCGCGTCCGTAACTTTTCCTGAAACCGCGGAATCGGCCGTAAAAAGCGTAAAGTTAAGATTGGCTTCCACGCCGGAAACAACTGTTATCTGTTGAGGAAACTCTGGGCTGTAATAATTTGAAGACGAATCAGGCCTCGCTGATAGCTCCCATGCTCCGGGAGTCACATACATAGTATATGCGCCGTCAATGCCGGATTTTGAAAATGCATTGCCAGAGCCTTCCCTCTGCCAGGCGTCTATTGAAACTCCAGCGATGCCTTTCCCGGCAGAGTCCGAAACCTTGCCGGCAATTTTGTCATTTTTTTTGATTAAAGTAATAGTGCCTAGATCTTTCGTCTCTCCGGTCCCTACGGAAACGGTAAAACCGGCAGGAGCCGCGAGCTGCAAATCGTTCGTACTGATAAATAAGTTGTAAGTCCCGGCCGCCAAACTCACAAAAAACGCGCCTGTTCCGTCAATCTCTCCGCCAAACCCGAATCCGCCGTCTTTTGAAGTATCAAACCCGATAAAAGTCGTGCCTTGGGAAGGCGCCGTGCCGTCTGGTTTTAAAATTTTTCCTTTCACCGCGGCGTCGGTAGAAGCCACGACAAAATCTATAATTTTCACTTCTGCGATTGAGTCGTCAGCAAAAGTTATCAGTTGAGGCTCCTTGTTGTAATTCCAATCAGGCGTTTTTGACATCGGGTGAACGCCGATTTCCCAACTGCCCCCCAAAACCAGAATGCTGTAAAGGCCAGAACCGTCGGTAGCTGCTTCAACGAAACTTTGGGTATCTTTCCTGAAAGCGGAGACTCCCGCGTCAGTTATTGGCCGCCCATCCGCGCGCGTCACTTTTCCTTTAATTGTCTTGGTTGCTTTTACCAAAGTGATTATTCCAAAATCTTTCGTCTCGCCTTTTACTAAAGTAACGGGTGCCATTGGTGGAGCGGCGTAAGTCTGGTCTTTGGTATGAATAAAAACATTGTAGGTGCCTGCCGGAACGGATGCCGAAAAAGCGCCGGCGGCGTCAAGCGGAGTCCCAAGGCTGGTATTGTCAACCGGGCTTTGCAATCCTACAAACACGCTTCCTTCCGGCGGAGTTTTTCCGTCCGGCAAACTGATTTTTCCTTTCACTTTGGCGTCAGCTAACAATACTTGAAATTCTAAATTCTTTGTTTCCACCGAAGCGTCTTCGGAAAAAATTACTGATTGCGGCGGTTTGGAATAAGCCCAGTCAACGGTCGGACTATCAGGATAAATATACACTTCCCAAATACCGCCGGTCATAGAAAGAGTTGCTGTGCCGGAAGAATCCGTCGTTCCTTCGGCGTAACCTCCGGTGGAAGGCTTATTGGCATTCGCTCTCGCGCCCGCCACGCCTTTGCCATCGGGGTAGGTTACCCGCAAAGTTAAAGTTTTAGAAGCTTTAATTAAAGTAATCGTTCCCAAATCTTTTGTTTCTCCCGTATTTAATGTAACCGTTCCGATAGCCGGCGCCGCAAATCCAGAATCCTTGGTTTGAATAAATGCGTTGTAAGTTCCCGCAGAAACAGAGACTAGAAATTCTCCGTTTGGCGCTACTTCCGCTCCGAACCATAAAGAATTGTCTACGGAGGATTGGAATCCTATGGATGCGCTGCCGGTAGGCGGGGCGCTGCCGTCGGGCCTTAAAATTTTCCCTTTAATTTTAGCGTTAGTGGCTAAAACAATAAAATCAAGAGTTTTGATTTCAGCGGTGCTATCTTGAGCGAAGCTCACGGATTGCGGCGGCTTATTATACGCCCAGTCTGCCGTCTGGGTTGTTGGAGAAATGCTTACCTCCCAAAATCCTCCCGAAAGAAGCAGTGTGTAATTTCCGCCTCCGCCAGATTGCGTCTAG
>CAYSWC010000033.1:3763-4306 GCA_964434715.1 uncultured Candidatus Saccharibacteria bacterium
GCCTCCTGTATCTTTCCTGAAAGCGGATACTCTCGCATCCACTATTGACGCGCCGTCAGAACGAATCAAGCGCCCATTAAGAGTTTTAGTTGATTTAATTAAAGCAATCGTACCAAGATCTTTAGTATCTCCAGCAACAAGCGTAATGGGAGATATGGGAGGCGCGGCAAACTGCGGATCTTTATTATGAATATAAAAATTGTAAGTACCGGCGGCAACCGCGATATTAAACGCTCCGCTTGCGTCAACCGGTCCGCCAAAATAATAAGCGCCGTCCGAAGAATTAAGATTTACGTAAATCGTATCTGCTTGTATTGAAGAGCCGTCCGGCCTGGTAAATTTGCCTCTTACGAATCCGTCGGTGGTTGTAACGGTAAAATCAAGCGTTTTTGTTTCCGGCGAAGTATCCTCAAGAAAAGAAATTGATTCGGACTGCTTGGTATAAGACCAGTCTGCCGGCGAAGTATTTGGGTATGTATAAACCTCCCAAGTCCCACCTCCTAAAAGCAGGGTATACGAACCGTCCGAAGCCGCGGCGGCCTC
>CAYSWC010000034.1:0-4248 GCA_964434715.1 uncultured Candidatus Saccharibacteria bacterium
AAAAGGTCGAGAGAGAAACTAATCAACGAATAACGAATCCATTGCGAATTTTCGAATATTCGTACATTCGTACGAGATTCGTAATTCGTTGATGGAGCCAAGCGAACATGAAGAAAGACGGATTAATTGAAGCCGTAATGAAAGCCGCGAATATTGAAACCAAAAAGCAGGCTCATGAGGCGGTGGAGGCGGTTTTCGACACTATTGTAAAGACCCTGTCACGCGGCGAGGAGGTTGGCCTTCCCGGCTTCGGGACTTTCCGGGTGGTCAAGCGGGCGGCTAGACAAGGCAGGAATCCCAAGACTGGTGAAACCATCCAAATCGCGGCCTCAGTCAAACCCAAATTCCGCGCCGGTAAGCTTTTGAAAGAAGCGGTAAAATAACTTAGATAATAAGTTTTAGTCTAGAGTTAAAGAGCGCCCCTCGGGGCGCTCTTTAACTATTTTGATTTTTTTATAAAGTTATTTAAGCGAATAAAGTTTTGGTAAGCCTCGCGGATTTGGGCAATTGACTGTCCAGTCAGTTCTCCAATCGTCGGCTCGGCTTCTGGGGCGCTTGGTTCCGGTTTTTCCGTCTCCGGTTTTAGTTCTTTCGGTTCTCTCATTGGCGTATCCTCCGCGATGTCGACGGGCGTCTCCTCTATCACCGGCAGATAATTGAGCAACTGGTTAATAGCTTCGGCGTTGAGTTCGCGGGCAGATTTGAGTTTCAAAGCCGCCTGATTTAAGAGCGCGAGCCAATTTTCCGGAATTGATTTTGGCGCCGGCTTTAAGCGTCTTATCTCGCCGGCAATGAGTTCAAAGCGGGCATCAGCAACCTTAAGCAGTTTTTTATTTTGAAAAACACTCATCAATGCCGCTATTTTTTTAACTTCCGGATTATAAATCGCCTCCCGCCAGTTTTTAAATTCACCGGCCAGATTTTGGACAGTGGCCAAATCGTTACTTATAAGCAGCTGTTTTTTAAAACCGGAGAGAACCTCAAGAAAATTAGCTAGCGCTATCAAAAAGCTGTCTTTAAGAATCAAAAACTCAGCCGGTATTTCGCTTAAGGCCTCAAGCTTGGTTTCTAAATCCTCGGTTTCAAGTAGGGAGAGATCAGCGATTTTATTTAAAGCCAGTTTCTTGAGCTCAAATTCCCTGCGTTCTTTATCGCGGGGATTAAGTTCTTGCTCCCGGACGGCGGCTAATTTATCAAGCGTCTCAATAACCGCTTCACGGGCTGATTTAATGGCTTCCGGCTGGCCGTAGCTTGCCAAAGGCAAAAGAATAAGAGCTAAAGAGACGAAAAAACCAAAAAGTTTATTCATAAAAACCCTGCTTAGAAATTAGAAAATAATCTGATCCAAGGCGCGGTCGAGCGATTCAGGTTCAGCCTCATTAATTTCGTCCAAAATCAGAGCAACTTCTTTGGCTGACTCGTCAAAATAGCGGATTTCCGAAAGCTGAATCTGGAAATCCAGCTTTTCCACCTCGCGCAAAAGCTCATTGCCGTTTACTCCCGGAGCGCGGGCTGATTTAATCTTTTCATAGCTTAAGCCGCCGGCAACGAGGAGAATTAAAATCGTGGTTAAGGCCAGGGCAACGGTGAATTTAAAGTTTTCAGCAACCTCGTTTTTAATAATTGAAATCCAGGAATTCCGGTGAGAAGATAAAATAACGCCGCGCGTGCGCGCTCTTAAATTTTCGCTGGGCTGGATTGACCGGCCGGTTTTTAAAATTTTTTCTATAAAATCACTCATCAGCTCAAAATTCCTTGATCATTTAATAGCTTTTTTAATTCTTTAACCGCTCGATGCTGGATTAGTCTTACCGCCCCTTCGCTTTTACCGAAAGCCGCTGCGATTTCTTGGTGAGACAAATCTTCCATAAAGCGCATCAAGAGGACGTCCTGTTGATCATGAGATAATCTGCGAAGCGCCGCTTTGATCTTCTCTAAAGATAATTCCTGCTCCAGCCGATTTTCAATCTGGGCGGCGCCGCGCACAAATTCCTCCTTGCCTTCGGCGGCCTCAAGTTCAACTTGCGGTTTCTTGAGACGGTAATGGTCAATCACTCGGTTTCTCGCGATTTGATAAAGCCAGCTTGAGAAGGGGAAGCCCTGCGGCTTAAAGCTCCCGATGTTCTGCCAAGCCGAGAGAAAAACTTCATGAGTCAAATCCTCGGCTTCTTCCCGATGCGTCACCTTCATGTAGATAAAGCGGTAGATGGGAGAGAGATAATGGCTGTAAAGAGCATCAAAGGCCTGCGCTTGGCCGCTTTGGGCTTCCCGTATCAAGTTGTCTTCGCCTTCTAACATAGAGAACGAACGAGGCAACTTTTGGTTACCTCGCTTATCGTGGTATTATAATAGCAATCTTAAATTTATGCCAGATGTCATTTTAACTGTCAAAAATTTAGCCGTCGCCTTTGGCGACCTTATTATTTTTAAAAATCTTACCTTTGAAGTCAAGAGCGGCGAGATCGCGGCTATCATCGGACCCAATGGCGCGGGCAAGACCGTGCTCTTTCGGGCTTTAATCGGGAGTATTCCTTACGAGGGTGAAATCAGGTGGGCGCCCGAGACACGGATCGGCTATGTTCCCCAACGACTGGATTTAGATCGCCATCTTTCTTTAAATCTCGGCGACTTCCTCGCTCTTAAGTCGAGACTCCCTAAATTGGAGCGATCGGCGATTGAGGAGGTTCTGCGTTTAGTTCATTTATCTCCGAAGCGCCTTGCTAATCCTTTAAGTTACCTCTCGGCCGGCGAACTCCAGCGGGCTTTAATCGCCTTCGCGCTTTTAGGCTCGCCCAACGTGCTTTTATTTGATGAGCCGACCGCCGGCGTGGATTTGCCCGGGGAAGAGCAGATTTATCAGACGCTCCATAAACTTCAGGATGAGAAAAAAATGACCCTGATTTTTATTTCTCACGATCTTAATTTAGTTTATCGTTATGCCGACAGGGTGATTTGTCTTAACCGCGCCATGTTTTGTTTCGGTACGCCGCGGGAAACTCTGACCCCCGAAATTTTGGATCAGCTTTACGGCGCTAAAGCTTTTCATCATATTCACCAGGAGGAGAAGTGAGAAGTTAGAGGTTGGAGGTGAGAACGTTTAAGAAAAAAGGATTACCAGCGATAATTTATGACTAGCAATTTTGATCTAATACCTATTTTAGCGGTTTTAATGGTGGCGGCCGCCTCGGGGCTAGTCGGTGTTTTTGCGCTTAGCCGGCGTATGACTTTGGCGGCTGACGCCATCTCGCATATTGCCCTGCCGGGTTTGGGATTGGCTATTCTCCTTAAAATCAACCCGCTTATCGGCGGCGCCGCGGCTCTGATTTTAGGCGCTTTTTTGATTTGGGCGCTGGAGCGGCGGACTGGTATTGCCACCGAGACCGTGATTGGCGTGGTTTTCTCGGCTTCGCTCGCGATCGGCAGTCTGCTTATTACCTCTGACGAAGAACTCTTGGAAGCTTTATTCGGTGACTTGGGGACTTTGAGCCCCCCCGAATCCCTAGTCGGTATTATTCTCTCGGCCCTGATTATTATTTTTATTTTGTCTTACAAAGAAAAATTTACGCTTTCTTTTCTCTCGGCAGACTTGGCTAAAACCGCCGGACTAAATGTCCCGCGGTTGAATCTGTTCTTTCTTCTCCTCTTCGTGATAACGGTAATTTTAGGACTTAAATTCTTAGGCGTTCTCTTGATGGGTTCTTTAATTATCGTGCCGGCAGCCGCCTCCCGGAATTTAGCGCGCAATTTTAACGCTGATTTAGCAATCTCGGTGGCCGCGGCCTTAGTTTCAGTCGCCCTAGGATTGATTTTGGCCTCCCGTTATGAAACCGAAATCGGCCCCACTATTATCAGCGTGGCGGCCGCGATTTTCTTTATTAGTATTTTCCTAAAGCGCCGATAATAAACGTCTAGAAACCTAAATGCCGGCTTAAGCCGGCATTTAGGTTTGAAGTATCTTTACGACTGCGCTCGAACTTACTTTATCAGAAATTTCTGACTTTCGGAAGCCCGCCGCCAGCCGCCGCTTTGCGGCGGCTTGCCTCGCAGAAAAACTTTCTTTACAATTTTGATTTTGCGCGCGCCACCAATTTTTTCTTCTAAAAGGAAAAGAAAGTTTTTCTGCTCGGCTCCGCGCTCAATCGCGCGGGCGGCGGGCTACTCATTTTTGCTCGGGCGCGGCGGAATTCCCCCCACACCCCCCCCTTCCGCCGCGCCATCGCTTGGGCTGGCGGATTTTTTGGCGGCGCT
>CAYSWC010000035.1:0-4199 GCA_964434715.1 uncultured Candidatus Saccharibacteria bacterium
ATCCGGAAGGTTTTCCGGAAGGCGGTTTTCCATCTGATTTTGATCCATCGCAGATTCCCGGAGGATTTCCGACCGGCGAATTTCCTGAAGGATTTGTACCTAGCGAAGGCCACGAAGGTTTTCCAGAAGGCGTCTCACCAGAACAATTTCAAGAACAATTCCAACAGCAATATGATGAGCAATATCAACAACAATATCAACAGTCCCAACAAGAAGAGTACCGACGGCAATGTGAAGCCGCGGGCGGCGTTTGGGCCGGCGATCACTGCGAAACTCCATCCGGCCCCCAATCTCGTTTTAATCCCCCATCGCTTTTAGGGTTCTTTGCGGAAATTCTTGGCATCAGATAGTTGAATACGAACTGAGCCGAGTCGAAGGCGCACTTACTGCCTGAGCTAGTTTATCCTGAGTTTATCGAAGGAAAGACATACATTAACTTTATGGTAGCCCTTCGACTCGTCGCTTCGCTCCTCGCTAAGGGAATAATAATTTTTTATTAATTTACTGATTTATTGGCTTGGCTGACTTTTTGTTTGGCGATGTCCATCGCAACGTGGCGCGGATTAAGATTCTTTTTCAAGCTTTGTTCTAAGACATCTTTGGTGATTTTGGTGATTTTACGTTTTACTAACTCAAACATCCGTTTAGGATTGTAGCCGCGGTATTCGGCATAGGAAGAAATCACGCCGCCGGCATTGGCCACAAAATCCGGCACGATCAAAATCCCCTTTTTAAACAGTTCTTCCTCAATCGGCTCCCTCATCGGGATGTTGCCGGCCTCCACGATGATCTTGGCTTTAATGAATCGTTTGTTGGAGTCGTTTATCACATCAGTAACTGATGCCGGGATTAAAATATCAACCGGCAGACCCCAGAAGTTTTCCGGCCGCACATGCTCCACCCTGCTGCAATCTCCAAGCTCTTTCTTGCCGGCAATGCACAACTCAATTTCTTTCCTATTAAACCCTTTTTCGCTCACAATCGTTCCGCTCCGGTCAGCAAGCGCCACAACAATGGCGCCCATACCAGTTAAGTAGCGGTAGGCGAAAGTGCCGACATTGCCAAAACCGTGAATAGCCACCTTGGCGCCTTTAATGCCAAGACCGGTAATTTCGGCGGCAATTCTTGTCGCTTCCGCCACTCCAAAACCAGTTGAACCAAACTCGTGTGGTATTCCGCACTTGCCCCGTGTCCCGCCTGGGCGGGATTTACGGGGATGCTCCCCTTTTTTGCTTGCCCCGCCTTGGCGGTGGCCAAAAGCCGCCATACATAAGTTGGCCGGCTTGCCGGTGGCGCTCCGCCAGTTGCCGGTGGCTTCCACAAACCATTGCATCTCGCGCTCGCCGGTATTTACATCCGGACCGGCAATGTATTTTTTGGGAGTAAAAATTTTAATAGCGCGGGCAAACGCCTGAATTAAAACTTTTTTCTTCTCCGCGTCTTTTTGTTTGTCAAAAATAATACCGGCCTTGGCGCCGCCAAAAGGAATATCCGCGAGCGCGTTTTTCCAAGTCATGGTGCGCGCCAGGCGAAAAACCTCTTCTTCCGAAACATTTGGGGTCATCCGAATACCACCTTTACCGGGACCGCGGCTGGTATTGTCAATCACCAGAATCCCCTTAAGTCCGACTTTGGGATCATAGACTTTTACAATATGCTCGGGGCCCCAGTTATCGTGGAACCCGAAGTCTTCTTTTTTTATAATCTTTCCCATGTCGCTTGCGGCCTCCTAGAGGTAGTCTAGGAGTGAGTCATAGTTAATAAAATCAAACAACCGATAAGCATAGCCCAGCCAAACGGCGAATTTATTGGTCAAAAGCAGAACGCCGAGAAAAATCAGGAAAACTCCGCCGATTATAGAGACTAATTTTAAAACTTTATCCAGTTTTTGCAAATACCGCGAGGCTGAACCAATGCCCAAAGCGATAGCGAGAAAGGGAACGGCCAAACCCAAAGAAAAGATAAAAAGCAGGAAGGCTCCTTGAAGAACCGTGGCTCCGGCTGAAGCTAAAACGAGAACGCTTCCTAAAATAGGCCCGACACAGGGACTCCAGCCAAAAGCAAAGGCCGATCCAAAAAATAAAGAACTTAAAGGATTGCCGGGTTTTAAAAATTTGATACTTCCCAGACGCTTCTCGAAATTCAAAAAAGGCAGGCGCAGGACGCCGAGCATAAAGAGCCCGAAGAAAATCACCAAAATGCCGCCGACCCTTCCGAGCCAAATCCGGTATTGAATCAACGCCTGACCGCCTAAACCAAATAAACTCCCCAAGATTATAAAAATAATGCTGAAGCCGATAACGTAAAAAACTCCGTTTAAAAAAATTTTTGCCCGCGCTTTTTTCACCTTTGTGGGGTCTTTTAAGTCCTCAAGTGAGACGCCGCTCACAAACGCCAAATAACCGGGCAGCAAAGGCAAGGTGCAGGGCGCTAAAAACGTTAAAATGCCAGCGATGAAAGAAGGAATGATAAGATTTAGATCCATACAATTAAAAATTTCTAATTTTCAATTTCATCGGGAGCTATCCCTTGCTTGATAATCTCTAAATTGCAGCTTTGGTGCTCGGTACACCACTTCTCACAAGCTTCGGCCAGCTCTTTAGTTTTATAAAACATCCCGCAATCCTTACATTGATATTTATATTCTTCGAAATTTTTTCGTATTTTCGTGTTCATAAGGTGTCCTGTCATTGGTTGATTGCCGATACCAAGTGCTATATGATAAGTTTAGCAGTCTTTGAAAAATAGAGCTAAAACTCTGGGAAAGGAGGAAAAGCGTGTGCGGAATCTTTGCGGTCTTTAATGCCGAGGGGGCGGCCGACTTAGCCTTTCTTGGACTTCATGCCCAGCAACACCGGGCGGTGGAATTTGCCGGTATGGTAACCAGCGATGGAGCCACCCTCCATCGGCACGCTGGCCGGGGATTAGTAAGGGAAGTCTTTAGGAGGACTGACCTTAACCGCCTTACCGGCCGGATCGCCCTTGGTCATATCCGTTATCCAACAGTTGAAGATGATCCGAGCCACGACAACACCCAACCGATTTTAGCAAACTACCGCGAGCATGAGATCGCTATTGCCCATAACGGTAACTTGACCAATGTGAGCGAACTCCGCCGCGGCTTAGCTGGTCAGAAACTTGTTACTTCAACTGACACGGAACTTATTCTTCGGCGCTTTTGCTTAACCGAGGGCAACTCCCCGGGAGAATGTTTGGGGGAGAGTTTGATCGGCGTTCGGGGAAGCTATGCGCTCACGCTTCTCTTTCCGGATCGCCTAATAGCTATCCGCGATCCGAGCGGCAACCGACCGCTCTCGCTAGGGAAAAAAGGTCAAAGCTGGTTTCTCTCTTCGGAAACCTGTGCTTTTGAAACTATCAAAGCGGACTTTGTCCGAGACATTCTCCCCGGCGAACTGCTCGTGGTTAGCGATGCTGGCTTGGAATCTTACGAACTCCGACTGCCGCCGGTTCCCTTGGCTCGGTGTATCTATGAGCAAATCTACTTTGCTCATCCCTCGAGCCGAATCTTCGGAGAATATACCTCCGAATTCCGCATCCGGCTTGGGCAAAAACTGGAAGCAGTGCATCCGGTCCCTTCCGGCGAGGTAGTGGTGCCGGTTCCTGACAGCTCTAACTTTATTGCCTTAGGCTATGCCTCAAGCGGTAGAAGCGGTCAGTTTAGAATCGGCATCTTGAGGAGCCACTACATCGGCAGAACTTTTATTGAAGGCGAACAGCGGCTTAGAGAAGAAAAAGCGGAAATGAAATTCCTGCCGGTAAGGAGCGGGCTTGCCGGTAAGGTTGTGGTTTTGGTTGATGATTCGATTGTGCGGCTAACCACCATGCCGAAGATCGTCCGGTTGCTTCGGTGGGTAGGAGCCAAACAAATCCATGTCCGGATCGCTTGTCCGGAAATCGTGAATCCCTGCCGTTACGGCATTGATACGCCGACCAAAGCCGAGCTGGCCGCTGCGAGCATGAGTTTGGACGAAATGCGCGCCAAAGTCGGAGCTGATTCTTTGGAGTTTCTGCCGCTTGAAGAACTCCAGAAGCTGTCTCCGGAAAAAGGATTCTGTTACGCCTGCATGAATGGCGAGTATCCGATCCCGATAGAGTAGTGAGTCAAGCCGTCGAGTTCAGCTAAAACTCCGACGGCTTTTTTTATAGCATGCGAATGGCGTGCCTTAAAGTCTTTATGC
>CAYSWC010000036.1:0-3654 GCA_964434715.1 uncultured Candidatus Saccharibacteria bacterium
CGGTTTTCTCGCCGATTTTAAAAGCCCGGGTGGGCGCGACCGGCGTTAAAATCACATCAACTTCTTTGAAGGCCTCTTCAAAATCATTTTTAATCAGATTTCTCACTTTCTGGGCTTTGGCATAATAGGCATCGTAATAACCAGACGAAAGCACAAAAGTTCCCAGAACAATCCGCCGCTTCGCCTCTTCACCAAAACCTAAACTTCGCTGACGCTTGTATAGCTCAAGTAAGTTTCCCGTCAGTTCCGCGTTTGAGTTTCGCGTCAGTTCCGCGATCCGCGAATATCTAATGCCATCATATCTTGCAAGGTTTGCGCTCACCTCTGCCGGCATAATAATGTAATAAACTGACAGCGCGTATTTAGTGTGCGGCAGACTTATTTCTTTAAACTCTAAACCTAGACTTTTTAGCGCTTTGGTGGCTTCTTCAATGCCTTTTATGACTTCCGGTTCAACTCCGGCTACAAAGTATTCCTTGGGCAAGCCAATTCTTAATTTTTTAATATCTTCCAGTTTCGGATTTAAAAGATTTGCGTAACTGCCGTTTGACGAATCAGCACTGGTACTATCATAACGATCACGTCCGGCAATCGCCTGAAAAAGAATAGCGGCATCGTGAACGGTTCTGGCAATAGGCCCAATTTGATCCAAACTGGAGGCCATAGCAATCAAGCCAAAGCGGGAAACCGCGCCATAAGTTGGTTTTAAACCCACCACGCCGGAGAAAGCGGCCGGCTGACGAATTGAACCTCCGGTATCTGATCCTAAAGCGCCCAGCGCCATATGCGCCGCGACTGCCGCCGCCGAACCGCCGGATGAGCCGCCGGGAACATGCGTGTGGTCATGGGGATTTTTCGTGATTTTGAAGGCAGAATTTTCAGTGGATGAACCCATGGCAAATTCATCCAAGTTGGTTTTGCCCAAAAAAACCGAGCCCGCCTCGCGAAGTTTCTTAATAGCAGTTGCGTCATAGGAGGCGGCGTAATTTTCCAAAATTTTTGAACCGGCAGTAACAATTTCGTCCTCAATTAGTATATTGTCCTTAATTGCCATTGGCACGCCTTCCAAAGCACCAACTTCTTCCCCTTTGGCCACTTTAATATCCGCAGCTTCCGCCTGTCTAAACGCTGTATCTTTACTCAAACTTAAATACGCATGAATTTCTTTGTCTTTGTCCTCGATGTAATTAAAGTAGCCTTGAGCAACATCAAGGGCTTTGAATTCCTTATTAGCCAGGCCTGCATGAAATTTTTTGATAGTGAGGTCGTGCAAGTGCATATTTTATTCTCCGCCCGAGGCGGATCCGCCTTTGGCGGAAAATACCGGCGGCACTTTCAAATATCCTCCTTCTTTTTCTGGGAACGACTCAACGCTTTTATCGCCTTTTAACCTATCTTCTCTAATCTCGTTAGAACGCATCACATTTTTAAGTTCCGTTCCGCCCGCCATCGGAGCAACCTTTTCCGTATTTAATTCCTGAAGTTCGTTAAAGTGCTCCAAAATTTTTTGGAGATCATTAAGTAACTTCTCTTCCTCGCTCGCCTTTATCTCAATCCTCGCCAAAGCCACCAAATGTTCTAAATGCTTTTTATCAAGAATCATATAAATTATCTAAAATGTCCTCTACCTTTAATCGTGCTGCCCATTCCTTAAGATAATGATGGTCAAGTTTCGATCCTGAAATTTTAAGAATTGATTTAATATCGTCTAGCTGAAGAGTTGAAAGATTTTCTTTATACCATTGTAGTTTGCTCAAAATCAAATCCTCGGGAGCGATGAAAGGAATTTTTTGGCCCCCGATGGTTTTAAATTTCCTTCGCTTAAATTTAGAAATGGTAAAAGGGTCGCGGCCGCCTATAAAAAAATCTACTTTTAAACCGGTATTGGAGTCAATAAAGTTAAAAGAGCCGCGCCCCTTTCTTGCGCTCTCCCGAGCATTTTCTTCATCAAGATAACCAGCTTGAGAAATTTTTTTTAAGGCTTTTGTTAATAAACTCACTTCTGTTTCAGCAATGATAATGACAATATCAATATCAAAGGTGGCGCGTGGTCTTCCCCAAACAGAAACAGCAAAACCGCCTGATACCAGATATCTAAGGCCGAGCGATTGTAAAATCGAGGCCGTTTTAACGAGCAACTTTTCCGGACTCTCGATAATCATTTAAGGAGTTAAGTTTAATACACAGACGGGCGAGCTCGCCGGTAAGTTTGATTTTTTTCCACGCGGGCATGCGTCTCCAAATCTCATCTTGAGTCTTTCTGCTGTTCTTAGAAGTTTTGGGCATACTTTAACCGATTTAATAATAACATATTTCACTCGCCAAAGCCGCCAAATGTTCAAGATGTTTTTTGTCTATTTTAGCCATAACTCTATTTTATCATTTTTAAAAATTCTTCCTCTTCAATAGTTTTTACTCCCAATTTCTTCGCTTTTTCATATTTTGAGCCCGGCTCTTCGCCGACCACCACATAATTCGTTTTTTTGCTGACTGATTCCGATACTTCGCCGCCCAGTGAACGGATTTTTTCTTTGGCTGATTCCCGGCTCATTGATTCCAAAGTGCCGGTTAAAACAAAAGTCAGACCTTTTAACTTTCGACTTTTGACTATTGATCCTTGACTTTCAGTGCGGATGCCGACTTTGTCTAGTTTTTCAATTAATTTCTCATTGCGCACCTCGCGAAACCAGTTATAAATACTCTCGGCAACTTTCGGGCCAATATCCCGAATTTGCTGTAAATCTTCGAGCGATAACTTATGAAAAGCTTTTAATACATCTTTCGGTTTAGAGATTAGAGATTGCCCCGCCGCTCCATTTGATTTTTTTGATAAGGAAGGCGGGGTCCCGCCTTGGCGGGAGAATTTAGAGATTGCCTGCGCGAGCAAGCTGGCAGTTTCCTCGCCAACATGCAAAATCCCCAAACTGTAAATAAATCTGGGCAGGGAGATTTTCTTTCGTTCCTCAACTTCGTTGACGATATTTTCGGCTGATTTTTCTCCAAATCTTTCTAGCGTCTCAATGTCGTCCGTCCTAAGCGTAAAAATATCAGCGGCATCGCTCATTAACCCCTCATCAATAAACCGATCAATGATTTTCGGTCCCAATCCCTCAATATTAAAAGCGCCGCGGGAGACAAAGTGATATAAAGATTTTCTTTGTCTCGCGCCGCATTCACGATTGGAACAGTGGTAAATCACGCCCTCGCGCACCACTCTAGAACCATCTACCGGGCAATGGCTGGGAAATTTAAATTCTTTTTCCTTGCCGGTGCGGAGTTCGCGCAAAACTTTTAAAACTTTAGGAATAACGTCTCCGGCCCGATTTATAATCACCGTATCTCCAATCTTCAATCCCAAGCGTTCAATTTCATCAGCATTATGAAGCGTGGCATGAGAAATGGTTATGCCGCCAACTTGAACCGGCTCTAATTCCGCGACAGGCGTAAGCGCTCCAGTTCTCCCAACCTGCACTTTTATGTCTTTAACAATCGTGGTTGCTTCTTTGGCGGAAAATTTATAAGCAATAGCCGCGCGAGGAGCTTTACCGATCACGCCCGCGGCTTCAAAATCCTTGTTTAAATTTAAAATCACTACCGTGCCGTCAATTTCATACGGCAATTTTTCCCGGTGCTTTTCCCAGTAACTCCTGAATT
>CAYSWC010000037.1:0-3593 GCA_964434715.1 uncultured Candidatus Saccharibacteria bacterium
AGACTAGAGGCGCCATTAACTTGGGATAAGCCGGTCACGCCGGCTTTGGCTAAAACAATATGACGGTAGGATTCTGGATAGTTAGCGACTTCCTCGGGTTCGTGCGGACGCGGGCCGACCAGCGAGAGTTCGCCCCGGAGCACGTTGATTAACTGCGGAAATTCGTCTAAGCGGAATTTTCTGATCAGCCGGCCGGTTTTGGTAAGACGGGGATCATTCCTGATTTTAAAAAAGGGGCCGTCGCGGCGTTCGTTAAGATGAGTAAATTTAGTTCTGATTTGATGAGCGCCGTGAGTCATAGAACGGAATTTATAAACTCTTATATTCTTGCCGGCGCTTATACGATCAAGTTTTACCAAATGCGGCCCGGGAGTCCCTAATTTGATCGCGAGCGCGATTAAAGGCCAAAAAGGAGCAAGAACGAGAAGACCGAGGGAAGCGCCGACAATGTCCGTCAGGCGCTTCAGGGCTTGGTAAGACATCAATACCATTATATAATAAAATTCGAAGCACGAAATCCGAAGCACGAAACAAATTCAAAATTCGAATATTCAAATGTTCAAAACACGGTTTCGGTCATTAGGATTTTGGACATTCGAATTTCGGATTTAAAATTATGAAGGTTGCCATTATCCACGACTACCTAAATCAGTATGGCGGTGCCGAGCGGGTTTTGGAGGCCTTGCTTAAAATTTTCTCCAAAGCTCATATTTATACTCTGCTTTACGATAAAAACCGCACTTTAGGCAGGTTTCATGACAATATCCATAAAACCAGTTTTTTGGATTTTGGACTGGTGCGTTTGAATCACCGGCCTTTTATTCCCCTTATGCCAACGGCGGTAAGCACCATGACTGTTGACGATGACTATGACTTGGTAATTTCAGCTACTGCCGGTTATGCCAAAGGAGTTTCCATCCGTCACCGTAAAGAAAATAAATCTAATCCTTTCCACCTCTCTTACTGTTATACGCCTCTTCGCTATGCTTGGGAAATTGATAATTATTTTGCCAATCCCATTTTCAAAACAGTTTTTCGGCCGGCTTTTAATTATCTTAAAAATTGGGATCGCGAGGCGGCTCAAAAACCGGATGTTTTGCTGACTATCTCCAAATTTATCGCCGGCAAAATCAAAGCTTACTACGGCCGGGAAGCCGAGGTTATCTATCCGCCAGTGGACTATACCAAATTTCATTTGGAAATCCGAAATCCGAAATCCGAAATTCGAAACTACTATTTGGCCGTTGGCAGACTTTTGCACTACAAAAAATTTGATTTGATTGTTGAGGCGTTTCGGGAATTAGGCGCGCCGCTTAAAATTGTGGGGATGGGACCGGAATATCATAAAATCAAAAATCAAATATCCCCGAAGCATCCGCCGGCGGGCGGAGCTACGGGGCAGGTAAATATCTCCGCCCAAGGCGGATCCGCCTCGGGCGGAAAAAATATTGAATTAATTCCTTTTGTGAGCGATGACGAATTAAGGAAATTATATAACGGTGCTCAAGCGCTGATTTTTCCTCAGGTTGAAGATTTTGGACTCACGGCGGCCGAAGCCCAAGCCTGCGGCACACCGGTTATTGCCTTCCGGGGAGGCGGAGCTTTGGAAATTGTAGGGGATGGTGTTACCGGCATATTTTTTGAAAAACAAAATGTCGAAAGTTTAATCCAAGCAGTCAGACGTTTTGAAAAATTAAAGTTTAATCGCCGAAAAATCAGTCAAATCAGCCGGAGATTTACTTTTGAGAGTTTTCGAAAAGGATTACTTTCTAAACTTCCCAAAGAGATTTTATAAAAGCCGCCCAGTTGACCGCCTAGAGTCCTTTGGACTATAATCGTTTTTACCGTTGTCATTATGGCAGATGAAGTTAAAATTGAAGAAAATCAGGCCTTAGTTAGCGAGCAAGCCGAAATTGAGCCGGCCTTGCTTGAAGAATTGGTTAAAGCAGGCGTGCTTTATGGACGCAAAAAAACCAAGACTCATCCGCGCATGCAGCCCTTTATTTTCACTACCAGAAATGGCATTGAGATTATTGATGTGGCGCAGACCCTTGATTTAATAGGCAAAGCCGCCGAATTTTTAAAAGAAATTGTACGTCGGGGCGGGCTGATTCTTTTTCTGGGGACTACGCCCTCGGCTAAAGATTTGGTTAAAAATTTAGCGCAGAAATTCGGGCTTCCTTATGTCACCGAACGCTGGATGGGAGGGACACTAACCAATTTTAAAACCATTAACCAGCGACTTCAGTATTTTATTAAACTCCGAACTGACGAGGCAACCGGCCGGCTGGAGAAATACACCAAAAAAGAGCGGATTCAATTTGCCAAGGAGATCGGAAGGTTAACTATTCTTTTTGGCGGCCTAGAGCCGCTTACGAGATTGCCGGATGCTATAATGATTGTAGATGCCACTGAACATACGACTGCTATTCGAGAGGCGAGAAGAATGAAAATTCCTATTATCTGTCTTATGAGCACTGACGCTGATCCGGATCTGATTGATTACCCCGTAGTGGCCAATGATCGGGCGAGATCAAGCATTGAGTGGGTTTTGGGAAAGATAGAGAAAGCGATAGCAGAGGCCAAAGCCGGAGTAATCGCTAATAATGCGAATTTGGGGCAAAATAATGCGAATTAAATGGTAAATGATATCCAGAGATTAAGAGAACAGACTGGCGCTGGCGTGATGGAATGCAAAAAAGCGCTAGCGGATGCTGGCGGTGACTTTGAGCGGGCGGTAGAGCTGATTTACGAGCGAGGCATAGTGAAGGCCGAGAAAAAAGCCGGCCGGGCGACCGGCGCCGGATTTTTGGAAACCTATCTTCACAACGGCCGCGTCGGAGTTTTAATGGAGATCCGCTGTGAGACTGATTTTGTGGCGCGCTCGGAGCCGTTTAAAACTCTGGCCCACGAGCTCACAATGCAGATTGCCGCTATGAACCCCCAAGACGTTTCAGAACTTTTAAATCAGCCGTATATTAAGGACGAAGAGACGACTGTCGAGAAACTCATAAAAAATACGGTTGCCAAGGTAGGGGAGAATATTAAAATCGAAAGATTTTGCCGTTATGAGATTTAGTAATTCACGCGAATGTATTTGCGAATGAGAGCGAATGATATGCGAATATTTATAATTCGCGCTAAGATTCGCAAATATTCGCACTAGTTATTCGCATGCCACACCATGTACGACTTTCTTCTCCAATCCACTTTTTTCTTAAGCCTCGGCGTGATCATCTATCTGCTCGCGCGGGCAGTGCCGAGAGTAAATGAATCAGGCGAGGCACATCACGCCCCCGGATTTTTTGATCGCCTGCTTACGAAATTGCCGCTTAAAGAAGTTGACGGGTGGCTCAACGCCTTTTTTGAGAAATTTTTAAGGCGTCTCCGCGTCGGCCTGATGAAACTTGATAATTTAGTCAATCAGTATCTTAAGAATTTTAAAAAAGCCAACGGTAATGGAGAGTCTAAAAAAGACTTGTTTCAGCAACTAAATAATGATAAAAAGGAGTAGGGGTAGGTACCGAAGTGGCCAAACGGGGCACGCTGTAGACGTGCTGGCTTTATGCCTTCGGGGGTTCGAATCCCTCCCT
>CAYSWC010000038.1:0-3580 GCA_964434715.1 uncultured Candidatus Saccharibacteria bacterium
CGGTTTTTTTATTGGAAAATTTACGGTTTTTAGCGGGCGAGGAAGAAGACAGTCCGCGCTTGGGCCGGCAATTGGCCAGTTTGGGCGATTATTATGTAAATGACGCTTTTGCGGTCAGCCACCGGAAAAACGCTTCGGTAGCACAAATACCTCGCCATCTCCCCTCTTATGCCGGTTTACTTTTGGAGAAGGAGATTAAGACACTGGATCGCGCGATGCGGACCCATAAAAAACCTTTGGTCGTTATTTTGGGCGGCGTCAAGGCAAAAGACAAAATTGGGGTCATCAAAAATTTTCTGCCCAAAGCCAGCGTCTTTTTGATCGGCGGACTTACGGCCAATACTTTTCTTAAAGCGCGGAAACTTAACATCGGAAAATCGGAATTTGAAGCTGCACTCATTCCCTTGGTTAAGAAACTTCTGAATTCCGGAAAAATAGTTTTGCCGGTTGATTTTATGAGCGCAAAGGGTTCGATCCGCGATATCGGGCCTTTAACCATTAGATTGTTCAAGGAGAAAATCAGAGGTGCCAAGACCATTATCTGGAATGGTCCGGTAGGATTTTTTGAGAATCCAAAATTCGCTCATGGTTCTTACACGATTGCTCGCGCAGTGGCCGCCACTCGCGCTTTCTCGGTCGCCGGCGGCGGCGAGACCACCCAATTGATCCGCAAGTTGGAACTCGAGAAAAAATTCAGTTTTCTATCAACCGGCGGCGGCGCCATGTTGGAGTATTTAAGCGGCAAAAAACTGCCGGGAATAGCCGCCCTAGAGGGGCGGCAAAGTATCAACGAATAGCGAATCAGTTACGAATTTACGAATAATATGAAAAAAATCGTTGTCTTATACCATTCCGACTGTCCCGACGGCTTTGGCGCCGCTTGGGCGGCTTGGAGGCGATTCGGCAATAAGGCCGATTATTTGCCGATTAAACATCAGATTCCACCGCCACGAGGACTTAAAAATAAGGAGATTTACCTTTTGGACATTACTTACGCCGGCAAGGAACTGGAGAAACTCCTTAAGGACAACACGGTAACCACGATTGACCATCATTTATCAGTTAAAAAAGAAGTTGAGAGAGCCCATCAATTCTACTTTTCCAACAATAATTCCGGTTCAGTGCTTACTTGGCAATTCTTTCATGGCAAAAAACCCATTCCCCTTCTCTTACGCTATATTGAAGATCGCGATTTATGGAAATTTAAATTGCCTTACTCGCGCACCCTGCTTGCCGCCGTTGATCTTGTAGATTTTAACTTTAGAAAGTGGGATAAATTAGCTGCTGATTTTGAAAAAACTGGAGTCAGAAAAAAAATTCTTGAAGAAGGCAAAGCCATAGTCAAATATCAGGAAAAGTCGGCGCGGGACTTAATCAAAAAAGCCGACTTGGCAATTTTCCAAGGACGGCGCGTTTGGGTGGTGAATACTTATCTTCTAAAAAATGAAGTGGCTCATGCTTTGGTTCGGAAAGGGCCGCCCGTCGCCCTTGTCTGGAATCGGCAAGGAGATGAAATCAGGGTGTCTTTGAGATCCAGCGGCGGGGTTGATGTCGCCAAAATGGCTCAAAAATACCGCGGCGGAGGCCATAAAGCTTCGGCTGGATTTGCCTATGACGCGAAAAGACCCTTACCTTGGAAATATGTTAAAATGAAAGAATGAGCAAGCGGCAATCAATCGCTTCCTCGCTTTTCCCTTCTTCGGGGCGCTTGGTTATCTATGCCGACGGCGGCGCCAGAGGCAATCCCGGACCGGCGGCTATCGGCATTCTTGTGGGCAGCCGGAAATACGGTGAAGTCATCGGCAACACCACCAACAATGTGGCGGAATATAAAGCCGTGATTTTCGCCCTAAAAAAAGCCAAACAGCTTTTGGGCAAGAAAAACTCAAGACAAACAGAGCTCCAAATCAACACTGACAGCGAACTTTTATACAAACAAGTCAAAGGCCAGAACAAAATTTTAGAACCTGAACTGCAAACTCTTTTTATCGAAGTCTGGAATCTGCTTCAAGACTTTAAAGCCGTAGAGTTTAAAAAAATCCCCCGCGAGGAAAACAAAGCCGCCGATCGCCTGATGAATCAGGCACTAGACAAAAGTGAATCCGGCGAAAACCGCGGCCGCTTGCTTTAACTCCTTCTATTTCAACAATTTATATCATTTGTAACGATCGTTACATATGATATTATTTTATTCCGCAAATTTAGGCGGGACTGGCTTTTTTTATTGAAATATGCTAATATGGGAGATGGTCGGTAATCTAGACGGCTACTCCCTTGTGCGTAGCGCAAACAAGGCGCTGCGCGCGAGGTGGGAGGAAAGTCCGGACACCCATCCAGTGCTTCGCACTGGTAAAACAATGCGGAGCATTGGTAAAAGGTAGTGTCCCGACGCCCGAAAGGGATCGGGATCCCGACTTCATTATTTCTATTTAAGAAGTAGTGCGTCGGGAGCTAACAGCCATCAGTAGCAATACAGAGGTGCGAACAGTGACGGTCTGACTGGAAACGGTTGGACAGACCCTATCCCAACGTTGAAGGTCTAGCTCCGCTCTAGGGATAAAAAGGCGGAGGTGAAACGGCTAAATCCTTACCGGGTGCAAGGCCGAGTCCGGAAGTCGGATTTCGGATGTCAGACATCTGATTTCTGAAATCCGATTTCCGGGAGTGCCGCTTGAGTCCGACGGTAACGTCGGACCTAGATAAATTGCCGCCGCTTGACCCGCCAAAATTTTGCCAAAGGCAAAACTTAGGCGGGCGAGACAGAATCCGGCTTATTGATTGCCGACTTCAAAAACCGCCGCAAGGCGGTTTTTGATTTGACAAGCCCTGCCTTATTTGCTACAATAGCCGATAGATCATAAACAACTGAAAATGGGGAGGAAAAACGATGAAGCGAGCCCGAACAATCCTTTTGGTTCTGACTGCTTTGGTGGTCTTGACCATGACGGCTCCTGCCAAGGAAAAAACCGAAGCCGTAAAGCCGGTAGTGGCCGGTCAAGTCGTCAAGATGAAGGTTACGGCTTACTGTCCGTGCGAGAAGTGTTGCGGCAAGTGGGCCCTTCGGCAAGCTCAGGGCAAGCGCACCACCGCAACTGGCGACGACGCCTACGTCTGCGATGGTGTCGCGGCAGACTTCGAACTTCTGCCGAAACGGACACTTCTTGAGATTCCCGGCGCGGGTGTGAAGGAGGTGGACGACACTGGCGGAGCAATGAGGAAAGCGGCGCGGCAAAACCCGCCGGTTTACCACATTGACCTCCGCTTCCCCACTCACAAAGAGGCGCTCAAGTGGGGCGTCAAGTGGCTCGAAGTGAGGGTTCTGCCCAAAACCGAAAGGAGGTCTGTCAGATGAAACCCCAAACCCGCTCAACTCCGCTGACCCTACAGCAGTTGCAGGACGCCTCGAGACGAATCGAAGTCGGTTTGGAAATGGCCTACCCAACAGTTGCCGAGCAGTTTGGTCCAGACGTGGCTCGCGCACTTATCGTAGCCCATCTACGACGCGATTTCGGCGCTACCACCGATGAGATGCCGGATTCGATGGTTGAGGGCCGCGTCGAGAACTGGCTCGACGAACACG
>CAYSWC010000039.1:0-3365 GCA_964434715.1 uncultured Candidatus Saccharibacteria bacterium
AATTCCAAATTCTTACTTGCCGCTGTCATCTCGCTTTTTAAATTTTTCAATATTTTAACCTTTCGGCCTTCGAAAAGGAGTTTTAAATTCCTGATATTTTTGAAATAATCTTTGCGGCCGATAGCTCCAACGCAGGTTCCGGGACACAGCCCAATCTGATAATCAAAACAAGGTCTCCTAGCCCCTAGTCCTTGTTTCCTAGTCCCTTCACCGTGTGTACTATAAGGAAATATCTTTCTTAAAATTCGGAGCGCCGCGCGGATATTTGAGGCAGAGGTAAAAGGGCCAAAGCGGATTCCCCCGGCTTTACTTTTGCCCCGAACTAAGAGCACACGAGGGAATTGCTCGCGCGTAATCTCGACATAGAGAAAACTCGTATCATCTTTTTCGCGGACGTTGTAAGGCGGCTGGTATTTTTTGATCAGCTGTGATTCCAAAATCAGCGCTTCAATAGACGTATCAGTCTTCTCATAGTCAATTTTTTTGATCTGGCTAGCAAGTTTTTGAATCCGATAATCGTGAGGGCGCAAAAAATAACTCGAAACCCGCCGCTTCAAATTTCCCGCCTTGCCAACATAAAGAATCCGTCCTTTCACGTCTTTCATCAGATATACCCCCGGTGTCACCGGTAAACCTCGGTAGAGATTTTTCATAAATTTATTTTAAGACTTTCCTTAAATATTGGCCCGTAAAACTTCCAGCTTTTTTTGAAATGTCTTCCGGCGTGCCCACGGCGACGATTTTGCCGCCGCGCTCTCCGCCCTCCGGCCCTAAGTCAATTATCCAGTCGGCACATTTAATGACATCAAGGTTGTGTTCAATGACTACCACGGTGTTGCCGCGTTCAACCAAGCGATCCAAAACCTGAAGCAGTTTTTTCACATCGTCATAGTGGAGGCCAACGGTCGGTTCATCAAGCAAATAAAGGGTTTTATGGGTATCGCGCTTGCCTAGTTCAAAACCGAGTTTGATTCTTTGCGCTTCGCCGCCCGAGAGCGTGGTCGAGGATTGCCCCAGTTCAATATAGCCCAAACCTACTTCATCGAGGATTTTCAAACGGTCATAGAGCCAGGGAATGTCCTGGAAAAACTTCACCGCTTCTTCAACCGTCATTTTCAAAACTTCGTAAATATTTTTTCCGCGGTAAAGCACCTCCAAAGTCTCGCGGTCAAACCGTTTGCCGCGGCAGATGTCGCATTCCACATAAACCGTGGGCAGGAAATGCATTTCAATTGCCAGCACCCCGTGGCCTTCACAGTTTTCACATCTACCGCCCCGCACATTAAAACTGAAACGCCCGGGTTTATAGCCCCGCACCCGGGCATCTTGGGTGGTGGCAAATAAATCCCGGACATAAGTCCAGGCGCCCACGTAAGTTGCCGGATTAGAGCGGGGCGTGCGCCCAATGGGCGATTGATCAATGCCGACCACGCGATTGAGGTATTCCAAGCCAATGATTTGCCCGACTCGGCCGGCTTTGTAGCTTGCCAGATTGAATCTATTGGCAAGATTTTTGTAGAGCACTTCATCTAAAAGCGTGCTTTTGCCGGAGCCGGAGACGCCGGTAATGGCGGTCAAGGCCCGGAGCGGAATTTCAAAATCAACATTGCTGATGTTGTTAGCCGTAACGCCTTTAAGTTTTAAGCGTTCGCGATGTTTGGAAATGTTACGGCGTCTCTCGGGAATTTCAATTTGGCGCTGACCGCGCAAGTAATCCAAAGTGAGCGAGCGGCTTTTATTATTTTTTAAGATTTCGGGCAGAGGCCCCTGGGCAACAATTTGACCACCATGAATTCCGGCGCCGGGCCCGATATCCACCAGATAATCAGACGAACGGATGGTTGCCTCGTCGTGTTCAACCACAATAATGGTATTGCCCAAATCGCGCAGTTGAAGCAGGGTTTTTAAAAGTTTGGCATTGTCGCGCTGATGAAGTCCGATGGTCGGCTCATCCAAAATATATAAAGTGCCCACCAGCCGCGAGCCGATTTGTGAAGCCAGCCGGATTCTCTGGGCCTCGCCGCCGGAGAGCGTGCCGGCCTTGCGGTCCAGAGTAAGATACTCAAGGCCGACGTCAATCATAAACTTGAGGCGGTTTTTAATTTCCCGGAGCGGCACTTCGGCGATCTCATAAGCGCTGGTTTTGCCGGCCAAGCTCGCGCTTAAAAGCTGGTTTTCCAGGCGGGAGAAAAAATCATTGGCCTCGTGAATGGCGAGCGCGGTTAGATTGTTAATATTTTTGCCCTCTATTAAAACGCTTAAACTCTCGCGCTTGAGCCGCCGGCCTTCGCAAGTGGGGCAAAGATTTTCCGACCAGATATCTTCAGTGCCTAGGCCGTGACAAACCGGGCAGGCGCCGTAAGGGCTGTTAAATGAGAAAAGCCGCGGTTCAATTTCCGGAAAAGAAAAGCCGTCCTTGGGACAAGTGAATTTTGATGATAAAGACACTTCTTTGTCGGTGATAATGGTAACCACCCCATGCCCGTATTTTAAAGCGGTCTCCACGGCTTCGGAGAGGCGGAGACGATTGTCTTTTTCCCGAAAATCCATATTGGCCGGCAGGCGGTCAACCACTAAATCAATATTGTGGATTTTGTAGCGGCTTAAAGTGATGCGATCGCGGAGCGAATAATATTCGCCGTCAATTCTGACTTCGCCAAAACCGGCGTTTAAAAAATCATAAAGCAGTTGGTAGTATTCGCCTTTGCGGCCTCGGACTACCGGCGCCATTATTACCAGATTGCGGTCTTTATCATGCCGGGCAAACTCCCGGGCAATATCCACAATCTCCTCATTGGTTAATTTTTTGATTTGCTTGCCGCACTCCGGACAATGGGGGAGGCCGAGGCGGGCAAAAAGTACCCGCAGATAATCGTAAATCTCGGTTACCGTAGCCACAGTTGAGCGGGGATTATGAGAATGACTCTTTTGATCAATGGAGATGGCCGGGGAAAGACCCTCAATTTCATCAACATCGGGTTTATCTAGCTTGCCCAAAAACTGCCGCGCGTAAGCTGATAAAGATTCAATATAGCGGCGCTGGCCTTCGGCAAAAATCGTGTCAAACGCCAGCGAAGATTTTCCCGAACCAGAAATGCCGGTAAAAACAATCATTTTATCGCGCGGGAGTTCGAGGTTGATGTTTTTAAGATTGTGTTCTCTAGCGCCACGGATAATTATTTTGTTCATATCGCTTTAAAATCCCAATTTCAAAATCCAAATGACAAATCAAATCCAAAGTTCAAAATCCAAACCTTTTGACATTTAGATTTTGAGCTTGATTTGACATTTGAGCTTTGACATTTGGACTTGCGCCAAACGCGAAAACTCCGCGCGTTTGGCGCTTATGGGGGTTACAAGAGAAG
>CAYSWC010000040.1:0-3292 GCA_964434715.1 uncultured Candidatus Saccharibacteria bacterium
ACTCCGCAACTGGCCCCACCCTTAACTTCGGGAATAAGATTTCGTGCTGCTAATTCTTTTTGAACATTTTCGTACCAGCCGCCGCCGCTCGAATAGTCTTTGCTCATCACCACTCGGGGATCAACATTTTCCCAATCAATGCCTTTGACGGCCTTAAAATAGAGTGCAGTTTGAATATAGTTGTGCGGAAACCAGAAAGAATTAAAAGCCAAGGCCTCGCGAAAAAGTTCATCTTCGGTTAAGCCCTGCGCCGCGCCTAATTCCAAAAGCCCCAAAAGCGCCGAGCCGTGGTTGCAATCCTGAAAAAAAGTGGAATTGCCGCAACAGGGGCGGAAAGTATTTTCCGCAATTCTGGTTGCTAGTTGTTCTTGGGCAGAGGTGAGCGGGATGATTTTAAATTTATTAAAATAAGCACCGCCATTCTTCTCTTTTCCTAAATCCCAGCCGCCGGTGGAGGCAAAGTTGAAAAGCGATTTGCCGTTAACCGGACTATTTTTATTGGTCTCCATAAAATTAGCGAGTCCCAAGGGCCATAAGAGATTTATATAATAGTTGGCCGTCTCACGCGTAAGCAGAATCGGTTTAGCCGACGACCGATCCAAAAGTTCTCTCACCTCTTTTGGCAAGCCGCCACGGGATTCATACAAAGCTTCAAATTTGCTCCGATCAATTGCTCCGGCTTCAATCAGTTTAACAACACTTTCCCCAAAATAAATTCGGCTCTGAAATCCGCGTTCCGGCAAAACCGCAGCATTTACTTCATCAACCAGCTCGTTGCCGGTCGCGGAAACATTGGCAGTAAAAGTCTGATTATCGCCCGGATTAACGATTCCTTTGCTTTCTCGGGGCAGCAATCTGGCAACAGCCGGATCGGTTTTAAGCATATTAAAGCCGACAAAGACAAAGATAAAAATTAAAGCCAGCGTGCTCTGCAACCATGGTTTATCCTTTTCCCTAAAGCTATGATCGCTCGGCGGCGGACAAATCCCTTCTTGGCATTCCCCCTCTTTCCTTTTAACATCTCTGACGGTAAGCCATATAGGCAGAACCAGGAGCCCCAAAGAAACCGCTTTAAGCTCCAATCCGCCCAAAGGAAAAGCGGTGAGGCCTCCGGCAATGCCGATGGCGGAGAGGAGAGTTGAGCCGCAAACCGGACAGGCGGAAGCAAAAACGCCAATCAGCGATCCTAAACCAGTTGCGGCTTGCCCGCTTATGTTTTCGCCCTTGCGGAAGTTTAGACGGGGCAAGCCGAATTTTCTAGAGCGATAAACAAAAAGAGATACATTCACGCCAAAAAGCACAATGGCACCCAAAGTTAAAATCACATAAGGCCAAAAGTAGAGCGGCAAGTCTTGGGCGTAATTATTGATAAGATTGGCAATGCTCGCGTTAAGCCGCAGACTCCAGTAAAAAACTAAAAATAGAGCCGATGATGCGGCTACTCCGATTGAGATATAAAATGCTTTTGTTAGAAAATTTTTTTGAACATCATTCATAATGCATAATTCAAGTATGCTGGTGTTCGTCATCGCCTCCACAGCCATCAGACAAATTCCAAACCTCGGTTACCTGCTCGCCGGTAAATCCGTAATTGCGAATTAAATATTTTCCAAGTCCTCCATAAACATTCCACCGCCAGCACTTGCAGCAGCAAGGTCCTTTCTCGTCAGAATTCTCCATAGCGTAATTATAAGCTAATTGTTCTGCCGGCCTAAGTTCCATATCGTAATAAGACATCAATTCTTTGGCGAGACCGACTTCAATATCGTAAGGATCATCAGGAATTTTATCAATGTCCTGTCCGGCAAGAGATTTAAAATTTTTTAGTCCCTCACTTTGTTCGCTGTACCGATGCATGCTCATCGGACTGCAACACGAACCTTGAAGCCGCGCCTCATCGGGCATTTGAGAAATTGAGTCACGAAAAGCCGCCGAACACGAAGAATTGCCGTTTTTACTTAAAAAATCAAATCTGGCGGCTAAAGCTTCATTGGCGAGAAAATTCTGACTGACTTGGGATAAAGAGCGAGAATTGGTATTAAAATCAAAAACCGGCCCGTTTGAAGAAAGATAAAAATAACCGGCAATCAAAAGAAGTATGATAACGGCTGGATTTACAAACTTAGCAAACATAACTATTTGAGGATAACACAAATAAAATAAATCACCAACACTGGACAAGAGGAACCAACTTTTCTATACTCTTTAACTAGTTCCTTGATCTGCGCTGTTACAAAGTAACGTAAAGGAGGGGAAGAAATGCTTAAGGTCCTCGCCGGTTTTTTGACTGTGTTTGTTCTCGGCTGCTCGTCGCCCGCAAAAACACCGGAGGCGAATCCGGAAAAACCGCCCGTCATTGACTCGGAGCTCCGACTGCAAAGCGGTTCAGCCGAAGCGCCGCATGAAGTGGGTACTCATCCGCTTTTTCCGGTTGAAATCAAGATTGATCCTTATCTGGAGGTCCGGGACACGGAATTTTTTACCGAAGGTCACGGCTTAATCAGTTTCGCTCGCGGCTACTCGTCAGTTAAAAGAGTGCCGGGCGGCATCGTTCTTCATATCTCCCCGCGCGACACCTATCGCGGCCATACCGTAGCGCTGGCTTTGTTTGAAAGAGAAGGAGGAATTGAGGCCCGAGCCGCTGCGATCTACATCACCGATGATTTGCCTCCGACAAGTTTTGCCGCCGAGACAGTTTCGGGAACCATCTGGCTCAAGTCGGCTGAACTCAAAGGCGGCCAAACTTTGATCGGTCGGTTCCGACTCCAAACCAAATGGAGTTCCCACTGGGAAAAACAGGAAGTAAAAGCCGAAATCTATAAAGGCACTTTTATGATAACCCTCTCCTGAACTTCGTACTTACCCGCCTAAGTTTTGAAGCACGAAACCGGGGCGGGTTTTTTGTTATACTAATAATCAGCTCATCTTAAAACTTTCTCTGGAGGAAAGATGAGAGTGCCGCTAGTCTTGCTTGTCCTTTTTTCGCTAAGCTGTATCGCTCATCCTCCCGACTATCCAAGGCCGCCGCTCCCGGAAAAGACTTTGAGCGCTAAAGCTCACGATAAAACAGTTTCTGAAACGGTTATCAGACCGCGTGAGCTTCCAAGCGCGACGCGATTCGTCAATCTTGCCTTGCTTGAACCGGTTGAAATCTCTCACAAGCCCCGCTTGACTGTGAGCGCAACCGAATTGGAACTTCGGCGAAGCGGCAGATGTTTAAGCAAGAAGCGGGCGATCTGTTTCCTGGAACGAGTTCAAGAAGGACTGCTTGTTGAAGTCGGCGACCAGTATT
>CAYSWC010000041.1:0-3241 GCA_964434715.1 uncultured Candidatus Saccharibacteria bacterium
TGGCATACCGCAAAAAAGCTCCGGTTAATTGGTGTCCTAAGTGCTTAACCGTGCTTGCTGACGAGCAGGTAATTAGCGATCGTTGCGAGCGCTGCGAATCAGTGGTGGTGAAAAAAGAGTTAGAGCAGTGGTTTTTCAAGATTACCAACTATGCTGACCGACTGCTTAAAAATTTGGAGGTAATTGATTGGCCAGAGAGGGTTAAAATCGCGCAAAGGAATTGGATTGGAAAATCAGAAGGACTTATTTTTACGGCGCCAGTTAAAAATTCTTCTTTGAAAATTCAAACATTTTCCGCTCATTTTGAGGCATTTCGCGCCGATACCTTTGTCGTGATTGCTCCCGACCATCCGCTTTTGGAGCAGTTACTTAAAAATGCCCCGAATAAGGAAAAAATCTTTAGTTTTTGCAAGAAACTAGTTGAGCGACGGCGTAAAATAGAACATGACGATAAAGAACTATTAGGCATATTTACAGGTCTCTACATTGTTGATCCGGTCGGCAATGGCGATCTGCCAATTTGGGTTGCCAATTATGCCGTAAAAGAATACGGAACAGGCATTGTAAAGTGTTCAGCTCATGATGAGCGTGATTTCGCCTTTGCAAAAAAATACGGGATTCGGTTAAAACCCGTTTTGTTTCCCAAGGATCCAGAGCATCGAAGACTAGTTGAAAATTTAGAAGTCTGTTATACCGATATGGTTAATGGTTTTTTGCGAGAGCCACGAGAATTTACCGGCAAGCGAGCGGGGGATGTCCGGGAGGAAATAGTAAAATACGTTGTTAGAAAGGGTTTAGCCAAACCAACTATCCAATATAAACTTCGTGACTGGTTGATTTCCCGCCAACGTTACTGGGGTCCGCCCATACCAATGATTTTTTGCCCCGCCTGCGCCAAGGCTTCGGCGGGCAAGGAAAATGCGGGGTGGATTCCGGTAGAGGAAAAAGATTTGCCGGTGAAATTGCCCTATGTAAAAGATTTCCGGCCAAGAGGGAGGGGCGAGTCGCCGCTTTCTTCAATCCCCGAATTTTATAAAACCAAGTGTCCGAAGTGCGGCGGTGAAGCAAGGCGAGAAACTGATGTTTCGGATACATTTCTTGATTCGGCGTGGTACTACCTCCGCTATCCTAGCGTCGGAATGCAAAATTCAAAAATCAAAATGCAAAATGACAGTTCAAAATCCAGAATCTTGGAAATTCCTTGGAATCAGCAAATAACAAAAAAATGGCTACCAGTGAACATGTACATTGGAGGAGCGGAGCATGCAGTGCTTCACCTGCTTTACAGCCGGTTTTTGGCAATGGTTTTTAAAGATTTGGGACTGGTAAACTTTGAGGAACCATTTGCCAAATTTCGGGCGCACGGGCTCTTGATTCGCGAAGGCGCGAAGATGTCCAAATCCAAAGGCAATGTGGTCAATCCCGATTTTTATATCAAAGAATTCGGCGCTGACACCCTGCGGATTTATTTGATGTTTTTGGGACCGTTTGAGCAAGGCGGCGATTTTCAGGATAGGGGGATAATCGGGATCAGCCGATTTTTAAACCGGGTTTGGAAACTGACGCGTAGCGTCACCCTGAGTGCGAACGAAGGGTCTCTTAAACTACAACAAGATTCTTCGGCGATGCCTCAGAATGACATACGGCGCCCCCTTCATCAAACAATAAAAAAGGTCACCAAAGATATCGAAACTCTGCGGTTTAATACTGCTATTAGTTCTCTAATGATATTTCTAAACGAACTAGAAAAATCGGAGCATTACAACATTAAAACATTAGAACAATTCCTGCTTTTACTCGCTCCTTTCGCGCCCCACCTTGCCGAGGAGTTATGGCACAAACTAAGAGAGGGAAGCGATAAGAGGAGAGAGAAGAGAGGATTTAATAGTATCCATAAGGAGTTATGGCCTAAGTTTGATCCAAAATTGATTCAAGATAAGACTTTCGAGCTGATTATCCAAGTCAATGGTAAGTTGAGAGATAAAGTTACGGTCCCTAGAGCCGTTACCCAAGATGAAGCGGAAAAATTAATTTTGGAGCGTCCTAAAATTAAATCCCTGCTTAAGGAAGCGAAACCAAAAAAAATTGTTTTTATAGCCGGCAAGTTGATAAACTTGGTTATATAACTTATGCATATTCTTGCTTGGGCCATCATCGCATTTCTGGTAGCTTTGGGAGCGGCTTTTTTCAGTCGGGGAGGACTTCCGGGCCAAGGGCCGGTAAGCACAACTACGCCGCCGGCAGTAGTCCGCCGGGTTTCGCCTCCGCCTCCTCCGCCTAGAGCATCGCCGCCACCGCCTCCGCCTCGTTATAGCCAGAGAATTCCGGAAGGATTTAGTGTCGATGATCTCTCGCCCTATTTTGAAAAAGTAACGGTAAGTTCCGTCTCCAGAACTGGAAGACTTTTTTCTTCAAGTCTCCGCTATAGCGAAGTCAGATTGTCAGTTAATTTAAGTCGTGGCGAAGAAGTCAATATCACCGGCTGGAAGGTTAAGAGCAATAAGAATTCTTTTTTGATCCCTCAAGCGGCAAGCGATTATCGGCCCTCGGGTTATTTTCCGAGAGACATTCTGGCTAAAAGCGGAGACCGCCTTAGCATCTTTTCTCACTCGGCGCCGTTTGATATTAATTTAAGACTCAATAAATGCGCTGGCTATATACGCGGCTTTACGCCCGAGATGCCGAGAGCCTGTCCCCGGCCCGATCGTTCAGGAATCTACTCCTTTACCGGTCAATGCCAAAGCTATCTCTTAAGTCTTGGCACCTGTGAAGTACCGCTTGCCAATCCGCCGGTGCCTCATAGCGATACTGCTTGTTTGGATTATTTAGGAGATCTTAACTATGCCGGTTGTTATGAAGATCATCATTTAGAGCCCGGATTTTTCTTGAGCGAATGGCGCGTTTGGCTCACCAAGCCATTTCAGCCGCAAGTTAACATCTTTGATCCGCTTCACGACCGGGTGCTTTTGTTTGACAGGGAAGGGAAACTGGCGGATGAATACATATATTAAGTCATCAATGTTACGCGAATAAATGTGCGAATGAAACAGGAATAGTATGCGAATATTCGCAGTAATAATTCGCAAAAATTAGCATATAGATTCGCGTGGAATCTATTTTCTCTCCGCCAAAACTACTTTTGCCTCAAACTCTTTTTTGCCGCGGAGGACTTTTAAGTTAAGGATGTTGCCAACTTCCATTTCTTCCAAGAAATCTTGGATGGTTTTATCCGGTGAGAGTT
>CAYSWC010000042.1:0-3241 GCA_964434715.1 uncultured Candidatus Saccharibacteria bacterium
ACTTTATCAATCCCCTCTTGGGTGATATCAACGCTTCTTTGTTTTTCATCAACCAAATAGTCTGCTTCTTTTTTAAGATTGGCCGCCACGCGCGCAAAAGTCTTATAAAACTGGCTGGATTCAGTATCCGGAGCCGCAATAATCAAGGGCGTCCGGGCTTCGTCAATTAAAATGGAATCCACCTCGTCGATTATGGCGTAGTGAAATCCTCTTTTCTGGACTTGTTGCTCCAAACTATGCGCCAAATTGTCGCGAAGATAATCAAACCCAAATTCGTGATTCGTGCCATAGGTAATATCGGCCTCATAGGCCTCTTTTCTTGAAATTGGTCTTAAATATTCGGTCTGCACCAAAAAACCTCCGGTGGTATCACGTTCTTTATCTAATAAGACCGACTTTTCGTGGCCGGAACCGCTCTTGTCATTCTGAATCCGACTGTGGTCGGATGAAGAATCTTGCCGTGATCCTTCGCTCGGCTCAGGATGACCAATCCGAAAGTGGGGATCATATATGAGCGCTCCTTCATGCACGAGGCATGCCACGCTCAAACCAAGAAAATGGTAGATTTGTCCCATCCACACCGTATCCCTCTTAGCAAGGTACTCGTTAACTGTCACCACATGCACTCCCTTGTCAGTAAGCGCATTTAAATAGGCCGGCAAGGTGGCGGCGAGCGTTTTGCCTTCACCGGTTCTCATCTCGGCAATTTTGCCCTGATGAAGCGCGAATCCCCCCATCAACTGCACATCAAAATGCCGCTGACCAAGCGTCCTTTTCGCCGCTTCCCTTACCAATGCGAATGCGCGAGGCAAAACTTCCTCTAATGTAGCCCTTCGACTTTGCTCAGGCACTACAAAATTATTTCCTGGGCTTGCCGAAGGATTTCCTGAACTTGTTGAAGGACTACCTTGAATTAAAGTCTTCAACTTTTCGCTCTCCTCTCTAATTTCCTCATCCGTCAGCTTCTGAATCTCCGGCTCTAGAGCATTAATTTCCTCAACAATTTTTCCCAGTCCCGCATCCGATTTAAATAATTTTGATAAAACTTTAAGCATTAATGTGAGTATAGTTTAACAAGACATAGAAATAAATAAAGCATGGCTTGTGTCATACTTTATTCAACGCGAACATTTGTCTCGATTTATTGAATCCGCAACGGCCAAGCGAGAGGATCGCCGAAGGGAAAAGGGTTGGAAATCTCTCTCGCTGGTACCCCGTGGTCAGTACTCTCATTCACGCATTCCCCGTTGGGATCAAAATGAGATCTTAAGGTCAGTCCGAATTGTAAATCGGGCGAGGGTGTATCAAAGAACCTTCCGGCTACTCGTATAAAATAGCCCGGGCCAGGAGTCTCAACGATATAAACATTACCAACACAGTTACCGTTGTCGAAGTAAACCCTTTGTGACTCTCCACCTCTCCACGATACCGATTTAGAAACATCGTCCTGATAGAACTCAACAAAATAGCCAGACGATAAAGTTGTAAGTCTTGCCCTCGAATATGCCACTGAATCTATGAGTAATCCCAAATCCTGTCCGTTCGCATCGTAAAGATGCAACTCGCGTCCCGGGGGTCCTGGCGGACCGGGCGGCCCCTGTATATTCCAGCTCACGATTTTGCCCTTGCCATCACATTTAGTTCCCGTAATCCCTTCGCCCACAAAATACATCAACCCATTTTGTCCCACGCAAACCGTAATTACGCCGTCCGTGGCTTTGACATAAACCAAAAACCCAAGAGCGACTACGGCAAGGATAATGCTAAATAGTGCTAATTTATTATTCATCATACCCGCTATTATAGTCCTATTGCGGCCGCTTGTCAACTCTGCTATAGTTAAGCCGGTTCATTCACTCTTGAATACTGGGAGGTGGATATGTCCAAGTCGGGTGTCCAAGCGGTTCTTTTGAGACCGCCGCTACGGAGGAAAATGCGCGCGGCTATCCAAGCTCGCGTAAGGAAAGATCGCGCACAGCTCGGAATTACTCCTGAAAAACTGACTCGGGAAGGTCTGCCAGAACTCTCCTGTGACGGATTTGGGGGAGCACACAATCTCTTCTACCGGAAACTGCTCTCTACGCCGGAAGACGGCGGCGCCGGCTGGGGCGAGCTTAAAGGCAACGACCAGTTTCTTCTGGAAGTCTTCAAGCTCGTCTCTGATATGAACAACGAGGATGAACGGAAGAAGCGCGGCCTCTAATTCAAGGAGGGTAAACGGGAGCTCGCAAGGCTCCCGTTATTTTTGTTGCCCTCTCAAATTTTCTCCCCCAATTGTTTACATTATAGCAGATTAATCATTTATAATGTAAACAATTTATTTATTGAATTTCTTTTAACTCTTTGTATTTTTCGATTTCGCGCTTGAGTTTATCTTTGATGCGATCAATAGCTGTCCGGATATCCCGGTCTTCATCCTCGGCGCGCAGAACTTTGCCGGGCAATCTTAAATCCGCTTCGGCTCGGAAGACGTTGCCTTTGTGGTGATGCCGGGTAGTACGGGCAACTTCAATCCAAATTTCAACTGTGCCTTCCGCATCCCAACGTTTTAAAAATCTGGAGAGCGAGCCGATCTTTGTCTCAATATAGTCTTTGAGCGCCGGGGTTAAGTCGAGGTTAGTGGACTTGGTATTGATTTTCATACATATATCACTTCTTCCTCCAGTCCTATCCCGAATTTGGCTTTAACCACGAATTTTACCAGCTCGGCAAGCTGTTTAACTTCCTCGGCTTTGGCGTTTAAAACATTGACGATAAAGTTCGGATGTTTGGGCGAAATCATCGCGCCGCCGCAGCTTATGCCCTTAAGTCCGGCTTCGGAAATAATATAGGCAGTGGGGATTACGGGAAACGGATCTTTTTTCACGACTGCTGACCACGCCTTTTGCCATCTCGCCGGCACGCTCTTCGCGTCCACATTCTTGAAAATGCTCCCGATGTTGGGATATTCCATTGGGTGACGCTCTTGACGGTAATTAATCTTGGCTTCAATCGCTTCCTGAATCTGCTTTTTGTCTCCTGGCTTTAAATTTAAAACGGCGGAGAGAATAATTTCTTGGCCCTCATTTTCTTTAAAGACGCTATTGCGATAACCAAAGCGGCAGCCGCGATTGTCTCGTTTTATAACTTTCGGAGCTTTGCCACTAATATCCAAACTTACGACTTCAAAGACCGAATCTTTAATTTCGCCGCCAAAAGCGCCGGCATTGCCGCGAACGGCGCCGCCTAAGGTTCCCGGCAA
>CAYSWC010000043.1:0-3220 GCA_964434715.1 uncultured Candidatus Saccharibacteria bacterium
TGGTTGATGAAAAACAAAGAAGCGTTGATATCACCCAAGAGGGGATTGATAAAGTTGAGCGGGCTTTAAATATCAAGAACCTCTACGATCCCCAAAACTTGCGGCTGACTCACTATTTGCAGGAAAGCTTAAAAGCCAAGGAATTGTTTTTGCGCGACCGAGATTATGTGGAAAAAAATGGGGAAATAATTATCGTTGATCAGTTTACCGGACGGCTGATGCTTGGCCGGCGTTACTCCGGAGGACTTCATCAAGCCATTGAAGCCAAGGAAGGTGTGATGGTTCGGCAGGAATCGCGCACCTATGCCTCCATCTCAATTCAAAATTATTTCCGTCTTTATAAGAAACTCGCCGGCATGACCGGTACTGCCCAGACTTCAGCCGAGGAATTTGATAAGGTTTACGGCTTAGAAGTGGTTTCTGTTCCGACTAACGCGCCGATGATTCGCGCTGATTTGCCGGATTTGGTTTATAAGACCAAAGAAGGCAAATACGAGGCGATTATCAAAGACATCAAAGAAAGGAACGCTAAAGGCCAGCCGATTTTAATTGGCACGGTTTCCATTGAGAAAAACGAGGAATTAGCCAATCGGCTGGCGCGAGCCGGTCTCCGGTACGAAATTTTAAACGCCAAAAACAACGAACGCGAGGGCGCGATTATTGCCCAAACCGGTAAATCAGGCGCGATTACGGTTGCCACCAATATGGCTGGCAGGGGAGTAGATATAATACTCGGAGGCAATCCGCCGGATATCATCGGAGGACAGCAAGTCAGAACTGCCGGAGGTTTGCATGTGATTGGCACTGAACGGCATGAATCGCGCCGCATTGACAATCAGCTCCGGGGACGTTCCGGCCGTCAGGGCGACCCCGGATCCTCGCAGTTCTTTTTGTCGCTCGAAGACGAGCTAATGCGGATTTTTGGCGGCGAGCGCATCAAGCGTCTGATGGAAACTCTAAAAGTGCCGGAAGATATGCCGATTCAGGCCGGGATGATTAACAAAGCTATTTCTCAAGCGCAGGCCAAAGTGGAGGGTATGAATTTTGACGCCAGAAAACACCTATTGGAATACGATGATGTTTTAAATAAACAGCGGTTGGCGATTTATCGGAAAAGGCAACAGCTTTTAGAGAACGGGAAGCTGCAAGTTATGGGCCAGTCGCCGGTAAGCCAGCCGGTGCGAAGCGCCTTAGATATGGCGGCGGGAGCAGTAAGTGAAGAGCGAGTTCCGATTGAGTTTTCGTTTTCGCCGCAGACCTTGCCGGTTATTCTCTCCGCCTTAGATATGTTTTGGATGAACCATTTGGAAAATATGGAGGCGCTGCGTGAATCAGTTGGACTCCGCGCTTACGGCCAGCATGATCCGCTGGTGGAGTACCGTGGGGAAGGACATCGGATGTATCAGGAGATGCTTCAGGAGTTCGAGGCGTGGGTTAGAGAAAACGCAGAACGATTCAGGGATCAGGGACTAGGTACTAGGGAACAGGAAAATAAAAAATCAGCGCACCCTAGTCCCTATTCCCTAACCCCTAGTACCTCAAAAAAAGTGGGCCGGAATGATCCTTGCCCTTGTGGGGTTATTAATCCAGCAACTGGCCAAGTCTATAAGTACAAAAAATGCGGTTTAATTAACGCACCCCATCATAAAAAATGAGTTGAATTTCGGCGATTTCTGTGATAGAATGGATATGCCCCGTAGGAAATGGCGAGAAAATACCAAATATTTTCGAGCCAAAGTACTAAGAGGTTAATATTTCTAATGATTCTTTCCATTTCAAAGTCGCAATCAACATCAACGGAAAATATTTAATTTCCTACGGGGTATATGAGAGGCAAGCGAAAATCAAAACCAGCCGTGCGGTTTCGGCAATCGCTTTTTTGGGACGTTGATCCAAAAACAATTAATCCCAAGCTCGATGCGATTTCGGCCATGCTCCGCAGAAAAATTCTGCAAAGTTTAGGCCAATTCTTTTTAATTTTTATACATCTTTAACATACATGGTCATACATGGTTACAATTTCCTATACCTCGTGCTTCTTCCAAGGCCGACACGCTCAACTTTTTTAAGGCGCAACAATTTATCGAGTGCTTGCCGCACGGTTGGTTGAGCGATTTTTGTTTGTTTGGCAATCTCGCCGGGAGACGCCTCCTCAACTTTTTCAAGGAGGTCCCACACGGCAAGTTGTTTTTTTGTAAGGATTTTTTCTACTTTTTCTTTTGATAGCAATTCCACCGCCATTTGCGCTTGCTTCAATAAAATAGTGAAAAAGAAATCAAGCCATGGCGTGATAGTATCTCTTTTCTCGTCGAAAGTTTTTTGGGTCCTGCGGAGCGCAATGTAATATTCAGGTTTGTTATCTTCAACCAGCTTCTCATGAGAAATATAAGGCATATACAAATACCCCTCTTTAAGCAGAAGAAGGTTGGTAAGAATGCGGGAGAGTCGTCCGTTGCCATCTTGAAATGGATGAATGTTCAAGAATTCAACGAGGAAATTGCTAATGATAAGAAGGGGGTGGTATTTTTTCTCTTTAAGCGTCTGTTGAGTCCACTCAACCAGTTCCTGCATCTGTTTTGGAGTAAGATAAGGCGGGGTTGTGTCAAAAAGAACAGCGATTGGCTTGGCGGCCTCGTCAACCATGTATACTTTATTTTCTTGCTTTTTGTATTCACCCCGATGCGTCTTGTCCTTTTCAACATATTTGAGAAGCTCTTGATGAAAGTGTTTGATGGCGCTTTCATTGAAGCGTAGATTTTTCCAGGAATTAAAAACATTCTCCAAAAGCTCATAATATCCTTTCACTTCCTGTTTATCACGATTGGTAAATTTCTGGATATTGATACCGCGCATTAATTTCTCAACATCTTCGTCGGAGAGCATCGCGCCCTCAATGCGGGTAGATGCTCCGGTTGATGTAATCAAAACAGATCGCTTGAGGCGACCCAAAACCTGCGGGCTTAATTGAGCTCCCTTGATCCATTGCCCCTTGAGCTCATCAATTTGTCCTATTTTTGACACAATGTCGGCTGGGATATGTTCAAGCCGCTGGTCAAACCTCTTAATTTTTGGCATAAATTTATCTGATACTTCCAATTATATCAAATTATGTCAGATTAGTAGGATTAGCACCGCAATTAATCTGATACAATCAACTATATCAGATTATGTCAGATTAGTAAAGGGCTAGCTGTGGGCAACTTTTATCATCCAAACCCCC
>CAYSWC010000044.1:0-3192 GCA_964434715.1 uncultured Candidatus Saccharibacteria bacterium
TAGGCACGGTGCTCATCTTTGTTATTTTTGAAGCCATCCGGTTTCTTCCCTTATCGCCGGATTTACTCGGCGCCCTCCGGCTCATCGCTTTTTCGCTGATTCTGCTTTTAGTGGTAATTTTTAAACCTAAAGGATTATTGGGCCGGGCTCAACTTGAGTAGTAGCAGAAGCGAATTTACCTCGCCGTCAGTATACCCCGTAGGAAATTAAATATTTTCCGTGATTTGTGTTAGAAGTTTTGGAATGATTGATGACACAGTATGGTTTTTTAGATTTTATCTCCGGCTCGAAAATATTTGATATTTTCTCGCCATTTCCTACGGGGTATACTATCTTGCGATCGCCTAGATAGTAGAGAAAAGTTGGTGGTAGCCGATAGCAAGAGACGGGTTGAGCTAGGTGGAATTTTTAAAGATATTGTGCTAAAATATAGGTATGTACAATTGGTCAGTAGATGAAAAACAACTCAAAAAGGCGGATCCGGAAGGATACAAGCTATGGCGTTTAGAACAGATGATTAATTACGGCCAAGGAGGGGAACGATTGAACAAATCATTGCTGAAGAAAAACTGGGATAAAATTAAAGACAGAATTGATCCGGAGTATCGGCGATTTCTGGAATTTTTGCTATGGCCAAAGAAACGAGCATTTTGACCCTGCATCAGCGTGAGATTCTGGAACGCGTGGCTCACGAGTCCTACTTTAGCGAGCGCTATTACCTCGCCGGAGGCACGGCGCTCGCCGAATTTTATTTAAAGCATAGGATTTCCGAAGACCTCGATTTTTTTACAGAGCTGGCGGAGGTGAATCCGATAGCCATTACAAGATTTTTTCAGAAAAACTTAAAGTCGCTTAGTATAGTAAAAATAGAAACCAAGCGCATATTAGGCCTTTACACTCTATTTCTTCATTTTAAAGATAAAGAAGTTTTAAAAGTTGACTTCAATTATTATCCGTTTCCGAGAATTGAGCGCGGAGCGCGCTTTGGGAAGCTGGAGGTAGAGAGTATCTATGACATTGGAGTTGATAAGATCCATACAGTAGTCTTAAAGCCGCGCGCCCGAGATTTTATAGATATCTATTTTATTATCAAGGAAAAAGGTTATGACTTGAAACATTTGCTCATGCAGGCAAAAGCGAAATTTGACTGGGATTTGTCCCCGATTGAACTGGGAGCGCGCCTTGTTGAAGCTTCCAGGATGACTGATTATCCGCGCATGCTTAAACCGCTCCGCCACGACGAATGGAAAACCTTTTTTGTGGAGGAGGCGCGCAAACTCGGCAAGAAGATTTTTAAATAAACCCCGTTACATCCCCGTCATAAATGGCGGGGTTTTCCCCAAAGAACTAATCCTGATTGCGTCACTCATCTCCGGCCTGAAGACCGGAGCTTTCTGGATGTAACGGGGTAAAAGATGATTGATGACTATTCTCGCAATCAAAAATATCTCCAAATCCTTCGGCGGGGTGCAGGCGGTTAAGGACTGCAGTTTTTCTATTGAAGACAAGAAGATTACGGCTTTGATTGGTCCGAACGGCGCCGGCAAGACCACGCTTTTTAATATCGTGAATGGGTTTATTTACCCGGACGAAGGGAGGGTTATTTTTGAGGGCGCCGATATAACGGAAGTTTCAGCTTGGAAGCGGTCGCGTTTGGGCATGTCAAGAACTTTTCAACTCCCGCGGCTTTTTAAAAATCTCACGATTTACGAAAATCTGGAACTCGCCAGCCGGTATGATGATGATTTATTTTGGAGAAATTTTTTAAGCGGCGATAAGAAGCACGGGCATGAAGCGGTTATCAAAGAAAGCGTTGACTTTGTAGGTCTTAAAAAAGATTTATCCGCGCCGGTAACTGACGTCTCCTACGGCGAGCAGAAACTTTTTGATCTTTGCCGCGCGCTCGTCAATCCCCACACTATTTTGCTTTTAGATGAAGTAGTGGCTGGCGTAAATCCGGTGATTCGGGAGAAACTTAAAGATTTAATGAAAAAACTTAAGGAAAAAGGGGAGACGGTTTTGCTTATTGAACATGATATGGATTTTGTCCGTTCAGTGGCCGACTGGGTGATTGTAATGGATCAAGGCGCGGTCTTGACCGAAGGGGAGCCGGAGAAGGTACTCAAGGAGAAGCAAGTACTTGAAGCGTATCTCGGAGTTGCTGCCTGAAATCCAAAATCCAAAGCTCAAAATCCAAAAATATTTTGTCATTGGGATTTTGGATTTGATTTGAAATTTGGATTTTGTCATTTAGATTTATGTTATTAGAAATTAAAAACTTGGTATCCGGTTACGGCGACACTGAAGTTCTCCGCGACATATCCCTCGAGATTGGCCATGGCGAGATCGTTGCTTTAATTGGCCCCAACGGCGCCGGCAAGTCCACGGTTTTGAAATCTATCGTCGGGCTTACGGATATAAAAAGCGGCGAGATTTTCTTTAAAGGCAATCCCATTACTCATCTTCCCACCCACGCCCTTCTTAAATTGGGTATTGGGTTTGTGCCGCAGGGACGATTGGTTTTTCCGAATCTTACGGTAGGCGAGAATTTGGAGATGGGAGGATTCCTTTTAAAAAGGAAACAGGAACTAGGAATCAGGAAACAGGGAGTATTTTCGTATTTTCCTATTTTAGAGAGAAAGGCAAATATAAAAGCCGGAGCGCTCTCCGGCGGCGAACAGCAGATGCTGGCAATTGGCCGGAGTCTGATGATGACGCCAGAGTTATTGATGCTTGATGAGCCCTCTTTAGGATTAGCACCCAAAATAACACAAGAATTATTTGAGAAACTTAGAGAAGTCAATGCCCAAGGCACCGCCTTGCTTATCGTGGAGCAAAATGTCCGGCTGGTTTTAAAATACGCAACTCGCGGCTATCTTTTATCAGCCGGAGCTCTGCGTTTTTCGGGAAGCGCCGCCGAGCTTTCTGATGAGAAATTAATGCACTCCGCTTATCTTGTATAAAAAAAACTATCCAGTTTCGTACGCTAGACTATTTTGGTAACTGGGTTTACTTACGATCGCAAGTAACACCAGTTTGAGTTAAAAAGTTGTCCATTCTCAAATTACGCTTTGGCAACCGTGAGGGCAATCACTCTTTTGGCGCCGTGGGATTTCAAGGTTTTGACTGCTTCGGTGATGGTGGAGCCGGAGGTGAAAACATCGTCAATCAAAATAATATTTTTATTTTTAA
>CAYSWC010000045.1:0-3142 GCA_964434715.1 uncultured Candidatus Saccharibacteria bacterium
CCTTACTTGCCCGCCCACCTTTTCTGTGTCAGGGGTGGGGATCGAACCCACGACAACCGCTTTATGAGGGCGGTGCTCTACCACTGAGCTACCCTGACATAAAGGTGGGCGGGTGAAAAAGCCCTGCTCTGCCCCCACACCATATAGAGGATAATTGCGTATCTCGAATGTCTTTACAATCCTCTATTGGTGTGGGGGCTCTGCCACTGCCGCCCCGACCGCGGTCGGGGCGAGCCTCGCCCCGCTTTGCGGGGCGGGAGCTACCCTGTTATTTTTCGGGGTTGCGGGGGCGGGAATTTCACGTCGCGAGTCGCTATACAGCAACTCGCTCCCACGAACCCATCGGTTCGTGAGCTCCGCTTCGGGAAAACTCCCGTTTTCCCGACCCCTTTCCCGTTCAATTCCCTATATGTTGCGGGGGCGGGAATTGAACCCGCTACCTCGTGGTTATGCTTACCAACTACGACTTTCGTCGCTCTATGGCTTTTAACCAAGTTTGTGGTCTGGACTATACCTTCACCGTTCTTTTGAAAACAATTCATACGAACGGGTCTGCCATCTAGTCTCTACACCTTCCAAGCACATAGCGCCTATGTGCTCGGCTTGGCTCGGGATTACCATTTTACAGGTTTCCCCGAATTTGACAGATAATCTCCCCGATAGTTACCCATCGGGACGCCCATGTTACTTAAAATATGAAGGGATTGAGCCACGCGAGCATCCGTTACTCCTCCCCGCGAAGATTATTATAGCTGATTTGGCCTCAAGGTCAAATTTTGCTATTGTTCAAATTATGCGCATTGCTATTTTGGGCTTTGGCGAAGAAGGCAAGTCACTGCTTAAATTCCTTAAAAAATCCCCGCAGTTCCGGAGGGATAAGATTACAATTTTAGACAGGAAACTTGATAAAAATTACCTTAAAAATCTTAAGCGATTTCATGTCATTTTCCGCTCGCCGGGAGTCCCCTACACCCTGCCTGAACTTCAAGCCGCCCGAAAAGCCGGTGTAGTAATCTCCAGCGCCACCAAACTATTTTTCTCGTTAATAGACCGCGAAAAAATCATCGGTGTTACCGGTACCAAAGGGAAAGGTACAACCGCTACTCTCTTATGCCAGATTTTGAGGAGAAGCGGTCGGAAAGTTGTCTTAGCCGGCAACATTGGCAAACCGATGCTTGATATTCTTCCGCGTTTGTCCGCGTATTCCCTGAGCGAAGTCTCCGCCGAAGGCGGATCCGCCTCTGGCGGAGAAGGGTCGAGTCCGCCCGCTCCGACTCGCGTCGAGCGAGGCAAGCGTAAGTCCGGGCCCTTTGTGGTGCTGGAACTCTCCAGTTTTCAACTCCAAGACTTAAAGCAGTCCCCCGCTATTGCCGTGGTGCTCGATGTTTTTCCCGATCATTTGGATGAGCATAAAACTCTCACCGAATATTACTCTGCCAAAGCCACTATCGCCCGCTTCCAAAAAAGGGGAGATGCAATTTTTTACTTTGCCGGCAACAAAATTTCAAAAGCGATTGCCGAAAAAAGTCCGGGGAGAAAAATCGCCCTCCGGCCGAAAGAAAATAATCTGAAAAAGAATTACGAGATGGCGGCTGCCGTTGCTAAATATCTCGGTTGTCCGGCATCAACTATTCAAAAAACTATAAGTGGCTTCCGCGGTCTTGAACACCGATTGGAACTGGTAAGAACTATAAAGCCAGAACCTTATTCTAATGTTCTTAAGAACATTAGAATAAGGTTTTATAATGATTCGGCAGCTACGAATCCAGAGGCCGCCGCTGCTGCTATTAAAACTCTCTCTAATCCTCCTTCCTCTTTAATTCTCATTGCTGGCGGCAAAGATAAAGGATTAAATTACACTCCGCTTGCCCGTATCATCGGGTCTTCAAAAAATGTAAAAGCCGTAATCTTGTTCGGGGAAAACAAGTACAAAATCAAAAGGCAAATCGCAAAGGGTAAAGGGCAAATCGCAATATGTAAAACTCTGAATTCCGCCGTTAAAATAGCTTATCGAACTGCAAAAAAACTCATCAATCCCGACGCAAGGTCGGGATCCAGACTTTCTGATAAAAAGAATAAAAAGGTGCGTCGGGACTCATCAACTCATCAACTCATAACTATCCTCTTTTCTCCTGCTTCCGCCAGTTTTGACCAATTCCGAAATTATGCCGACCGCGGCCGGCAATTTAAGCAAATGATAGAAAAGATTAAGGAATAAACCCCAGCACCAAATTTTGCCCCCTCCTGCCACGGCGAAGCGCTGCGCCCATTAAGGAGTGGGCCTATTCGGCCCTCGCACTTCGCAAGAGTATAGCTATCTTTTTAAAAACCACATCTTGAGATAGAGATGACGGCAAAATTGGTGCGGGGTTATTGATTTTGTAACAAAGATTCTTCGGTGCTCCTCGAATCTTTTCACAAAATCAATAAAAAATCGTGCGTAGTCTTGCGGACTAGCACGATTGTAAAACGATTATTCGAGCCAAGCCAAAGCGGCGTTACGGCCGGCGTTTGGGCCTTCACGGCAGTGAGAGTGGAAACGTTCGTCGCAGGCAGTACAACGTTCATCAACTTCAATTGAAGTGATCGGCACTCCAGAGTCAAGAAATTCCTTAACGATGTAGGCGTAGAGATCAAAAGAGCGTTGGCCTTCACGCGGTCCTCGGCGGGTGCGGCTGAAAAAGTCTCGGTACAAAGGATCATCCGCTTCCGGGAGGTGCTCAATGCCAAAGCAACAAGGACCGATGCCAAACCCCACAAAAACATTAGCGTAGGACGGCAAAAAAGCGCATTGGTGGAAAAGGTTCCTGATAATACTCCGATCATCGCCGCCGTGAGGAACAAGACATCTAAACCCGCAGTGAAGAACCGCGAGCCGGCCGTACAACCGGTCATGAACCGCTACTATGGGACAATCGGCATTGAAATAAATAACTCCCTGCTTTAGTCCTTCAACTATGCCGCCATCAGCCGCCTCACTGGAGATGACAAACCAGTCGCTCCACCGCTGATCTTCACCGCTCAAGACGACAACTCGGTTAGTGAAGTTGAAACGAGTCGTAAAAATTCCTTCCAAACCAAAGCGTTCTTTAACCTGCTCTTTAACAAGCTTGAGAAGTTCAGTTCTTGGTGAAACCGAAGC
>CAYSWC010000046.1:0-3035 GCA_964434715.1 uncultured Candidatus Saccharibacteria bacterium
GTAAAGCTGACCCGGATCACCGCTTTAAATCAGGATTTGGCGCTTTCTTTGGCGGCTCATCCCATCAGAATTGAGGCGCCGATTCCGGGAAAATCTTTGGTCGGCATTGAAGTGCCCAACAAAGCCGCGGCCATTGTCCGGCTGGGCTCGCTTATGGCTTATCCTGATTTTGTCAATTCCGGCCTTTTGGGTTTTCCCTTAGGCCGCGATGTCTCGGGCGAGCCGATTTTTGCTGATATTGAAAAAATGCCCCATCTTCTAATCGCGGGCTCAACCGGATCAGGAAAAAGTATAGCCATACATAGTATTTTAATTTCCCTGCTTTACAAAAATTCGCCCGAGACTTTGAAAATGATTTTAATTGACCCCAAACGGGTGGAGCTCTCTATCTACGACGGCCTCCCCCATCTGGTCTCACCGGTTATCACCGAATCCAAAAAAACCATCAGCGTTTTTCGCTGGGCCATTGAAGAGATGGAAAAAAGATACGAGACCCTGCTTAAAGCCGGCTCGCGGGATATTAAAAGCTATAATAAAAATGGTCATGGAGTTATGCCTTATCTTCTAATCGTGATTGACGAGCTCGCTGATCTCATGGCAAGCTACGGACGGGAGGTTGAGGGTTCAATTGTGCGGCTGGCCCAGATGGCCCGGGCTACCGGCATCCATCTTATAGTTTCCACCCAGCGGCCTTCGGTTGAGGTCATCACCGGCCTTATCAAAGCCAATATTACTACGAGAGTAGCCATGCAGGTGGCGAGCCAGGTGGACTCTCGGACTATTCTTGATACCGCCGGCGCGGAAAAACTTTTAGGAAGCGGCGATCTTTTATTCATCTCCTCGGAGTTTTCCAGGCCCAAACGGATTCAGGGCGCCTATATTTCCGAGGAGGAAATCAATAAAGTCGCTGATTTTATCCGGGATCATAACGAAGCAGCGGAAGGAGAACCCGAAACAACCCTTGAGACCATCGGCGCCATTGCGGAAGTCGCCAAAGCAGGCATTTTTGACGATTATCTGGAAAACGAGGAAGACGACGAGCTTTTTAATGAAGCGGTCAGGGTAGTCAAAGAAGCTAAAAAGGCTTCAGCCTCGCTTCTCCAGAGACGGCTCAAAGTCGGCTATGCCCGAGCGGCCCGGCTCTTAGATATAATGGAGGAGAAAGGCATTGTGGGCCCGGGCGAAGGCGCCAAACCGAGGGAAATACTATTAGAATAGGTGAATCATGGATAAACAGCTTAAAGACATCTTGCGTGAACAAATACAGCTTAAGGGATTGACTTTGGAACGGCTCCGCCAGCAGACCGGCATTGCCGAACGGTATCTGACCGCTTTCCTGGAAGGCCAAAGAGAAAAACTGCCGGCCGCTCCTTATGTGCGCGGCTATTTAATTAAGCTGGCTTCGGTACTGGACTTAAACGGTCAGGAGCTCTGGCAGATTTTTAAAAATGATTTAATGGTCCGAAGTTCTGGCTCCGCCGATCGCCTGCCGGAGAACCGCTTTGCTTTGAAGACCATGGACCGGCGGTATCTGGCGGCCGGTGTGGTTGTCATACTACTCCTGATTTATGCGGCTACCAATATCAACCGCTTCCTCGGCCGGCCGACTATTAAAATTGTAAGTCCCTCGGTAGAAACTCTAGTTACCACTGCCAATGCCATTACCCTCTTGGGGACTATTAATCCGGCTGATCGCCTGTTTATTGACGGCGAAGAGGTCAGGGTGCTTGAAAATGGCGAATTTCAGAAAATCTATTCACTCCAACCCGGACTAAACCCCATTGAATTTAAGGTCAGAAAATTCTTGGGACGGGAGCTGACGATTACTAAGCAAGTGATTTATCAGCCGCAATCAGAGGATTTAGAGGCAGAAGAACGCAGATAGCGACGCAGATAAGCGCAGAAATTTTTATTTTCCGATTAGGTGCGCTATAATAAAAGTGATTGAATATGAAAAAGGAACCTGAAAAAAAAGAGGAGAAAAATGATTTAGACCAGCTTCTGGAAACTTTGCAGGATAAATTCGGCGAAGGGGCGATTATGAAACTGGGGGAAGTGAGACGGGCTGATGTGGCGGTAATTCCCACTGGCTCATTTTCCTTGGATTTGGCTTTGGGCGTGAGCGGCCTGCCCAAAGGCAGAATCGTAGAACTCTTTGGCCCGGAAGCTTCGGGGAAAAGTACCTTAGCGCTTAATGTTGTGGCCCAAGCGCAGAAACACGGCGGCAAAGCCGCTTATATTGACGCTGAACACGCCATGGATCCGGATTACGCCGCCAAGCTGGGCGTCAAAGTCAAAGAACTCTTAATTTCCCAGCCGGATTCCGGCGAAGAAGCTTTAAATATTTTGGAGAGTTTGGTGCGCTCGGAAATTATTGACGTGATTGTGGTGGATTCAGTAGCGGCTCTAACTCCCAAAGCCGAAATTGAAGGCGAGATGGGCGCGCAGTTTATCGGTCTTCAGGCCCGGATGATGAGCCAAGCGATGAGAAAGCTCACCGCCGTGACTGCCAAAACCAGCACCCTCATCGTCTTCATTAACCAGCTCCGCGAGAGAATCGGCATGATGGTTTACGGCGATCCCACCACCACTCCCGGCGGCCGGGCCTTAAAGTTTTACTCATCAGTCAGGATTGACATCCGCCGCATTGGCCAGCTTAAAAAAGGCGATCAAGTGATCGGCAATCGGGTCAGAGCCAAGGTGGTTAAAAACAAAGTGGCGCCGCCTTTTAAGCTGGCTGAATTTGACATTATTTTTGGTGAGGGCATTTCTTACGAAGGCGACGTGGCCAATGCCGCCCTAAAATACGGAGTCATGACCAAAGCCGGCGCCACTTATACTTTTGATGGCCAAAAACTCGGAGTCGGCATGGAAACAGTAAAAACCAAACTTCAGGAAGATAAAAAACTCCTGCATGAGATTGAGAAGAAGATAAAGGAAGCGGCCAAGTAAATAAAAATGAAACCCGCTTGTATCAATCCGTAACGACCTAACCCTGGTCTAAACCCGCTCAAGCACGACTTGGCGGGTTTTTT
>CAYSWC010000047.1:0-3022 GCA_964434715.1 uncultured Candidatus Saccharibacteria bacterium
ACGCCCGAGCCGATGCGATCGGCTTCACGCACTTTAATTAAATCATCCACGTGCTCCGGCCCCACTTTTCTCAAAAATCGCCGCACGCCCGCCTCCGACACCTCTCCCACGTTATAGTAAAAAAGATGGTAGCGAACCAAATGAGCCACTTTTTCAATCAATTTTTTTGGGAATTTGAGACGATCCAAAGCCCGCAGAGTCATTTTCGCGCCCACCAAATCGTGATTGTAAAAAGTAGAATCCGGTCCATCGCCACCTTTCGTTCGCGGCTTACCGACGTCATGTAACAAAGAAGCCAGCCGCACCTCCAGAGAATAATTTTTGCTAACAGCGTATTCTAAAGCCCGTACGTTATGATCAAAGACGTTGTAGATATGATGTTTGTTTTGGCCCACACCTACGCCCTCTAGTAATTCCGGTAAGACATATTTTAATAAACCGCTCTCGGTCATCATTCGTACTCCATCGCCGGCTTTTGAGGTCATGATCATCTTAATAAATTCGTCGCGAATTCTTTCTTTGGCAATCATTTCTAATAAGCCGGCCATTTTGGAAATGGCATCGGCTGTTTTTTTCTCAATGCCAAAATCAAGCTCCGCGGCTAAGCGCACAGCGCGCATTAAACGAAGAGCGTCCTCATTAAACCTTTCTTCCGGATTACCCACGGTGCGAATGATTTTATTTTTAATATCCTCTTGGCCGTTGAAGGGGTCAGTTAACCCGTCATTGCGAGGAAGGTCGCCGACGGCGACCGACGAAGCAATCTTTTCGGAGATTGCTTCGTCCCGTTCTTTTGGCATTGACCAAAAGGGCGGGACTCGCAATGACAGAGCAATCGCGTTAACCGTAAAGTCTCTCCTCGCCAAATCTTCCTCAATCGTTTGAGCAAATTTAATCTCATCGGGATGGCGTTTGTCCGTATATTTCCCTTCTTTACGATAGGTGGTCACTTCCACTATTAGATTCTCTTCCGCGTTGATCCGCGTGTCAGTCTGCGTAGATCCGCGTGTCGCTTTTACAGCGACGGTGCCGAACTCATTCTCATAAACGCTCTCCGGAAAAACTTTTTGAATTTGATCGGGCGTGGCGTTAGTGGCCACATCCCAATCCTTGGGCTCTCGTTCCATCAATAAATCTCTAACGCAACCACCCACCAGATACGCCTCAAAACCGGCCTTTTCCAAAGCCGTCACTACCCCTCTTATTTCCTTAATTTCCGGAAGATTCACTTTAATAATATAACCTATTGACCGCCCACTTGACAAATTATGTATATATGCTATATTTAAGCTATAGGAATTGCACCCCGAAAACTCAATACGAAAGGACGTCCATGAACCCTATTTGCCTGTTTTTAGGAGTTTGTTTCGGCATAGGGGTTGACAACCTCTCTGCTGGGTGATTATTGGGGTAGCGTTATCAGCCATTTTCCCCAATAAAAAAGGGGGTATTTGAAACCTTTTTGGAGGACCGAGCATGAAGTTCAAGAACAGTGGGCCCCGTGGTTGTGGAGTGATGAGGCAGTACAATTTCGGCGCACGAGAAGTGGAAGTCGCGAGGTCGGCCGTCGCGGTGACAGCGCTACTCCACTGTCTCAAGCGCAAGGAAGCCGCACTGCAACCGACTGTCGTCAGCCCCCGTTTTCAGAATGGCAAGCCCGTGGATGCGCACCGCCCCGGCTACATCAGCCACTACCTCTCCCGTCGCCACGCCCAAGTCTAGAATCATCCAAGTCAAACCCCTCACGCATCACGATGCGTGAGGGGTTCATTTTTTATAAAAATTAGTTTATAATATAAGCATCAGCTCAGTAACTCCACATAATCACTCTGTGCGATAGTAAATCATGTGGAGTTACTGGGCAATGCGCCCTTAGCTTAATGGATAAAGTTTCCGGCTTCGAACCGGACGATGGGGGTTCGATTCCCTCAGGGCGCACCGAGTCAAACTCGGTTTACGAGTTTACGAGGTAGGCGCGTCAGACGCGCCACTATATTTTATACCCCCCCCCGAAAAACCCCGAGCGTCAGCTCGGGGATGGAGTCCTTGCCCGCATCCTCCTCTCCCTGATGTTGGATGTACTTTCTGATTATTTCTTCATCAATGCCCGAATTCAATGCACTGCTGACAGTATACTATAATAAACTTGTCAAGTATTGCAAAAAAGTGTCAAAATAAGTGATAATTGAAAGACTTCAATGCGACAATGCGCAATCTGTCATAAGGGATCGCGAATGGTGGCCACCCGCCGTCTTTTGCGCGGTCATTATAATCCCACTAACTGGACTCGAAAGTTCCCCAATTTACAAAAAGCTAAATTGCCAGATGGCGGTAAAGGATTAGTTTGTACGCAATGTTTAAGAACAATGGTAAAACCCCCTAGAAAAGTTAAAATAAAAACAGTAATCGTTTCTTCTCCAGCATCTGTTAAAATGTAATCTCGGAGTATGGGGTAGTGGTAGCCCGAGTGCATGGGGTGCATTTGGCGGCGGTTCGATTCCGCCTACTCCGACAAAATAAACAGCGGGTTCAACCTGCCCCGTAAAATCCATCGGGATTTTTTACGGGGTTCCCGGCACCCCGACCAAGTTAAACATTAAGAGTTTTCAGAAGAAGATACGCGCTCGCTTCGCTCAAAATAGGTTTAAATTTGGCAGAATAAACGCATTAATAAAACCGCCCCCTGCTAGCATGGGGCGGTTTTGTTTTGTGCCCGGGGCCGGACTCGAACCGGCATGAGCTTGCGCTCGACGGCTCTTAAGGCCGTAGTGTCTGCCATTTCACCACCCGGGCTATATCCAGATGACGGAAGACGGATTAATCGGCGGTCAGAATTATTAATATTCCAGTTTATCCGATCGATCCGCTGTGTCCGTCTTCTGAATTTGAGGTGCCGGTGAGATTCGAACTCACGAATCGGAGTTTTGCAGACTCCTCCCTTAGGCCTCTTGGGTACGGCACCTTGCTAGTATTCTAGCATTATTTTTTGCTATTTGCCATATGCCATTTGCTATATGCTAAT
>CAYSWC010000048.1:0-2983 GCA_964434715.1 uncultured Candidatus Saccharibacteria bacterium
GATTTGGTTGATTTTTTAAGGCAGTATTTGGCGCTTTCACCGGCGGGCAAGAATTTGAAGGCGCTTTGCCCGTTTCATAAGGAAAAGACGCCGTCTTTTATTGTTTCGCCGGAGCGTCAAGTTGCGCATTGTTTTGGTTGCAGTTTTCATGGGGATATAATCGGCTTTCTCATGAAGTATGAGAATTTGGAGTTTGTTGAGGCGCTCCGGATTCTGGCAGAGCGAGCCGGCATTGATTTAAGACTGACCGGCAGTACCGATCAAAAGCAGTACGCGGTTTTATACGATATTAACGAAGCGGCCAAAGAATTTTTTAAAGTTCAGCTGACTCCCTCGACGAGCTCGGGACATAAGACTTTAGAATATTTAAAATCAAGAGGGCTAAAGCCGGAAACCATTGGGGAATTTGAATTAGGGCTTGCGCCCAACACTTCTGATTCTTTAAGCCAGTATTTATTAAAAAAGGGCTATAAATTGCAGGATATTGAGCGCGCCGGTTTGACCTATAAAACCGAACGCGGCACTTATTGGGATCGGTTTCGCAATCGGATAATGTTTCCTCTTCACAACCATTTTGGGAAGACCATCGGCTTTACCGGGAGAATAATGCCCGATGCAGAAGCCGCCACCGAAGCCGGCAAGTATATTAATTCACCGGAGACCCCAATTTTTAATAAATCGCGGCTCTTATTCGGATTTTATAAAACCAAAAACGCCATTCGTGATTTGCACTCGGCTGTTGTGGTGGAAGGTCAGATGGATTTTTTACTCTCCTGGCAGGACGGCGTCAAAAACTTAATTGCCACCTCGGGCACGGCGCTCACGCCGGAACATTTGAAAAACCTTAAGCGCATCTCTGATACCATCGTGGTTGGTTTTGACGCTGATGAAGCGGGTGAAGTGGCAAGCGAACGGATAATTGATTTGGCCCAAGGACATGATTTTTCGGTTAAGATTTTAAGCCGGGCTGGTTTGGAAACCGACTGCAAAGATCCCGCTGATATTGCTCAAAAACAACCGGGCTTACTTAGCAAGTTAGTTGCCGAGGCCGAGCCGGCAATGAAGCATTATTTTCGGCGTTATCTTGAACCGATTCTTACTGGCAAAGCCAAATCTCCGGATGTCCTAAGCCTTAAAAGAAATATCCGGGTGGTTCTGGCTAAAATCAAAAATATCTTGAGCCCGATTGAACAGGCGCATTGGCTAAAAGAACTCTCTACTCTTACCAAAATTTCCGAACAGCACTTATTTGACGAGATGCAAACCTTAGTGATTCCCAAATCCGCCAATCCCGCAGTGAGCGGAGAAAGTGTTTCCGAAGATTCGCCGGAGAATTTCTCAAGGCGCGACCTGATTGCCCAGAGATTTGTCAGTCTGGCTTTAGTCAATCAAAGTTTGGGTGCAAAAATTAAAGACTTTGAGCGGTTTTTGCCGGAGACTTACCGGGAGGTTTGGGGGTTTTTAATTAGCGGTTCAACTGGTGCGGCGGGAGCGAACGTGGGCAAGCTGGCTGATTTAATCAGCCTTCGTTCCAGTTTAGAGTTTGGCAACCCCGAATTTATCGGGCAGGAATTTGAGGAATTGGGAAGACACTTACGCGCCGAGTATTACCGCGACCAGAGAGAAACTGTCGGCAGGAAAATCCGGGAGGCGGAACAAACCGGCAATCAAGAGGAGCTGGGCGAGTATCTGCGTGAGTTTGACCGGTTATCTAAGGAGATATGAAAAAACAAAAACACAAAAAAAAGAAGCTCAAAAAGAGATTAATAAGAAAATCAAAGAAGGCGAGGAGAGCTCCAGGGCGGAGACGCGGTAGGCCGCGCCTAAAAAGAGCTAAAATCGCTAGGGTTAAGAAATCCCGACGCGCCAGAGCAGTCGGGACCCCGACCCGTAAGGCGTCGGGGTTAACCAAGGCCGAAGCCAAGCAGGAATTAAACGAGCAGGCACTTGAGGAGTTAATTGCCCGCGGCAAGACGCGCGGTTTTGTGACTGACAGCGAAGTTCTCCATTTTTTTCCCCGGCTGGAGGAGAATGTCGCTTTTTTGGAAAAGGTTTACGATCGGCTGGAACAGGCCCATGTTAAGGTAGTCGAGACCAATCAGCTGATCGAATTACCCAAGGAAGAAATTAGTCAGAAGGAACTGGAACGGGCAGTTCAGATTCCGGGCGTAGAAGAACTGCCGGACGCGGTTCAGATGTATTTGCGGGAAATCGGTAAAACCGCACTCTTAACCCAAGCCGAGGAAAAAGAATTAGCCAAACGAATTGAAAGAGGTGATGAAGAAGCCCGTCGGAGATTCATTCAAGCCAACTTGCGGCTGGTTGTCTCCATTGCCAAACGTTATGTTAACCGCACTCCCAATTTAAGTCTTTTAGATTTAATTCAGGAAGGCAATGCCGGCTTGATGAGGGCAGTAGAGAAATTTGACTACCGGCGCGGCTTTAAATTTTCCACTTATGCCACTTGGTGGATTAGACAGGCGATTACCCGCGCTTTGGCGGATCAATCGCGCACCATCCGCATCCCAGTGCATATGGTTGAAACCATTGCCAAATATACCCAAGCCAAACGGCGGCTCACCCAGGAGCTGGGACGAGAGCCGATGGCCGAAGAGATTGCGGTGGAGATGGAATTGCCGGTAGAGAAAATTCATCACATTCAGAAAATTTCCCAAGAGGTGGTATCGCTTGAATCGCCAGTGGGGGATGATGACGAGGATTCACTCCTCACCGAATTTATTCCTGACGAGAAAAATCTCACGCCGGCTCAAGTGGCGGCTCAAGGATTGCTTCGGGAAAAAATCAAGGAGATTCTGGTGGATCTTACGCCCCGCGAACAGTTGATTTTGAAGATGCGTTTTGGACTGGATGACGGCATCACTCACACGCTTGAAGAAGTGGGTCAGAAGTTTGGCGTGACGCGAGAGCGCATCCGCCAGATTGAAGCCAAATCTCTCATGAAAATCCGGGAACACGAGAAAGT
>CAYSWC010000049.1:0-2540 GCA_964434715.1 uncultured Candidatus Saccharibacteria bacterium
AATTAGCAGCACGAAATCTTATTCCCGAAGTTAAGGGTGGGGCCAGTTGCGGAGTCTAGGTTCCAAAGAAAATTTTCTCCGAGTCTTCTATAATTAAGCTATGATGCACAATAGCGGTAATTTTTATAACTGTCCTATGCACCCGGAGGTGAAACAGGATAAGCCGGGGATGTGTCCGGAGTGCGGCATGGGGCTCATTATTCAGAAGTCAGAAGTCAGAAGTCAGAAGTCAGATCACGATCGTCACGCGGGCCACAGTACCAATATTTTCAAGAAGAAATTTTGGGTTTCTTTGGTTTTGACGATTCCGGTGGTTTTATATTCGGATTTGCCCGAGAAACTTTTTGGATGGACGGCGCCCGAATTTTTGGGGTCGCAATATTTGCCGCTCGTTTTTGGTTCAATTGTTTTTTTCTACGGCGGCTGGATTTTTTTAACCAGCGCCATCCGTGAACTTCGGGCAAAACTGCCGGGGATGATGACGCTTATTGCTCTCGCCATCACTACTGCTTATTTATGGAGCATTTACGCGGTTTTGAGTAATAAAGAAACGCTTTTCTGGGAGCTTACGACTTTAATTACCGTGATGCTTTTGGGACACTGGATGGAAATGCGGGCGGTGCAGGGAGCGCAGAGCGCGTTAAAAGAACTTTCGAAGTTGTTGCCGGACACAGCTGAAATTATAATTCAAAAATCAAAAATCAAAAATCAAAATGACAATTTAAAATCAAAAAATGAGACGAAAATTATTCCACTCTCGGAATTGAAGGAAGGAGATATTGTTTTTGTGCGGCCGGGGGGGAAGATTCCGGCTGACGGCACAGTGGTGGAAGGCAAATCTGATGTCAATGAATCGTTGATGACCGGTGAATCAAAACCCGCCGCTAAATCTCCGGGGAGCGAGGTTATTGCCGGAGCGATTAACGGCGACGGCGCCTTAAAAATTAAGGTGACTAAAATCGGCGAACACACTTTTTTGGCCGGTGTGGTGCGGTTAGTTGAAGAAGCGCAGGCCTCAAAGTCGCGCCTGCAGATGCTCTCGGACAGAGCCGCCTTTTACTTAACCGTGATTGCGGTAGCTGGCGGCATTTTAACTTTACTTGCGTGGCTTTTGCTTAAAGCTGATCCGGCTTTTGCGGTTGAGCGGTTGGTGGCGGTCTTAGTCATTGCGTGTCCTCACGCACTGGGGCTGGCAATTCCACTAGTGGCTTCCATCTCAACTACTATGGGCGCGCGGAACGGCGTATTAGTAAAACAGCGGTTGGCACTCGAGGCGGCGAGGAATATTAATGTCGTGCTTTTTGATAAAACCGGGACACTCACCCGCGGCGAGTACGGAGTTTCAACAATTGTTGCGCTCCCCGGCGTTGATGAGGGCGAATTTTTACGTCTAGCCGCCTCTATTGATGTCCATTCGGAGCATTTCATAGCTCGCGCGATCGTGAAAGAAGCGGCAAGGCGCAATTTGAAACTTTCGGGGGTTAAAAATTTTGAGCGTCTTCCCGGCAAAGGCGTTAAGGGCCAAGCTAACGGTTCCACAGTCGTAGTTGGCGGCGAAGCCATCCTTACTGATTACCGGATTAGTGTTCCAGAGAAAATGCAGAGTGAATTTGGGGAATTCGCCAAGCAAGGACAGACGATTATTTACGTATTGGTAAATAATCAGTTCGTAGGCGCGATCGCGCTTACAGACATCATTCGAGAAGAATCTCGGCAGGCGATCAAGGATTTAAAAGCGCTGGGCGTAAAAGTCGCCATGCTTACCGGCGATTCAGATGAGGTCGCCAGCTGGGTGGCTAGAGAATTAAGCATTGATGAATACTATGCCAGAGTTCTTCCTGGGGAAAAAGCAGAGATAGTCAAGAGGATACAAAATCCGAAGCACGAAGCACGAAATTCGAAACAAATTCAAAATTCAAATGGCCAAAATACAAAACAGTTTCGGATTTCGGATTTCGGATTTCGAGATTCCGCGAATCGAAAATTCGTGGCGATGGTGGGAGATGGCATCAATGACGCGCCGGCCTTAACTCAAGCTGATTTGGGAATTGCTATTGGCGCCGGCACTAATGTGGCCATTGAATCCGCCGGCATTATTTTAGTCAAAAACGATCCGCGCGATATTGTAAAAATTATTCGTCTTTCGCGCGCCACCTATTCTAAAATGCTTCAAAATCTTTTCTGGGCAACGGGTTATAATATTGTAGCCCTGCCTTTGGCGGCCGGAGTTTTAATATCATACGGCATTATTTTAAATCCAGCTGTCTCGGCGATTTTTATGTCTCTTTCAACCGTGATTGTGGCCATAAACGCTTTGCTTCTCAAAAACCAGAAACTCGGGTAAGATAAATTCATCTTTGGGCCTGTAGTATAGTGGCAATACGCCGCATTCGCATTGCGGAGACAGGGATTCGATTTCCCTCAGGTCCATAGGCCCACCTTAGTTATCGGGACATTGCACAGGCGGCGGTTCGATTCCGCCTAGGTCCACCAGACGGGAAATTGCAAGCAAGGGGCAGTCGCCTCGCTTCGCTCGGCGA
>CAYSWC010000050.1:0-2422 GCA_964434715.1 uncultured Candidatus Saccharibacteria bacterium
CCGCTTTGTCTAATGCTTTCTGCACCTTCGGATAAAAAGCTTTTGCCTCGTCAATATTTTTATTCTTAATCAGGCGCTTAAAATTTTTAAGAGCCTTTTCAAGCGCAGCCTTGCGGCCCAGGTTTCGCTCCCGGTTCCGGAGCGACTTTCTCAACGCCTTTTTGGCTGATTTCGTAATTGGCATACTAACTTAGCTCCGCCGCGGCGGGACGATTGCTAAATTGAGCACCCCGCATAAATTTTGCGGGGCGCTGCCTCGCGGTGCGCAGTGGCGAATAGCCAATCCCTTAACGCACGAAGCACGCCGCCAAGCTAAAGAGATAAAATTCCAGTTTTGCGCTAATTGCATGAATATATTTTGCAAAATTCTGTGCGGGGTGGGTTCATTTATCTTACCACCCTAGCTTAAAACCCCAAACTTGACAATTAACCCTAGATACACTATAATTCAGACAAATTTTCCTGACCTTTAACGTAAGCTCGCGAGAGCTGAATAACAGAAAGGAAGGATCGCCATGAGCGATAAAGCCTTGTTGACTAGGGGAGAATTGGAGCTGACTCAAAAAATACAGCGGGAATTCCCCGTTGGAGGAGTCATTCACCCAAATATTATTAAGGAACTGAACGATTGCCCGCAGGATGATTTTGGCAAGCGCCTTGCGGTTTGGCTGCAAAATCGCGGCCAGTTGCAGATCATCTCAACCACTGGCATCGTTCCGCCGAAAGGCGGGGTCATTCTGCCGCTCACGGTTCCGGTAAACGAAGCGCGCGAGTGGCGGGAGGCGATTCGCGCGGGTTGCCCAGAGACTCCTTCAAATTGCGATATTTTGAAGGTGTGCGATCAGTATCCGCCGCTTGCCGGAGCAATGGTAAGGCTCGAGCAGATCTGGCTCGCCAATTTCGGCAAAGGCAGTGCCACTCCGAGCGACCAGGCGCTTTCGTGGGGGAAAAAGCAGAAGCTCATTCCCGTTTCCCCTCGCGCCTGCTTCGCGGTCGCCGAGCACTTCCCAGCGTTCCACACTTGCTTGGGAATGAATCCGCTCGCAGTGGTTTCACTGCGGACGTGTAATTTCGGCGGTGGGTCCCGAGTCTGCTATTCCTGGTTCGGTGGCTCGGAGCGCAGGGCGTACCTCTACTGGTTTGGGTACGACTGTTCCGACTACTGCTGGTTCGCTTTCGCTCGCGAGTAGCTCTTTGAACTTTGGGCCCTCGGAACCTCTTGGTTCCTTGGGCCCTTTGTTTTTGAAAATTTTTAATTTTTGATAAACTGAAAATGGATAGTAGGCGAATCTTGCCCGCGGCTACGGCTTCGGGCGGCCGAATTCCGGGAGGCAAATGAGCCAGAGTTCGAGCGGCCAAGGCTTCTCGAAGCGCGCCCTTGCTTACCCAAAAATGAAGATACTCGGTACCGCGCACTGGAGGATTTTTAGATCCCGAATAAAATACAGCCTCGAGAGTATTCAAGAGGCAGTGTCATGGATGGTGCGCGGCACATTTTCGGCGGTAAGTCCCAAGTCTGCAATTCCTGGTTCAGTGGCTCGAAGCGCAAGGCGAACCTCAACTGGTTTGAGAACGACTGGAACGACTACTGCTGGTTCGCTTTCGCTCGCGACTCTCTTCATTCTCCCGCCAAAATATTGGCGGGAGTTTTTAATATGTATTTATGCCAAAGTTTTCAAAATGTTCCGATATTGGGCTGCTTTTTCGAATTCATTTCCCTATCTCTTTAATAAATTCACCTGGGGCAATTACCGGAAATGCAATTTTGTTTTTGGATTCCGTCACAAAGCGTTTATCTAAAGTGACGAGAAAATCAGGTTTAGTTTTTATGGCCGCGGCAAGTATTGTAGCATCGCTCGTTGGAACTATTTTATAGGCCGCCTTGATTTCCTTAAGCAAGGGGTCGGGAGCAATTTCCGGCGGGATTATAAGAAAAGACGCCCAGCCGTTTTTGAGTTTTGAGAATTTTACCAAGATATTTCTTTCGGCTTCTTCAATGACCTGTTTAGATATTATCGGCACAAAAACACCGCTATGGGCAGCAGCCAGAATAGCGGCAGAAGCACCACTGGGAGAGTTAAGCCCGGAAAGAATTACGCTGGTATCAAGAAAGACGCGAAACCTTTTTGGCATAGCGCCTTTGCCAGATTCCTTCTCGTGTTTTTCTTACAGAGTTAAGTATTGAACTTTCCGGGTAGATTGACCCCCCCCTTTTTTTAGGGAGCTTGAAGTAGGCCTCAAATTTTAGGCGTTGAATTTCCTTTTCAAGCGAACCCAGTTTTTTGTAGATTGTTACCGAGGAAACGGTTGGCATATTTTAATTATATTTAGTTAGATTTTTTAAGCAAGAGTCTTTAGGATATCCCGATACTTCGCGGCTTTCTCGAACTCAAGTTGTTCCGCGGCTTCGAGCATCATTTTT
>CAYSWC010000051.1:0-1878 GCA_964434715.1 uncultured Candidatus Saccharibacteria bacterium
GTGATTTTAACGCCGGTCGCGCCCACCCGGGCTTTTAAAATCGGCGAGAAAACCGGCGATCCGCTTCAGATGTATCTTTCGGATGTTTTTACCATACCGGTGAATTTAGCAGGGTTGCCGGGAATTTCTATTCCAGTAAAATCCGAAATCCGAAATCCGAAATCCGAAATCCGGTTGCCGGTTGGTTTTCAATTGATTGGCAGGCCTTGGCGCGAAGCTGATATACTGGGAATTGGGCAGTATTACGAGCGTTTGTAATAGATATTAATTTTCTTCGATTGCTTATTCATCTGCCTCAATCTCAATTGTTTCGAGTGGCCCAGCCGCACCTTCAGTTCTAATTTTTAGTTCTCCAGTTAATCCGGATGAGTCTTTAACTCGGAGCGTGGCTATGCCGGAACTTTTCACGATACCTTTTACGAGAAACCCTTGGGATGTCGGTTTAAGCTCCATAATTGGTTTATCAAGACTCCAAGTGTAAGGCGGAACTCCTGCCGGGAGCACTGCGAAGAGCGCAACTTTTTTTTCGTATTCGTGAATGATTATCCACTCGTCACGCTCGCCAGCCCGGGAGGCCAGTTGATTATCAAGGGAAAGGATCACAAGATTATCGGGCTTCAAGGCGGCAATCGATCCCTCAACTTCTTCAACCTTTTCTTCAACCGCTTTGAGTTGGGCGGCAAACGCTCGCTCGATATCGCCGAGATCAGCTGGCTTTCCAAAATCCAATAGATTTACGGCGGTAAGTGCGACAATAAGCACCAACATCACGACTTCTCTTATTTTTATCATTGTTGGAATCCAAAATGACGGCGAAAGCCCCGGCTTAAAAAGCAGACTGAAGAAAACCCTCTGATGTTTCGGGAGTTTTATCCGAGGCAGACTTAAATCTTTCAGTTTTTTTTCTACGTCATTCATCGTATTTATTAACCTTTTTTCGACCTTTGATGTTTATAAAATGCCCCTGCGGTTTGATTCGTTTCATGTTTCCGAAAGAAATAATCTTAATTTCTTTAATGCCCGACTATGCCAAGTGCGGATCGTATTTGAGTTTTTATGAAGTACCTGGGCGATCATTTCAAGCGTCATATCCTCGAAATAATAGAGGGTGACGACGGTCTGGTAATTTTTGTTGAGTCGTTTCAAATGAGCGTGAATTTTTAAAAAATCTTCGTGCTGTTCAAATTCTTTCTCGGCATCTTTAATTTCAGCATCCAAAGATTCCTTTAATTTTTCGTCTTCAATCGGTAACTCTCTCTTTCGCTTCAAGAACCGGAAGCGCTGGTTTGCTTCGTTCACGGCGATGCGATAAAGCCAGACCGCGAACGAGTATTCATTATTCGGTTTAAAGGTCTTAAGATGAGTAAACGCCTTTATAAAAGTTTCTTGGGTTAAATCTTTGGCCGTTGCCGCATCAGCGGTTCTTTTCAAAAGATAGTTTAAAATCGGTTCCCAAAACCTCTCGAAAATTTGAGCAAGAACTTGCGGATTTGTTTTGGCGGCTTCAATCTCGGCTGGTTCGACTCGTATTATCATTGGCAACAATTTATTACCATATACACCGATATAAATGCAATCAAACGGCTTTTCGTTTCACCCCGTTACTCCCAGGAAGCCCCAGACTTTTAGGCCGGGGAGGAATGGCGCGATTTTTAATCAGTTCCTTGGAGAAGCCACACCCTTCAGGGCGGGGAGTAACGGGGTTCACTGACGTCAGATTCACGCGGAGTATAGAGTTTAGTGGTTAATATAGTTCAAAACAGAATCGTTATTCGTTGATGAACCTTTTGTTTATTTATTGACTATCTGGTATATTTCTCACCAGTTCCTTGATTCTTTTTCAAAGAGAGGAGGGAAGACTTGCAGGGCGTAAAAGTG
>CAYSWC010000052.1:0-1856 GCA_964434715.1 uncultured Candidatus Saccharibacteria bacterium
CCGGCCGCCGGCTCATTTGTCTTGGGAAGCACTTTTGACGTTTCAGTGGTTTTAAATACTCAAGGCGCGGCCGTAAACACGATTGAGGTAGAACTTTTATTTCCGCCGGAAAAACTCCAGATTGCCAATCCTTCCTTGGGCCGTTCAGTGGTTCAGATTTGGGCCAGCCCTCCGACTTTTTCCAATCAGGAAGGCAGAATTTATTTTATCGGCGGCATTCCTGCTCCGGGCATCAACACTTCTGAAGGCATTGTCCAGTCGTTTACTTTTCGGGTGGTTGCGCCCGGCGAGGCAAGAATTACTTTTGGCCGCAACAGTTCGGTTTTGGCCAATGACGGTTTGGGCACCGATGTCTTAAAGCAAACTTCGCCGGCCTCATTCAGGCTGATTTTGCCGCCGGCCCAAGGACCGGAAATTTTTTCTCCCACTCATCCGGAGCAGGGGAAGTGGTATAAGGATCCCAATCCCATCTTGAAGTGGACTTCAGTCGTCAATTCTCAAGGATTCAGTTATGCGATTGATCACGATCCGACTGGCGCGCCGGATACTGAAGTTGACACTTTGGATGCGGAAGCCAGCTTTTCCGATCTGGAATCCGGCATTTGGTATTTTCACGTGCGCGAGCGGGCTGGCAGCACTTGGGGAGGCGTAAGCCACTATGCCTTAAACATTGATACTATTCCGCCGGCCTCATTCGGCATTAAGACCTCGCCCGGAGAACGGACTTCTTCCAAAAATCCGATTTTGCGGTTTTTTACCACTGACAGTCTTTCTGGCTTTGATCATTTTGAGATTAAACTGGTGCCGCTCCGGAGCGGGCCGGGTGACACTACTTTCTTTTTTGAAGCCGGCAGCCCTTATCAGCTCTCCGGACTTGAGGCCGGCCGCTATGAAACAGTGATTCGGGCCTATGATAAAGCCGGCAATTTCCGCGACGAATCAGTAACTTTAAATATCTTGTCTTCAATTTTTCAGTTTGTCAGTCCCGAAGGAGTTGATTTAATTTTATTCTTTGTGCCCTGGGGCATATTTTTACCCATCCTCTCTCTCGCTCTTATCATTCTGCTTATTCTATTCATAAGGATGTGGCACCGGCATCAGCATCATTTGCGGCATGCCTTTCGTGAAGACTTTAAAAGATTTAGGACAAGGCCAGTGACTAGAAAATAGCGACTTATGACTTACAACTTCCAACCAACAACCCGGATTTTAAATGGCGCGCTTTTATACTTGGGCTTTATAAGTTTAACGTTGGCGCAAGGTCTTCCGGCGCAGGTAAATGAACCTTATATTTCTATCAGCCCTGATTATTTTTATCCGCTGGAGGAAATTTTATATATTGAAGGCCGGGCTAATCCCAATGCCATTGTAACCGTCACCTTAAGAAAAGAAGGGGCTTTGGCAAAAGAGAGTGACAAGCCGGTGAAATTCACGATTAAAGCTGACTCCATCGGCGAGTGGGTGGTGGCCGAGAAAACTTATTTAAGTTCCGGCAACTGGCAGGTCCGAGCCAGACAAACAGTCGGAACCGTTCTTTCGCCTGAATCCAATCCGCGCGTCATCCGTTCGGTAGTCACCGGAGTGAGCATCTTAGGACTTCAGATCAGATATGTGGTGATTGCCGTAATTATCTTTTTGGTCCTGATTATTATTGCCGGCATTTTCATTTATTTCCGGCGGCGGATCGCCCAGCTCCAAAAAGGTTTGGCTCAAAAACAGCTTAAAGAAACCGAAGAGCGGTTTCACCGCGGTTTTGCCGAAATCAGGAAAGATTTAATGGATGAACTTAAAAATATTGTCGCCAGCGCCCAGAGTCGGCCCTTAACGTCAGAAGAACTTCAGCGGCGCGACCATAT
>CAYSWC010000053.1:0-1646 GCA_964434715.1 uncultured Candidatus Saccharibacteria bacterium
GAACTTAAAAGCGTTAAAAATAAAGAAACCGGCTTTACTTTTAATATCGGCTCCGGCGGTTTTTGGACGGTAACGGTAAGAAATAAAACCACCGGCGCCAAAACCAATCTCACTTATCAAAAAGCCGACGCCCTTTCTCATTCGCTTCAAGACTTGGGCACTACTCAAAAATTAACTTTAACTTGGACCAATATTGACATTGACGGCACGGAAAAACTGGACAAGGTTGAAGTAACTGTAAATCTTAAAGACATAGAAAAACTATCAGTCTGGAGAATTGAGGTTGAGTCCTCAACCGATAAATACAGCGTCTTTGAAGTCATCATGCCGGAATTGAATTTTTTGACCATTGGCGGTAGCACGGCTGATGACTGGCTGATTTACCCGAGAATCAAGACTGCCGGCAGTCTTATCCAATCCCCTCAAAACGGCATTGAGCGAAGAGAAGACGCCTATCCTTACGGCATAATGAGCATGCAGTTCACCGGTTTTTATGATACGGCTCGCGGCGGGCTTTATGTCGCCACTCATGACCCGCAGGCCTACGCTAAAAAATTCATTTTTGAAAGTGCGGGCAATGGCATAAAAATCGGTCTCAAACAATTTCCTGCTAATATGATTTCCGGCAACCGCTATGCCTCGCCTTATGATTTTGTTTTGGGGCCATTTCAGGGCGACTGGTTTGATGCTTCCAAAATTTACCGTGAGTGGCTTATAGAGGACAATGTTGAGTGGCTGCACAAAGGCAAGCTCCAGTTCCGCAGCGATATTCCCCGATCAGTAAAAGAGATGCCGATAATTTTAGGGTTCTTAAGCAAGACAGAGACTTTAAACGATAATATCGCCACTATTGCCAGCCAATACAAAAGCTTTTTCAACATCACCACGCCTTACTACTTTTTCTGGGAATGGTTTAAAGATGCTTTCCCGGGCAAAAGCCCAAACTATGATCCTAAACCTGGCTTTGTGGATCAGGTAAGGAAAATTCAAAATGATTTGGCTGGCAAAGTCATTATCTTCGCCTTGGGCGGCCTTTGGCATGCTGACGCGGTTTTTGATTCTCCCACTTATGGAACGGTTAATTTCGAAGACGCCAAAGCTTGGGCTATAACCGATGAGGGAGGACAGCCGAAAATTGAAACGGCTTTCGGAACCAATCTTGTTTTAGAAACTTTTACGCCTTTCTGGCGCACTATTAAAAAAGAATGGCTGATTAATCGCTTAACCAGCTTTGGACTGGTGCCGGACGGACTTCACTGGGATGCTTGGGGGCCGAGCGATCTTTCTTTTGATACGGCGCACGGGCATAATCCCGGCGGCGGCACGCATATCTACAAAGGCCCGAGAGAAAGCGCGGATTTCGTGAAATCACAATTTGAAGCCGCCACCGGCCGGGATTTTATCCAAGACACGGAAGGCAACTATGAAAATCTTATCGGTTCGTTGGAAATTCTGGCTGATCAGCCTTGCGTCTCAACTTTCGGCGGCGAGCGCAATATCCCGCTTTTCTCAAGTGTCTATCACGACTACCAGATTTTGGGCGGCAGCGACACTTGGTGGGGCGCCGTCTATTCGGTGCCGGCGGTAACCAATAAGGGCTGGGATGTTTTCACCGATTTAATTGACGCTTTTGCTTTTTCTCACGG
>CAYSWC010000054.1:0-1646 GCA_964434715.1 uncultured Candidatus Saccharibacteria bacterium
AAATATTGAAAAATTTAAAAAGCGAGATGACAGCGGCAAGTAAGAATTTGGAATTCGAAAAAGCGGAGAAATTCAAGAGACAACTCTTTGCATTGCAACATATCCGCGATATCGCACTTATTACTGAAGAGGGACTAGGAACTAAGGAACGGGAACTAGGGATTAGGATAGAAGGCTATGATGTTTCCAACATTTCCGGAACAAGCGCGGTTGGGTCAATGGTGGTTTTCCGAGACGACAAGCCGGATAAAAACGAATACCGCCGGTTCCGCATTCAATCGCTCCGTGAACCCAATGATGTGGGGATGCTGAAGGAAATGCTTAGACGCCGTTTTCGGCATACAGCGGGAGACAGCTGGCCTCTCCCCCATCTCATCCTGATTGACGGCGGCAAGGGCCAAGTAAATGCCGCCAAGATGGTGCTTCTAGGAAAGGGGCTAAAAATTCCCGTTATTGGCATTGCCAAAGGCCCCACCAGAAAAAAGAATGAATTTATCGGCGCTTTGCCCAAAGGTATTAAGGCCGAGACGCTTGTTGCTGTTCGCAACGAAGCCCATAGATTTACAATCAGCTACTACCGCAAGCTCCATAGAAAAGCTCTGATTGCCGGTTAATTGTGGTACAATTAAAATATGATTATCAAAAAATTTCTTCATTCGTGCCTTTTGGTTGAATCGGAAGGCAAGCGGCTCCTAATTGATCCGGGCGACTTTTGTTTTATTGAGAATAAGATCAAGCCCGAGGATCTGGGGCCGGTGGATATCCTACTTCTTACCCATGAACATTCTGATCACTTTTTCCCAGAAGCCATTAAAAAAATCATTAAAGTAAGACAGCCGAGAATTATAACCCACCAAGGCCTCCATGATTTACTCAAACAACAAGGTATCGAAAGCACGGTCATAAAAGCTGGCGAATCAATGAAAATCGGCGAATTTTCTATTGAGGCGCTTAGGGCTCCCCATGGACCACTTTTATATCCAGCACCAGAAAATTTAGGTTTTATAATCAACCGAAAAATCTTTCATCCCGGCGATTCACTGGAATTCTCGCTTAAACAACCGATTGCTGTCTTTGCTTTGCCAGTCGAAGGACCTTGGCTTACCCTAAAGGAGGCGGTAGAGCTAGCGGTAAGGATAAAATCAAAAACTGTCATCCCCATTCACGACGAAATTACTAAGGATTTTATGCTCTCACGAGTTTATAGCGTGTCCCGAAAACGGCTTGATGAAGCGGGAATAGAATTTAAGCCACTACTCTTAGGAGAAACTCATGCAATATCTTAGCAATTTGGGGAAAAATCTTTCTGGTAAAACCTGTCTATTGCGGGTTGATTTTAATGTGGAAGATCAAAGAGAGGCTTTTCGGCTTTATGCGGCTCTGCCGACGATTAAATTTCTGCTCGAGAGGAATGTTAAAGTGGTTTTGTTAAGCCATCGGGGCAGGCCTCCAAATCGCGGACTTAGACGGAATTACAGTTTAAGGTTCGTGATACCGTTTCTCGCGAAACAGCTTGTTAAACCCATCACTTTCTTTCAAGATTTTGATTTTAAAAAAATAAGAATGGTTATAGATAAAGCTCCGGCGGGGTCGGTTTTTTTATTGGAAAATTTACGGTTTTTAGCGGGCGAGGAAGAAGACAGTCC
>CAYSWC010000055.1:0-1541 GCA_964434715.1 uncultured Candidatus Saccharibacteria bacterium
TTTTGGGCATTTCCTTAAAGGCGACTGGTAAATCTTTTCTAATTACTTCATTAACCAAATCTTCCGTCTTTTTGATTTCCTCGGCAGTCATTTTGCGGCTGAAGGTAAAATCAAAACGGGTGCGCTCCACGGTAATATCTGACCCCATCTGACGCACCTCGGATCCCAAAACTTGTCGGAGCGCGGCTTGAAGTAGATGAGTTGCCGTATGAAGCCGTAAAACTTTTTTTAGTTCTGCTTCGTCTCGGGCTTTAAGTTCGCCGGTATCTAAAATAAGCCCGTGACCGCCGAACTTTCTCTCCATCCCGGCGCGCGAAATCTCTTGATGTTTTTTAAACTCTTTTTCAAACTCGCTTAAGTGAAGCTCTTTGGTTTGCTCCGGCGCCAGTTCTTTAATCAACTCAAAAGGCAGACCGAAACTCTCATAAAGATAAAATGCTTCTTGGCCGCTGATTTTAGGAAATTTTTTGAGTTCGGCAATACCGTTGGCAATAACTTTTTCAAATTTATCTTTCTCTGACTGCATTACTTCCAAAATGCGCGGGTCTTTAACTTCCGGATAAGAATGGCTGAATTTATTTCTGTTAGCTTCATAGCTAAGATTGAATAAATCGCCGTGAATATCGTACTGAATTTGATAAGCCAAAATGCGCCGCAAAAGCCGCCGCAAAATATAGCCGGCTTCTTTATTTGACGGACGCACGCCGTCAGCAATTAAAAATACGCTTCCTCTTAAATGATCCGCAAGGACCCGCTGGATACGAGTTTCTAAACCCGGCGTTAATTCTCTAATTTTCGAAACGAGAGGATGAAAAATATCGGTTTCAAAAATATCCTTAACGCCTTGCATGACTGCTAGCAATCGTTCCATACCCATGCCCGTATCAACGCCTTTAATTTCTAAGCGCCGAAGTGTGCCGTCGCGATTCTGATAGTACTCGTTAAAAACCAAATTCCAGATTTCAATATCATCAACGTAAATTTCGGTGGTGGGACCGCAGGGGCCTTCGTCGCCGGTTGGTCCCCAAAAATTATCAGCTCTGCCGCTTTTGGAAATTTTCTCTGCCGGAAAACCAAGCTCTTTATGCCAAATATCAAAAGATTCCTTATCAAAAGGGATTTCCTTTTCTCCCGCAAAAACCGAAACCCGAAGCCGCTCCGGTGATACTCCTAATACTTGAGTTACGTATTCATAAGCCCATAGAATCGCTTCGCGCTTAAAATAACCTGCCCCGACCCCATCGGGGGCGTCGGGGCCGCCAAAGGAAAAATTGCCGAGCATTTCAAAAAAAGTAAGATGCGATTCGTCTCCCACTGATTCAATATCCGAAGTCCGAAAACACTTTTGAATTGAAGCTGTCCGCGCCGCGCCGAAATCTTTTTCCGCATCAAGCTCGCCGGTAAAATACCGCTTAAACTGCTGCATACCGGCGGTGGTTAAAAGCACCGATGGGTCGTCGGGAATCAACGACGAAGAAGGAATAATAACATGGCCTTTATCCCGGAAAAATTTAAAAAAGCTTTTACGGATTTCTTCGGAA
>CAYSWC010000056.1:0-1539 GCA_964434715.1 uncultured Candidatus Saccharibacteria bacterium
GTTGCTAGGGTTATCCTACAATGATCACGTTCTGGTCGGTACCTTGGCATTTATTATTGCCCTAGCGGCAATATATGGGTTGTTAGTAAAAAGAGAAAATAAATAAGCGACACCAATATACGAATTCACGCGAATGACACGAATAGTGTTTTCCGGATAATTCGTATTGGGAAAGTATAAATTTATGCGCAGCGCCATTATTATCGTCGCAGTTTTAGTTGTAGTTTTAGGAGCGATTATTTTGATCGGGAATCGCGGCGGTGACGAAAATGTAGTCCAGCCGCCCGAGGATAGCGGCACCGTGGAAGGACCTTTGCCGCCAGAGAGTTTACCGCCGGCACCGAGTGAGGAAAGTGCCGTAACTCCGCCGCCGGTTACGCCTCCGCCAAGACCATCTCCACCGCCAGCTCAACCAGCAATTACACCACCTCCACCAACGTCATCAGTCGTAACCGTAAGTTACGAAAACAACAGTTTTAATCCGGCTAATCTTACGCTTAAAGTCGGGGATATGGTGAAATTCGTGAACAACCACAGCTTTGACATTCAGGTTGAATCTAATCCTCACCCGATTCATACCAGCATGCCGGATTTCTCGTCAGGTCGGCTACCACCGGGCGGCACTTTTGAGTTTACTTTTACCGCGCCGGTTAGCTTCAGCTTCCACAATCACTTTAATCCGGGAGCCCAAGGAAGAATTACTGTAGAATAAACTTTTAGCAGATTTTGGAGCCGGGTTTTACCTCTTTATCGGGTATTAAAAGCACCGGCTCTGCGGCATCCGCCGCTAAAGCCATGCCTTGGCTTTCCACGCCGCGGAAAGTTTTTGGCTCCAAGTTGGCCACTACCACAATTTGTTTTCCAACAAGACTTTCAGGTGTGTAAAATTTGGCAATACCGGCGACAATCTGCCTTTGCTCGCCGCCGATATCAATTTTGAGTTTCAGAAGATTTTCCGCGTCAGGAATTTTCTCGGCCGTTAAAATCCGGGCTACTCTTAAGTCCAGTTTTTTAAATTCGTCAAAACTTAGCATATCAAATCAAATTTCCGCGGTCTTCAGCTTGATATCTGGGTTAATTTGCTTCTACTAAGAGTAGAGGCAGAAAGTCGCGGATGCCAAGCGGAAAAACGCAGAAAGATTATGTGGATTAGGGCTCGGACTGGAGGATTTCAATTTCAAAATTAAGCGTCGCGTTCGGCGGGATTGCGCTCCCAACGCCCGCGGCCCCGTAGGCCAATGCCGGCGGGCAAGTGAGTTTAATTTTTGCTCCCACTTTTTTGCCCAAAAGTCCCTGATCCCAGCAGGGGATAACCGAACCCTCGCCCAAAGTAAAATCAAACGGCAGATTGCGGTCGTAAGAGCTGTCGAATTTGGCGCCGTCAGTCAAAGTCCCGGTATAGTGGACGGTAACTTTAGAACCTTTTTGCAGCTCCGCGCCCGTGCCCGGAGTTAGCTCTTCAACTTTAAGATTGGCCGCATCGCCCAAGGATAAGGCGCCGGTGAGCAATGCTGTTTTGTCCGGTTCGCCGGCTGTCCC